>QBMB01000023.1:1194-10534 GCA_003241965.1 Burkholderiales bacterium | reverse complement strand
GGTCGTGCGTGGCCAGGCGTTCCAACGTGGCCTTGCTCACGCGCTGCGTCACCGGCGCGAGCGCGGCGAGCCGTTGCACGAGCGAGGCGGTGGCGGCATCGATGGTTTCGGGCGCCTCCATGGCATGCAGAAAACCGCAGGCCAATGCCTCGTCGGCACCGATGAACTCGGCGAGCACCAGCATGCGTTTCACACGCTGGTGCCCGAAGGCCGATCGCAAGCGCGCCACATTGGCAATCGCCAGGCAGTTGCCCAGCGTCTTGGCAATGGGCACGCCGAATTTCGCGCCCGGCGTGGCCAGGCGGAAGTCGCACGCGGTGGCAATCGCCAGCCCGCCGCCCACACACCAGCCCTCGACCAGGGCCACGGTGGGCATGGGCAGCTGGCACATCAACTCGATCCCGGCCTCGATCTGGCGCTCGTAGGCCACGCCGTCTTCGCCGGTCTGGAAGGCCGCGAACTGCTCGATGTCGGTGCCGGCCACGAAGGCCTGGCCGCCCGCACCGCGGAACACCGCCACCCGCACGCTGCGGTCAGCGCTCAGCTGGCGGTTGATGGTCGCGAGTTGTTCGTACATGGCCCAGGTCATCGCATTGCGTGCCTGGGGTCGGTCAAACAGCACCGAGGCCACGCCGGCCTCGATCTGCAGGCGCACTTGGCCCGTATCGGTCATGCGTCGGCGCTCAACTGTCGATCGTGACTTTGGCGTCCTTGATCACCTTGGACCACTTCACCTGCTCGGTTCGAATGAAGTCGGCGAACTGCTGTGCCGAACCGCCGCCGTCCTCAGCGCCGTAGAGGTCCAGCTTTTCCTTCACGTCGGGCATGGCCAGCACCTTGTTGATGTCTTCGTTCATGCGCTGCGCAATGGCCGGCGGCATCTTGCCCGGGCCCACCAGGCCGTACCAGGTGGTGGCCTCGAAGCCGGGGAAGCCGGACTCGGCCATGGTCGGCACGGTCGGGTGACCCAGGGCGCGTTTGGCGCGGGTCTGCGCGATGGCACGCACCTTGCCGCTTTTCACGTGCGGGGTGGCCGCCGTCATGGTGTCGAACGAATAGCCGATCTGCCCGCCCATGAGGTCGGTCAACATGGGGCCGGAACCCTTGTACGGAATGTGCAACGCGAACACACCGGCGGCGAGCTTGAACGACTCCAGCGCCAGGTGCTGGGCTGAGCCCTGGCCTGCCGACCCGAAGGTGACCTTGCCCGGGTTGGCCTTGCACTGGGCCACGAGTTCGGCCACGGTTTTGGCGGGCTGGTCGTTGTTGCTGATCAGCAGGTTGGGGGTCACACCCACCAGGGTCAGCGGCGTGAAGTCGCGCTCCACCACGTAGCCCAGCTTGGGCATGAGTCCGGGGGCCAGTGCGTGGCTGTTGATGTGCGCCATGAGCAGCGTGTTGCCGTCGGGCGGTGCCTTGGCCACCATGTCGGCCGCTATGACGCCGGATGCACCCGCCCGGTTCTCCACCACCACCGTGAGGTTCCACATGGCCTGCAGCTTCTGGCCCACCAGCCGCGCCAGCGCATCGGTGCCGCCGCCGGGTGCGAAGCCCACGATGATGCGCACCGGCCCGGCGGGCAGGGTCTGGGCTCTCAGCATGGGCGCAGCCAAAGTGGCAGCGGTGGCCGCGGTGGCGGTGACGAAGGTTCTGCGTTGCATGTTGTCTCCTGTGGTCGTGTGGGTGTGGGAATGCGCGGGGGAACGGTGAATGCGGGCAGGCTCAGGCGGCCTTGCGCAGCGGCACGGCGGCGGGGTGGCTGGCGTAGTAGTCCATGAGGGTCTGCACGCCCGAGCCGGCGAGCTTCACGCCGGCCAGCTTCAGTCCCATCTCGCAGCCCGCCACGGCTGCGATGAGCGTGAGGTCGTTGGTGTCGCCCAGGTGGCCGATGCGGAACATGCGACCTTTGATCTTGCCCAGACCCGTGCCCAGCGAGCAGTCGAAACGCTCGTAAATGATCTTGCGCACCGCGTCGGCGTCCACGCCCTCGGGCGTCATCACGCCGGTGAGGATGGGCGAGTGCACACCGTTCTCGGCGCACTGGATCGGCAGGCCCCAGGTCTGCACCGCAGCGCGCACTCCGTCGGCCCAGCGCTGGTGGCGCGCGAACACCACATCCAGCCCCTGGCCCAGGATCATGTCGGCCGCTTCGCTCAGTGCGTAGAGCAAGTTGGTGTTGGGGGTCGACGGCCAGTAGCCGGTCTTGTTCATCTCGATCATCTCGTCCCAGGCCCAGAAGGCTTTGGGCAGCTTGGCGGTCTTGCTGGCCTCGATGGCCTTGGGGGAGAGCGCGTTGAAGCTGATGCCGGGCGGCAGCATCAGGCCTTTTTGCGATCCGCTGATGGAGACGTCCACACCCCATTCGTCGTGGCGGTAGTCGGCGCTGGCCAGGCCCGAGATGGTGTCCACCAGCAGCAGGGCAGGGTGTTTGGCCGCGTCGATGGCCTTGCGCACGGCGGCGATGTTGCTGGTCACGCCGGTGGAGGTTTCGTTGTGCACCACGCACACCGCCTTGATGGTGTGGCCCGTGTCGGCCTTCAGGCGCTCTTCGATCAGGTGGGCCTGCACGCCGTGGCGCCAGTTCGCCGGCACGCCGTTGTCGGTACCGGGCAAGGCCAGCACCTCGGCTTTGAGGCCCAGGCGTGTGGCCAGCTTGTTCCACAGAAAGGCAAAGTGGCCGGTCTCGTACATCAGCACGTGGTCGCCCGGGCTCAGGGTGTTGACCAGCGCGGCCTCCCAGGCGCCGGTGCCCGAGGCCGGGTAAATCATCACCGGGTGTTTGGTCTGAAATATCTTCTGCATGTCGGCCAGCACTTTCAGGCCCAGCACGGCGAACTCCGGGCCGCGGTGGTCGATGGTGGGCAGGCTCATGGCGCGCAGCACGCGGTCGGGCACGGGGGAGGGGCCCGGAATCTGCAGGAAATGGCGGCCAGTGGGGTGAAAGTCGGTGGTCAGCATGGCAATGTATGGTTGGATGTGAGCCGCATTTTTTGCATACAAAATCAATCTGTCAATCGGATCAGCCCTAGAATTCGGCCGTTCAGCCATTTTTTTGAATACAAAACATGACGGCTCAGATTTTCTCCATGCCTCCCGGCGCCTTGCACGAACAGGCCACCCACCGCTTGCGCCAGATGCTGGTGGAGGGGCAGATCGCCCCCGGCGCCAAGCTCAACGAGCGCGAGCTGTGCGAGCAGCTCAAGGTCTCGCGCACGCCGCTGCGCGAGGCGATCAAGACGCTGGCCGCCGAAGGCCTGGTGGAGCTGGTGCTCAACCGGGGCGCGTTGGCGGTGCAGCTGACCGAGGCCGATGTGCACAACACCTTCGAAGTGATGGCCGGGCTGGAAGCGGCCTCGGGGCAGCTGGCCGCACAGCGCATCACCGACGCCGAGCTCGCCGAGATCAAGGCCCTGCACTACGAGATGCTCGCCGCCTACACCCGGCGCGATCTCTCGGCCTACTACCCGCTCAACGATGCGATCCACCGCGCCATCAACGCCGCCGCCCGCAACCCGGTGCTGACCAGCACCTACAACCAGGTCAACGCGCGCCTGCAGGCGCTGCGCTTTCGCTCCAACCAGGACGGTGAGAAGTGGAGCCGCGCGGTGAAGGAGCACGAGGCCATGATCCAGGCGCTGGAGGCGCGCGACCCCGTGGCGCTGGCTGGCGTGCTCACCGCCCACCTCAACAACAAACGCGACGTGGTGCTGGAGCAGCTGCGCTCGCAGGAAGTGCAGACGCTCAATCGCCAGGGAGCTGCCGAATGAACGCGCCCTTGCCGCTGGATGTGACCCGCGAAAAATCCGCGTCGATGCATCCGGATGCGGTGTACGAGCGCGTGGCCCAGGCCAGCAACGAAGTGGCTGGCCAGCTGGCCCGCCGCCTGGCGCAGCAGACACAAGGCGAGGTGTTGTTCAGTCCCGCCGAGCGGGGTCGCTACGCCACCGATGCCTCGATCTACCAGCAGATGCCGGTGGGCGTGTTTGTGCCGCGCGATGCGAACGACGTGCGCGTGGCGCTGGACATCTGCCGCGATCTGGCGGTGCCCATCGTGCCGCGCGGCGGCGGCACCAGCCAGTGCGGCCAGACCGTGGGCGCCGGCCTGGTGATCGACCACAGCAAACACATGCGCCGCGTGCTGGATGTGGACGTGCAGGCCCGCACCGCCACGGTGGAGCCCGGCCTGGTGCTCGATCACCTCAACGCACAACTCAAACCGCACGGCCTGTGGTACCCGGTGGACGTGTCCACCAGCGCGCAGGCCACGCTGGGCGGCATGGCCGGCAACAACTCCTGCGGCAGCCGCTCGGTGGCCTACGGCAACATGGTCCACAACGTGCTGGGCGCACAAGCCTGGCTGGCCAACGGCAGCCTGGTCGATTTCGGCGACCACGCCACGGCCAGCCCGCAAGCCAAAGCCATCGGCGACTTCGTGCGCGACCTCGCCATGGAGCACGCTGATGAGATCGATGCGCGCTGGCCCAAGGTGCTGCGCCGCGTGGCGGGCTACAACCTCGACATCTTCCGCAACCAGAACGAAAAGCCGTACACGCACGACGGCTCGGTGAATCTGGCGCACCTGCTGATCGGCAGCGAAGGCACGCTGGCGCTCACGCGTTCGCTCAAGCTGCAACTGCGTGACTTGCCGCGCGCCAAGGTGCTGGGCGTGGTGAACTTCCCCACCTTCTTCCAGGCGATGGACAGCGCCCAGCACATCGTCAAGCTCGGCGAGGGCATGGCTGTGGGACAGCTCACTGCGGTGGAGCTGGTCGACCGCACCATGATCGAGCTCTCGCTGCAGAACCCGGCGTTCGCGCCCACCATCCGCACCGCGCTCTCGCCGCACATCAACGGTGGCAAACCCGAGGCGGTGCTGCTGGTGGAATTCAGCGGCCCGAGCAAGGCCGACATCGCGCACAAGATTCGCGAACTCGTGGAGCTCATGGGCGACCTCGGACTGCCCGGCAGCGTGGTGGAGATGGTGGAGGACGCGCCGCAGAAGAACCTGTGGGAGGTGCGCAAGGCCGGCCTGAACATCATGATGAGCCTGCGCGGCGACGGCAAACCGGTGAGCTTCATCGAAGACTGCGCCGTGCCGCTGGTGCATCTGGCCGAGTACACCGACGCGCTCACACAGGTGTTCCGCAAACACGGCAGCCGCGGCACCTGGTACGCCCACGCCTCGGTCGGCACGCTGCATGTGCGCCCCATTCTGGACATGCGCCGCGGTGGTGCTGCCAAGATGCGCCAGATCGCCGAAGAGGCCAGTGAACTCGTGCGCAAGTACAAGGGCGCCTACAGCGGCGAACACGGTGACGGTCTGTGCCGCGGCGAGTGGATCGAATGGCAGTTCGGCCCGCGCATCAATGACGCATTTGCCCGCATCAAGGAGCACCTCGATCCCACGCAGTTGTTGTCGCCCAACCGCATCATTGATCCACCCCGGATGGACGACACGCGGCTGATGCGTTTCGCGCCCAGCTACAAGGTGGTGCCCATCCAGCCTGTGCTCGACTGGAGTGCCTGGGATGTGCAGGCCGACCCGGTGACCGAAGTGACCACCGCGCCCGGCACCGGTGAAGACCCGGCGCGGGGTCTCGCCAAGGCGGTGGAGATGTGCAACAACAACGGCCACTGCCGCAAGTTCGACGCCGGCACCATGTGCCCGAGCTACCGCGTGACGCGCGACGAGCAACACCTCACACGCGGCCGTGCCAACACCTTGCGTCTCGCGCTCAGCGGGCAAATTCCCGGACTGGCAGGCAAAGACGCGCTCACCAGCGAGGTGGTCCGCGAAGCCATGGACCTCTGCGTGGGCTGCAAAGGCTGCAAGCGCGACTGCCCCACCGGCGTGGACATGGCCAAGATGAAGGTCGAGTTCCTGCAGCACTACAAGGCCAAACACGGTCACACGCTGAAAGACCGGTTGGTGGCCCAATTGCCTGACTACGCCGCCTGGGCCGCACGCCTCGCGCCGCTCCTCAACCTGCGCAACCGTTTGCCGCTGCTGGCTTCGTTGTCGGAAAAATGGCTGGGTCTCTCGTCCCAACGCAGCCTGCCGCGGTGGCACGCACAGCATTTCTTCAATGCACCGGTGAAGACGGCCACGCGCGACGAGGTGCTGGCCGCCGAGCGCGGTGTGGTGCTCTTCGTCGACACCTTCAACGGTTATTTCGAATCGGAGAACGCGCACGCGGCGGTGAAGGTTTTGCAGGCCGCCGGCTACACCGTGCACGTGGCCACCAAGGCCATAGGCGACGGCAAACACCTGTGTTGCGGGCGCACCTATCTCGCCAGCGGCATGGTCGAGCAAGCCAAAGAAAAAGCGCGCGAGGTGATGCAGAGCCTGCTGCCGTTTGCGCACAAGGGCATCGCCATCGTGGGACTGGAGCCTTCGTGCCTGCTCACGCTGCGCGACGAGATGCTGGTGATGGGTCTGGGCTCGGCGCCGCAGCAGATCGCTGAGCACGCCTTGCTGTTCGAAGAATTTCTGGCGCGCGAAGCGAAGGCCGGGCGGCTGGACGGTTTGAAGGCCAGGCTCAAGGCGGTGGACCAGCCGGTGCTGCTGCATGGCCATTGCCACCAGAAGGCGTTCGACGCGGTGTCACCCATCCTGGAAGTGCTGCGCTGGATACCCGGTGCCAGCCCTCAGCTGATCGAGAGCAGTTGCTGCGGCATGGCCGGCAGCTTTGGCTATGAAGCATCCCACCATGCGGTGTCGATGCAGATGGCCGAGCTCAGCCTGCTGCCCGCCGTGCGCGCTGCGCCCGATGCGATCGTGGTCGCCGACGGCACCAGTTGCCGCCACCAGATTCATGATGGGGCGCAGCGCGAGGCGGTGCATGTGAGCCGATTGCTGGCGGGTTTGCTTCGCAGCTGAGGCAACGCTCAGAGCGGATTGAAGATGGGCAGGAAGATGCAGACCATCAGCAGCAGCCACCAGGCCAGCAATGTCCAGCCGACCCATCGCCTGGGGACCCAGACCACCAGGGGCAGCAGCGCCAGGCAGATGATCACGATACCCATCGACACTGCCTGACCGCCCTGCAGCGTCACGTAGCCCTTGTAGCGTGCATAACCGCTGTGGGTTTCCGTCACGATGGCGAGCAGACCCACACCCGCCAGGAAGGCGGCGGCCAGAGTGCAAAGAAGTTTTGCCAGCAGGCTGGGTGCCGGTCTGTCGGTTTTCATGACGCGGTGTGCGAAGGGCTTGATGGATTGCAGTGAGATTGCGGAGGAACCCTCGAATCATGCCCATGTCCGTCACATCCAGTCGCCCGGCTGCGCACCTGGCGTGGCCATGGCGCGATCAGGCTCTAATGGAGATGCCCAGCCTGTGCGGTCTGATGATGGTGTCCCACTTCAGCATCCAGGCGGGAACCCGGCAAAGTCAACAATCGGAGGAAGTGCTGATGGCCACAAAAACCCGCGTCGTCCAACGCACGCCGTTCACGATAGCCACCGCTGGTTGGGTGATGGCCTGCGCCACGCTGGCTTTGCTGGCCGCCGGCTGCAAGGACCAGAGCCCCGTCCCCGCTCCTGTCAGCGCGGCGAGTCCGTCTGACGCGGGTGCCGCACCCGTCACCGACCAGTGGCTCGGAAAATGGAATGGGCCAGAGGGCACGTTTCTTCAAATCACCGGTGGCAATGGCCGGTACGAAGTCACCATCCAGAACCTGGATGGTCCGCGCACCTTCCAGGCCCAGGCCGCAGGCCAACAGATTGCGTTCGAACGCGAGGGCGTGAAAGAGAGCTTGCGCGCCACGAACGGCGCTGAAACCGGCATGAAGTGGTTGAGCGAAAAATCCAACTGCCTCACGGTTCGCACCGGTGAAGGCTACTGCCGCGACTGATGGCTCCCTGACAACGTGAGAACGCCCATGCCCGCTTCCCGGGCAGGCTCTGAGCATCACCCCTTGATCTGCATGTCCGGCCACGCCAGCACCCGCTCACTGTCGAAGCGCCGGTCCATTCCCGTCACCGGGTCGGTGAACGCGATGCCGCTCGCCAGCAGCCGCAGCGGTTCGGCAAAGTCTTCGTCGCCGTCCGGCCCGCGCAGCACCTGCGGGTAAAACTGGTCACCCGCGATGGGCGCGCCCAGCGCGTTCATGTGCACGCGCAGCTGGTGCCGCTTGCCGGTCACGGGTGAGAGCGTGTAGCGCGCCCAGGCCCCGCGCACCTCGGCCTGTTCGATCAGCGTTTCGCTGTTGGGCTCGCCCTCTGCTTCGACCATTCGGAAGAAGCGCTCGGCGTCTTCTTCGATGCGGCTGCGCCGCGTGTGCGGAAACCGCATTTCAGGACGTTGGGGGGCGATGGCCTCGTAAGTCTTGCGCACCGCGCGCTCGCGAAACAGCGCCTGGTAAGCGTTGCGGTCCTGCGCGCGCAGGCTGAACAGCACGAGACCGGCGGTTTCGCGGTCGATGCGGTGGATGGGGCTCAGCGTGTCGATACCGGTGCGGCGCTTCAGGCGAACCAGCAGGCTTTGCTGCACATAGCGCCCGCCCGGCGTGACCGGCAAAAAATGCGGCTTGTCGGCCACCAGCAAATGATCGTCCTGGAACAACACCGTCTCTTCGAACGGGATGGTGGGCTCGTCGTCCAGATGGCGGTAGTAGTGAATGCGCGCACCGGGCTGGAAAGGCGCGTCGGGCGGCAGCGTCTGGCCGTTGTCGTCCATCACCTCACCGCGCGCCAGCCGCTCGGCCCAGGTTGCGCGGTCCACCACACTCAGGCGCTCGGCCAGGAAGTCCAGCAGCAGCGGCCACGCAGCCGCCTTGCCAGCGGGCAATGCCACGCAGCTGGCAGACACGCCGTGGCGCGCCGGGATGTGCGGACTCTTCGGTGGGCGTGCCACGGTGGGGGCTGATGTGTCTCAGGCGCGCTGGGCTGTCAGACCCGGCGGAACACCAGGTCCCACACGCCGTGGCCGAGTTTCAAGCCGCGGTTCTCGAACTTGGTGAGCGGTCGGTACGACGGCTGGGGTACGAAACCGGTGCCGCCCGCCTCGGCGGTGTTCTGCAGCAGCGGCTCGGCACTGAGCACCTCCAGCATCTGGTGGGCGTAGGGCTCCCAGTCGGTGGCCAGGTGCAAATAGCCGCCGGGCTTGAGGTGACGCGCGAGCCGGTTCACGAACGCCGGCTGGATCAGGCGGCGCTTGTGGTGGCGGCTCTTGTGCCAGGGATCCGGGAAAAAGATGTGCACACCGTCAAGGCTGGATTCGCCGAGCATGTGGTCAAGCACCTCCACCGCGTCGTGGCGCAGGATGCGGATGTTCTCCAGACCTTGTTCGCCCACCAGCTTGAGCAGCGCGCCCACACCGGGCTCGTGAACCTCGCAGCAG
>QBMB01000023.1:0-1184 GCA_003241965.1 Burkholderiales bacterium | reverse complement strand
TCGCAGCAGAGGAAGTTGTCGCCCGGCCGCACGGCAGCGATGTGCGCGGTGGCGCCACCCATGCCGAAGCCGATTTCCAGGATGAGGGGGGCGCTGCGGCCAAAGGCGGCGCTGGCGTCGAAGGGGCCGGGCGTGTAGTTCAGCAGGAAGCGTGGGCCGTGTTGCTCGTAGGCCCTTGCCTGCCCCGGCCCCATGCGGCCAGCCCGCAGCACATAACTCTTCACTTGCCGCACATAGGGCACGTCGCTCAGGGGAATGCGCGGTTGCGCGTGGCGGGGGTCGGTCATGGCGGGGCTTCGTGCGGCAAAGGCGTGGATTCTAGGCTTGCCAGGCGTTGGTCCACGCGCCCAGTGCCTGAGCCACGCTGCCGGCCTGGCGCGGCAGGCCCAGTGACTGCGCCGCTGCATTCAGCGTTTGCAGGGGATCGGCCAGCTCCAGTGGCAACGCGCCGTTCTGTTTGCTCAGCTTCTCGCCGTCGGCGCCCAGCACCAGGGGGGTGTGCAGGTATTGCGGAGTGGCCAGGCCGAGCGCTCGCTGCAGCAGGATCTGGCGCGCCGTGTTGTCGGTCAGGTCTTCGCCGCGCACCACGTGGGTGATGCCCTGCGCGCAGTCGTCCACCACCACGGCGAGCTGGTAGGCCCAGAGGCCGTCGGCGCGTTTCAAGATGAAGTCACCGACCTCGGTGGTGACATTTTGTTTCTGTGGGCCCAGGCGGCGGTCGGTCCAGGCCGCTTGGGCGTTGTCGGGCAGTTGGAAGCGCCAGGCCCGCGCGTGTTTGCCTTGCAGGCCGCCGTTTTGCGGCCGGCAGGTGGCGGGGTACACCGCCATGTGGTGGCGCTCGCGGGACACACCTTGCGCTTGCAGCGCGGTCTCGATGTCCTTGCGCGAGCAGCCGCAGGGGTAGGCTCGGCCACGCTGCGCCAGCAGGTCCAGCGCTGCCTGGTAGAGCGGACCACGCTCCGATTGCCAGACCACGGGCTCGTCGCTCACCAGGCCACAGGTGGCGAGCTGTTGCAGGATGAGCCGATCGGCGCCGGGCACGCAGCGCGGCATGTCCACGTCTTCCATGCGCACCAGCCAGGCACCGCCGTGGGCACGGGCATCGAGCCAGCTGGCCAGCGCTGCGACGAGCGAGCCCGCGTGCAGCGGGCCCGTGGGGGAGGGGGCGAAGCGGCCTGTGTACG
>QBMB01000022.1:51217-60022 GCA_003241965.1 Burkholderiales bacterium | reverse complement strand
CGCGCGCCCCCTCGGCCAGCGCGGGCGCCTTCACCGCCACGATCACCAGGTCCTGCACACCCAGGGCCACCGCACTGCTGGAGGCCTCCACCGGCGCACCGATGAGGCGCCCGTTCTCGTGCAGTTGAAGTCCGTCGCGCTGCAGCGTGGCGAGCGTCTCGCCGCGCGCCAGTGCGCTCACGATGCAGCCAGTGTGCGAGAGCAGCACACCCAGCCAGCCGCCGATGGCGCCGGCGCCGACGATGGCCACACGCTGGAAATCCGGTTGCATCAGACGTTCACTCCAGGTAGCTGCTGTCCAGGCGGTTCACCTGCCGGACCAGCGCGTCGAACACGTCACGACCTGCGCCGTGGTTGGGGCTGAACTGTAGCGCGTCGCGCGTGCATTTCGCTGCAATCGCCTCGGCAACAGGGATCGCGGCAGCGGCCCCGCCCATGCTGAAGGTGGCCAGCTGGATTTCGCAGGCGCGCTGCAGCGTCCACAGAATGGCAAAGGTTTGCGGCAGCGTGGCGCCCCAGGCCAGCAGGCCGTGGTTGCGCAGGATCACCGCTTGCTGGCTGCCGATGCTCTTGAGCAGGCGCGGCGCTTCTTCAGCGTGGATGGTGATGCCCTCAAAGGCGTGGTACGCCAGCATGCCGTGCAGCTGCGCGGTGTAGAAGTTGGTCTGCTGCAAGCCGTCTTGCAGGCAGGCCACCGCCACGCCGGCGGTGGTGTGGGTGTGCATCACGCAGTGCGCGCCTTCGATGCCGTCGTGGATGGCGGCGTGCACCGTGAAGCCGGCCGGGTTGACGCGGTGGGTCGAGCCGTCCAGCACCTCGCCTTTGAGGTTGATCTTCACGAGGTTGCTCGCGGTCACTTCGGAGTAATGCAGCCCGAAGGGATTGATCAAGAATTGCTTGTCACCGCCGGTCACCGAATCGGCAAGGCGCAGCGTGATGTGGTTGTAGATCATCTCCGTCCACCCGAGCATGGCGAAGACGCGGTAACAGGCGGCAAGCTCCAGGCGCGCGGCCCACTCGTCAGGGTGCATGCCGGCCGGCAGCACAGTGGTGGCTCTGAGGGTGGCATTCATGGAGGTCTCCTTCAGTAGGTGTTGGGGCCGGTGGCGACCGGGCCCTTGAACTGGGCGAGCAACTTCGAGGCGCTGGATGCGAGCAGCATGGTGTCGGCGCCCACCGCGACGAACAGCGCGCCAGCGGCCAGCCACTGTTTCGCGCCCGCCTCGGTGGTGGCCAGAATGCCGGGCGCCTTGCCGGCAGCGCGGATGCACTTCACGCCCTCGGCAATTGCGGCCTGCACCTCGGGGTGCGCGGCGTTGCCCGGGTGGCCCATGGAGGCGCTGAGGTCGGCCGGGCCGATGAAGACACCGTCCACGCCTGGCGTAGCGGCGATGGCATCGAGGTTCTTCATGGCCTCCACCGTTTCGGCCTGCACAAGCACACAGACCTGGTCGTTGGCCTCATGCACGTAGCGCGCGTGCGCCTGCCAGCGTGAAGCGCGGGCGAGTGCGCTGCCCATGCCGCGGATGCCGGCGGGGGCGTAGCGCGTGGCTTTCACCACCAGCTCGGCTTGTTCGGCGGTATCGATCATGGGCACCAACAGCGTTTGCGCGCCGATGTCGAGGTACTGCTTGATGAGGGCCACGCCCACGTCTCCCGTGCCCACCGGCACACGCACGATGGCGTGCGAGCGCGCGTCGCCAAAGGCGTGCTGAGCACTCGCCACGGCCTGCAGTTGCGCCAGCGTGCAACGCACGTCGTTGGGCGCGTGTTCGCCGTCGATGAGCAGCCAGTCATAGCCCACGCCGGCGAGCAGCTCGGTGCTGTACGCGCTGGCCAGCGCAGCCCACAGGCCGATCTGCGGCGTGCCGGCGGCGAGTGCTTGTTTGAAGGTGTTGATGGGTGTGTGCATGGTGGCCTCAGACGAACTTGAATTTCATGCAACCGAGCGGGCCGTAGTCGGCCTCGAAGAGATCACCGGCCTTCGCAGCCACCGGCCGCGTGAACGAACCGGCCAGCACGATCTGGCCGGGCTTGAGCGATTCGCCCCAGGGCGCGAGCTTGTGGGCCAGCCAGGCGATGCCGATGGCGGGGTGGCCCTGCACGCCGGCGGCGAGGCCGGTTTCTTCCACCAAACCGTTCTGCCTGAGCACGGCGCCGCACCAGGGCAGATCGGTGGTGAGCGGGTCGGCGCGGTAACGGAGGTCGCCCACACCCAGCACGATGCCGGCGTTGGCCGCGTTGTCGCTGATGGTGTCGAACACCTTGCGCATCGTTTTGGTGTGGCGGTCGAACTGCTCGATGCGCGCGTCGATGATCTCGATGGCAGGGGTCACGTATTCGGTGGCGTTGATCACATCGGCCACCGTCACGCCCGTTCCCTTGAGTGGACCTTTCAGCACAAAGGCCAGTTCCACTTCCACGCGCGGCGCGATGAAGCGGCTGGCCGGGATTTCCAGCACTTCGCCCACCGGCGCGGTGAACAGCATGCTCTGCAGCAAGGTGCCGAAATCGGGTTCGTCGATCTGACTGGCCATCTGCATGGCGCGGCTGGTCAGACCGATCTTGTGGCCGATGACGGGGTTGCCCGCTTCGATCTGCAGCGCCACCCAGGCGCGGCCGATGCGGTAACCGTCCTCGATGGTCATGTCCGGGAAGCGCTTTGAGAAATGCTCCAGCGGCACGCGGGCTTTTTCTGACCGGTCAAGCTCGGCCGCCAGTTGCTGGATCAGGGTGTCGTCGAACATGGCTCAGCCCCGGTTGAACAATGGATGAATGGAGCTGGTTTTGCCGTCGAACACCTCGTGGCCCTCGTCCACCTGCACGGTGATTCCGATGGGGCGCGCAGCCAGTCGCGCGGCGAAGTTCGCCTGCACGCAGGCCTGCAGCGCATCGCCCACGCGCTGGTGCGTCAGTGCGCTGCGGCCCTTGGCCATGCGCAGGTTCATGTAGACGAAGGCGTAGTCGCCGCCCAGGCCTGCCGCCACACCGGCCACGCCGCCATCGGCCACGGCGCTGTGCGCGGCGGGGTAGGCCAGCACGCGCGTGCCGCCGGTGGGGAAGACCTGCTTGTCGGCCTCGTCGCGCACGGCCAGCATGGCGTCACACAGCGCGCGGCACAGGCGGCTCATGTCGATGCCGCCTTCCGATTCGGGCTTGTCGAGGTTGGGGGTGTAGAGGATGACGAGGTGGGGCATGGTGGTCAGAGGCGAGAGACGGTTTGATAACCCTTGGCGGCGGAAGCCTGCGCGGCCGGAATGGCGGCGCCGGTCTGCGGTGTAACGGGGAACACGGCGTTGATCTGGCCGGTGCCGGAGGCGCCGAAGTACGGTGTGATGACCTCGGCTTGGCCTTCGTAGTCGCTCCAGCCGAGTGCGCCCAGCATCATGGCGGTGTCGTGCATGAAGCCTTCGCCGTGGCCTTTGGCCGCGTACTCGGGCAGCATCTCGCAGAAGGCCTTCCACTCGCCCTGTTCCCACATCTGCACCACGCGGCGATCCAGCGTTTCGAGGAAGGGGCTCCAGATTTTGAAGGCGTAGTCGGGTGCGAGGCCGTTCTGTGCAAAGCGGTGGCTCAGGCTGCCGCTGGCGAGGAACGCCACGGTGCCGTCGTAGTGGTCTTCCACGGCCTTGCGCATGGCCCAGCCCAGGCGCACGCTGTCGTTGAGGTAGTGCGCTTGGCACAGCGCGGAGACCGAGATGGCCTTGAAGTGCTGGTCGGCGTTCATGTAGCGCATGGGCACGAGCGTGCCGTATTCGGGCCCGAGGGTGGTGGTGTCGTGGGCGAGCGTTTCCACACCGTGTTCGTTGCAGACCTTGGCCAGCAGTTTGCCGAGCTCGGGATTGCCGGGAATTTCGAACGGCAGGTTGCTGATGAAGTGCGGCAGTTCATTGCTGGTGTAGCGGCCCTGGAAGAGGGGCGCACAGTTGAGGTGGTAGCTGGCATTGACGAGCCAGTGGGTGTCGAAGACGACGATGGTGTCCACGCCGAGTTCGCGGCAGCGGCGGCTGATCGCAATGTGTCCGTCGATGGCGTCCTGCCTTGTGCCCTTGCGCGGTCCGTCGAGTTCGCTCAGGTACATCGAGGGGACGTGGGTGACTTTGGCTACCAGTGCTAGTTTTCCCATGTCTTGTTCCTCTTGTGTTTGCTGCTGCTCCGTAGCTTGAAGCCCTGGCGCGCCCACCTCCGCGAATGTCCCCCGGGGCCTTTGGCCCCTCCTCCTTGATTTCGCTGCGGTGGACACACCAGGGCTTCAAGCCACTGCGGGCCGCGCATGCCTACAGACGAGCGCACGCACGCTGCTTCGGATCGAGAGGGCATGGCGCACTGCGCAGCTAAATCAAGGGGGAGGCGGCACCGGCCGCCGGAGGACATTCGCGGAGCAGAGCGCCGTGCCCTCTCGATCCCACCCACACGCAGGAGCAAAGACATTTCAAACCCCCCAACGCGGAATGTGATGCGACCCCAAAGACACCGCCACATTCTTCGGCTCCAGAAACACCTCATAACTCCAGATGCCGCCCTCACGCCCCGTGCCACTCGCCTTGGTGCCACCAAACGGCTGGCGCAGATCCCGCACGTTCTGTGAATTGACGAAACACATGCCCGCCTCTACCGCAGCTGCTACGCGGTGCGCACGCCCCAGGTTCTCCGTCCACACATAGCTCGACAGGCCGTACTGAATGTCGTTGGCCAGCTCGATCGCATGCGCCTCGTCGCGAAACGGGATGAGGCAGGCCACCGGGCCGAAGATTTCTTCTTGCGCAATGCGCATGCGGTTGTCCACATCGGCAAACACCGTGGGCCAGACGAAGTTGCCCTGGGCCACACGCGAGGGCAACTCGGCCGAATACGAAGGCCGGTCCAGCCCACCACACAACAGCGTAGCGCCCTCTTTCGTACCCAGCTCGATGTAGCTGCGCACCTTCGCCAGATGCGCCCGGCTGATCATCGGGCCGACGGTGGTTTTTTCATCCAGCGGATCACCCACCGTGATGCGCTTGGCGCGCTCGGCGAACTTCTGCGCGAAGTCGGCGTAGATGCTCTGCTGCACCAGAATGCGGCTGCCCGCCGTGCAGCGCTCGCCGTTGTTGCTGAAGATCATGAAGATGGCTGCATCGAGCGCGCGGTCCAGATCGGCGTCGTCGAAGATCACGAATGGGCTCTTGCCGCCCAGTTCCATGCTGAACTTCTTCAGGCCCGCGCTCTGCACGATGCGGTTGCCGGTGGCCGTCGATCCAGTGAAAGAGATGGCACGCACGTCGGGGTGCGCGCACAACGGCTCGCCGGCCTCTTTGCCATAGCCGTGCACCACGTTCAACACGCCGGGCGGAATGCCCGCTTCCAGCGCCAGTTCGCCCAGGCGCGCGGCCGTGAGCGGGCTGAGTTCGCTCATCTTCAGCACCGCCGTGTTGCCGAACGCCAGGCACGGCGCGACCTTCCAGGTGGCCGTCATGAAGGGCACGTTCCACGGGCTGATGAGGGCGCACACACCCACCGGGTGGAACAGCGTGTAGTTCAGGTGGGTGGGTGTGGGGTAGGTGTGGCCGTCCACGCGGGTGCACATCTCGGCGAAATAGTGAAAGTTGTCGGCCGCGCGCGGAATGAGTTGTTTCCCGGTTTGTGAAATCACCTGGCCGCTGTCGTTCGTCTCTAGCTGCGCGATCTCGGGCACGTGGGCGGCGATCAGCTCGCCGAGCTTGCGCATGAGTTTTGCGCGCTCGTTGGCGGGAAGGCCGGCCCACTTCGGGAACGCGTCTTTGGCCGCCTGCACCGCTGCGTTGATCTCGTCCCTGCCCCCGGCGCTCACCTCGGCCAGCACTTCCTGCGTGGCGGGGTTGATCGTCTCGAAGGTGGTGGCGCTGGCCACGGACTGGCCGTTGATGAGGTGCTGGATCGTCATGTGGATGCGGATGAAGTGATGGTGTTGACCAGGTCGCCGATGCCGTCGATGGACGTGACGACCACGTCGCCGGGCTGGCAGTCGACCACGCCGTCGGGTGTGCCGGTGAGGATCAGGTCGCCGGGTTGCAGGGTCATGAAAGCGCTGAAGTATTCGATCAGCGTGGGCACGTCGAAGATCATGTCGCGCGTGCTACCTTGCTGCGTCACCTTGCCGTTGACGGTGGTCTGCAGTGCGAGGTTCATCGGATCGGGCACATCGGCTGCGTCCACCAGCCAGGGGCCGATGGGTGTGCAGGTGTCGCGGTTCTTCACACGCAGGTTGGGGCGGTACCAGTTCTCCAGGTAGTCGCGGATCGCGTAGTCGTTGGCCACGGTGTAGCCGGCCACGAAGTCCAGCGCGTCCGATTTCTTCACGTGTTTGGCGGTGCGCCCGATCACCACGGCGAGTTCACATTCGTAGTGCATGTTCTGCACGCCCGCCGGGCGCACGGTGAAGCCGTTGTGACCGGTGAGGCTGGCCTCACCTTTCAGAAACGCCAGCGGTTCGTCGGGTGCCTTGAAGGCGAGTTCTTTCGCGTGNGGTCGGCGTAGTTCAGGCCGAGCGCAAGGATGGTGCGCGGGCGACCGGGTGGGTTGGGTGCGAGCGGGGGGAGCCACACCACCTCGTCGAAGGCCACGCGGCGACCCACGAACGCAGGGGTGAGCAATGCGAGCTGTCCGTCAACTTCCACGGCTTCGTGGACCGCGCCGGCCCAGGCGATGCGGGCGTGCTTCATGACAGCACCTCCGCGTGAAAGCTGTGCACCACCGGCTTGAAGCCGGTGGCGCTGATTTCCACCGTGTCACCTGCGTGCACCAGCGGGCGCGAGCCGTCGGGCAAACAGTCGCTGCCCAGCATCAGCACGTCGCCAGGTTGCAGCGTCATGAACTCACCCACATCGGCCAGCAGCGTGGCAGCGTCTCGCACCAGCTCGGCCAGCGCCGTGTTCTGGCGGTGCACGCCGTTGATGCGCATCTCCAGCTGCAAGCCGGCCAGTCCATCGAGCCCGCCCAGGCGCTGCAGCGGCACACACTCGGGGCCCACACCCAGGAAACCGTCCACACACTGGAACTTCACGGGCGGGCGGTAGTAACTGTCGTGCACGATCGCCACATCGTTGAACAGCACAGCGCCCACAGCACCGGTGGCGCCCATCACCAGACCCAGCGAGGCGGCCACCGCCACCGGTTGCCCCACAGGCAGTGCGATGCCGTGGCCGATGGGCGTGAAGGTGTTGGCGGTCTTGATGTAGAGGACCGGCGCATTCGGCGCAGCCTTGTACGGCGGCTCGTTCATGCGCGGCGCCCACAGCGCGTGCTCGCGCCGAAAGTTCAGCAGCGTGCCGTAAACGGTGCCCTCGGGCATCCAGTGGATGTTCATTCGGTGTCTTCCTCGATGACCTCGACGGGTTGCTCCAGCGCAATCACCTCGTCGAGCAACACATACAGCTGCGCCAGCCGCGCCTTGCCCAGCCGCTCTTCCATCCACGCGTAGTGCGACTCGATGGTGCTGGAGAGGCGCTTGACCAGCTTCAGTCCGGCGGGCGTGGCGCGCACCACGGTGCGGCGCGCGTCCTGCGGGCAGCGCCCGCGCGAAATCAGGCCGTCGCGCTCCATGCGGGTAAGCACACCGGTGAGGCTGGGGCCGAGCAGAAAAGCTTCGCGCGCCACCCTGCCGGTTTCCACACCGCCGGGCAGGCGCGCGTGTTCACCGAGCACGCGCAACACGCGCCACTGCTGGTCGCTCAGGCCGTGCTCGCGCAGACTGGGCCGTGTGTGCAGCATCACGGCCTCGCGCGCTTCGAGCAGCAGGCGCGGCAGATTGCGGTGAATGAAGGGGGTGGTGTCGCTCATTTAGTTAACATGTTAAATGAATGAGCTGTTACACGATTGAGGGTTTACCCGGCCGGGCCGCGCGCGGAGAATGCGCGCATGAACCCACTCACCTCGCTGCTCGGTACCGACTTCCCCCTGATCCAGGCGCCCATGGCGGGTGTGCAGGGCGCTGCGCTTGCGGTGGCGGTGAGCAACGCGGGCGCGCTCGGCTCGCTGCCCTGCGCCATGCTCGCGCCCGACGCGCTGGAACGTGAACTCACCGCGCTGGCCGCTGGAACCACACGGCCGTACAACGTCAACTTCTTCTGCCACACGCCGCCGGTGCCCGACGAGGCGCGCGAAGCGGCCTGGCGCGCCTGGCTGGCCACCTACTACCGCGAAGCGGGGCTGGACATCGACGCCGTTCCAGCCGGTCCGGGACGTGTGCCCTTCAACAGCGCGGCGGCCGACATCCTGGAGCGGTTCAAGCCCAAGGTGGTGAGCTTCCATTTCGGCCTGCCCGACCTCGACCTGCTGGACCGCGTGAAGAGCTGGGGCAGCGTGGTGGTGTCGTCGGCCACCACGGTGGAAGAGGCGCGCTGGCTGGAGGCCTTCGGGGCCGACGTGATCATTGCCCAGGGCGTGGAGGCTGGCGGCCACCGCGCCATGTTCCTCACCGACGACCTGACCACGCAGGTGGGCACGTTTGCGCTGCTCCCGCAGATCGTGGCGGCCGTGAATCTGCCGGTGATCGCGGCCGGGGGCATTGCCGACGCGGCGGGTGTGGCGGCTGCGATGGCACTGGGAGCTTCGGGCGTGCAGGTGGGCACGGCCTACCTGTGCAGCACGGAGGCCACCACCAGCGCCTTGCACCGCGCCGCGTTGCAGAGCGAGGCAGCGCACCACACGGCATTGACCCACCTCTTCACCGGCCGCCCCGCGCGCGGCATCGTGAACCGCGTGATGCGCGAACTCGGCCCCATGAACCCTGTGGCGCCTGCGTTCCCGCTGGCCGGCGCTGCGATGGCGCCCCTGCGCGCGCACTGG
>QBMB01000022.1:0-51139 GCA_003241965.1 Burkholderiales bacterium | reverse complement strand
CACTGGGAGGCCAAAGGCAGCGGCGACTTTTCACCGCTGTGGTCGGGGCAGAACGCCAGCGCGTGCCGGGAGGCTCATGCCGAGGACATCACGCGTTCACTGGCCAGTGGCTTCGACCACGTCACCCCGGATGCCTGGCGGCGTCGCGCCGGGCATTGAGCCAGCGCTTGACCCGCACGCCATTCGCCACCTGCTCCAGGTCGTCCTCGATCTTGGCAATCTCCGCCTCAAGGCCCTGCGCCTGATCGATGCGGTTCTGCAGCAGCGTGTTGGGGTTGGGTGAAAGGCCCTCGGGCAGATCAAACTCGTCAGCCAACGCGTTCTGCCGCCCGGCACGCTCGCGCTCCAGCTCGGCCACCTGCGCCTTGAGCAGCAGGGTGAGTGACGCCAGGCGCTCGTCGGAGAGTTTGTGCACCGCGTCGGGGTCGGCCAGCTCGGCACGGCTCTGGATCTGCAGCAGCGTCACGAGGTCGCGCCTTTCGTAAGCGGCGTTGGCCTCGCTCATGAGCGCTGTTTTCCGGATGCGCGCCTGCGGATCGGTTTCGCGGTCGGGGTGCAGGGCACTGGCGAGCTGGCGGAACAAGCGGCGCAACAGCGTGTCGGCGTCGTGTTGCTCGGTCTGGCGCAGCGCGGCACCGGGTTTCTTGCGCTCGCGTTTGGCTTGGGCGGCTTCGCGCTTTTTGTCCTGCGCTTCTTCCTGCGAGCGGCGCAAGCGCGCCATGCCGGCGCGCAGCAACTGTTCGGCGCTGAGGTCCTGGCCTTCATCGTCCAGTGGTTCACCCAGCACCGATTCCAGCCGCGCGCGCAACGCGTCGGCCGCGTCCTGCCGTATCTGCGCCAGCGTGCGCGGGCTGTGGCGGTCGTGCAGTTCGCGCATGGCTTCACTGCCTGGCCCGCCTACTTCGACCAGCTCGCGGGCGATCTGGCACAGCACTGCGCGCGCCGTGTCGCACTGGCCCCGGCTGAGTTCCTTGCCTTGCAGAAACCCGTCCAGCGCCAGCACCAGGTCGCGCTGGCCTTGCGCCAGCTGGCGGCGCAGCGGGTCGATGGCGCCGTGCAGCTCCTGACGGTGCAGCTGTCCCAGCGCGTCCAGCTCGGCGAGCTGGCTCTTGAGCTTGTCGATCCGGGTGAGCTGCAGGTTGTAGGCGCGGGCTGCGGCGGACAGAGGTTGTGCGCTGGGCGGCAGCACGATCAGGGAGGCTGCAGCGGAGGTCTTGGTCATGAGGTTAGGGCCTGTTCACACCATTTTTCCAAGTGCGAACGAGGTGAAAACAGCGCCAATCAAGGCGCAGGACGACGGCCAGACCGGGTGTCTGGCCTAGGAGTGCAACGCCGAGTGGCGCTGTTTTCACCTCGTTCCCTTCGGGTTGTGGCCAAAAAGGCCATGCGCCGCGTTGCGAAGCCTCGCCGGGCCACCGGCCCGTCTGCGTTTCGCGCCTTGCGCAGGGCCTTTTTGATCCACAACGCATCTTGGAAAAATGGTGTGAACAGGCCCTGAACTATATTGCCCAGCACCATGGCCAAAGACAAAACCCAATACACCTGCAACGAATGCGGCGGCTCCAGCCCCAAGTGGCTGGGCAAATGCCCGCACTGCAACGCCTGGAACACGCTGGTGGAGTCGGTCGCCGAATCCACCACACCGTCCAAAAACCGCTTCGCCTCGCTGGCCAAAACCGCCGAGGTGACCACGCTGGCCGACATCGACGCCACCGACGTGCAGCGCACGCCCACCCGCCACGACGAGCTGGACCGCGTGTTGGGTGGCGGCATCGTGGAGGGCGGCGTGGTGCTGATCGGCGGCGATCCGGGCATCGGCAAGTCCACTTTGCTGCTGCAGGCTTTGGATTCGCTGCAACGCGCCGGGCTCAAAACGCTCTACGTGACCGGCGAAGAGAGCGGCGCCCAGGTGGCGCTGCGCTCGCGCCGGCTCGGGCTGGAAGGCTCGCAGGTGAGCGTATTGGCCGAGATCCAGCTGGAGAAAATCCTGGCCACGCTCGACCATGTGCGGCCCGGCATCGCGGTGATCGACTCGATCCAGACCGTGTATTCCGAGCAGCTCACCTCGGCCCCGGGCTCGGTGGCGCAGGTGCGCGAATGCGCGGCCCACCTGACCCGGGCCGCCAAAGCCAGCGGCACGGCGATCGTGCTGGTGGGCCACGTGACCAAGGAAGGCGCGCTGGCCGGCCCGCGCGTGCTGGAGCACATGGTGGACACGGTGCTCTATTTCGAGGGCGACACGCACAGCAGTTTTCGCCTGATCCGTGCGATCAAGAACCGCTTCGGTGCGGTGAACGAGATCGGCGTGTTCGCGATGACGGAGAAGGGCTTGAAGGGAGTGAGCAACCCGAGCGCGATCTTCCTGAGCCAGCACAGCGAGCCGGTGCCGGGCAGCTGCGTGATGGTGACGCTGGAGGGCACACGGCCGATGCTGGTGGAGATCCAGGCGCTGGTGGACAGCGGTGGACCGTCGCCCCGGCGCCTCTCCGTGGGCCTGGACCGCGACCGTCTGGCCATGCTGCTGGCGGTGTTGCACCGCCACGCCGGCGTGGCCTGCATGGACCAGGACGTGTTCGTCAACGCGGTGGGCGGTGTGCGCATCAGCGAACCCGCGGCCGACCTGGCGGTGATGCTGGCCATCACCTCCAGCCTGCGCGGGCGGCCGCTGCCCAAGGGTTTCATCGCCTTTGGCGAGGTGGGCCTGGCCGGCGAGGTGCGCCCTGCGCCGCGCGGTCAGGAACGCCTGAAGGAAGCGGCCAAGCTGGGCTTCAGCGTGGCCGTGGTGCCCAAGGCCAACCTGCCCAAGAAGAACGACAAGGCGTTTGAAGGCCTCACGGTGCACGGCGTGGAACGCATCGAAGAAGCCATGGAGCTGGCGCGCAGCCTGGCCTGAGCCGGTTGATGCTGCGTAAAAGCCGCAGCGGCGCTCCCCTCGCGCCCATGGACAATCGCCCCATGCAACTTCAGAAATTCCTCGTTCCCCTGGGCTGCGCCGCCCTCTTGTTTCTGGCGCACCGCAGCTTCGGCTGGCCTGGCGTGGCCGCTGTCAGCGGCGGCCTGGTGATGTGGCTGCTGCTGCACTTCACCCGCCTCATGACCGTGCTCAAACGCACCGCCCACCGGCCCATCGGTCATGTGGACAGCGCGGTGATGCTCAACGCCAAGCTCAAACCGGGCGTGACGCTGATGCACGTGATTGCCATGACGCGTGCGCTGGGCGAGCGGGTCTCGACTGAAGGCGCGGAACCCGAGGTGTTCCGCTGGACCGACGGCGGCCACTCCACGGTGGAGGCCGAGTTCAAGACCGGCAAGCTGGTGCGCTGGCAACTGGCGCGGCCCGACCCTGATGCACCCACCCCGGCACCAGCCCAGGCATCCGACGCGGCCAGCACGCCGCCGTAAAATCGCTGGTTTGGCGACCAGCCCTGTCGGTCGGGCGCCCCCCACGAACAACCCTAAGGACCCCCATGAGCCCCATCGTTCCCTCGATGTCCGACCGCGACGGCAAGATCTGGATGGACGGCCAGATGGTGGACTGGCGCGACGCCAAGATCCACGTGCTGACCCACACGCTGCACTACGGCTGCGGCGCTTTTGAGGGGGTCCGGGCCTACAACGCTGTCGGCGGCACGGCGATCTTCCGGCTGGAAGAGCACACCGAGCGCCTTTTCAACAGCGCCAAGATCCTGCGCATGAAGCTGCCCTTCACCATGGAAGAAGCCATGGAAGCGCAAAAAGCCGTGGTGCGCGAGAACAAGCTGGAGAGCTGCTACATCCGCCCACTCACCTGGATCGGTGACCAGAAACTGGGCGTTTCCCCCAAGGGCAACACCATCCACCTGATGGTGGCGGCCTGGGCCTGGGGCGCGTACCTGGGTGAAGAAGGTCTGAAGCGCGGCATTCGCGTGAAGACCAGCAGCTACACCCGCCACCACGTCAACATCACCATGACGCAGGCCAAGGCGGTGAGCAACTACACCAACAGCATCCTGGCCAACATGGAAGTGACCGACGAAGGCTACGACGAGGCCCTGCTGCTCGACGCTTCGGGTTTCGTGAGCGAAGGCGCTGGCGAGAACATCTTCGTGGTGAAAAACGGCGTGATCTACACGCCCGACCTCTCGGCCGGTGCGCTCAACGGCATCACGCGCAACACCGTGTTCCACATCGCCAAGGACCTGGGTATCGAGATCATCCAGAAGCGCATCACCCGCGACGAGGTCTACATCGCCGACGAGGCCTTCTTCACCGGTACCGCCGCTGAAGTGACCCCCATCCGGGAACTCGACCGCATCGAGATGGGCAAGGGTGACTACGTGGGAACCCGTGGACCGATCACCGAGAAGATCCAGAGCGCGTTCTTTGACATCGTCAACGGCCGCAATCCCAAGTACGCCCATTGGCTCACGAAGGTCTGAACACCATGACCACCCCAGTCATCGAACTCAAGGCCACCGACCTCAATGCCCAGGGCGGCGTGTTCTGCCCGAACAAGCTGGCCGACATGAAGCTGTGGAACAGCCACCCCAAGGTGTATCTGGATGTGGGCCACTCCGGCGAGGCCAAATGCCCGTATTGCGGAACTGTCTACCGCCTGAAGGCGGGTGAGACGGTTTCACACGGACACTGATTCATCCGGTTGGTCCGCTGGAAACAGCGGTTTGGTGAAGATAATGCGTGGTTCATGGCAGCCCCCTGGCTGCCCCAAGATCGCCACCTTTAGGGAAGTTTCATGATCCTCGTCACTGGCGGCGCCGGCTTCATCGGCTGCAACTTCGTGCTCGACTGGCTGGCCCAGTCGGCCGAGGCTGTCATCAATCTCGACAAACTCACCTACGCGGGCAACCTGGAAAACCTGGCCAGCCTGCAGGGCGACGCGCGCCATGTGTTCGTGCAGGGCGACATCGGCGACGGCGCGCTGGTGACCCGGCTGCTGGCCGAGCACCGGCCCCGCGCAGTCATCAACTTCGCCGCCGAGAGCCATGTGGACCGCTCCATCCATGGCGCCGAAGACTTCATCCAGACCAACATCGTCGGCACCTTCCGCCTGCTCGAAGTGGTGCGCGCGCACTGGTCTGCCCTGCCGACCGATGAGAAGGCCGCGTTCCGCTTCCTGCACGTGAGCACCGACGAGGTCTACGGCAGCCTCGCGCCCGACGCGCCCGCCTTCACCGAAACCCACGGCTTCGAGCCCAACAGCCCCTACTCGGCCAGCAAGGCCGCCAGCGACCACCTGGTTCGCGCCTGGTACCACACCCACGGCCTGCCGGTGCTCACGACCAACTGCAGCAACAACTACGGCCCGCTGCACTTCCCCGAGAAACTGATTCCGCTCATGATCGTCAACGCGCTCGCGGGCAAGCCCCTGCCGGTGTACGGCGACGGCATGCAGGTGCGCGACTGGCTCTACGTGAAAGACCACTGCAGCGCCATCCGCCGCGTGCTCGAAGGCGGCCGGCTGGGCGAGACCTACAACGTCGGCGGATGGAACGAAAAGCCCAACCTGGACATCGTGCACACCGTCTGCACCCTGCTGGATGAACTGCGCCCGCGCAGCGACGGCCAACCCTACGCCAGCCAGATCAGCTACGTCAAAGACCGACCCGGCCACGATCGCCGCTACGCCATCGACGCACGCAAGATCGAACGCGAACTCGGCTGGAAACCCGCCGAAACGTTTGAGAGCGGCATCCGCAAGACCGTGCAGTGGTACCTGGACCATCCCGAATGGGTGGCGAACGTGCAGAGCGGTTCGTACCGGCAGTGGGTGCAGGCGCAGTACGAAGCGGCCGTCCCAGGCTGATAGACACGCACGCCGCGACTGCGGGCGCTCTTCCAGTTTCCTCCAATAGAAAGCTACTACCTTTCATGAACAACTCCCTCCCGCCAGGACCTCCAGAGCTCGAAGAATCAATCGACATGCTGGGCCTCTTTCTGACTCTTGCAGAGAACATAAGGCTCTTGGTAGTTGGACCATTGCTCATGGGCGCAGTTGTTTATGGTCTGACATATCTGCTGCCACAAAGCTTCGAAAGTTCAGCAGTGTTGTTGGGAGATGCGAACACCTCCGCTTTCATCACCACGGCGCCCGTTTTGGAAGTTTCCCTGAAAAATCTTGGTTACTTGAAGAATGCGAGCGAGCAACAGGCAGAGGAAGCCCGCGCCGATTTGGAAGGGAACGTAAAGGTTCGCACGGCGAGAGACAGCAAGCTCATCACTTTGACAGTCGCTCGGAGTTCACCGGAAGCTGCGCAAAAGATGGCCAACGAAATTCTGAACCAGACATTTGCGGCATCCAAACCAAAAGGCGCCGAGCAGAAAAGGCTGGAATCTGAGCGAGCTTTCCTTGAACGACAAGCCAGGGAGTTGGACACCATAAGCAAGGCGACACAAACGCGGCTGCAAGAAGCAACTGTCGCCGAAAACTTGGGGAATCTGGCTGAGTCGCTTGCCAGCATCTCAAATGCTTCGGTCAAAATTCACCTAGACATTCTTGCTTTGGAAAAAAGGATTCTTGGAGTGACCGCTGAAGACTTGCTGCAAACCCCGACGCTACCCCTGAAGTCTGTGTCGCCGAAAAGAGGCCTAACCGCATTGCTTGCCTCCGCGAGTGCCGGACTTCTCTTGCTGATTTTTGTCTTCTTGAAGCAGGCTTTTCAGAATTCCATCGCATCAGAGCACCACAGGGAGCGTCTCGAGGCGCTCAAGCGCCGCTATAGCTTGGGACGATAGGGCTCGGTAGATGAACGTCGTACTCGTTTTTGGACGAACTGGGCAGGTGGGCTGGGAGCTGCAACGCAGCCTGGCGCCTCTGGGCCAATTGGTGGCGCTGGACCGGCACAGCAAGCTGCAGGACGGTGGCTGTGGTGACCTGAATGATCTTGACGGCCTGCGCGAGACCGTGGCGCGGCTGCGGCCCGACGTGATCGTGAACGCGGCAGCCCACACCGCCGTGGACAAGGCAGAGAGCGAGCCTGAACTGGCGCGCACGGCGAATGCGCTGGCCCCCGCCGTGCTGGCCGAGGCCGCCCACGCGGTGGGGGCTCTGCTGGTGCACTACTCCACTGACTACGTGTTTGACGGCAGCGGCACCGCGCCCTGGACCGAAGACGCAGACACCGGCCCGCTGAGCGTGTACGGCCAGACCAAGCTGGAAGGCGAGCGTCTGATCGCGGCGGCCGGTGCTCGCCACCTGATCTTTCGCACCAGCTGGGTCTATGCAGCGCGCGGCGGCAACTTTGCCAAAACCATGCTGCGGCTGGCGCAAGAGCGCGACCGGCTCACCGTGATCGACGACCAGTTCGGCGCACCCACCGGGGCAGAGTTGATCGCCGACGTGACGGCGCACGCCATCCGACAAACCTTGCGCGACGAAACTTGGGGCGGCACCTACCACCTGGCCGCCGCAGGCGAGACCACGTGGAACGGCTACGCCCGCTTCGTGCTCGACACGGCTCGCGCCCTCAAGCCCGACATGGCGATCAAAGCCCAGGAAGTGGCGCCCGTGCACACCAGCGCCTTCCCCACACCCGCTCGCAGACCGCTGAATTCGCGCCTGGACACCACGCGCCTGCGCCAGACCTTTGGCCTGACGATGCCCGACTGGCAACACGGTGTGCGGCGTATGCTTGCCGAAATTTTGTGAGACCAGACGCATGACGCAACGCAAAGGCATCATCCTCGCCGGCGGCTCCGGCACCCGCCTGCACCCGGCCACACTGGCCATCAGCAAACAGTTGCTGCCGGTGTACGACAAGCCGATGATTTATTACCCGCTGTCCACGCTGATGCTTGCCGGCATCCGCGACGTGCTCATCATCAGCACGCCGCAGGACACGCCGCGCTTCCAGCAACTGCTGGGTGACGGCAGCGCTTGGGGCATGAACTTGCAATACGCGGTGCAACCCAGCCCCGACGGCCTGGCGCAAGCCTACATCATCGGCGCGGACTTTGTGGGCAACAGCCCCAGCGCACTCGTGCTGGGTGACAACATTTACTACGGCCACGACTTCACCACTCTGCTGGCCGATGCAGACAAGCAGACCAGCGGTGCCACCGTATTCGCCTACCACGTGAACGACCCCGAACGCTACGGCGTGGTGGCCTTCGACGCACAAGGCAAGGCCCGCAGCATCGAAGAAAAACCCGCCAAACCCCAAAGCAACTACGCTGTGACCGGCCTGTATTTCTACGACCAGCAGGTCGTGGACATCGCAAGAGCCGTGAAGCCCAGCACACGCGGCGAACTGGAAATCACCGCCGTGAACCAGGCCTACCTGGACCTGGGTCAGCTCGAAGTGCAGATCATGCAGCGCGGTTATGCGTGGCTGGACACCGGCACGCACGATAGCCTGCTAGAGGCCAGCCAGTTCATTGCTACGCTGGAGCACCGCCAAGGTTTGAAAATCGCGTGTCCGGAAGAGATCTCGTGGCGGCATGGGTGGATCGACAGCCCTAGGCTCGAAGCGCTGGCCCAACCCATGCTCAAGAACGGCTACGGCCAGTACCTAGTGCGTTTGCTTAAGGATCCGGTACTCCGATGAAAGTCACCCCCACCGCTATCCCCGACGTGCTGATCATCGAACCCAAGGTGTTCGGTGACGAGCGCGGCTTCTTCTTCGAGAGCTTCAACCAAAAGGCCTTCAATGAGGCAACTGGTCTCGAGGTGAACTTCGTGCAGGACAACCACAGCCGCAGCGCCAAGGGAGTCCTGCGGGGTTTGCACTACCAGTTGCAGCAGCCGCAGGGGAAATTGGTGCGGGTGGTGCGTGGGGCGGTGTTTGATGTGGCGGTGGATATTCGCAAGGGATCGACCACCTTCGGCAAGTGGGTGGGTGTGGATCTCTCGGAAGAGAATCACAAACAACTCTGGGTGCCACCCGGTCTCGCCCATGGCTTCTTGGTGCTGAGCGACTCGGCTGAGTTTCTGTACAAGACCACGGACTACTACGCGCCTCAGCATGAGCGCTGTATCGCTTGGAACGATCCGAGCGTCGGCATCAAATGGCCCACAGGAGCCAAACCCTTGTTGTCAGTCAAGGACGAGGGCGGCAAGCGACTGGCAGAAGCCGACGTATTTCCGCTCAAGCACCCATGAACAAAAGCGCATCGTCATCACCCCGGATTTACGTGGCCGGTCATCGAGGCATGGTCGGCTCAGCCATCGTGCGCCAACTCCTGGCCGCCGGTCACTCCGAAAGCAACATCATTGCCCGCACCCACGCAGATCTGGATCTCACCGATCAGGCAGCCGTGCGCAGTTTCTTTGCGTCAGAGACGCCGCAAGAGGTCTACCTCGCGGCCGCGAGGGTGGGAGGCATTCACGCCAACAACACCTACCCGGCCGATTTCATCTATGACAACCTGATGATGGAAGCCAACATCATCGACGCAGCGTTTCGCAATGGTGTCAAGCGATTGTTGTTCCTGGGATCGAGTTGCATATACCCGCGCATGGCACCTCAGCCCATGGCCGAAGACGCTTTGCTCACCGGACCACTGGAGCCGACCAATGAGCCCTACGCCATCGCCAAGATTGCAGGGATCAAGCTCTGTGAGAGTTACAACCGGCAATATGGACAAAGCCATGGTGTGGACTACCGCAGCGTCATGCCCACCAACCTCTACGGCCCCGGCGATAACTACCACCCGGAAAATTCACACGTCATACCGGCACTCATTCGCCGTTTTCACGAAGCCCGTGTGGCGAGCGCTCCGAATGTCACCATCTGGGGCACGGGAACACCCCTGCGTGATTTCCTGTATGTGGACGACATGGCTGCTGCGAGCGTGCACGTTATGAACCTGCCCAAGGGAGTATTCGATCAACACACCCGCCCCATGCAAAGTCACGTCAACGTGGGATCGGGCTCAGACATGAGCATTGCAGACCTCGCACGCGCTGTGGGACAGATCGTGGGCTTTGAGGGCGCCATCGATTTCGACGTCAGCAAGCCCGACGGAGCTCCCCGCAAACTCATGGACAGCCACCGGCTCAACGCACTTGGCTGGATGGCCAAGGTTGATTTGCGTGCTGGTCTGGCCCGCGCGTATGCCGACTTCCTAAACGCCCAAGAATCTCATTAAGAAATATGTCCAATGCCCACACCTCAAAAACCGCTCTGATCACCGGCATCACGGGGCAAGACGGTAGTTACTTGGCCGAGTTTCTTCTGGAGAAAGGTTACACCGTGCACGGCATCAAGCGCCGCGCTTCCAGCTTCAACACCGCGCGGGTGGACCATATCTATCAGGATCCGCATATCGAGAACGCTCGGTTCAAGCTTCACTACGGCGATTTGAGCGACACCAGCAACCTGGTGCGCATCATTCAGGAAACGCAGCCGGACGAGATCTACAACCTGGGCGCCCAAAGCCATGTGGCCGTGAGCTTCGAGAGTCCGGAGTACACCGCTGACGTGGACGGCTTGGGCACGCTGCGCATGCTGGAGGCCATCCGCATCCTCGGGCTGGAGAAAAAGACCCGCTTCTACCAAGCCAGCACGAGTGAACTCTATGGCCTCGTCCAAGAAACGCCTCAGAAAGAGACGACTCCCTTCTATCCGCGTAGCCCCTACGCCGTGGCCAAGCTCTACGCGTACTGGATCACAGTTAACTACCGTGAGGCATATGGCATTTATGCGTGCAACGGAGTTTTGTTCAACCATGAGAGTCCGCGCCGTGGTGAAACCTTTGTCACGCGCAAGATCACGAGGGGTCTGGCCAACATCAGTCAGGGTCTGGAGGACTGTCTGTACATGGGCAACATCGATGCGCTCAGAGATTGGGGCCATGCCAAAGACTACGTTCGCATGCAATGGCTGATGTTGCAGCAGGATCAGCCCGAGGACTTCGTGATTGCCAGTGGCAAGCAATACAGCGTGCGCCAGTTCATCAAGTGGACGGCGGAGGAACTGGGAATGCACTTGCGCTGGGAAGGAGAGGGGGTCGAGGTGGTAGCCTTTTGGACAAATCCTCCGACTTCTTTCCCGCAGGGAGAACGCCCCATAGTCAGGATTGATCCCCGCTATTTCCGCCCCGCCGAAGTGGAAACTTTGTTGGGCGATCCCAGCAAAGCCAAGCAGAAACTGGGCTGGGTACCAGAGATCACAGCACAGGAGATGTGCGCCGAAATGGCGGCATTCGATCTGGCCCAAGCCCAGCAGCACGCCTTGCTCAAGCAGCACGGTTACAACGTCAACGTCAGCACCGAGTAAGCGCCATGAAAGCAGTGATTCTGGCCGGGGGACTCGGCACCCGGATATCGGAGGAAACCCACCTCAAGCCCAAACCGATGATCGAAATCGGAGGCAAGCCGATCTTGTGGCACATCCTGAAGATTTACTCGTCCCATGGCGTGAACGACTTCGTGATTTGCTGCGGATACAAGGGCTATGTCATCAAAGAATACTTCGCCAACTATTTTCTGCACATGTCCGACGTGACGTTCGACATGTCCAACAACAGCATGGTCGTCCACCAACAGAACGTTGAGCCTTGGCGGGTGACACTGGTAGATACTGGCGAGGACACGCTCACAGGCGGTCGTTTGAAAAGAGTCGGCGACTACCTTAAAGACGAGGAAGCGTTCTGTTTCACTTACGGTGATGGCGTCAGCGACGTGAATATCGAGCAAACGATCGCTTATCACCGAAAGCACGGCAAACTGGCCACCGTTACCGCGGTCGCGCCACCGGGTCGCTATGGCGCGCTTCAGCGCAATGGACAAAAGGTCACGGGCTTCGTAGAAAAGCCACGCGGCGACGGCGGACTCATCAATGGTGGATTTTTCGTGCTCTCGCCCAAGGTGCTGCCCTACATCGCAAGCGACCAGACCAGTTGGGAGGCAGAGCCCCTTGCCCGGATTGCCCGGGACGACGAGTTGATGAGTTTCGAGCACCGGGGCTTCTGGCAGCCCATGGACACGCTACGCGACAAGAACCTGCTGGAGGAACTATGGTCCGGCGGCAACGCGCCATGGAGGACCTGGAAATGAGTGCATCGCAGCCGAGCGCCCATTTCTGGGCCGACAAGCGCGTGCTCGTCACAGGGCACACGGGCTTCAAGGGCTCGTGGCTCGTGATGTTGCTCCGTCGGCTAGGCGCTTCTTCGGTCACCGGAATCAGCCTGCCGCCTACAACCTCACCCAATCTCTACAGCCTTGCCGACATCGACCGCATTTGCGACAGCCATTTTTGCGACATCCGCGATCTGGATCAATTCAAAGCCCTAGTCCGGACCGCAGCACCCGACGTGGTGTTCCATCTTGCGGCGCAGCCTCTGGTCCGTGCCAGCTACCGGGACCCGGTGGCCACCTTCGCCACCAACGTCATGGGAACCGTCAACGTGCTTGAATCTCTGCGAGACCTCTGCGGCGTGAAGGTCGCCGTGATGATCACGACTGACAAGGTCTACGACAATCACGAATGGTCCTGGCCTTACCGGGAAAGCGATGCGCTCGGCGGACATGACCCATACAGCGCCAGTAAGGCATGTTCCGAGATGGTCATCAACAGCTATCGGGATGCTTTCCTCGCCAGCCAGGGCGTGCGCCTCGCCAGTGCCCGCGCCGGCAACGTGATTGGGGGTGGCGACTGGTCTGAAGACCGCCTGCTACCCGACGCCGTGCGCGCATGGCTCGCCGGACGGGCGGTCACGATCCGCCATCCTCGAGCGATCCGACCCTGGCAGCACGTGCTCGATCCGTTGGCTGGCTACGTGGTGCTGGCCGAGCGGCTGTGGGAAACACCCACTCTCGCAGGTGCGTTCAACTTCGGACCTCAGACCTCGGAAGCCGCCACCGTGGGCGAGGTTCTAGCGCTCGCGCAGCGCTCCTTTGGCACCGGCGAGGTGATTCATAGTGAAAACAACGAGCTCCACGAGGCGGGACGGCTTTCGCTGGAAACCGCTAAAACCCGGGAACTGCTCGGTGTCCAACCCCGGTGGGGCCTTCGTACATCGGTGGCCCGAACGATGCATTGGTACCGGCTGCAGGCCGAAGGCACTGCGGCGGCGGTCCTGTGCGAGGCGGATATTTCCGCATGGGAAGCGGGTCCATGAGCCGCCTTTCATGCACAACCATGCCATTGCCCGGATTGATGCGGGTGGAAAGAGCGCTCATTGGCGATGCGCGGGGTTTTCTCTCGCGCCTTTTTTGCAGCGAAGAGCTGGCCGCCTGCGGCTGGGTCAAACCAGTAGCCCAGATCAACCACACCCGAACCGCCCAGCGCGGCACGGTCCGTGGCCTTCACTATCAGCGACCACCGCACGGGGAAATGAAGCTGGTGACCTGCATCCAAGGAGAGGTCTGGGACGTGGCCGTGGATCTGCGCGCATCGTCCCCTACCTTCCTCCGCTGGCACGCCGAGCTTCTTTCGGCCAACAACCGGCGGGCGCTGTTGATTCCGGAAGGCTTCGCCCACGGATTTCAAACCCTCACCGACGACGTCGAGATGCTGTACTGCCATTCAGCGGCCTATGCGCCCCAGGCTGAGGGCGGACTGCACCCGGAAGATCCGGCTTTGCGCATCGAGTGGCCACTCGATCTCAGTGCGATATCGCCCCGCGACGCCCAGCACCCACCCATTGATTCACAGTTTTCAGGTATCCGCCCATGAAGTGCCGCCACTGCGCCACGTCCTTGAAACACACGTTTCTGGACCTTGGATTCGCACCCCCTTCCAACGCTTACCTCACCCGGAGCGATCTGAACAGACCCGAGAAGTACTTCCCACTGAAGATCCGGGTCTGCGATCAATGCTGGCTTGTGCAGACCGAGGACTACACGCAGGCAGAAGAGCTGTTCAACGCAGAATACGCTTATTTCTCCAGCACGTCGGAGACTTGGCTGGAGCATGCCCGCGCGTTCAGCGCCACATTTGCGCAACGGCTGGGGCTGGGCCGCAATAGCCTGGTGATTGAGGTGGCGTCCAACGACGGTTACCTGCTGAAGAATTTCGTGGCCACGGGAGTACCCTGCCTAGGCATCGAGCCCACCGCCAGCACGGCAGCCGTGGCAGAGGCGCTTGGAGTCCCCGTGTTGCGCGCGTTCTTTGGCGAGGCGCTGGCGAAACAGCTGGCCGAGCAGGGCCAGCAAGCCGATCTGATCATCGGCAACAACGTGTATGCCCACGTTCCCGACATCAACGACTTCACCCGCGGATTGAAAACCGCATTAAAGGCTCGCGGCACCATCTCACTGGAGTTTCCGCACCTCATGCAATTGCTGGAGCACAACCAGTTCGACACGGTGTACCACGAACACTTTTCGTATCTCTCGTTGCACACGGTGAGCCAGATCTTCGAGAAAGCAGGGCTGCGTGTGTACGGTGTCGAGCCACTGCCCACCCATGGCGGCAGCCTTCGAGTGCTTGGGTGCCATGCATGGGATGAAAAACCCGACGATCCCGCCGTGGCGGAGATCTTGGCCATGGAACAAAGCCACGGTATGCGGGACCTTGGCACATATACGTCGTTTCAGCACCGGGCAGACCGCGTGAAGAATGACCTGCTGGCGTTTCTGCTTGAGCAGAAGGGTCTTGGCCATTCGGTGGTAGCGTACGGTGCGGCGGCCAAAGGCAATACCTTGCTCAACTACGCTGGCGTGAAACCCGATCTGCTGCCACTCGTGGCGGATGCTGCCACGGCCAAGCAAGGCAAGTTCATGCCGGGCAGCCACATTCCCATCGGGACCCCGGAGGAGCTGCGTGCACTCCGGCCAGACTATGTCCTCATCCTGCCGTGGAACATCGCCACCGAGGTGAAGCGTCAGAATGCCCACTTGGCCGATGCTGGGACCCGATTCGTCACCGCCGTGCCGGCCCTGAGGATCGAATGAGCGAATGTGTGTTGCTGACTGGTGCCACCGGCTTCGTGGGTCGTCAGGTTCTGGCCGCGTTGCTTGACAGTGGAGCGCAGGTGCGGGTAATTGTGAGGCACGGCAAGGAAGCTGGCCTGGCGGACCGTCCAGGCGTGGAATCGGTTCTCACCACGCACGACCTCTTCGCCGAGCCGGCGACCTGGTGGAGCCAGGCACTTGCGGGCGTACAAACCGTGGTTCACTGCGCCTGGTACGCGGAGCCAGGCAAATACTTGCAATCCCCCATCAATCTGCACTGCCTCGAGGGCACCCTGCGTTTGGGGCTGGCCGCCACACAGGCAGGGGTGACACGTTTCGTTGGAATCGGCACCTGCTTTGAGTACGACGTCGATGCCTGCTTTCTTCAGATTTCGACACCACTACGGCCGCGCAGCCTGTATGCGAGTGCAAAAGCGGCTGCCTTCTTCAACTTGCAACAACTGTTTCTGAGTTCGGAAGTTGATTTTGCTTGGTGTCGGCTTTTCTACCTTTACGGGGAAGGTGAAGATCCGCGCCGACTCGTTCCATACCTTCACCAAAAGTTGCGTGCAGGAGAGCTGGTCGAACTCACTGATGGTCATCAGATAAGGGACTACTTGGATGTGAAGGTCGCAGGGCGACAAATTGCAGAGGTCACTCTCGGCGACCATACGGGACCACTCAACATTTGCTCCAACATTCCAACAACGGTGCGGCAGATGTGTGAATCTATTGCCGATCTGTACGATCAACGCGCCCTTCTCCGGTTTGGTGCCAGACAACCTCACCACACAGATCCCCCATGCGTGGTCGGATTCAAATCGTTTAACTGATTTGATTCGTACGCTCCTTTTTCTTTCGTCAATACCTACATCACCCAGAAACTGCCATGAACGAATTCCACAAAGAAGTCACCGATCGCCTAGTACTCAATGGTCAAAGCAAGGAACTCAAACAAGCCGCCTCTGCCTTTATGCTTGCGTCCACTGAACCCAAGTATTCATACAATTTTTCTTGGCAAGGTCGACCGATCATTCAGTATCCCCAAGACATGATTGCCATGCAGGAACTGATCTGGGATATAAAACCTGATCTCATCATAGAAACTGGCATTGCACATGGAGGGTCTCTGATCTTCAATGCCTCCATGCTTGCATTGCTCGACATGTATGAAGCTATATATGAAAATAGGCCACTTGATCCAAAGAAATCAACTCGCCGGGTGCTAGGAATTGATATCGACATACGAGAGCACAATCGAAGGGCAATTGAAGCCCATCCTTTGAATTGCATGATAGACATGATTCAAGGCTCAAGCGTTGAATCTGGACTTATTGCACAAGTGTCGCAAATAGCCAAGGGCTACTCTAAGGTTTTGGTATGCCTGGACAGCAATCATACGCATGAACATGTACTTGCTGAATTGGAAGCATATGCACCGCTAACATCCAGAGGAAGCTACTGCGTGGTGTTTGATACTATCATTGAGGAGCTCCCGGACGGCATGTATCCTAATCGCACATGGGGCCCCGGTAACAATCCAAAAACAGCTGTTTTGGCATATCTCAAATCACATCCTGAGTTTGCAATCGACAAAAGCATCGATAATAAACTCCTAATAAGTGTTGCACCAGATGGGTACTTGAAACGCCTTGCTTAAGTATCGTTGTTTATGTTGAAGCGCAACCTTATAGCCAACTATCTCGGGCAAGGTTGGGCGGCACTGATGGGGCTTGCTTTCATTCCTTTGTACATCAAGTACCTAGGCATTGAATCCTATGGACTTATCGGTCTTTTTGCCATCCTTACCGCATGGTCAAACTTGCTCGATATGGGCCTAACTCCTACTCTCGGTCGAGAGATGGCTAGATACACAGCGGGCAGCCACAGCGCAGAGTCCATTAGAGACCTGCTACGCAGCATTGAGTTCATCGCTGTGGCCGTTGCATTTACCATAGTCGGCATGATTGCACTCGGCTCTGAATGGCTTGCTACCTCATGGATAAGGTCTGAAATGCTGCCTCGAGAGATAGTGGCGCAAGCCTTGACGGTCATGGGCATGGTTACCGCGCTGCGCTTCATTGAGAGTATTTACCGCAGCGCAATTATGGGTCTACAACGACAGGTGCTCTTCAACATCATCAGCAGTGCAATGTCTACTGTACGATGGGTGGGTGCCTTGGCAATTCTCGTTTGGGTTGCACCGACAATCCAAGCCTTCTTTCTTTGGCAAGGCGCTGTCTCGATCGTAACACTGGTGATTCTCTTCATCACCACCTATTCTTGCTTACAGCCGAGTAGCCGTATCGGACATTTTTCCTTGGCCTCTCTACGCGGTGTGTGGCGCTTTGCAGGTGGGATGATGGGCATTACTTTCCTTGCGCTACTTCTCACACAGGTTGACAAGATTCTTTTGTCTAAATTGATCAGTCTTTTGGATTACGGCCACTACACACTGGCCGCAGTCGTAGCGGGAGGGCTCTACTTGTTGGTGTCTCCTGTCACTCAGGCGTGGTTTCCGCGGTTGAGCCAGTTGCACGCAGAGAATGACCATAGGATGTTAATTCACACATACCACCAAGGAGCACAACTTATCAGCATTGTCGCTGGGAGTGCCGCACTAATACTCATATTTTATGCGGAGACGCTCCTGAATCTCTGGACGCAGGACACTGTGCTTTCGCACCACGTTGCACCGTTGGTTCGTCTTCTTGCCCTGGGAAACTTGCTTAACGCACTGATGTATATACCCTATCAAACACAACTGGCACACGGGTGGACGACGCTCGCTGTGAAAATCAATGTGATTGCGGTGATGGTGGTGATTCCCTGCATACTTTGGGCTACACCTCGATATGGTGCTGAAGGAGCCGCTTGGACGTGGGTTGGCCTGAATGCAGCGTACGTTCTCGTCGGAGTTCATTTTATGTACAAACGAATTCTCACCACAGAGAAATGGCGTTGGTACACGGGAGATGTACTAGCGCCAATAATTGGCGCGTTTATTACTATCTTTGGCGTAAAATTGATTTGGCCCAACCCCCAAACAATACTCTCTCAAACTGTCGTCCTAGCCATTGCAACACTGATGGCTCTTGGAGGAGGTGTGCTTGCCGCCTCAAAGGTCAGAGATCCTATTGCAAATAAAATTAGACACTATTTTGCATGAAAATTAATACAGCGCGAAATTCAAATTCCCTAACAATTGTCATTCCAACTCGCGAGAGAAGCGACACTCTTCTATACGCGATAAGAACCTGCGTGGAGCAGAACTACGATAATTTACGTATTCTGATTGCAGATAATTTCAGCAAAGATAATACTGCTGCTGTGGTCAGTTCATTCATGGACAAACGCGTCTCCTATGTGAATAGTGGTCGTCGATTAAGTATGTCAGGAAACTGGGAGTTCGCACTCAGTCATGTCGACAGCGAGTATGTCATGTTCTTGGGAGATGACGACGGTGTACTGCCTGGTGCTGTTGCGAATCTAATGAATTATGCGGCAGAAAATGAGACAATTGACGCTTTCACTTGGCCATCAGTAGACTATGGTTGGCCAAGCTGCCCCAACAGCGCACTGCGAAACACCATTGTTATACCTTTTACCAAAGGTATCGAGGTAAGGTACACGGATGAAATACTTTCTGAAGTGATTCGCTTCAAACGGCCATATAGTGAACTCCCATTCATTTATAAGGGTTTGGTGAAAACTTCAGCAGTTAGAAAACTTCGAGATGCTTCCGGGGGAACCATCTTTCATTCGATGATTCCCGATGTCTATTTTGGCATTGCTTCATGCGCTGTTATAGAACAGTACATATATTTCTCTCGTCCGTACACCTTAAATGGCGCTTCGGGACATAGCAATGGAACATCGAGTTTTTCGAAAAAGGAAGGGAGCAATGCAGAGCAACTCTTCTTAGCTGAGGAAAATCTACCATTTCATCCTGCATTAACCTATTGCCCATCAATACCAATCCTTATTACGGAGTCATTGCTTCAAGCACATACGAAGCTACCAATTCTGAGAAAACATCCCGTCGACTTTGATGCGACCATTCGAGCAGCGGTATTGCAACTCAAGAGAGCAGAGGATAACGTATTTAACGATGTTATTAAGGCTTTGCAAAAAATGTCCGCAAGCATATCTATAAAGGCCGATACCAAGCTAGCTCTGGCAAGTGCAACTCACAATCCATTCTCTTCTGCATCAAGAGTATATGGAATGGATATATTCAACAAAAGATTTTTAATTGACTGTACAGAGTTTGATGTTAATGATTGTTTTTCTGCTAGCATCCTTGCAAATTCAGTCTTAGGATTGCAGAAGAACAAGGAGCTATCCAACCTTGCAGCTGTGATGAATGCAGTTAGACTACTTGCACGCGAAATGAAGAAAAGAAGCAGGTGACCTTAATGAAAAGAATACTTAGACAAGTGATTCGCAGCACAGGATTCGACATTGTCAGATATCCACCACTTCACTCACACTCAGGTCGGATGAGACGTCTCTTTGAGTACTATCAAATAGATACCGTAATTGACGTCGGAGCGAATGAAGGGCAGTTTGGACGATCTTTGCGCGATGCAAACTATTCAGGAAGAATCTTCTCTTTCGAACCACTGAGCAGCGCGCACCAAGCGCTAGCAGCATTGGCTGCAAGTGATCCAAATTGGGTCGTGGCACCAAGAATGGCAATAGGTAGAGTTACAGGTGATGTGGTAATCAATGTAGCGGAGAACTTGGAAAGCAGCTCAATTCTGCCAATGTCGGATCTACATCGAGAAGCATCACCTACTTCGCGATACACGGAAACAGAAACTGTACCAATGAACACATTGGACGATGTGGTAATGCAATATATATTGTCACCTTGTCATACGCTTCTCAAAATTGATACCCAAGGTTTTGAGGCGGAAGTGCTTGCCGGCGCTTCAAACGTATTATCGACTGCTGTAGCCGTTCAGTTAGAGCTGTCCTTAGCTCAATTGTACGACGGACAAGCTGGCTATTTGGATCTTATTCAATTCATGATGTCCAAGGGCTACTCGCTCGCTGAGATCAATCCTGGTTTTTCAGATCCTCGAACGGGTCATCTATTACAAGCCGATGGTGTCTTCGTTAAAAAACGTGCTTGAAATGATCCGCGCGGAATCAGTAGATGGCTCATCGACGGAACTATCCAGTAGCAAGCGCCCATATGCCCTGATATCGGAACTGATCAGTAGTTGGATACTGATGAGTTTGTTTTTTGTTGTTATTTTTGATCCATCGGACAGTCTGACTGGCTTGAAAAAACCAATTTTTTTGGTCTTGATCTTTTGGTGGATTCTTCTATGCACTAATTCAAAGAGACCTCGTGAAATATCTTTGATAGCTACTTCTGTTGCTATCGCGTTCGGGGCACTGCTCCCTCTTCTATCTGTTCTTTCTTTCTTTTTGCAAGGTAGTAGCTCAATTGAGTATCAAGGATTCGTCGTCATTCAGGGTTATTTGAGCCTGTCCCTTCTAATTCTCATAAACTCAATTGACGTTAAGGCCTTACACCTTTTTGTCAAAGCGACAACAGTTCTAGCCTTCGTGACTGTTGGACTTTACCTCTTCTTGAATCTGCATCTCGAGTTTGTTGAGCCCGTGACCCTATTTGGATATGCCTTTGGATTTCTTTGGATCAATCCCAAAGACTATGGCGGATTTCAATTCACGCAAATATTTTTCAAGACTGCACCTTTCCTGGCGATTCCTGTAGCATATTTCTCACAAAAATACTTTGAATGGCACTCTGATAACAAGTCTTTGACATTCATTCTTTTGGGAATTTCATCCCTTGCAATGTTCATCTCTGGGACTCGGGCAAATATGTTGTTTGCAGTTCTGATTCCCACATACTTTTTCATTCGTAGCTTGAATAGGTCCACACAATTCACCAAGATCTTCGCAATGTTGGTACTGGGCACTACTTTCGGTGTTATTTTAGCCAATTTTGATATTATCATTTCCATGCTAGACCCAAATGAATTCTCAAATTCAGTAAAGCTCGGCTACTGGGATGACTACATCAAAATATTCTCAGATCCGATCACAATGCTTTTTGGGCAAGGAATTGGGGCATCACATTATTTCGAATCACTTGGTGTGGAACTTTTAATCACCGAAGTTACATTGCTTGAGTTGCTTAGAAATTTTGGTTTATTCATAGCACTTGCCTACCTTGGCTTCTGGATCGCTCCTTTAATATTGATCTCGTACAAAAGACCTAATCAACTTCGTTGGCTTTGGGTCGCTTACGGGGCCTATCTTGTGATCAGCATGTCGAACTACTTTCTCATGTCGTCTACCGGAATGGTTTTTTTAAGCATCGTATATAACGAATGCCTTAAGCGCCGCAGTGTCAGCGTTTGAACGGACAGGGAAGACTCTTCATTCGTCTTTTATACCGAACAAATACTTCATGAGTTACAATCGTTTCAATTCAATGTTGATTGTCTCTGAATGTAAACCCATACAATGAATAGCAAATAGATGATAACAGTATCCCTCATATTGCCTGCTCTCTACTTGAATGATGAATACCGGCGATGTATTTATTCAATAAGAACTGCATTGTCCAACAAGGTGACGTTTGAAGTCATTTCTATTGTCCGAGATGTTGAAAGTTTTTCGAGCATCGAAGCATCCGATCTGAAAATCATCAAGGAAGATGGGCCAGGAATCTATGATGCGATGAATCAGGGCCTTTCGCAAGCTGTTGGGGAATTTGTTTATTTTATCGGGCAAGACGATATTCTGCTTCCAGCTGCGTCTGACGCTTTAATGCAAGGCCTCGCAGTCAAGGCTGATATTGTTATTGCTAATGTTTTTTATGGGCACGGGTCCATCTTTAGAAACTTCTCTTCAAAGCATGTGTTGGCATGGAGGAATTGGTGTCATCAAGGTTTGTTCTATAACCGAAAGAAGTTCAATTTTATAGTTGAAACCTACCCGGCTCAATTCACTGTTCAAGCTGATCACTACGCAAACATCGTTTTTTGTGCAGATTCAGCAGTGAATAAAGTCAGAATAAATCAATGTGTTGCGTGGTATTCGTCCGAAGGATTTTCATCAACTGTGGTTGATCGTAATTTTCGTGCAGCGTTTCCTCGACTTGTGCGTGAAAATATCGGCTATGTAGATTATTTGCTGGTTGTCCTCCGCAGATACATCTTCCAGCGTAATAGGTAACACTCGACAAAGCTAGTTTCGCGAAACACTATTTCCCTTCAGACTATCATGGCTTTTGTTCAGCATTTTTTTTCTTATTTCCCTCAGTTCAATCCAGATCCGATCAATGATCGGGCTTGGGGAAAGGGTTTTACCGATTGGGATCTGATTCGCGCGCTGCCAGAACCGCAACGTGATTCATTCACTCCGCAGCTTGGATACTATGATCCTAGTAATAGTGAATATTTGAACACTCTGAAAGCGCAACTCGAGAGTTCGCCCCTACCGAAAGCAGGATTGATGGTGTACCACTATCATTTTGATGGGGTTTTCGCCCTATCGGGCTTTGAGAAGCAACTTCTTGCACATCCAAACAATGCACCACCTTTTTTCCTTTGCTGGGCAAATGAGAGTTGGTCCAAGCGCTGGATTGGTCTGCCAGGCGAAATCCTGATTGAGCAGAAGCATAAAGCAGATGCCGAACTTATCGAGGCTCATGTCAGTCACCTGCTACAATTTTTTAAGCTCGATCAATACCATACAGTAGATGGACGCCCACTGTTCATGATATATGATTCGCAAGTCAGTCTCGCGTTACCGCGAGTGCTTGCTATGTATCGTGAGTTCTTTAAGAAGTCTGGCTATGATCCATTAATTGGCGTATGCGTTGGCTATCCTCAGCCCTCAACTCAATTGAATGCATACGATTTTGTTTGTGAATTCCAACCCCGCTTCTTTTTTAATAGCAAAAGCTCGTCGGTATTGACTGAAACTGCCGCACGATTAAAAGTTCGCATGCCAAAGCTTTTTGAATGGATTGGCGGGCAGCGTGATCGTTTGCGTGGATTTGAGGGGAGGCGTAGCTTTTCCTATGCTGACTATCTCATGGCGTTAGAAAATGGACAAATGGAAAGTGCGCTGCGCTCTATAGCAGGTAAACTGCCTTTAATGCGCTCCGCTTTCCTTCGCTGGGACAATTCACCAAGATATGGTGATCGCGGCACACGGGTTGACCATGCTAGTGTTGCGCCGGCCTCGCTCAGCGTGCTGGATAAACTTAGATCGGACGATGGACTACCACTGTTGATCAATTCTTGGAATGAGTGGAGTGAAGGTGCTGCGCTTGAACCAGGCCTGTTGGAACATTCTCTGCGCGCTGATTTTTTTCAGGCCTTAGGAAAATTTCCTACCCTGTGACTTGGTTGCCATCATCGCTGATAGGCAATATTTTGACCAATTCATTAATTTAGTTTCTTCTTGAGAATGTCGCAAGCACCGACCTCGTCTTTGAATGTACAACTATTTGACTGACTTTTTGTTGGATGTTATTGTAGTTTTTAGGAAATGCGACAATCTTTCTGTCCATTGTAGCCATTTATATGATTCAGGGTATTGGCTAGGATCTCAACACGTCGACCGTTTATTAGTTGCTTCTACTCAATGATGTTTTTTCTTGGCTGCAGAGGCTACTCCGACTGACTTTCTTTTGCGATGCAAAAGCTTTGCAATGCATGTGTTATTGGTATATTGCTATTCATTGACAAAGCTTTCCGCTTTCTCCTTTTAGAATGCTCTCTGCCTCCAATCGATCTAGTGCAAAAGCTGAATTTATGGGGCCTTATAGCGAATTGGTTTATCGTTTCTGCATCAAGACCTGAGTTTTATTGTGTCATTTAACCATAAATTAGAAGAGTTGAATACTTCATCGATGCCCAAGATAGCCGTTTGTATGGCCGCTTTTAACGGCACACCTTGGCTTGCTGAACAGTTGAATTCTGTTTTTGCACAAACAGGGGTATTGGTGTCAATTTTTGTCAGTGTCGACCAATCCACTGATGGTACTGAGGAATGGTTTGATCAGAGGGCCAAGGATGACAGCAGAATCATCCTGCTTCCACATGGCAAGAGGTTTGGTGGAGCGGCACGAAATTTTCTTCGAATTATTCATGAAGTTGATTTTTCTGATTTCGACTATGTATGTTTTGCTGATCAAGATGACATCTGGATGCCCGGCAAACTTGCACGTGCGCATGAAGTGATATCGACCCTTGGGGTCGATGCCTACTCAAGTAATGTGATTGCCTTTTGGCCGGACGGGCGTAAAAAGTTAATTTGGAAATCTCAGACTCAAACCAGATGGGATTTTCTGTTTGAAGCAGCTGGACCCGGATGCACCTATGTGATTCGCAGAGAACTTGCCTGCGCTATTCAAAAGTTGGTTAGGGAACGCTGGCTCGATGTGCAGAACGTTGGTTTGCACGATTGGTTTCTGTATGCGTTTGCTCGCGCAAATGGCTATCGTTGGGTGATCGATAGTTCCAATGGAATGTTATACCGGCAGCATGCAAGCAACCAGGTGGGTGTCAACTCTGGTCCCGCTGCATTTCTCCATCGGATGCGTAAAGTATTAAATGGATGGGGTTTGCGGCAATCTGCCTTGATAGCCGAATTGGTTGGTTTGCGAGATAACCCCTTCGTGAGACATTGGTCTGGAGGTGACAGATTGGGTTTGTTGTGGCTGGCCATGCATGCCCGACAATGTCGACGGAGAACACGTGACAAGCTTGTATTCGCTTTGTCGTGCCTGGCGTTGTCTATGACGAGAAGACCCGGTCAATGAAACATCCGCGGGTTTTGGTTACCGGTGCAAATGGCTTCGTTGGTTTCGCTCTATGTGCTAGAGGCGCAACATGCGGCGTGGGTATTGTCGGCATCACTCGCGCGCCGGGTCTTTTCCCTGCAGCGATTGAGAACTTGATGATCAGTCGGATTGACAGCAGCATCGATTGGAAAGGTGCACTGACCGGATGCAATGTTGCTGTGCATCTTGCTGCGCGTGTGCACGTCGTGAAGGATGCGTCCGTTGATCCATTGATCGAGTTTCGCAAAGTCAACACGGGAGGTACTTTGAATCTGGCACGACAAGCGGCCACTGCCGGCGTGCGTCGCTTTATCTTCGTCAGCTCCATCAAGGTCAATGGCGAGTCCACAGCCGAGAACCACCCTTTGACCGCCAACGACGCACCCGCCCCCCAAGATCCCTATGGCATCTCTAAGATGGAAGCCGAACAAGGCCTGCGCCAGATTGCAGCGGAGACCGGCATGGAAGTCGTCATCGTCCGCCCACCCTTGGTATACGGCCCGGGAGTGAAAGCCAACTTCGCAGCGCTCATGCGCGCCGTGCAGCGCGGCCTCCCCCTGCCCCTGGCCAGCGTTACCCACAACCGCCGCAGCTTCGTTGCGCTGGACAACCTGGTCGACCTGCTTATCACCTGCATCGACCATCCTGCTGCGGCCAACCAGACCTTTTTGGTGAGCGACGGCGAAGACCTGTCCACGGCCGACTTGTTGCGCCGCCTCGGTCAGGCCATGGACAATCCAGCGCGACTGTTCCCGGTGCCGCCTTCGCTGCTGCAACTCGGCGCCAACCTGCTGGGCAAGGGCGATATGGCGCAGCGCCTGCTCGGCAATCTGCAGGTGGACATCAGCCACACCCGTGACACGCTGAACTGGTCACCCCCCATTTCCATGGACGAAGGCTTGCGGCGGGCTGTGGCGGGGCTTCGGCCGTGATCAAGCGCCTGTTCGATCTCGCCCTGGCCATCCCGTCCGCACTGGTGCTGCTGCTCCCTGTGGCCAGCATCGCGCTGACCGTGCGGCTATCCTCGCCCGGGCCGGCTCTGTATTGGAGCGACCGCGTGGGTCGTCACAACAGGATTTTCAGGATGCCAAAGTTCCGCAGCATGCGGATCGACACACCCGCCGTGGCCACCCATTTGCTGACCGACCCGGCAAAGTACCTCACACCCATCGGCTCGTTCCTGCGCAAGAGCAGCCTGGACGAACTGCCTCAGCTGTGGAGCATCATCCGGGGCGACATGAGCTTCGTCGGCCCCCGGCCAGCGCTGTTCAACCAGCAGGACCTCATTGCCCTGCGAACCGAACAAGGCGTGCACGAACTGGTACCGGGCCTCACCGGTTGGGCGCAAGTGAATGGCCGGGATGAGCTGCCGATTCCGCAGAAGGTGGCGCTGGACGCCGAGTACCTGCGGCGTCACACTTTGGCGTTCGACTTGCGCATTTTGTGGATGACGTTTGTGAAGGTGTTGCGCCGCGACGGCGTGACCCACTGAAAACAATGAACAACAGGGATTCGGATACTTTTGCGGCAACCGCGCTGCTGGACATGCCCCGAGTGGCCAAACGTCTGGTGGCGCTCGCCGTGGACACGTCTCTGTGTGTGCTCACGGTGTGGCTGGCGTTGTGTCTGCGGCTCGAACACTGGGTGCGGCTGGAGCCAGTGCACGGCTGGGCCATGCTGGGCTCTGTGGTGTTGGCGCTGCCGCTTTTCATCCGGTTCGGGCTGTACCGCGCCATCTTCCGGTACGCAGGCTGGAACGCCATGATCAGCCTGGTGCAGGCCATGGCCTTGTACAGCCTGTTCTACGCCACCCTGTTCACCGTCATCAGCGTACCCGGCGTTCCGCGCACGGTGGGTGTGATCCAGCCCATGTTGTTGATGGCCTTCGTGGGGTTCAGCCGCGTCGCCGTTCGCTACTGGCTGGGTGGTCTATACCGTTTGGCCTTGCAACGCAAGGAGCTACCCGGCGTCTTGATTTACGGCGCGGGCGCGGCGGGCCGCCAACTCGCGGCAGCACTCGCTCGCGGCACCGAGCACCGGCTGCTCGGCTTTCTGGACGACGACGATCGGCTGCAAGGCAACAGCCTGGACGGGCGCACGGTGTATCCGCCCACGGCTCTGCCCGAGTTGATCGAAGGGCTCGGCATCACCGACATCCTGCTGGCCCTGCCGTCCATCACCCACCAGCGGCGCCTTCAGGTGCTCGAATCCCTGCGCCACCTGCCTGTGCGGGTGCGCACCATGCCCGGCATGTCGGATCTGGCCGCGGGCCGCGTGAGTTTGAGCGATGTGCGCGAGCTGGACATTGAAGACCTGTTGGGCCGCGAGCCGGTGACGCCGGACGCGATGCTGCTGCAGCGCCTTGTGCACGACAAGGTGGTGCTCATCACCGGCGCGGGTGGCAGCATCGGCAGCGAGCTTTGCCGGCAAATCGCAGCCTGCCGGCCGCGCACGCTGCTGCTGGTGGAGAACTCTGAATTCGCGCTCTACCAGATTCACCACGAGCTCACCGCGCTGGTGGGCGCTCAGGTCGACCCGCTGGATGTGGAAGAAGGCGGTGTGGTCCCGCCCATGGCCGTCACGCTGGTGCCCCTGCTCGCCTCGGTACAAGACGAAGAACGCATGGCGCAGATCATGCAGACGTGGCGCCCGCACACCGTGTATCACGCTGCCGCCTACAAGCACGTGCCGCTTGTGGAGCACAACCCGGTGCAAGGGTTGCGCAACAACGTGTGGGGCACATGGGTCTGTGCACGCAGTGCGCAAGCGGCCGGCGTGGGCCACTTCGTTTTGATCAGCACCGACAAGGCCGTGCGGCCCACCAACATCATGGGTGCGAGCAAGCGCATGGCCGAGCTGGTGCTGCAAGCCCTGGCGGCCGAGCCGGGTAGCACCACGTTCTGCATGGTGCGGTTCGGCAACGTGCTGGGCTCCAGCGGCTCGGTGGTGCCGCTGTTTCGCCAGCAGATCAAGAATGGCGGGCCGATCACCCTCACCCACCCGGACATCACGCGCTATTTCATGACCATACCCGAGGCGGCCCAGCTCGTGATCCAGGCCGGCGCCATGGCGCAGGGCGGTGATGTGTTCGTGCTCGACATGGGCCAGCCGGTGCGCATCTACGATCTGGCCAAGCGCATGGTGGAGCTCTCGGGTCTGCAGGTGAAGACGGCACTCAACCTCACTGGGGACGTCGAGATCCAGACCACCGGTTTGCGCCCCGGCGAGAAGCTGTACGAGGAGCTGTTGATCGGCGACAACCCGCAGCCCACGCAGCACCCACGCATCCTGCGCGCACGCGAAGAATTCAGGCCGTGGAGCGAATTCCAGCAAACACTGAAGACGCTTGACGAGGCGCTCAAGGCCCAGGACGTGCCGGCAGCACGCGCTCTTCTGCAGTGCTGTGTGCAGGGCTACCAGCCCACGGGCGAGGTGGTGGACTGGGTGCACTCCATGTCATTTCACGACACGGCACCGAGACAAGCGCAGCGGCTGCACTGAGCCGCACAGGCAAAAAGAAAGCCACCTTGCGGTGGCTTTTGAAAGTCCTTGAAGGGACGTCGTTGGGAGACCAGTTTCAAACGCGCTGAGCGACGTATGGGGCTTGCCGGGTCTGATTTTTCGAGAAGTTGTGACAGCAACAGTTTGTATTGTGCGTTGCAGCGATGGCTCCGAACATCCCCTAGATGGGGGAAATGGTGCATTTTTGGTGGTGCTTCAGAGGGGAAGCCGCACGACAAACCGGGCGCCACCACCAGGCCGGTCCTCACAGTGCACGTGTCCTCTGTGCCGCTCCACGATGGTCTTCACCAGCGACAGGCCCAAGCCCACACCGCCTTCGCGCTCGCTGGCGCCAGGCAGGCGGTAGAAGGCCTCGAAGATGCGCTCGCGATGCTCAGTCGGAACGCCCGGGCCTCGGTCTTCCACCCACAGCTCGGCAGAGCGCACTCCAGCGATCGAACCGACCGACAACCACAAACGCACATCGGGCTCAGACCCTTCGCCTCCCGAAGGCGCCGCGCCGCGCCCGTATCGACGCGCGTTCTCCAGCAGGTTGCGCAACACACGGCGCAGCAGCTTGGCGTGGCCCTGCACCAGCACGGGTGACGCGCCGGGCGCGATGTCCAGATCGGCGCCGGTGCGTGCGCACTCTTCAGCGGCCAGCCCCACCAGATCCACTTCTTCCGTGGGACCCAGCGCCGACACATCGCTGGCATCGCGCAGGTCAAGCCGGCTGGCCAGCAATATCTCGTCAATCAACTGGTCAAGCTCTTCAATGCTGCGCGCCATTTCGCTGCGCTGCTGTGCGCTGACACTGTCGCGCCCGAGCAGCTCCAGACCCATGCGGATGCGCGCCAATGGAGAGCGCAACTCGTGCGACGCGTTGGCCAGCAAAGACTTGTGTGAATGCACCAGGGCCTGCACCCGTTCGGCTGCGGCGTTGAAGCGCTCGGCCAGAAACGCCACCTCGTCCTGCCCCTGAATGGGCAGACGCGTCGAGAGGTCACCATTGCCCCACCGCTCCACACCCTTTTGCAAGATCTCCAGGCGCTTGGTGAGGCGGCGCACGATCGGGTAAGCGCCCAGCGCCACGGCCATCGCCACGAAGCCCAGCAACCAGGCAAATCCGGTGGGCGTCTGCAGCCAGGCCGGTGCGCGGCGTCCCGGGTTGTTGATGCCTTCGGGCCGGTTGGGGCGCGGCAGCAGAACGAAGAGTTTTTCCCCGTCCTTCATCAGCACCTCGAACTCCCAGCCGCCCCCGGGAATGCGCACGGCGCGCGCCGGGGCTTCTCCAATGATCTCGCGGGTTGCATCACGAACCACGATCGTTCGGGTCACCCGCGCATCGCGCTCGGCGCGGTCGTCGTCCAGCGCCTGTTGCCAGAGCCAGCCGACCACGAGCGTGAGCACCGTGACCGCCGCGACGACAGCGAGCCAGATGCGCAGGTAGAGCTTGGAGACGAAAAAAGCTTTCATCGCGTTTCGCCGCCGGGCCGCGCTGGGGGCAACGTGCTCAATCTTGTTGCTTCGCGAAAACGTAACCCACGCCACGCACGGTCAGGATGCGCTTGGGCTCCTTGCTGTCGACTTCGATCGCATTGCGAATGCGGCCGATGTGCACGTCGATCGACCGGTCAAAGGCTTCCAGCTCTCGCCCGCGCACAGCTTCCATGATCTGGTCGCGCGTGAGCACGCGCCCGGCGCGCTCGGCCATGGCCACGAGCAGGTCGAACTGGTACGAGGTGAGTTCACACACCAGCCCCGACACCACCACCGTGCGCGCGTCGCGGTCGATGTCGAGCGAGCCAAAGCGCATCACCGGCGTGCTGCGCGAGACGCTGGCGCTGCCGGTTTCTCCGCGGCGACGCAACACGGCACGCACCCGCGCCAGCAGCTCGCGCGGCTCGAAGGGTTTGGGCAGGTAGTCGTCGGCGCCGAGTTCCAGGCCGATGATGCGGTCCATCGGGTCGCCCTTGGCCGTGAGCATCAGCACGGGCACCCGGGCCACATCACCCTGCAGCGCACGGATGCGCCGGCACACTTCCAGGCCGTCGATCCCGGGCATCATCAGGTCGAGGATCACCAGCTCGGGCTGGATGAGCTGCAGTTGCTCCAAGCCCGTTTCGCCATCGGCGGCGTGGCTCACTTCAAAGCCCGATTGGCCGAGGTACTCGACGACCATCTTGGCCAGTCGGGCGTCGTCTTCAATCATCAGCAGCTGGGATGTCATGGATTCTGGGTGTTGGCGTGTGGCGGGAGCCCCTGAGGGTGCGGGCTCGGCGTGAACACGGGTTGTGGAAGGCGTAAAGAAACGTGAACGTGGCCTGGGCTCAAGCCCGGGTGCCCACCGGTGCCACCCGGGAAGCCAGCCAGACCAGCAGCAACACGGGCACGCCCAGGCAGGCGGTGGCAGTGAAGAAAGTGGGGTAGTCGTAGGTGTCGACAAACACGCCCGAGTAACCGGCGAGCCACTTGGGCGCCAACAGCATCATGGAGCTGAACAAGGCGTATTGCGTGGCCGAGTAACTCACATTGGTCAGGCCCGACAGGTAAGCGATGAATGCGGCAGACGCCACACCCGCGCTCAGGTTGTCGGCCGAGATCACCAGCATCAGCGCGGTCACGTCGTGGCCATGCCCGGCCAGCCAGGCAAAGAGCAGGTTGCTGGCAGCTGAGAGCACCGCGCCCAGCATGAGCACGCGCATCACCCCGAGCTTGAGCGAAAGCGCTCCGCCGATGAAGGCGCCCACCAGCGTCATGATCACGCCGAACACCTTGGTGACCGCGGCCACCTCGTCTTTGGTGTAGCCCATGTCCACATAAAACGGGTTGGCCATGATGCCCATCACCACGTCGCTGATGCGGTAGGTGGCGATGAGCGCGAGGATCAGCACCGCCTGCTTGCCGTAGCGCTTGAGGAAGTCGGCGAACGGCTCGACCAGCGCACTGCGCAACCAGTCCGCCGCGTTCTTCGATGGCGGCAAGACCACGTGCGACGGCTCGCGCGAAAACAGCACGGTGAACACGCCCACCAGCATGCTCGCCGCCATCACCAGATAGGCCGTGGTCCACGCGGCTTGCTGGTAAAGCACGCCAGGCGCCGCTCCCGCCACGGCCGCCACCGGGGCCACCTCGGCGCGCGCGGCGATCCAGAGCACGCCGGCACCGGCCCAGATCATGGCCAGGCGGTAGCCGGTCTGGTAGGTCGCGGCCAGCGCGCCCTGGTGGCGCACATCGGCAGACTCGATGCGGAACGCGTCCAGCGCGATGTCTTGCGTGGCCGAGGCGAACGCCACGGCCAGCGCGCACCACACCACCAGGGTCAGGTCGGTGCGCGGATCGGACAAGGCCATACCGACCAGCGACGCCATGATGAGGAACTGCGACAGCAGCAGCCAGCTGCGCCGGCGCCCCAGCCAGCGGGTGAGGAAGGGCAGCGGCAGGCGGTCCACCAGCGGCGCCCAGCACCACTTGAACGCGTAGGCCAGGCCCACCCAGCTCAGGTAGCCGATGGTCGTGCGGTCCAGGCCGGCTTCGCGCAATCGAAAGCTCAGCGTGCCCAGCACCAGCAGCAGCGGCAGCCCGGCGGAGAACCCGAGGGCAAACATGCGCAGGCTCGCTGGCTCCAGGTACACGCGCAGGGTTTCACCCCAGGTGGGGCTGGGCTGCGAAGTCGCGTCCGTGGCATCACGGCCTGCGGCGCTCGGGGTTGTCACGGGAGTGGGTGCAGACATCGACGAATATTGAGGGGATAGGGTTCACTGGGGTGGGCACACCCGCATGGCTTTGACTATTATTCACGCATGTGTTTCATCTGCGACTTCAAATCTGCCCCCTCGCCCGCAACGCGACCCGATCACGTCTGGTCGGCACGCCGCGGCTTCCTGCTTGCGGGCACCGCAGCCGCTGCGGGCAGTGTGCTGCCTGCAGCGGCGCAGGTCGACGTCGGCCAGGCATCGGCCCTGCGCAACCTGATACCGGCCGAAGAGCTTGAAGGCGCGGCGAACCAGCAATACGCCCAGATGATGAACGAGGCCAACGCGAAGAAGCTGCTGCTGCCCTCAGGAAACGCGCAGGTCCAGCGCTTGCGCAACATCGCGCGGCGCATCATTCCCCACGCGGCCCAGTGGAACAAACGGGCCACCGAGTGGAAGTGGGAAGTCAACCTGATCCGCAGCGATCAGGTGAATGCTTTCTGCATGCCCGGCGGCAAGATCGCCTTCTACACCGGCATCCTGGACAAGCTGCAGCTCACCGACGACGAAACCGCCATGATCATGGGCCACGAAATGGCCCATGCGCTGCGCGAACACGCGCGCGCCCGTGTGGCCAAGAGCAGTGCGACCAGCATCGGCCTGTCCATCGCCGCGCAGCTGTTTGGCCTGGGCCAGCTCGGTGACGTGGCGGCCAACCTCGGCACGCAGTTGCTCACGCTCAGGTTCAGCCGGGAGGACGAGACCGAAGCCGATCTGGTGGGGCTGGAGCTTGCTGCCCGCTCGGCCTATGCGCCGCAGGCCAGCGTGAGCTTGTGGCAGAAGATGACGTCGGCCGGTGGCGGTGCCGGACCGGGCTTTCTCTCCACCCACCCCAGCGGCCCCAACCGCATCCGCGAACTCGAAGCCAACGTGCCCCGCGTGCAAGGCCTGTACGAACAGGCCCGCAAGGGGTGATCCAGCTCAGTTGAGCAGGCGCTCGGGGTTCGCGTCGAGCTTGGACAGCGCGTCGCGCGTGGCGCGCACCGTGAGCGCTTCTTCCTCGCTCGGCACCAGCAAACCCGCTTGCAGATACGAGGCGACTCGGGTCGCCTGGATCAGGAAGCAACGACCGCCGTTGGTGACGAACAGGTAGAGCTGGCCGCGCTGGCTGCGCCAGGCCAGCTGCACGCTGTTGAGCTTGCCGTTGTGGTCCAGCCCGAACCACGAACCAATCTGCAGCTCGATCGCCCAGGACCGCATGGCCTCGTTCGGCTGGCTGCCACCCTGGTTGATCACCTCGATGTTGCTGGCGTCCACGCCAGTGATCATCTCGATGCTCTCGTTGTCCAGGTCCAGGTCGCCCAAGCCATTGGCAGGCAGGTAGTCTTCCAGGTTGGCCAGGCGCTCGGAGAGGTTGTCCAGCTGCTCCTGCGAGATGGGCTCGGTGCGCGACATGAAGGCATCGGCCAGGGTGTCGCTCACGGTCTTGATGTGCTGGTCCTGCATGCCGGTGGTGAAGCCCAGCAGCCCCATGCCCTGGCGAAGACGCTGCAGCAATGCCGGCAACTGCTGGATCACGCGGGCGCGATCGTCGCGATTGGGTTTGGCGCTGGCCGCCCAGAGCAGGTCGGAGGCCACCTGCTTGAGCGCGCTGGTCTCTTCGTGGCGCAGCCCGTACTTCACGCTGGACACGGCCAACACGTCCACCCACACCTTGAAGAGGAAGTCGCGCACCTCGTCGCGCACCGGCACATCGTCCAGCAGCTTGCGCAGCTCGATGGTGTATTGCACCGACAAGGTTTCCTTCTGCTCGACCTGCTGGGCCACGCTCACGAAGCGGCTGGCGCTGCCTTGCTCGCTGAGGTAGGTGGAGAGGAATTTCTGGAATTCGTCAAACACCAGCTGGAACACGCGCCGGCCGGTTTCGGGGTACTGCTCGATGACCTGCACCACGCGCTTGATCTCCGCTTCCAGTGCCGCCGAACTGACGTTGGACTCGAAGCCCATGACGCACGAGCCCATGCGGTCGATCAGCCGGCGCGCCGGGTGCTGCAGGGCGCTGAAAAACTCGGGCTCGGCCAGCGCCACGCGCAACACCGGTATCTGCAGCCGGGCGAACCACACACGCACGCTGGGTGGAATGCGTTCTTCGGCCAAGATGCTCTGGAACATCAGCGCCACCACTTCAATGGTCGCTTTCTCCGTGGGCGTGCTGGCGGCCTGCTTGAGTTCCGTGGTGCGTTGGCGCAGCGCGGTGGCCGCCCTCTCCACGTGGGTGGCGTCCATGTAGACGGCGCCTGGGCGGCTGCTGCCCGACACGTAGTAACCAGCACCGGCGCTGTCGCCGGGCAAGACGCGTTGCATGGCCTGCTGCAAACCGGCCGATGGGGGCAGGATCTGGGTGGCTTCAAAGTCACCACCGACCTTGTCGATGAGCATGCGGCGCAGGCGACCCACCACCCCCTGTGCGCGCATGCGGGCGCGCGCCAGCGGGGAGGCGCTGGTCATCATGCGGGTTTCGTCCTGCACGCCCATGGCGGACGAACCGGCGCTGCCCGAACGCACCCCGGCGCCGTGGCCAGACACACCCGATTCGGCTGGCGCCTGCGCTGCGCCCTGGGCTTGATCGACGGCGGAGTTCGCCGGACGGAATGCACCACCCGCCGAGCCCGCTCCAAAACCGGAACCGGTCGAGGGACCGCGCGCACCCACGGGCCGGGACTGTGGCGGCGCGGACGGCGGGCCTTCGCTGCGCGCGCCGGGTGCGCGCTTGACCAGCGACTGCAGGTCGATCTCTTTCATGACACCGCTGGCCACCAGAAACTCGTTGGCCGCCTTGTACGCTTCGTGCAGCTTGAGCGTCATCACCGGGGCCAGGGCATCCTGCACAAAGCCCCAGGCATCGCGGCTCATCTGAGTGTCCAGCCACTGGTCCACCAGGATGCGGGCGGTCACGTCAGGCAGCAGCACATCGCCGCGGGGCAGTTCCTGGCGGTTCTCCAGGTGCTGGATGCGCAGGCGGAGTTCGTTGAGTTCTGTGGACGATTTTTCGAGCACCTTCATCGCCAGGCGTGAAGCCATGATCTGGTCGTCGATGGCGCCTTCAGCCACCAGTTCCAGCGCACCAGACAGGCTGACCGGCTGGCTGGAGCCGGACGAGCGTGGCAGCAGCGTGCGCTGCAAGGCCTTGCGGCTCTGGTTGAGCCAGTTGGTCTGGTGTTTCTGGAAAGCCGTCCAGGCATCGCGCCGGGCTTGCGTTTCGCGCGCCGGACCGGCTTGATCGAGGATGGAGGTCAGGCGCGTGTCGCAGGCCTTGACCATTTCGGGAAGGGCGCGTCCCACGTGAACCACGAAGAGTTCACGCGCCTGTTTGGCCAGGGAAGAGACGTGCTGATCGGGGGACGACACAATGCTTTCAGTATGACACGAAAGGATTCAACCACCCTCGGTTGAGACCCCCATCCAACCCGCTGGTGGAACGCGGTTCGCGCTTAAACCACAGCGCCCGCGTTCGGATCGTCCGGACCACCTTCGTTCTTGCCGGTGGGCTTGATCAGGTCTTCGCGTTTGATGCCCAGCCACATGGCAATGGCCGCCGCGACGAACACCGACGAGTAAATACCGAACAGGATACCAATGGTCAGTGCGAGCGCGAAATAGAACAGCGTCGGGCCACCGAACAACAGCATGGACAGCACCATGATCTGGGTCGAGCCGTGGGTGATGATGGTGCGGCTGATGGTCGAGGTGATCGCGTGATCAATGACCTGTGGCGTGCTCATCTTGCGCTGGCGCCGGAAGCTCTCGCGAATGCGGTCGAAGATCACCACCGACTCGTTCACCGAGTAGCCCAGCACCGCCAGCACGGCAGCGAGTACGGCGAGTGAGAACTCCCATTGGAAGAAGGCGAAGAAGCCCAGGATGATGATGACATCGTGCAGGTTGGCAATGATGGCCGACACGGCGTACTTCCACTCAAACCGGACCGCGAGGTAGATCATGATCCCCACGATCACCAACCCCAGCGCCTTGAGACCATTGGCCACCAGCTCCTGACCCACCTGAGGGCCCACAAATTCGGTGCGGCGCAACGCCACGGTCGGGTCCTGCGCTTTCAACGCAGCCAACACCGTCTCGCTTTGCTGCCCCGACGACTGGCCAGCCTGCACCGGCAGGCGCAGCAACACGTCACGCGATGTACCGAAGTTCTGTACCGGCACATCGGCATAACCCAGGGATTCAATGACCTTGCGCACCGACTCGAGGTCGGCGGGCTGTTCATAAGCGACTTCCATCACCGTACCGCCGGTGAACTCCACCGACAGATGCAGGCCACGGGTGGTCAGGAAAAAGACGGCGAGGATGAACGTGATGAGCGAGATGGCATTCAGCACGATCGCGTGCTTCATGAACGGGATGTCCTTGCGGATGCGGAAGAGTTCCATGCTGCGATTCCTCGTTCAGTCGGCCTTGACGGCGGGGGCCTGGCCATCTGGGCGCCAGACGGTTCCGATGGACACGGTCTTGAGTTTCTTTTGCCGGCCGTACCAGAGATTGACCAGGCCGCGCGAGAAAAATACCGAGGAGAACATGCTGGTGACGATGCCCAGGCAATGTACGACTGCAAATCCACGCACCGGGCCAGAGCCAAAGATCAACAGCGCCAGGCCAGCGATCAGCGAGGTCACGTTGGAGTCGAGGATGGTGCCCCACGCATGGTCGTAACCGGTGTTGATGGCCACCTGGGGCGATGAGCCGCGGCGCAACTCTTCGCGCACGCGCTCGTTGATCAGCACGTTGGAGTCGATCGCCATGCCCAGCGCCAGCGCCATGGCGGCAATGCCGGGCAGGGTCAGGGTGGCCTGCAACATGGACAGCAACGACACCAGCAGCAGCAGGTTGAAGCCCAGGGCGATGCTGGAGAACATGCCGAAGAGTGCGTAGTAGACGCACATGAAGAACACGATGACGGCAAAGCCCCAAATCACGCTGTTGAAGCCCTTGGCAATGTTCTCGGCGCCCAGGCTCGGGCCGATGGTGCGCTCTTCCACGATCTCCATGGGCGCGGCCAGCGAGCCCGCGCGCAACAGCAGGGCGGTGTCGTTGGCTTCAACGGTGGTCATGGCGCCCGAGATCTGCACGCGACCGCCGCCGATTTCACCCCGAATCACGGGAGCGGTGACCACTTCGCCACGGCCTTTTTCAAACAGGATGATGGCCATGCGCTTGCCCACGTTCTCGCGCGTCACGTCGCGGAAAATGCGCGCGCCCTTGGCGTCCAGCGTGAGGTGCACCGCGGCTTCCTGGGTCTGGCTGTCGAAACCGGCCTGGGCATCGGTGAGGTTCTCGCCGGTCAGCAGCACATCGCGTTTGACCACAACGGAACGACCACCGCGCTCGGGGTAACGCTCGGAGCCGAACGGCACCGCGCCGGTGCCGCGCTCGGCCGCCTGGCCGTCGGTGGATTCGTCCACCATGCGAACTTCCAGCGTGGCGGTGCGGCCCAGGATGTCCTTGGCCTTGGCGGTGTCCTGCACACCGGGCAGCTGCACCACGATGCGGTCCGCACCCTGCTGCTGGATCACCGGCTCGGCCACGCCGAGTTCGTTGATGCGGTTGTGCAGCGTGGTGATGTTCTGCTTGAGCGCCTGCTCCTGCACCAGGCGCGCCGCTTCAGGGCGCAAGGTGGCCAGCAGACGAAAGTCGGGCGTGTCGGTGAGCACCAGGTCGGGGAATTGGGTGCGGATCAGGTCGCTGGCCTTGGCCAGGGTCTGGGCATCACCGGCGCGCAGCTCCAGGGTCTGGCCATTGCGGCTGATGCCGCCATGGCGCACGCCTTTTTCACGCAGCAGGGTGCGCAGGTCTGCCACCATCACGTCGGCGCGGCGCTGCAGGGCCGAGGCCATGTCGACCTGCAGCATGAAGTGCACGCCACCGCGCAAGTCCAGGCCAAGGTACATGGGCGAAGCGCCCAGCGCGGCCAGCCAGGCGGGCGTGCGCGGCAGCAGATTGAGCGCAACCACGTGGCCCACATCGGCCGGATCGGGGTTGAACGCTTTCTCCAGCGCGTCGCGCGCCTTGAGCTGTTCGTCGGGGGTCTCGAAGCGGGCCTTGACCGAATTGGCGTCGCGCTGGATCAGCGTGGCTTCCACACCTTGCGCGGCCAGCGCCTGCTCCACCCGTGTGACGGTGGTGGCGTCGATGCGCACCGTGGAACGCGCAGCCGACACCTGCACGGCAGGTGATTCGCCGAACAGGTTGGGCAGCGCATAGATCGCACTGATCAGCAGAGCGATCACGATGATCGCGTACTTCCACAGCGGGTAACGGTTCATGGTGTGCCGGCCCTGGAGGCCGCGGGTGTGTCAGCGAGGTCGGGGGGGTCTGGAAACAAAAGCGGGGAGGGCGAGCCTTCCCCGTTGCAGGCGCTCAGACGTTTTTCAACGTGCCTTTGGGCAAGACCTGAACCACTGCAGTGCGCTGCATCTGGACTTCCATGCCGTCGGCAAGTTCCACGCCGACGTAGATTTCACCGATCTTGGAGACCTTGCCCAGAAAGCCGCCTGCGGTCACGACTTCGTCACCCTTGGCCAGGGCCGACACCATGGCCTTGTGCTCTTTCTGGCGTTTCATCTGGGGACGGATCATCACGAAATACAGCACCACGAACATCAACACCAGCGGCAGCATGCCCAGGATGGTGGATTGGGTGTCGCCACCGGCGGCGGCTTGGGCGTAAGCGGAGGAAATGAACACGGGCGGTCTCCAACAGGTTCGGGATCAAGAAAAGGCCGAGCTCCCGGGCCCGCAACAAGCGGCGCCCGGGCGCTGGAACACAACCCGCGATTGTATGCCGGGGGTGCTTGTGAGCGATCTGCAGGGCGGGAACTCAGGCGGCCTTGGCCAGGCTGGGCTCCCCGGCCGGCTGTCGCCACTGGGCCAGCAGCCCGTCGCGGCGCGAGCGGGCGGCGGCCAGATTGCGCTCCTTCACATGCCCGAAGCCTTTGATGTGCTCGGGAATGCGGGCGATCTCGGCGGCCAGATCCAGGTTGGTGCTGCTCAGCTCGGGCAGCAAGGCCTCGATGTCGGCGCGGTACTCGCCGATCAGCGCGCGCTCGGTGCGGCGCTCTTCGGTGCGCCCGAAGATGTCCAGCGCGGTGCCGCGCAGGCCCTTGAAGCGCGCCAGCCACTTGAATGCAGTGAACATGTAAGGGCCGAATGGCTGCTTGAGCAGCTCGCCACGCTCGTTCTTCTTGGCGATGAGCGGTGGCGCCAGATGCACCTTGAGCTTGAAGTCGCCTTCGAACTGGCTGGCCAGGCGGGCGTGGAAGGCCGGGTCGCTGTGCAGGCGCGCCACCTCGTACTCGTCCTTGTAGGCCATGAGCTTGAACAGGTTGCGCACCACGGCCTCGCTGAGCGTGGTCTTGCCCAGCGGCGCCTCGGCCGCGCGCACCCGAAGCACGAAGCGCCGGTAGTCGGCAGCATAGGCAGCGTTCTGGTAGCCGGTGAGGAACTCGACGCGGCGCGCAATGAGCTCGTCGAGCGAGTCGCGCTTCTTGAACTGGATCACCTGCTCGCCAGCGCCGGCCTTCTGCCACAGCGCGGCCACGGCCTGCGGGTTGTGCGCGGCGCGGCGGCCCCACTCGAACGCGGCCTTGTTCTTGTCTACCTGCACCGCGTTGAGCTCGATCGCGCGCATCAGCGATTCCAGCTCCAACGGCAGCCAGCCCTTTTGCCACGCGTAGCCCAGCATCATGGGGTTGGTGTACAGGCTGTCGCCCATCAGGCGCGTGGCGGCGGTTTCGGCGTCAAACGCACCCACGGCATCCACGCCCAGGTTGTGCACCAACGCGTCCACGCAGGCCTGCGCGGGGTTTTGCCAGTCCGGGTTCTTGACGAAGGCCGCCGTGGGCGTGGCGCTCACGTTCAGCGCCACGTGGGTGCGACCGGCGCGCAAGCGGGCCCAGGTCTCCTTGTTGGCGCTCACGATCGGATCGCAGCCCAGGATCAGGTCGGCCGAGGCGGCCGACACGCGCGTGGTTCGGATGTCGTCCTGCTGCGCGCCGATAAGCACGTGGCTCCAGGTCGCGCCGCCCTTTTGCGCCAGCCCCGCCGCGTCCTGCGTGACGATGCCCTTGCCTTCCAGGTGCGCGGCCACGCCGAGCAGCTGACCGATGGTGATGACACCGGTGCCGCCCACACCGGCCACGATCACGCCCCAGGCTTCCGAGCCCAGCACCGGCAGCACCGGGGCCGGCAGCGCGCCGCCGGTCCAGTCCTGCGCGGCGCTTTTTTTGTCCTTCTTGCGCAGCTGGCCGCCTTCCACCGTGATGAAGCTCGGGCAGAAGCCCTTCACACACGAGTAGTCCTTGTTGCAGCTGCTCTGGTTGATGGTGCGCTTGCGGCCGAACTCGGTTTCCAGTGGCTCCACCGACAGGCAGTTGGACTGCACGCCGCAGTCGCCACAACCCTCGCACACCAGCTCGTTGATGACGACGCGCTTGGCCGGATCCACCAGCGTGCCGCGCTTGCGGCGGCGGCGCTTTTCCGTGGCGCAGGTCTGGTCATAAATGATGACCGTGGTGCCTTTGATCTCGCGGAACTCGCGCTGCACCGCGTCGAGCTGGTCGCGGTGCTGGATCGTGATGCCCTCGGGCAAGCCCTTCACGCCCTCGTACTTCTCGGGCTCGTCGGTCACGATGGTGATGCGCGCGGCGCCCTCGGCCCGCATGCTCTGCGCGATCTGCACCACGCTGTGGCCCTCGGGGCGTTCACCGACCTGCTGGCCGCCGGTCATGGCCACGGCGTCGTTGTAAAGGATCTTGTAGGTGATGTTCACCTCGGCCACGATGCTCTGGCGCACCGCCAGCAGACCGCTGTGGAAATAGGTGCCGTCGCCCAGGTTGGCGAACATGTGCTGGTCGTGGCTGAACGGCTGCTGGCCCACCCACGGCACGCCCTCGCCGCCCATCTGGGTAAAACCCACGGTGGCGCGGTCCATCCAGATGCTCATGAAGTGGCAGCCAATGCCGGCCATGGCGCGCGAACCCTCGGGCACCTTGGTGCTGGTGTTGTGCGGGCAGCCCGAGCAAAACCAGGGCTGGCGCTCGGCACCCAGCAGCCCCGGTCCAGCGCCCTGCGTGAGCAGGGTCTGCATCGACTGCTCCTGCGCGGTCAGGATGGCCAGTTGCGCGTCGATGCGCGCCATCACGTCTTCGGGCACCTGGCCCATCTTCTTCAGGCGCTTGGCAATGGCACGCGCGATGATCGCGGGCGACAGGTCGGCGTTGGCGCGCAGCAGGGTGCGCGCGCTCGGGTTGGGCATGGACCACTCGCCGCCACTGAAATCGCCCTCGACCTCTTCAAACTTGCCCAGCACGTTGGGCCGCACATCGGGGCGCCAGTTGTAGAGCTCTTCCTTGAGCTGGTATTCGATGACCTGGCGCTTCTCTTCCACCACCAGGATCTCGCGCAAGCCGGTGGCGAATTCGCGCGTGGTCTGCGCTTCCAGCGGCCAGACCACCGCCACCTTGTGCAGGCGCAGGCCGATTCGGCGGCAGGTCTCGTCGTCAAGGCCCAGGTCGAGCAGGGCCTGGCGCGTGTCGTTGTAGGCCTTGCCGCTGGCGATCAGGCCAAAGCGGTCGTTCGGACCGGCGATCACGTTGTGGTTGAGCTTGTTGGCGCGGATGTAGGCCAGTGCGGCGTACCACTTGTAGTCAAAGAGGCGGGCTTCCTGGTCCAGCGCGTGGTCGGGCCAGCGGATGTGCAGGCCTCCGGGCGGCATGACGAACTCGGGCACCACGATGTTCACGCGGTCGGGGTCGATGGTGGCGGTGGCGCTCGACTCCACGATCTCCTGGATCGTCTTCATGCCCGCCCACACGCCGCTGAAGCGGCTCATGGCAATGGCGTGCAAGCCCAGGTCGAGAATGTCCTGCACCGAGGTCGGGAAGAACACCGGCAGGCCGCAGGCCTTGAAGATGTGGTCGCTCTGGTGCGCGGCGGTCGAGCTCTTGGCCACGTGGTCGTCACCCGCCACCGCGATCACACCACCCCAGGGCGTGGTCCCGGCCATGTTGGCGTGTTTGAACACGTCGGAGCAGCGGTCCACGCCCGGACCCTTGCCGTACCAGATGCCGAACACACCGTCGAACTTGTTGGTGCCGGGTGGTGCAAAGCCCAGCTGCTGCGTGCCCCACAGCGCGGTGGCGGCCAGCTCCTCGTTCACCCCCGGCTGGAACACGATGTTCTGCGCCTTGAGGTAGGGCGCGGCCTTCTGCAGCGCCTGGTCGTAGCCGCCCAGCGGCGAGCCACGGTAACCGCTGATGAAGCCTGCGGTGTTCTTGCCCACCAGCGCGTCGCGCTGGCGCTGCAGCATGGGCAGCTTCACCAGCGCCTGCACCCCGCTCATGAAAGCGCGACCCTGGTCCAGCGCGTATTTGTCGTCCAGCGTCACGGTTTCCAGCGCGCGGCGGATGTGTTCGGGCAGGGGGGCGTTCATGGTTTTGTCTCCGTGGTGGGCGGGATCGCCTCGTGGGCGTTTGTGGTCCGGGGCGCATGCCAGTAGATGCAAGACCCCAGTGTGGCGCACAGTGTATGCCCCACTGCGCGACAGGTGTTTGCGTTTCATGCCCGCTTTATGGATGATCGAGCAAGATTCATTCTCAGAACGGCACCTTATGGAAACACTCGACAAGTTTGACATCGCCATCCTGCAAGAACTGCAAAGCGATGGCCGCCTCACCAACGCCGAACTGGCCCAGCGGGTGGGCTTGTCGGCCGCGCCATGCTGGCGGCGCGTGCGTGCGCTCGAAGAGGCCGGCTTCATTCGCGGCTACCGCGCCGAAATCGACCGCGAGAAGATCGGCCTGGGCGTACTGGCCTTCGTGCGTCTGGATGCTGACCGCAACAGCGGCGACGTCACGCGCAACCTGGAAAACGCCATTCGCCAGATCCCCGAGGTCGTGTCCTGCCACTACATCAGCGGCTCCGGCACCTTCGAGTTGCAGGTGGTCAGCCGAGATCTGAACCACTTCAGCCAGTTCGCCCGCGAGGTGCTGCTCAACCTGCCCAACGTGAAAGACCTGCACACCAGCTTTTCGCTGGGGGAAGTGAAGTCGGGAAGCGCACTTCCGTTGTCGCACCTGTTGGCTAAAAGTACGAGCACGGCAAATTCCCGCAAAACTTGAGCGCTGAAATTGCCGCTCTCATCCAAGATTCGACCGTCTATTGAGATAAATCGCACAAGTCGTTGTTTTAGAACGCTTTGAGACTGTGCAGATTGATGTTGGGTAACTAGAATCCGGCCGTCGGCTGTGTTTGTCTTACCTATTTCAATAGCCCTAAAGTTCCCGAGCCGTTTTATGGCCCCCTCATGTGTGTCAGCGCCCCGCCAAGCCCTCTCATGACCCGAAAAACAATGCGTGGGTTGCGATGCAGGCATGCGATGGTTTGGTTCACCCTGATCCCCATGGCGGTGGCAGCACAAAGCGGCACTCAACCCGCACTTCCCGAAGTCATGGCCCAGATTCAATCGTTGGACAGGTTTCAAGCAGAGCAGGAACGCCTGCGGGAATTGATGCGCAATCAGCCACCGGCATACGCGGACCGGGTCATGGAAGAAGGCGACGATGGCGCCGGCATGCAAGCCGCCATCGACGCACAGAACGAGCCCATGGGCCTGCGCTCATGGGTGGCCGAAAGCCGTATCGGCTGGGCCGAACAAAGGACCACTGGCGCGCCCGTCCAAAGCAGCACCGAAGCGGGCCTGCGGCTGGAATACCGCATGGAGACACTCAACCACGGAGAGTGGGGGGTGCAGGCAGACACGCGCCGGCGGTTCGGGCAGGCATCGGGTGGGGCCTCTAGCGCTTTCTTTTTCCCGACCGAGTCCCGCCAAGGCGGCCGTCTCACTTTGCGCAACCAGGGTCTGCCTGTCACGCCGTTCATGTTTGCCGACAGCGCTGCCGGCGACATCAGCAGCGAGATCACCGACGGCCTGAGCCGAGGCCAGCGGCTCTCGCTGGGCAGCAGCACCGTGCGCGGCGCCAGCACCCGGCTGTTCTCCCGGGAGCACGACGTGCGCGTGGGCTGGGGTGAGCGCGGTCAACTCGCCGGGGGCCCTTTCCCCAGCTTCGAGCGCACCGAGGGTGAGGTGCTCTGGGCAGGCTATACGCGGCGCTTCGATGACGCGTTGTACGCAGGCATTCAAGTCAACCGTTCCAGTGATGCGCCCTGGATTTTTGGCAACAACGGCCTGGGCGTCTCGCCCTTGGCAGACACCACCAGCACTGCGGTCACTTTGGGCCAGGGTTACACACTGTTCAACGATGGCGACCGCCGCGCGCGCCTGACCGTGCTGAACAGCCAGAGCACCGTGAGCACTGGCGAGCGCGCGGGCTCAAGTGGCGTGTACGTTGAGGGCGGGCTGCAGGCAGGTGCCTACCGCCATGAAGCGGGCCTGTACACCACGCAGCCGCGCCTGAGCTTTGGCGACCAATACGTCTCGGACGGTGCACGTGGTCTGTACTGGCGCATGGACAGCAGCCAGAGCCGCATGAACTGGGGCGTTGGCGTGGATCATGAAAAGCAGCCCGACACCGGCCTCTTCAACAACGGCGAACAATTGCGCACAGGCATCAATGCCAACTGGCAGCACCGAATCGACCGGCGCAGCAGTTGGGGCGGCTACCTCCAACAAAGCCTGCAACGCATTCGTAACGCTGCCTCGGGCCAACGAAGCAGCTATGGCAACGCTTATTACCAAACCAGCTGGAACGACTGGGGAGACACCGTCGCTCGCATGACCCTGCGGCGCAACCAATCTTTGGTGAGCAACGGCCCCACCGCCACCGGCGAAGAGATCGAGTGGGAGCAGGACTGGACGCGGCGCCAGCAGGGTTTTCAGAACAACCTGCTGCGCACCAGCCTGGGCTGGGCGCGGGACCGCAGCGACACGGAAACACAAACCTACCCCACGGCCAGCGTGACCTGGCAGACCTGGCTGGCGGCCGACTGGAACCTCAACGCCAACCTGCGCTACACCTCACGCAGCGGCAACCTGTCCACCAGTCGCGGGCTGTCCGGCTCGCTGCAAACCGAAAAACGCCTGTCACCCGGCTGGACGCTGGGTGCATCGCTGCTGCTCAACCAGGCGGTGGTCAACGTCGATACCACCGGACTGCCCGGCGCCGTCAGCGTGAGCCGCAGCAACGACAAGACCGCGCTGGTGTACCTCCGCTACGAGGGCCAACAAGGTCAACCCTACGGGTTCGGTATACGCGGGCCCCAGGGCGCGGGCGCAGGCCGCATCAGCGGCGTGGTGTTCTTTGACGCCAACCGCGACGGTGTCCAACAGGCCAACGAGGCCGGCGTCCCGGGGGTCGAGGTCTTGCTCAATGAGCGTGCGCGTGCGGTCACCAACGACCGCGGTCTTTTTGAATTCGCGCTGGTACCCACCGGGCCACAGCGACTGAGTCTTCGGCCCGAAACGGTGCCATTGCCCTGGGGGGAAGGTCCGCAAAGCCGGACCGTGGTGGACGTGCCGCTGCGCGGCGAGGTGGTGGCCCCTCTGGGGGTGACCCGGGTCAACAACTGAGCATTCGAAAGGCCTGCCCATGACCACCCGACATTGACCTCCCCGCGCTGGCTGCGGCCGCGCGCCCTGTGTTTTCTCATTGTTTTTTTCGTTCGTTACCTCGCTGCTCCAACCTTCACAAGGACATCTCCATGAAAACCTCTTTCAAACTGCTTGCCACCGCCACCGCCCTGTTCCTGACCAGCACCGGTCTGCAAGCTGAAAGCACCTACGGCTACAGTGCAACGGGCGCCACCGGCAACACAGCCACGGCCCGCGTGAACGTCACCGTCTCGGTACCCACGCTGGTGCTGCTTCGCGTCGGTACCAGTGGCGCCGCTGCACAAGCCGCCAACATCACTGTGGCGCCCACCCCGGGCATTCCCGGTGGCGTGGCAGCGGGCGCCCTGGTGGGCGGCAACAGCCAGGCTTCGGGCTGGGACGGCACGGCACCCGTGTTTGGCGCCACGCCATCGGCCGCCATCAATGCTTTTGCCTGGACCAATTCGGCTGGCGGCGGCAGCGTGACCGGCGCGGTGACCACCGCCTTCCCGGGCCCCAGCGGACTGGTGGCCGCCAACATCGACGTGACCAGCACCGGCACCCTGGCACACCCAGGGGCGAATACCGGCACGTTCGCTCCGACCCCCCTGACTCGCAACACCTTGGCCACCGCCACCTGGACCTACAGCCTCAGCGCTGCTGGCCTGGCCAACGCAGCCGCAGGGGCTCATTCCCAGGTGGTCACCTACACCGCCACGGCGCTGTAAGCTCAACGCGATATGAACCCATCCGCTCAGATAGTGCGCAGTAATCCAGCCCCTCGGCCGGGACGACGCACCTGCCTCCTGGCAGCGGGCCTGTTGGCCTGCAGCCAGGCGGGAGCGGTGTTCACGTTTTTCCCATTCGCCAGCCCCCGCTTCATTCAGCTGCAAGTGGGGTCGACCGGGGGCACGGTCAACAACGTCACGTTCAACGTGACCGGCGCCAACACCAGCCCCACACCCTCGTCCGTGGTTGGCGTGCCCGACGCCGGCACACCAGCCACCACGCCGACAGGTGGGGTGCGCGTTCGCATGCGCGGGCAATGGAACAACGGCGACCAGATTCTGCGGCTGCGCGTCAATTCAGTGGCAGGCATGGCTTGTGTGCCAGCCACCGGCTGTGGCAGCACGGTGATTCCCTTCAACACCGTCAGCTGGACAGCGTTCGAGAAATCCAACTTCACCACCTTCGACATTCAGAACGGCAGCTTCACCGGAGGGGCCACCCAGTTCCTGTCGCAGTTCAGTTGCTGCAGCGGCGGCACCATTGAAATGGCCAACACACTGGTCTTCACTTACAACAACTCCACGCTGTACCCCGCCGGGCGCTACACAGGGCGGGTGGTGTTCACGGCCAGCATCGAATGAACATCCGCAACGGCGCTTCGGGCTGGAAGCTACTGCTGCTGATCTGTTTGCTCATGATCTCGGCGACGCAGGTGAGCGCACAAACCATCCACAGGCTGGACAGCTCGGCTTCGCCGCGCCAGCAGGTGGCCGCGGTGCAGGTGCTCAACGAGAACGGCCTTCCGTTCGCCCAAACGCCCTTTTCACGCGAAGCCCACGCCCAGTTCGGACGGGTGGAATACCGGCTTGCCACAGCCGCCTTCGTCGGCAGACGCGTGCGCATCGATCTCGTGCTGCCTCCCAGCGTACCGGGCTTGCGGCGCGCCTCGGGTCTGGTCTTTCATTGGCGTGGGCTCGACGGTGCGCTCAGTGGTCAGGTGCAACCGGGGCAGCGTCTGGCCCTCTGGACGGGCACCATCGAACAAGCCTTGACCACGCTGTCCATCGAACTGGGCATGCGCCTGGACACCAGCGCCATCGGCAACTGGAACGGTGGCTCCTTCGGCGTCGAGCCCAGCTTCGAGCTGGCCGTGTTGCCATGAGAAGGCTGCCTTCCTTCGCCCGCCAACAGGCCGCGCTGGGTTTGGCTGTCCTGGTGATGGCCACGCCCGTTTGGGCAGAGCAGACCGAATCTCAAGGCAACAGCGGCACACGCACCACCGACGCCCGACTGGATTTCACCGTCAACATCGACCGCATGGTGTACCTGCGCGTGGGCAACGGCAGCAGCCATTCGGGCGCGGCTTCCGGCACCGGGCCCGCAGCCAGTGGATCCATCAGCGCGCTGTCTTTCTCGCTCTCGCCCATGAGCATTCCGGGGGTGCCCACCAGCGCCACCAACGGCAACAACCAGTCGGTCAACTGGAACGGCGCGGCCCCCGGCTACCCGGCTGCTGCGGCGGTCGTGCTGCCCGTGGAAGTGCGAAGCAACGCAGGGCAGGTGCGCATCAGTGCGCAGGCGACCACACCGCTGACCAGCGGCGCCAACATCATCCCCATGTCCGACATCACCTTGAGCTCCAGCGACAACGCCAACCTGCCTGCGCCCACTGTCCCCGCCGTGGGCCCGGGGCCCGCCGTCAATGTGGCGCTGGGCGGGGCAGGCACCGCAGCAGCGCCCACACTGCTCACCTACCGCTCGGCCAACTGGACCTTCAACTTCGCTCCGAGCAGCAGCCCGGTGGCAGGCACCTACAGCGGCCAGATCACGTTCTCTGCCGTGGCGCCCTGACCGATCTTTCCGCGATCTTCAAGCCTTCCCATGTACACCGTCACCCCATACCCCCCCGCGCTCGCCAATCGGTGGGCTGCCACAGGAGCAGCAGGGCGCGCCCTGCTGGTCTGTGCACTCGCGCTGTCTGCGGCCCCTTTGCTGGCCGCGCCCTTTGAAGTGGCTGTGGCGCCGTCGCGCACCGAACTCACGTCCCAGAGCGGGCAACGTGTGGGGCAGTCGCTGCAGGTCTACAACGTGGGCGATCTGGTGAGCACCTTGTCGTTCCGCACCATGGACTGGTCTCTGAGCGAGCAAGGTGAGCTGACCTTTCACGATGAGTTGCTGCCCAACAGCTGCCGGCCCTGGGTGACGCTGGAGCGGCGCACACGCCAACTGGCCGCGCGCAGCAACGTGCCGTTTCGCTTCCAGATCGACGTACCTGCCAACGCACCTCGCGGTGAATGCCGCTTCATGATCGCCATCGAAGGCGTCGAGCCAGCCCAGATGGCGACCATCAACGGCGGTGGTGCAAGCCTGAGTTTGCCGGTGAGTGGGCGTATTGCGGTGTCGGTCTACCTGGCAGTGGGTGGCGCCAAGCCGCAACTTGAACTGATGCGCATAGGCTCGGACAGCGTTCGCGCCGAACGGCGACCGGTGATCACCGTGCGCAATACGGGCGACGCACATGGCCGTCTGGACGGCGCACTCAGCGCCAGCGATGGCGCCGGTCAATCGTTCGAGCTCATCCCGGACGGCGGCCCCATCCTGCCGGGGCAAACCCGTTCATTGGTGTTGAGCGCTCGCGTTGCCGGCTCGGCAGTGGCCCCTGTGCCGAAGTTTCCGCTGAAGGTCTCCGGCACCCTGGACTGGGACGACGGCGCTTTCAAGGTTCAGGCCACCCTGCCCTGATCCGCTGCACAAGAACGTTTCCTTTAGCACTACCCGAAGGCGTTGGGGGCGCTGCCCGATCGGGCTTTTGAGCACTCCGCTGCAGCAGGCCTCAAGTCGGGCGCGACAAGGACGATACATGGCATATGAATGCCCTGTTTCGCCCCACCATGGCCGCCCTGCACATTGCGTGCATGGCCATGGTGCCGTCTGCCAGCCACGCAGAGAGCAGCGTGGGCCTCAACGGCGGCAGTGCCAGTGCCTCGGTCCGCATCACGGTCACCATACCGCCCATCGTGCGGGTGCTGCGCAATGCCCATCCCAGCCAGCTTGACGCGACCGGCAACAACCGGCTGGTCGGCCAGCAGCAACTGGTGGTGAGCACCAACATGCACCAGGGTTTTTGCCTGGAGTTGCGCAATCCCTCCAAGCCGGACGTGCCATGGCGGGTGGAATCCGTTCAGGGAGATCCTGTGACGATCAATCCCACCGCCGACGGGTACCAGGTCTGCGGCCTTCGCAAAGGCATCCATACCGTGTGGCTGAAACATGAATTCCAGTTGCCAGTGGGCGCAAGCGGCATGCCCTGGCCAGTGCAGACCGACCTGACCACGCTCTGATCCCCCGGCGCAGTTGGGTTGCGGCACCATCGATGCCAGCGTCAACGCCCTGAACTGGCCGGTGCAGACCGACTTCTCGGCCATCTGAGCCTTCGCCCGGCGGTGACCCGTCCGCGAAACCGGGTTTCGGGATGTAAGAACCACACTCATGCCCAGGCAGCCGTTACATCGGCTTCATGCTGCGGCGCACCATTTTCTTCTGCACTTATCGTCCAGCGCGCCAGCGCCGCCCTGGCACGGACGACCTGGGCGGCGTCTGCAGCACCGATCGTCCAGGTGAACGGCCTGGGTTCCTCGTCCAGTTGGGCGATGTACTGCGCAATCGCTTGCTGAAGTTCGGCCGCGCTGGAAAAGCTTTCGCGCTGGATGCCCTGCTCAGCAATCTCGCGAAAAAAGCGCCCGACCATGCTCAACCACGAGCTATCGACCGGGGTTGAGTGCACGACCAGGCGCGGGTGCCGGGCCAGCCAGTCCTGGACCTTGGGCCGCTTGTGCGTGGCCTGGTTCTCCACGATCAGGTGCAACTGCAAATGCCTGGGCATCCTGCGATCGATCCGGCGCAAGAACTTGAGCCACTCCTCATGCCCATGCCGGTCCTTGCACGCCGAGAGCACGGTGCCTTCAAGCTTCTCGAGCACGGCCAACAGGTTTGTCGTGTCTTGGCGCCGGTGTTCGCTGTCCGGCACAAGGCCGCGTCGGCGTCGGGTGCGGTCAAGCAGCTGAATCGGGCCCTGCCCGGCACAGCTGAGCACCAGCACACGCTCGCGCGGGTTCATGTAGAGCCCCACGACATCGACCCGCTCGGTTTCGAGGCACAGAGGCGGTTCGGGAGCCTCCCTGAAAGCCTCCTTCAGGTGCGGCTGTATGCCGTTGCGCAGCCACACCCGGCGGATGGTCGTGGCACTCAGGCCCAGATGCGAGGCCAGCGTGCGTGTGCTCCAGTGGGCGGCCGTGGCCGGTTGTTCGTGCAGCGTCGTGTGCAGGATGTGCGACTCGATCTCGGACGTCACGCTCGGTGTGCGCCCCGGACGCGAAGCGTCTTGCAGCAATGCCGGCAGGCCGCCTTCTATGAAGCGCCGCCGCCACAACGCCACTTGCCGCCGATCAAGCTTGACCTCGCGGGCGATGTCCTTGTTTTGCCAGCCTTGCGCGGCCAGCAGGATGACGCAGGCACGTTGCTGTACGCGTGCCTCCACCCGCCTGCCCCTGGACAGCGTGAGCAACTCGGATGTGGTCTTCGCATCCAGCTCGATTGCTTCAGCAATTCGCATCGTTTCAACCTCCTTGAGAACTGCGGCCTGTTTGAAATCACAAGAGCCATCAAATAAAGCGCAGGCCACCCATTCACAGGGATCAGGCCTTCGAAGCAAGGTTCGCTCCAACGCACGCCTCGTGGCTCAACTCAAGGCTCGTTACATGTCGTCCCCGCAGTTCCCATAAGAATGAAAAAACAAGTGCGCGACTGTACGTCAGCACACACAACCAACTCAGGGTGTCCATCATGTTGTGCTTCAGCCACCAAGCGTTTCCGCGCGTCATGCCAGTGCATTCCATGTGCGCGCATGGGGCCCTCCC
>QBMB01000021.1 GCA_003241965.1 Burkholderiales bacterium | reverse complement strand
GTGCAGGCGCAGTTGCTCCTGGAAAACCGCGGCAACGTGCCGATCGAGATCGACGAAACGCTGGTGACCGGCGTGTTCGACAACGACGGCATAGAGACCGCGCTCGCCGCGGCCTACCGGCTCGACAGCGACGACATCACCCAGATCGTCGGCACCGTGTTCGCCCGCTTGCGCGACGCCCACGGGGGCCTGCTCAAGCTGCGCGTGACCGAAGGCGCGGGGGCGCTGGCGGTGGGCGAACGCCGCTTGCTCACGATCGAGACCGTGCTCAGCAGCAAGCTGCATACGGGCCACGGCTACCACGGCGTGCTCCAGCTCGGCGGCCATGCCATTGCCGTGCGCCTGAGCGTGGCGCCTGCATTGATCACCGGCAAACCAGGAGGAAAGCGATGAAAGACTGCAACACCTGCGACGACACCGGCACCGACGGTCTGGAGTCGGGCCTGAAGTCCCTGATCAACGCGCAGCTCCTGCTGGGCAAAGAGGTGCTCAAGCTGCTGGGCGGCGCGGGCCGCGCGGCGGGGTCCATGGCCTCGGGCATCGGCCTGCCCAAGGGCAGTTCGTGCTGCGACGTGCCCGAACCCTGCTGGATGCCGCTGTCGCTGGGCGAGGTGAAGTGCGTGCTGCGCCCCGGCGACAGCGGCACCGTGTGCCTGGTGGTCACCAACGGCGACTTCCGCCCGCACACCTACCAGTTCGCCGCGACCGGCAAATCGGCCGCGAACGTGGGCTTTTCCACCGCATCGGTCACGCTCGGGCCGAAGGAACGCATCGCGGTCACAGCCACCTTCACCGTGCCGCGCGACGGCAAGGGCGACGAAGACTGCCGCTGCATCGACCACGAGGCCCTGATCTGGGTGCGCGGCTGCCGCAACCACTACCTGCGCTGGACGGTGGACGAGCTGGCCAACAGCAAACCCTGCTGCCACGAGGTGGTGGTCAACGACGACCCGGACTACGTGCTGCACTGGTACGACCACTTCTACGTGACACGTCCCTGCTTCGGCGCGGCGGCCACGCCCGGCACCAGCACCGGTGTGGTGGGGGTGGTGCGATGAGCCGCATGACCGAACTGCTCAAGGGCGCGGTGGAGCTGAACCTGCGCTACACCTCGACGCTGCTGCATTTGTCCAAGGACTACCTGAAGGACGCCAACGTGGTGCTCACGCGCGACCCGCCGGCGCCCGGGCCGACGACTCCCGATGCTCCGGTGGCGCAACGCCCGCCGTTGCTGGTGGTGGGGCGCAGCGGCGAGGTGGCGAACGCTGCCTTCGCCATCAACAATCCGGGCGAGCGCGAGATGCAAGTGCACCTGGTGGTACAGGGCGAGGTGGACGAGCGCCACGTGCGTGTGGAGCCGAGCCGCTTCAGCCTCAAGGCGGGCGAAGGCGTGATCGTGCGCATCCTCGCGACCATCGACGAGAAGCTGCCAGCCGAGCAGGACCTGCCGGGCGCGGTGGTGGCGCCGGGCCTCTCCAACCAGAGCGTGCCCTTCATCGTGCGCCGCCTGGCCGACGCGCCCACCGATCCCGCCACGCCGCCGTCACCCGACCTCAAGGGCAAGGCCGGGGCGCCTGCGGCAGCGCGCGCGCGGCCTACCAAAGCCTGACCGCGGCACGCTGCGCCCTTCACCCACCGCAGCACGCGCATGCCGCCGTTGCCGCCCCCCGTGGAAGAGGCGCGCCTGGCCGATCCGGCGGTGGTCGAGCGGCTGCAGGGCCTGCTGGGTGAACTGGCCGGCTTCATCGACTGGCTGCGCGATCGCCACCTGGGCGCTGCCGATGGGGATGCGAACGCCGCCGAGTCGGGCCTTCAGGGCCAGGGCGTGGTGCACACGCTGCGCATCATGCTGGCCCGCGTGCTCAACGAACCTTCGTCGCTGGCCAAGCACTACGCCCAATTTGCCAAACTGGTGCTTGAAGCCGCGCGGCAGGAACTGGACCTGGAACCCGAGCCCGGCGACCGCCGTTTCAAGGACCCGCTGTGGCGCACCAGTCCGCTGCACCGCACGCTGCTGCAGGTGTACCTGGCCTGGCAGAACAGCCTGGGCGCCTGGGTGGGCGAACAGCGCCTCACGCCCGAGGACGAGCAACGCGTGCGTTTCGTGCTCGACCAATGGGTGGCGGCGCTCGCGCCGTCGAACCTGCCGCTGAACCCCGCAGCGCTCAAGCGCGCCGAGACCACCGAAGGGGCGAGCGCGGTGCAAGGTCTCAAGCAGTGGGTGGACGACGCGCTGCACCACGGCGCCATGCCTTCGCAGATCCGGCCCGATGCCTTTCGCGTGGGTGAAGACCTGGCCACCACGCCGGGTGCGGTGGTCTACCGGCACCCGCTGTTCGAGCTGCTGCAGTACGGCAGCCTCACGCCCACCGTGCACAGCCGCCCGCTGCTGATGGTGCCGCCGCAGATCAACAAGTTCTACATCTTCGATCTGCAGCCAGGCAACAGTGTGTTTCGCTACTTGTTGGAGCAGGGCTTTCAACTGTTCTGTGTGAGCTGGCGCAACCCCGACGCGGCCCTGCGCGACGCTGGCCTGGAGCAGTACGTGCAGGCCACGCTGCAGGCGGTGGAGGTGGTGCGCTCCATCACCCGCAGTGCGTCCATCGGTTGCATCAGCGCCTGCGCCGGCGGGCTCACCGCCCTGGCCGCGATGGGTCGGCTGGCCATGGAACGCAGCCGCGCCGTGGCGCACCATTCGCTGTTGGTCACCGCGCCGCTGGCCGGCAATGGCTCGGTGCTGGAAGCCTTGGCCGAGCGCGAGACGCTGCTCGCCTCAGCCGCCTGGTCGGCCCAGCGCGGCGTGATGGAAGGGGCCGAGCTGGCGCGCGTCTTCGCCTGGCTGCGCCCGAACGATCTGGTCTGGAATTACTGGGTCAACAACTACCTGATGGGCCGGCAGCCACCCGCGCTCGACGTGCTGTACTGGGACAACGACAGCACCCGCCTGCCCGCCGCACTGCACCGCGATTTCATCGACATGGTGGACCGCCGCGTCTTCGAACGGCCTGGTGCGCTGCACCTGGGCGGCCAGGCGATCGACTTCCGGCGCCTGCGCGTAGACGGCTATTTCGTCGGCGGACGCGACGACTACCTCATGCCCTGGCGCGGCGTGTACCGCGCAGCGCGGCAGTTTCGGGGACGACACAGTTTTGTGCTCAGCACCAGCGGCCACGTGCAGAGCATCCTGCGCCCGCCGCGCCTGGGCCGCACCGAACACTACGTGGGCAGCGGCCTGCCCAGCGATCCGGACGAGTGGCTGGCCAGCGCCCAGCGGCAGGACGGCTCGTGGTGGCCACACTGGGTGGCGTGGCTGGCGCCGCGCAGCGGGCCGCGTCGGCGCGCACCGCTGGCGCCAGGCAGTGCGGCCTACCCGCCGCTGGGCCGCGCACCGGGCGAATACGTGTTGCAGCATTGAGGAAGGCGGGCGCCCTGCCCTCAGGCCCGCGGCTGAAACGCAATCATCGCCATCCCCACCAGCGTCACGGCCACACCCGCCACATCCCAGCTGCTCGGGCGCACACCGTCGACCGACCACAGCCACGCCAGCGCCACCGCCACATAGACACCGCCGTAGGCCGCATAGACCCGGCCCGAGGGCGCGGCGTGCAGGGTGAGCAGCCAGGCAAAGGTGGCCAGGCTCACGGCAGCGGCGGGCAACAACCACCAGCCCGAGCCCTGGCCGCGCAACCACAGCAGCGGCAAATAGCAGCCGACGATTTCGGCGATGGCGGTGACGAGGTAGAGCAGCAGTGTTTTCATGTCATGGGGTCGTTGTTGATGCGCAGCTGCGCGGCCAGGTGGTTCAACGCAGCATCGACCTTGGGCAACAACTGCTTGCTGAGCGGCCAGACGATGTGCAATGGCAGGCCGTCCACCTCCAGGTCGGGCAGGATGGGTACCAGGCGCCCTGCCCTGAGCTCGTCTTCTGCCAGCCAGGTGGCCAGTTGGGCCACGCCCAACCCGGCCACCACGGCATCGAGCTGCGCTTCGCCATGCCCGACGACCACACGGCTCTCCACGCTGCGGCGCTCGGTGGGCCCGTGGTCGGCCGCGATCAGCCAGGGGCTGGACGTGCCGTCTGCCCGGCCATAGGTGACCGTGTCGTGGCTCCACAGGTCTTGCAGCGTCTGCGGTGTTCCGTGCTGCTGCAAATAGCCGGGCGACGCGCAAAAGATCAGGCGCTCCTTGCCGATGAAGCGGTGGCCGACGTTGGGGGCCCAAGTGTCGGCGCCGCCGATGCGCACGGCGACGTCGATGCCATCGTCGACCACGTCCACAAAACGATCGGTGAACGACACGTGGGTCTGCAGCCTCGGGTGCTTTTTCACCAGCGCCACCAGCAAGGCCATCACCTTTCGCAGGCCAAACGTGGCGGGCAGATCCACCCGCAGACGACCCGAGGGCTCGGCGGCGTCTGCGGCCAGCACGCGCTCTGCCGAATCGAGCTCTTCCAGCACGCGCACACAGATGCGGTGGAAGGCGGCGCCCGCGTCTGTCAGCTCGAGCCGCCGGGTCGTGCGCTCAAAGAGGCGGGTGCTCAGGCGCGCCTCAAGGCGGGCGATGGCTTTGCCCACGGCCGAGCCCGTCAGGTTCAGCCGGTCCGCCGCGGCCGTGAAGCTGCCTGCAGCCACCGTGGCCACAAAAACATCGATGCCCTTCAACCGTTCTGCGCTGTGCATGCCACCCTCCATTCAGGAATCAAATTCTATTTTCACTGGAATAACGATCCAACAAGAGATCAAGGTTCTTTAATAAGCTGGGCAGATTCATCGTTCAACGAGTTCCCATGCCTTCGCTCAACCCAGCTGCGTCTCCCGACGCCTCAACCTCGGCCACCGGCCACCAGGCGTCCACCATCGTGCTCGCCGTGGCCGCCTTCGTGATCGTCACCACCGAGTTCCTCATGGTGGGCTTGTTGCCGGCACTGGCCAGAGACCTGGATGTGTCCGTGTCCACAGCGGGGCAGCTGGTGACGTTGTTCGCCGTGATCGTGATGCTGTGCGGGCCGCCACTGACGGCCTGGCTGGCCCACAGGGAGCGCAAGCGCCTGTTTGTGGGCGTGCTGCTGCTCTTTGCGGCCTCCAATGCCCTGGCCGCGATGGCGCCCAACCTCTGGACCCTGGCGATCGCGCGCATCGCGCCCGCGCTCGCCCTGCCGGTGTTCTGGGGTGCAGCCAGCGACACCGCAGCCAAGCTCGCCGGGCCGCAGCGCGCCAGTCGCGCCGTCGCGCTGGTCTACCTGGGCATCTCGGGCGCCATGCTGTTCGGCATTCCGCTGGGCACCGTGGCCGGGGAAGCCATTGGCTGGCGAGGTGCCTTCTGGGTGCTGGCCGCGCTGTCCTTGCTGGTTGCGGCACTCCTGCAGGTGGTGATGCCCAGGATGGCGGCCACCGAGCGCGTGCGCCTGGGGGAACAAGCCCGCATCCTGCGCGACCCCGCGTTCGTGGGCCATGTGCTGCTGTCGGTCGCGGTGTTCACCGCCATGTTCACCGGCTACACCTACCTGGCCGAAGTGCTGGAAAAGGTTGCGCTGGTGCCCTCGGCCCACGTGGGCTGGTGGCTCATGGGCTTTGGCGCCGTGGGCCTGGGCGGCAACTGGTTGGGCGGTCTGTGGGTCGACCGCAAGCCACTCATCACGACGGCCGCTTTCAGCGTGCTGCTCGCGGCGGGCATGGTGGCCACCCTGCTGCTGGCCACCGTGCCGGTGGGCCTGGTGATCGCCCTGGCCGTCTGGGGGGTGGCCAACACCGCGCTCTACCCGATCTGCCAGATCCGCGTGATGAAGTCGGCGCCGCAGGCCCAGGCACTGGCGGGCACCATCAACGTCTCGGCGGCCAACGGAGGCATCGCTCTGGGCGCCATGCTCGGCGGCGCGAGCATTCCACTGTGGGGGCTGGAGAGCGTCGGCTTCGTGGGTGCCGGGGTGGCCCTGGCCGCTGCTGTCGCTGCGCTGTGGATGGCGCAGCGGCTTCGCCGTCACCGCTTCAGCTTGCCCACCTCGTCGGCCACCAGCGCGGCCAGCTGATCGGGGCCGAAGCTGGGCAGGCTGCGGCCATTGACGAAGAAGGTCGGGGTCTTGGTGACCTGCAGCGCGGTGAGGTCTTCGATGTCCTGCTGCAACAACGCCTGCATGCCGGGTTTCTCCATGTCCTGCCGCGCCTGGGTTAGGTCCAGGCCGGCCTGCTCGGCCACCTTGAAAGCGGTTTCGATGTTGGGCTGGCCGTGGTCGGCCCAAGCGGGCTGCGCAGCCAGCACGGCCTCCAGCACCGTCTGGTACTTGCCCTGGCTCCTGGCCGCCTCCAGCAGCTTGACCACCACGTCGGAGCCCTGGTGAAACGGCGCGTAGCGAATGACGAGCTTCACGTCGCTGGGGTACTGCGCCATGAGGCTCTTGACGATGGGATAAAACGCGCGGCAGGTCTCACAGGCCGGGTCAAAGAACTCGACGATGGTGACCTGCCCTGCCTGCGGGCCGAAGACCGGCGAGTGCATGCGCACCAGCCGCGTCTGCTCGGCCTTGACCTGCACGTCCTGCGCGATCTGCACACGCTTTTGGTAGGCGCTCATGCCCAGATAGAAAAACAGGGCAACGACGGCCACCAGGCCAATGACGGTGAGTTTTTTGGCGCTCATGAACGGGTCTTTTTCAAGTAAACAAACAACAGGATGGCAATGGCCGCGAAGGCCAGCAGGGACATCCAGGGAATCTGGATACCCCCCAGGATTTCGAGACTCTGCTCACTGCACGATGGGCCGGCACCGCAAGGCACCCACCACTTCGGCACCCAGCCCGCCACCAGGGCGGTGTGGTAGCCGGCCACCGCAGCGCCGCCCAAGGCCAGCGGCAGCGCGTACACAGCGCCGCGGCGGTCTTCAGCGAAAGCGGCCATGCCCAGGATGATCGCCAGCGGGAACATGAAGATGCGCTGGTACCAGCACAGCAGGCAGGGCGTCATGCCCATGACCTCGCCGATGAACAACGCGCCCAGGGTCGACACCAGGGCCATGCCCCAGGCCGCCATCAACACAGACCAGGCCCGCATCAGCGGCGCCGCTCAGTGCACATGGCCATGGTGGTCCTCGCCTGCGCTCTGGCCCAGTTCGCCGCGCGCCTGCCGCAGCACCGTCCAGCCGCCGTGCAGGGCCAGCACCGCCATCAGGCTGGCCACCGCCAGATCGGGCCAGGCAGACCCGGTGCCGAACACACCGAGCGCGGCCATGAACACGGCCACGTTGCCGATGGCGTCGTTGCGCGAGCACAGCCACACGCTGCGCATGTTCGAATCGCCTTCGCGAAACGCATAGAGCATCCAGGCCACAGCCACGTTGGCCACCAGTGCGAGCAGCGCCACCGCGCCCATGGTCAAGGCCAGCGGTACACCGCCGTGCCACACCGACCACAGCGCAGCTCCCAGCACATAGAGGCCAAAGCCCATCATGCTGAGCGCCTTGAGGATGGCCGCGCGGGCGCGCCAGGCCAGCGCCGAAGCCAGCACCGCGAGCGACACGGCGTAGTTCAACGCGTCGCCGCCAAAATCGACCGCATCGGCCAGCAGCGAGAGCGAGCCGGACTGAAACCCGGCGCCGATCTCCACCAGAAACATGGCGGCGTTCACGATCAGGGCGATCCAGAGAATCTTGCGGTAGCGGCCCAGGTTGACGATGGTTTCGACCTTGGGCGTATCGTGGTCACAGCAATGAGCGGACATGGTTTTTCCTTGAGATGCCTGCATTGGAAACCCTGAAGTCGCTACAGTGTCAATCACCGCAATGAAAAAGGGGTTCTGCCATGCAGATCAAGGAACTGTCACGCGCCACGGGCGTGGATGTGGAAACCATCCGCTACTACGAAAAACAGGGCCTGCTGCCCGAGCCGGCGCGGCGCGACAACGGCTACCGCGATTACGAGGCCTCGCACCTGGAGCGCCGGTCCTTCATCCGCCACTGCCGTGCGCTGGACATGCCGCTGGCCGACGTGAACCGGCTGCTGGGCTTTGTGGACGAGCCCGAGCAGCACTGCGGTGACGTGAACCTGCTGGTGGACGACCAGCTGGCCCGCGTGCGCGCCCGCCTCAAGAGCATGCGGGCGCTGGAGAAACAGCTGCTGCAACTGCGGGCACGCTGTTCAGGCACGCACGAAGGGCACTGCGGCATCCTGGACGAACTGGTGTCTGCGGCCCACGGAGAGTCGTGCGCCTGCCACAGTAACGGCTGACGACGTTCAGTTGTCGAGCTGGATCAAACCTTCAGCCACATAGCGTTTGAAGTCTGCCAGCGGTATCGCCGTCGATCCATGCGTCTCTTCGTCGGTCCAGCTCAGCGTGGCGTCGTTGATACCGGTGCTCACGTCCACCGGGCCGGGCCGGATTTCCACATTCGGCCCGTCGCCACTGCGGTATTCAACCTTGCCGACGATGTGTGCTTTTTGAGCCATTGGAACCCCCTAGTGAAAAGTGCACAGCATCGTCTTGCAAGGGCCACATGGTCGGTGCGCTGGCGTACGCTGGGCTTGCCTTCGCACCGCACGAGACATCAGCGCTCCATGTTGGGCCAGTGGGGGTGGTGGTCATCAACCACAAACGGATGGGCGTGGCGCGCGCCGCTGCCTGCAGCTATCGAACCATGCGTGTGGGCATGCCCGGCCGGCAGCTCTGGGTGGTCGTGCTCGATCACCTCCGGATCCCGGGACGGCCACACCATCAAGGCAACCCATACAGCCACGGCACCCGCGCAACCCAGCACCGCAAAAGTCATGGGCAAGCCGTGGTGAGCGCCAAGCCAGCCGGCCAGGGGATAGAACAGCAACCAGCAGGCATGCGACAGCGCGAACTGTGCGGCAAAGAGCGCGGGGCGATCCTCCGGGTTCGAGGATCGCCGCAGCAAGCGCCCGGAGGGTGTCTGGGCGGTCGAGTAACCCAGACCCAGCACGAACCACAAGGCCATGAGCGAGACGTGTCCGACCACCCAGGTGCCCGCGAACATGCCCGCGACCAACAACCCGATGCCGCCCAACATCACGCTGCGGTCGGCGAGTCGCTCCAACAAGCGCGGCAAGACCAGCGAGGCCACCATGGAGCCTGCGCCGAAACTGGCCAACGCCAGGGCCACCGCGCTCTGGGTCAGGCCCAACCCGGCTTGCACGATGACCACTGTGTTGACAAACACCATGGAGCCTGCCGCTGCCACGGCCGCATTGACGGCCAGCAGCCCGCGCAACCGAGGCGTGGCCAGGTAGATGCGCAGCCCGCGCGTGGTTCGGTCGTAGATGCCACGGCGCTGCGGTGCTGGGTGTGCCGGCAGTACCACCGACACCACCAAAGCGGCCGACGCCAGGAAGCCCACCACCGTGCCGGCGAACAGGTCGTGAAAGCCGATGACGGTGAGCAAAGCCGCCGCCAACATCGGGCTGACCAAGCTCTCCATGTCATACGCCAGGCGAGAGAGCGACAAGGCCTTGGTGTAGTCCTTCTCATCCGGCAGCACATCGGGAATGGTGGCCTGGAAGGTGGGGGTGAAAGCGGCCGACGCCGCCTGCAACACAAAGATCAACACGTACACCTCCCAGATCTGGGAGACGAACGGCAGCAGCAGTGCCACGGCAGCGCGCACCAGGTCCAGCGCGACCAGCAGGGTGCGACGTGGCAGGCGATCGGCAAACGCAGCAGCCGCGGGCGCCACGCCCACGTACGCAACCATCTTGATGGCGAGAGCCGTGCCCAGCACCATGCCTGCGTTGTCGCCAGCGAGCTCAAAGGCCAGCAGGCCCAAAGCCACCGTGGCCAGACCGGTCCCGATCAAGGCGATCACCTGTGCGGCGAACAGATGGCGGTAGGTGCGGTGGGCCAGGATGTCGAGCATGTTGTATCTCGGGGTTAGTGCGCTCGGGCAGGGGGAGTGGGCAGCTCAGAGGTAGCGTGTGATCTCCTTGAACTCGTCCATGGATTGGCGCTGGCCACGCGCAAGCGGACCCACGAGGTCTTCAAGGCAGTGATCCAGGTGGTCCTGGATCAGGGCCTTCTTGGCTTGTTGAACCGCTTTCTCCACCGCCTGCAACTGCTGCGCGATATCGAGGCAGGTGCGTCCCTGCTCCAGCATGTCGATGGTGCTGCTCAAGTGCCCGTTGGCTCTGCGCAGGCGCTTGATGATGGCCGGATGGGACGCATGTGTGTGCGGTTGTGTCATGGCAGATCGTATCCTCTGGGGGGGTTATCATAGACCTCGTCACTGAACTGGAAAATCATCTGTACATCATGACCCTGCGTGTCCCGTCATCCTTGCGTCCCAACGGGGCAGCGATGGGCATGCGATGGCTGGTTCTGCTGGTGATCATGTTCGGGACCATCGTCTCATCGGTGGGGCTGACGAATTCACATGGTCTGGCGGTCATCGCGGCAGCGCACCCTGCCGCACCACACCCCTTCGACGAACCGCACGGGCATGTGCACGAGGACCCAGCTGGCGAGTTGGCGCTGGTCGATCAGGGCGCAGACGCTGGTCATCCCCACCACGCCATCGATCACTCGCACGACAAGGCCCACGCCCTGCCTGTCGCCTGGGGCTCTGCGCCACCACAGCTTCCGAGTTGGAGGGTGCGGGTGCGACCGTGGATCGAAATGGTTCAGGCGTCCCGGCTGGAACGCCCTCCCATGGGCTGAGAACGCACCCGTTCCCGCCCCGCGCTGCTTCGCGCAGCGCCCCCATTTTTTTCAGACCATCGGAGTCTTCATGCACAGCCATGTTCACGACAGGCTGCCACGTTCGCCATGGGCGATCGGGCACCCCCGTCTCTTTTTGCTATCAGCCTTCTTCATCTGCCTGCTCCTGGGCACGGCAGAAGTCTTTGCCCACGCCGTTACCGAAGGCGACAAGGGCTACATCCAGGAAATTTCGGGCGTCAATCTGTTGCCCTTCATGTACCTGGGTGCCAAACACATGATGACGGGCTACGACCACATCCTGTTCCTCTTCGGGGTGATCTTTTTCCTCTACCGCATCCAGCACATCGGCATCTATGTGAGCCTGTTTGCGCTGGGCCACTCCACCACCATGATCCTGGGCGTGTACTTCAACGTCGGCATCAACAGCTACCTGATCGACGCGATCATTGGTCTGTCCGTGGTCTACAAGGCCCTGGACAACATCGGTGCTTTCCAGCGGTGGTTCGGGGTCCAACCCAACACCAAGATCGCCACGTTGGTGTTTGGCCTGTTTCACGGCTTTGGTCTGGCGACAAAGATCATCGAGTACGAGATCTCGCCAGATGGTTTGGTGCCCAACCTGCTCGCCTTCAACGTGGGCGTGGAGATCGGGCAGCTGCTGGCATTGGCGCTCATCCTGATCGGCATGGGCTACTGGCGCCGAACACCCAGCTTCATCCACCACGCCTACACAGCCAACGTCGCCATGATGAGCGCGGGCTTCATTCTGGTGGGCATGCAGCTCACCGGCTACCTCGTGTCGTGAATACCCAAGGAAACTTCAACATGTACAACAGCGATACCCCAACGCGCGCCGAACTGCCCTCTTCAAAGCAGCTTTTGCGCTCCACCATCCTGGCCGCCGTGGCTGCAGTCGTTCTTCTGGTGGCCGTCGTGCTGCCGGCCGAATACGGTGTCGATCCCACCGGCATCGGCCGGGTCTTGCGCATGACTGAAATGGGTGACATCAAACAACAGCTGGCGGCAGAGGCCGAGGCCGATGCAACACAACCGCCAGCGGCCACCGTGCCTGTCACCCCGAAGGCGCCTGCTCAGGCGGTAGCCCCGCAGCTTGAATGGCGCGACGAGATGCCCTTCACGCTGACCCCCGGCGAAGGAACAGAAATCAAACTGAAGATGGTTGAAGGCGCAAAGGCCCAGTACTCGTGGGTGGTCGAGGGCGGCCAGGTCAACTTCGACACCCATGGCGATGCACCGGGCAAGTCGATCAGCTACGAAAAGGGTCGCGGTGTTGCCTCGGATGAAGGTGTGCTGGAAGCCGCCTTCACGGGCAATCACGGCTGGTTCTGGCGCAACCGGGGTCAGGCAGATGTGAAGGTGACTCTGCGCACCCGCGGTGAGTACACCGACATCAAATGATGTGACCCAAGAGCGCGTCAGGCGCTCTTGCGGCTCTCGTTGATCCAGTCAGATGCCGCGAAGAGCAGACCCGACACCACAAAGGTCAGGTGGATCGCGATCTTCCAGCCGATCTGCTCGCCCGTGAGCGTGGTGCTCACGAGGAAGGCCTTGAGCAGCTCCACCGCCGAGATCGCCACGATGGCGCCGATCAGTTTCATCTTGAGGTCGGAGAAGCTGACCTTGCCCATCCAGGCCGGGCGGTCCTCGTGGTCGCCGATGCTCAGCTTGGAGACGAAATTTTCGTAGCCGCTGAACACGATGATGAGCAGCAGCACGGCGATCAGCGCGGTGTCGACCAGTGTGAGGATGGAGATGATCGCGTCGTGTTCGACCAGGCCCATGACGCCCATGAGCAGCGACACCATCTCCTTGCCGAACTTCACCAGCAGCACGAGCATGGCGATGATCAGGCCGATGAAGAATGGCGCGAGGATCCAGCGGCTGGCAAAAATGGCCGATTCCATGAACCGCTCGAACGGGTTGGTTGTGTTTTTCATGGTGACGATGCTTTCAGGAGTGGGAGAGCGGCGCCTTGCCCCGCATGAGACTGACCACGAAGGTGATGATGGTCAAGGGCAGCACGAAGCTGAGCATGACCGACGAGAAGCCCGGCAATGCATCGTGGTGCTGCGACGCCAGGATCATGTAGGCCACATAGGCCACGTAGTACGCCAGGAACACGCCGCCTTCCCAGCGGGCGATCTCGCGCCCGCTCAGGAACACCGGCAGGCAGGCCAGCAATGCGGCCAGCATGACCCAGATGTCGAAGTTCAGGATCGACGGTGCCAGAGTGAGCCCGAGGCCACCCGAAACCAGTGCGCTCAGTCCCAGACAACCCAGGATGTTGAAGGTGCAGCTGCCCACCACGTTGCCCACTGCTATGTCGCGCTCACCCTTGAAGGCCGCGGTGAGTGAGGTGGCCACCTCCGGCATGGAGGTACCGGCGGCAACGATGGTCAGGCCGATCACGAGATCGCTCACGCCCAGCGCCTGGGCGAACACCACCGAGGCCGACACCAGCCAGTCCGAACCCAGCACCAGCAGCACCAGCCCGACGAGGATCAGACCCGCCTGAGCCGGCCACTGGCCGTCCCACGAAGCCGGCGCAGCAGGTTTCAACCCGGTCTCGAACTCGGCGGTGTTGGCCGACGACTCGCGGCGCGACTGCACGACCAGAAACACGGTGTAGGCCACCATCAACACCATGAGGATGGCGCCGTCCCAGCGGCTGAGCTGGCCATCGAGCCCAAGAGCGAGCAGCAGCAAGGCCGAGCCGATCATGATGGGCACCTCCTGGCGGATCAGCTGCACATGCACGATCAGCGGTGCCACCAGCGCACTGATGCCCAGGATGAACAGCACGTTGAAGATGTTGCTGCCCACGACATTGCCCACTGCGATGTCGGTCTGTCCGTTGAGCACGGCGCCGGTGGACACGGCCATCTCGGGGGCGCTGGTGCCGAAGGCCACGATGGTCAGACCCACGACGAGTGGCGAGATGCCGAACGACAGCGCCAACTTCGAAGCGCCACGCACCAGAGCGCTGGCGCCCAGCACCAGTGCCACGAGGCCAGCGGCAAAAAGAAGTGATTGCATCAGCATGCGAGTACTTTCAAAAAGCGAAGAAGGTTCCCAGGATCAAGACCACCGCCTTGACCATGGCCCACAGCACACCCCAGACCACAGCGCCGGCCACCACAGAAGCAAACATGCCGATGGCGATCCACACACCATCGCGCTCCAGCACGCCCAGCGCCAGCAGGCTGATGGCCAGTGCCGGCAGCGTGTTGCCCAGGGGAATGGGCAGCATCAGGATGGCCGCCAGCACCAGGCAGACCAGGCCGACGAAGTACTCCACCGGCGGGCGCACCAACACCGGCACGCGCGGGCGCAGCAGCTTCTCGGCCTTGGCCAGCCACGGCACGATGCGCCGCACCAGGGTGGCCAGGTCGTCGCGCGAGAGCGAGCGCCGGGTCACGATGCCCGGCAACCAGGGCCGCATGCCCAGCATGAGCTGGGCCGAGAGAAACAGCAAAGGGGCACCGAGCAAGGTGGAAACACCAGGGGGCACCGGCAGGATGTTGGGCGCTGCAAAAAAGAACATCAGCGCGCCGATCGCGCGATCGCCCAGCACGGTGAGCAGATCGCCCACCGAAATGCGTTCGCGGCTGGTGTCGTTCGCCAGGCGAAACAGCAGCACCGACAGCGGCACGCTGCCATGGCGATCCAGCACCGCAAGGTCGGTCGAACTCATCGTCGGGTCTCCTGGGTGGCACCGCAAAAGCGGGGCAGGTACCTGAGCAACCACATCACCTGAGAGGCATCCACTTCGTCCATGCGGTCAAGCACCGGCGCCACCATGGTCGGGTCGGTGCGTGACACCAGCGAGACCATGAAATCCCCGGAGTCCACAGCGTGAACCTCCCGAGCCTCGGCCTGCAGGAGCCCCACCTGCTGCGGCGCCCGTGCTCCCCAGAACTTGCGGGCGTGCACTTCCAGCACACAGCCCGGCAACATGCGGTAGTGCCAGTGAAAGTCCGACGGTTGCTGGTGTCCCAGCGTGTTCAGTGCTTCCAGCGCCCGCTCCGGCCCCATGTTGTGGTTCAGGATGAGCACGCCCTCCCGCGTGGAGTAACCCTCGGAGCAGGCACTCAAGGCGAGCGCCACCAGCAAGGCGCCCCAGCGCCCAGCCGTTCGTAAGCCATGAGCGTTTGATCTCATATGCCCGTCGGCGCTTCCTCGACAGCACCCTCGACGGGCACCGGAACGCGGGCGGCCAGCACCTTGTCGATGGTGCGGCCATCCATGTCCACGATCTCCAGCCGCCAGCCTTCCCAGTTCACGGTGTCGCCCTCTTTGGGCAGGCGCCCGGTGAGCAGCATCATCAGGCCGCTGAGCGTGTGGTAACGGCCACGTTCCTCGTCGGGCACGCTGTCGAGCTGCAAACGGTCCTTGAGTTCGGGTACGGGAATGTGGCCGTCGAGCAGCCAGCTGCCATCTTCGCGCAGCATGGCCCACGAGGTCTCGGGGTCCTTCGCACTGAACTCGCCGGTGATGGCCTCGATGAGGTCCTGCAGCGTCACGATGCCCTGCACTTCGCCGTACTCGTCGATCACGAACGCCATGTGCACATCGGACTGGCGGAAGTTGCCCAGCAGTTCCATGCCGGTGATGGTCTCGGGGACATACAGCGGGGTTTGAAGCGGCTGGCTGGTGAGTTCGCGCTGCTCACCACGCAGCGCCTGCGAGAGCCACTTGCGCGCATTCACCACACCCACCACATTGCTCATGTTGCTGTTGACCACGGGAAAGCGTGCATGGTCCGACGCTTCCACGCGCGCCATGTTCACCTCGAACGACTGCTCAAGATCGAGCACCACCACATCGCTGCGCGGCACCATGAGCGAGCCGATCTGGCGGTCGTCCAGCCGGAACACGTTGCGCACCATCGTGTGTTCGTGGGTTTCGATCACACCCGCTGTCGTGCCTTCGGCCAGCATGGCGTGGATCTCTTCTTCGGTCACCGCGCTGCCGTTGTTTTCCTTCACGCCGAGCAACTTCAGCAGCGCGCGGGTGGACACCGACAAGAGGAGCACAAACGGCTTGGTGGCGATCGCCAAGGTGTTGATGGGCCTTGCCACCAGCCGCGCCAGCGCTTCCGGGTTCGACTGCGCAATCCGCTTGGGCACGAGTTCACCCACCACGATGGAGAAGTAGGTGATGAGCACCACCACCAGGCCGGTGGCGGCATAACCACTGTAGGGGTCGAGCACGCCCAGCGAGCTCAGCCACAGGGCCAGTGGCGCTGCCAGCGCGGCCTCACCCACGATGCCGTTGAGCACACCGATGGAGGTGATGCCGATCTGGATGGTGGAGAGGAAACGGGTCGGGTCTTCGCCCAGCTTGACGGCGGCCACCGCCGACTTGTTCCCCTCGTCAACGAGTTTCTGCAGGCGAACCCTGCGGGCGGTGACGAGGGCGATCTCCGACATGGCGAACAGGCCATTGAGAAGAATCAGCGCGGACAGTATGGCAATTTCCATTGGGGTGCTTGAAAGCTCCAGAAGTACAAAAAAAGAAAAAACGGGTGGCGGTGCAAAGTGATCAGGTGGCGCTCAACACACCGGCGCCCAGCAACACCAGCACGAGGCTGCCCAGCGCCACGCGGTACAACACGAACGGCATGTAGCCACGCGTGGACACCAGACGCAGGAACCACACGATCACGCCGTAGCCCACCACGAAAGCGATCAGCGTGGCCAGCGCGGTCGGGCCGGGCGCGATCGGGCTTCCGACTTCCCAGCTGCGGTAGAGCTGGTAGAAGCCCGAGGCCATCACGGCTGGAATCGCCAGCAGGAAGGAGTAACGGGCTGCGGCCTCGCGGCTGTAGCCCATGAGCAAACCGGCGGTGATGGTGCCGCCCGAGCGCGACACGCCGGGAATCAGCGCCATGGCCTGCGCCAGCCCGAACAACACACCGTGGCCCCAGGTGAGCTCCTTGAGCGTGCGCTGCTTGCTGCCCACGCGGTCCGCGATGGCCAGCAGCACGCCGAACACGATCAGCATCACGGCGGTGATGGTGAGGTTGCGCAAGCTGCCTTCGATCGCATCCTTGAAGGCCAGCCCCAGCAGCGCGATGGGCAGCGTGCCGATGAGGATGAGCCAGCCCATGCGGGCGTCGGGGTCGCGGCGCCACTGCGGATACTTCAGCGACATCCACCACGCGTGCAGGATGCGCGCGATGTCTTTGCGGAAGTACAGCAACACCGCAGCCTCGGTCCCGATCTGGGTGATGGCGGTGAAGGCCGCACCCGGGTCGCCGCCCGAAGGCAACAAAGGACCCAGGATGCGCAGGTGGGCACTCGACGAAACCGGCAGAAACTCGGTGAGCCCCTGCACCAGCCCGAGAAAGGCCGCTTCGGCCCAGGCCGTGGCAGTGCTCACGGACTCATGCGGAATGGACACGGGTGCCCGGCTTCACTCCTCGCGGCCGCCGGTCAGGCCCAGCAGCATGAGCAGGCTCTGGAACACGTTGAACAGGCTCAGGTACACGCCCAGGGTGGCGGTGATGTAGTTGGTCTCGGTGCCGTCCTGCACGCGCTTGAGGTCGTACAGGATGAAGGCGGAGAAGATGCCGATGGCCAGCACGGCCAGTGTGATCATGAGCGCGCCGGACTGGATGAACACGTTGGCCACACCCGCGACCAGCAGCATGATCATGCCGATGAACAGGAACTTGCCCATGTTGGTCAGGTCGCGCTTGATGATCGACGACAGCATGGCCATGCCCAGGAAGATGCCGCCGGTGCCGGCAAACGCCGTCATCACCAGGCCCGCACCGTTGGACAGACCCAGCACCGTGCCCACCAGGCGCGAGAGCATGAGGCCCATGAAGAAGGTGAAGGCCAGCAGCACCGGTACGCCAGCGGCCGAGTTCTTGGTCTTCTCGATCGCGTACATGAAGCCGAAGGCACCGCCCAGGAAAACAATGAGGCCCATGAAGCCTGTGAGGCCCGCGGTGATGCCGGTGGCCAGGCCGACCCAGGCGCCCAGCACGGTGGGAATCATCGACAGGGAGAGCAGCCAGTAGGTGTTGCGAAGAACGCGGTTGCGCTCGACCAAGGTGGCGGAGCCCAGGGATGAATGGGAAGAAAGATTCGTGGTCATGGTGAAGTACGTTGGGTTGATGAAAGCAAAACAGTGAGAAAGCTGCTGCGGGCAAATGGCGCAAATGGCGCAATAGGTGCAACAGGCCCGGCCAGCGCCAGCGAAGCAAGCAACCTGCTGCTCGCGATCGCGGCAGGTTCAGCGGTGTGGGGTTGGGGTGGGCCGCGTCAGCGGGCCCACGTCAAGCCGCGAGTGCGGCCTGTTGTGGCGGGCGGAGCAATCCGTCCAGCGATGGCGGCAACACAGCACGCTGCCGGTAGCCAATAAGCGGAACGCCGTCCACCGGCGGCTTTTGCACCGCGAGGGTCCGGGGCAGGCTGTCCGGAAGGTCCGGCACCTCGTCCACCAGCGCATGGCTCATGGAGGATTCTGCTTTGCCCGTGTCTTGGAGCGCCGTGGTTTGCAGCCCGGCGGGCGCGGCTTGCGACACAGCTGCCGTGTGGGTCTGAGCGACCTGCACAACAGCCACTTCGCCAAAAGCAAACGCGCTCACACTCAAGAAAAAGTGGAGCGCGAAAATCGCGATGAAGCAGCGGGACATGGTGTACCGAGTATATCGATGCGGGCACTTCCAGCCGGTGAGCCTCTGCAGAGGCCTTTGTGCGCACTCAAAAAAAAGGCCCACTAACGTGGGCCCTTTCTTGCGATGAAGCGAATTACATCTTCTTCTTGCACTCGTCTTTGGCTTTGTTTTCGTCTTTCGTGCAATCCATTTTCTTGTCGTCCATTTTGCCGCCGGCATGGCTGGCAGCAAACGCAGGGACGGAAGCCATCATGAATGCAGCGATCATTGCGGAGATGAGAGTTTTCATAGATTACCTTTGGAGTGGGATGTCTTTTAAGACCGGCACACAATGGGAAATCGCCCGCTGCTGCCAACCACAAGGATATCGATTTCAATGACCATTCGCCTGACAAACGTTGTTCCCATGAGCGCCCATCAGGTATTGATTGGATTCAGGTGGAAACCCTGTTGCAAAGCCCTGCTGATCCTTGTATTAAGTGTTGCGTTGAGTGCATGGGCACAACCCCGATTGACCCCTGAGCCCGACACAATCGTATTGCCGGCGTCGGTGCATGCGCAAAACAATCAAGCCGGCTCGTTGCGCGAGGTGGAACGCGAATGGCGCAAAAACCGCAATGACCTCCCCGCCGCGCTGAATTACGCGCGCGCCGTTTTCCTGTTGGGGCTGACCGAAGGCGATTTGCGTTGGTACGGTTCGGCCAAGGCAGCGCTGCAACCCTGGTGGGCTGCTGCCAAGCTGCCGGCCGACGGTCATTTCCTGCGCGCACTCGTGAAGCAGGGCTTTCACGATTTCAAGGGTGGCATTGAAGACCTGAGCGCGGCCATCGCCATCGACCCTGCGCAGCCCGAATACTGGTCGTGGCGCTTCTCGTTGCACCTGCTCACGTCCAACATGGTGGCTGCGCGCACCGACTGCGATGCGATTGGCCAGCGATTTGGCGGTGATGAGGGCCAGGCCTGTGCGGCCACGCTGATGTACCGCACCGGGCAGGCGCAGCAGGCCATTCCCCTGCTCAACCGCCTGGTCGACCTGCCCGACTACCAGGGCCCGTTCACGCAGGACTGGCTGCGCTACCACCAGGGCGAGGCCTACCGCACGGCAGGCCAATACACACAAGCCATTGCCGTGTGGGAGAAACATGTGCAGGCGCGGCCCAACTCCCATCTGGTCAAGCTCACACTCGCCGAGCTGCTGAACCAGCAAGGCCAATTCGCCAAAGCCAAACGCTACTCTGAGGCCGCCTCCCCCACCGACGCGCTGCTGGTGCAGGCGCTGCTGGCCAGCCGTGGCCTGAAAGACGGCGACACGCAGCGCCTCGCCGACCTGTTCGAGAACCGCATGAACAACCAGGCCCTGCGGGGCGAGAGCCTGATCGAGCGGCCGACCATGGTCTACCTCATCACCTATGGGCGTGACGTGGCGCAGGGCCTCAAGCTCGCGGCCGACAACTGGAGCACGCAGAACGAACCGGCCGACGCCGTGCTGCTGGTGCAGGCCGCACTCAAAGCGAACCAGCCCAAGCTGGCCGCGCCGGTGCTCGGGTGGATGGCCACCACCGGCTACACCGACCCGGTGCTCAAAGCCCTGGCCGACGAACTCCAAACCCGTCTGGGCAAATCCTGATGAGCGCACTGTTCCAACGCATGGCGCAGCGCTTCGCCCTGCCCGCCTTGATCGCCCTGCTCGCCTGCGCGGCGGCCCCGGCGCTGGCCCACTCCAGCAGCAACGCCTACCTCTCGCTCTCGCAGCGCGGCTCCGATCTGGTGCTGCGCACCGACATCAACCTGCGCGACGTGGACCTGATCTTCGACCTGGACGACAACCGCGACGGCCAGGTGAGCTGGGGTGAAACAGCAACCCGCATCGACGAGCTCAAGGCCTGGATGCAGCAAGGCATCACTGTGCGCGGCACCTCGGCCGCGTGCGAGTTGCGGCCGCTGGACGTGATGGCCAGCCCCCATTCGGACGGCTTCTACCTCAGCGCCGAATGGACATTGGCCTGCGCAGACCCCGAGGACGTGGCTGCGGGTCGGCTCACGCTCAAGTACAACCTGATCTTCGACCAGGACAACCTGCACCGCGGTCTGCTCAAGGTCGAGCTGCCCGGCGCCACCAGCAGCGCCATCCTGAGCCCGGACCGGCCCGAGGCCGCGTTGCAGGCCGGCGAGGTGTCGGGCTGGTCGGTGTTCAAGCGTTATGTGGTCGAAGGCATCTGGCACATCTGGATCGGCATCGACCACATCCTCTTCCTGCTCAGCCTGCTGGTGCTTGCGCCGCTGGTGCCCTCGCGCCAGCGTGTGACCAGCTGGCCGGCGGTGGAGAACTTCCGCACCTCGTTCATGGACGTGCTGGCGGTCGTCACCGCCTTCACCGTGGCGCACTCGATCACATTGGTGGCGTCCATCCTGGGCTGGGTCAACCCGCCGGTGCGCATCATCGAATCGGTGATCGCGCTCTCGGTGATCCTGGCCGCACTCAACAACTTGCTGGGCTGGTTCTCGCTCAAGCGCTGGCGCCTGGCCTTTGCGTTTGGTCTCATCCACGGCTTCGGTTTTGCCAACGTGCTGCTCGACCTGGCCCTGCCCGCACAACAGCTTGCGCTGGCGCTCGGCGGATTCAACGTGGGTGTGGAGATCGGCCAGCTCGCCATCGTGCTGGCGTTCCTGCCGGTGGCCTGGCTGCTGCGCCACACCGCCTTCTACCGCTGGGTGGTGGTGGCGGGCGGGTCGCTCGCCATCGCGGTGATCGGCTCGATCTGGCTGGCACAGCGCATGGGGTTCTGAGGACGAACTGTTACCGCCCTGACCATTGGTCGGTGCGCTTACAAACAGACCGTGGAGGGTCGGGGCCCTTAATCTGAAACCCAGCCGGCACCTTCGGCTGTGAGTCTCAACCGCTGCCTTGTGCAGCACGTTCAAAGGATCCCCCATGAAAACGTCCAGCTTCATCACCTCATCCATTGCCGCCCTGGCGGTTGTCGGCTCCGTCGGCCTGGTGTTCGCACAATCGAGCACCTCCGGCTCACCGTCGACCCCGGCACCCGCCGCCGCCAACGAAGTCCCTCCAACCACGACCACCACCCCCATGGCCACGCCACCTGTGGGCGGCATGACCACACCCGCACCTGCCACCACCGACAGCACCAACAACAACGCTGCGATGAACGAACCCGTGGCGCGCGCTGATCGCAACTGATCCAGCCACCTTGCGCGCAGCGCCCCTTGACCCGTGCGGTCCAGGGGCGTTGTCGCTTGAAGGCACCGGTCCATGAACAGCCAGACACCCGCTCTTGACGAGCCGACCCCTTGGGCAGCCATTCGCACTGGTGTGCTCGTCGGGGTGGCCATGCTCGCGCTGCTGTTGCCTCCTGGCGTGCCCGGCCCGACGAGCGCATCGCAGGGCATGGCACCGCTCGCGTCATCACCCCCGCGCCTGGCCGATCTCGGCGGCACCGAGGCGTCGAGCGACCTGCTGCACATGGCGAACTGGATCGCCAGCTCCGGCGACCACGCCGCCATGCCGTTCGTGGTGATCGACAAGCGCGCGGCACACCTCTATGTGTTTGACGCGCAGGCCCGCCTGCTCGACCACACCGCTGTGCTGCTGGGCTCCGCACACGGAGACGACTCGGTGCCCGGCATTGGTGACAAGGCCATTGCCGACGTGCTGCCCGAAGAGCGCACCACGCCCGCCGGCCGCTTCCAGGGCCAGCGCGGCCTCAACATCGGCGGCGAAGACGTGGTGTGGGTCGACTACGACGCGGCCGTCTCCATGCACCGGGTGCGCGCCACCCAACCGAAAGAGCGCCGCCTGCAGCGACTGGCCACCGAGACAGCGGACGACAACCGCATCAGCTACGGCTGCATCAACATTCCGGCGGACTTCTTCGACGCGCACATCGCGCCCACGTTTTCGGTGCAACGGGCCATGGTCTATGTGCTGCCCGAGCAGAAGAGCTTGCAGTCGGTCTTTGGTGTGCCGCCATCGGGGCATTTGGCTCAGATGATTAAGTAATTAACAACCAAGAATCCATTCGTTCCTGAAAGGCGGAGAAGCCCGGATCATCCGGTCACTTCCAACCCCTTTCTCACAAGGAACGACATGACCACCCGCCGCCATCTCATCCAGGCCCTCGCAGCCACCGCCCTCACCGCCAGCGCCATCTCGGCCATCGCCCAGCCCGCAGCGGTGACGCTGCTCAACGTGTCGTACGACCCGACACGCGAGCTGTACGTGGAGTACAACGCCGCGTTCATCAAGCACTGGAAAGCCAAGACCGGCCAGGACGTGAGCATCAAACAAAGCCATGGTGGCTCGGGCAAGCAGGCCCGCTCCGTCATCGACGGCCTGGACGCCGACGTGGCCACGCTGGCCCTGGCCGGTGACACCGACGCACTGCACAGCAACGGCGGCTGGATTCCCAAAGACTGGCAGAAGCGCCTGCCGCTCAACAGCTCGCCCTACACCTCCACCATCGTGCTGGTGACCCGCGCGGGCAACCCGAAAAACATCAAGGACTGGGACGACCTGATCCGCCCCGACGTGAAGGTGATCACCCCCAACCCCAAGACCTCCGGCGGCGCGCGCTGGAACTACCTCGCCGCGTGGGAATTCGCCAAGCGCAAATACGGTAGCGACGCCAAGGCACAGGAATTCATCGGCAAGCTGTACGCCAATGTGCCGGTGCTCGACTCGGGCGCACGCGGCTCCTCCATCACCTTCGCGCAGCGCGCCCAGGGTGACGTGTTCATCTCCTGGGAAAACGAGGCCTACCTGCTGGAAAAGGAATTCGGCAACAAGGTCGATTTCATCTACCCGTCGCTCTCCATCCTGGCCGAGCCGGCCGTGACCGTGGTCGACAAGAACGTGGACAAGAAGGGCACACGCGCCGTGGCCACGGCCTACCTGGAGTACCTGTACAGCGAAGAAGCGCAGGACATCATCGGCAAGAACTTCTACCGCCCCACCTCGACCAAGGCCCAGGCCAAGTACGCCAAGCAGTTGCCCAAGCTCAACCTCTTCAAGATCGAAGACGCGTTCGGCGACTGGGAGCAGGCGGCCAAGGTGCACTTCGCCGACGGCGGCACGTTTGACCAGATCTACACGCGCAAGTAAGGCGGCCAGGTGTCACATAGGATGGAGCCCCTGAATTCCATCCCAACACACCAAGGAATGACCATGCCCAAGGCTTACTGGATCTCCACCTACCGCTCCATCAGCGACCCTGCCGCACTCGCGGCCTATGCAGCGCTCGCTGGCCCTGCCCTGCAAGCAGCCGGAGGGCGTTTCCTGGCCCGCGGCATGCCTGCCAAGGTGTACGAAGCAGCCGTCAACCAACGCGCCGTGTTGCTCGAGTTCGACAGCGTGGCGCAGGCCACAGAGGCACACGACAGTCCGGCCTACCAGGAAGCGCTGGCAGCGTTGGGCCAGGGTGCCGAGCGGGACATCCGCATCATCGAGGCGGTGGCGTAACCACCGACCTCAGCGGCGGAGGCTCCATGCATCTGGAAGGTTCATGCCACTGCGGCAGCGTCAAGTTCTCGGTCGAATCCACCGAGCCTGTGCCGTTCATGCGCTGCTATTGCTCCATCTGCCGAAAGACGGCGGGCACCGGTGGCTACGCCATCAACCTCGGCGCCGACCACAGCACCCTGAAAGTGACCGGCAAACGCCACCTGCGCGTTTACCAAGCCAGGATCATCGAAGGCGACCACGTGCGGCAGAGCACGGGGCAGCGGCACTTCTGCGGAAAGTGCGGCACGGCACTCTGGTTGTGGGACCCCTCCTGGCCCGAGCTGGTGCACCCGCACGCGGGCGCCATCGACACGCCCTTGCCCACGCCTGAAGAGAACGTGCACATCCTGCTGGACTCGAAAGCGCCATGGGTGAAGGTGGAGGGCCACAAGGGCGACCAACGCTTTGATGGCTACCCGGACTTTTCCCTGAAGGAGTGGCACGAGAAACACCAACAGGGAAGTGCCGACATCAAGCCATGAACACTGCGATGAAAGCCAGCATGAAGATCAGGATGGCACCCATGACGGGCAGGACCATGGGCATGTAGTGCACCACGGTGTCCAGAATGTCTTCGGCCTGCTCCTCGGCGTAGGCGCGCAGTTCCGGGTCTGAATAGTCCAGCGGGTGTTCGGCCAGGGCCTCGTCGGGGGAAGGTTGTTTTTGTGACATGGGAGCTCCTGTCCAAGGTTCATCGGGGTTGCGACGGACCGCTGCGTTGCGCAGCCCACAGCACTCAAGGCTTGCAGCCTGCGGGATTGGAGGAGGTACGTCAACCAAAAGTTTCTCGTGGGCGGGCTGCGGCGCATCCCATATGCCGCAGGCCCATGAGCAAACTACTTCATGGTTGTTGGTGAATGCGCAGGGCCTTCACACAATGCACAGCATGGATTCACCCACCGTCATCATCATGCCCGGCTGGCGCAACTCGGGGCCGGGCCACTGGCAGACCCTCTGGTCCGACGCCCTGCCCCATGTGCTGCGCGTCGAGCAAGACGACTGGGTCGCACCTGTTCGCAAGGCATGGGTTGCGCGCCTGAGTGAAACCATCGAGCGGGCCCCTGGGCCGGTGGTGGTCGTCGCACACAGCCTCGGTTGCATCACCACCACCCACCTACCCCCGTCCATCGCGGAGCGCATCCAGGGCGCGCTGCTGGTCGCTCCAGCCGACCCAGAACGCCGAGGCGTGCTGGCCGACTTTGCCCCGGTCCCGTATCAGCGCCTGCCCTACCGCAGCGTTCTCGTGGCCAGCAGCAACGACCCGTATTGCCCGGTGCGCACGGCCGGTGCTTACGCCCGCGCCTGGGGCAGTGAATTCGTGCGGCTCAACGACGCGGGCCACATCAATGTGGACTCGGGCCATGGCCCATGGCCGCTGGGTCTGGCGCTGCTGCAGTCGCTGGGGGCCGATGTGCCGACGTCGGCCCGTGCGGTGGAACCCGCCTGAGGCAAGCTGACCCGGGCTTATGCCCGAGGCACATAAGGAAACAAGAACAAAGTCGTTGGGTTTCACGGGACCTACGCCCAGAATTCTTCACATCCTGTTTCCGTTTGGAGCTTTCCCATGAAGAACACCTTGCGTGTGACCCTCGCCGCCGTTGCCCTGTCCACCTCCGCGCTGGCTTCTGCCCAGACCACCACGCTGCTCAACGTCTCGTACGACGTGGCGCGCGAGTTCTACAAGGACATCAACGTGGCCTTCGCCGCGAACTACAAAAAGAGCACCGGCAAGGACATCAAGGTCGACCAGTCGCACGCCGGCTCCAGCGCCCAGGCGCGCGCCGTGGCCGACGGCCTGGAAGCCGATGTGGTCACCTTCAACACCACCACCGACGTGGACTTTCTCGCCGAGAAGGGTGTGGTCGCCAAGGACTGGCGCCAGAAGTTCGCGAACAACGCCGCGCCGACCACCTCGACCATGCTGTTCCTGGTGCGCAACGGCAACCCCAAGGGCATCAAGGACTGGGACGACCTGGTCAAGCCCGGCGTGCAGGTGATCGTGGTGAACCCCAAGACTGGTGGCAACGGCCGCATGGCCTACCTGGCCGCGTGGGGCTATGTGCGCAGCAAGGGCGGCAGCGACGCCGATGCCGCCGAGTTCGTGGGCAAGCTCTACAAGAACGTGCCGGTGCTGGCCCGCGGTGGCCGTGACGCCACCGGCGTCTTCCTGCAACGCAACATCGGCGACGTGCTCGTGACCTTCGAGTCCGAGGTCGTGTCGGTCGACACCGAGTTCGGCGCTGGCAAAGTCGACGCCATCCACCCGAGCGCCTCCATCGTGACGGAGAACCCGGTGGCCATCGTCGAGCGCACGGTGAACAAGAAAGGCTCGGCCGCCGAGGCCAAGGCCTACCTCGATTTCCTCTACAGCCCCGAGGGTCAGGAGATCGCCGCCAAGCACAACATCCGTCCGCGCAACGAAGCGGTGCTGAAGAAGTACGCCACGGCCTTCAAGCCCATCAAGTTCTTCAGCGTGGAGCAGTACTTCGGCTCGCTGGCCGAAGCACAGAAGGTGCACTTCAACGACGGCGGCCAGTTCGACAAGATCTACACGCTGGGCAAATAAATGTCCGTCGCTCCATCTGCCGTGCTGGGAGGCTCTCCCGCCCCGCACGGTTCCACTCTGCCCCGCCGCGCCACGCGCCGTGTGCTGCCGGGCTTCAACATCACGCTGGGCTTCACGGTCTTCTACCTGAGCCTGATCGTGCTGATCCCGCTCTCGGCGCTGATCTTCAAGACCTTCACCCTCACCTGGCCCCAGTTCTGGGAAGCGGTCACCGCGCCGCGCGTGATGGCCTCGTACCGGCTGACCTTCGGCGCATCGTTCATCGCGGCCTGCGTCAACGCGGTCTTCGGCCTGCTGGTGGCCTGGGTGCTGGTGCGCTACAACTTCCCGGGCAAGAAGATCGTCGACGCGCTCGTGGACCTGCCCTTTGCGCTGCCCACCGCCGTGGCCGGCATTTCGCTCACCGCCATCCTCGCCGGCAACGGCTGGATCGGGCAGTACACCGAGCCGCTGGGCCTGCAGCTGGCCTTCAACCCCAACGGTGTGGTGATCGCGCTCATCTTCATCGGCCTGCCCTTCGTGGTGCGCACGGTGCAGCCGGTGCTCGAAGACACCGAAAAAGAGCTGGAAGAAGCCGCCACCTGCCTGGGCGCCACGCGCTGGCAGACCTTCAGCCGCGTGATCTTTCCCAGCATCGCCCCCGCCCTGCTCACCGGCTTTGCCATGGCGTTTGCGCGTGCGGTGGGTGAATACGGCTCGGTGATCTTCATCGCCGGCAACATGCCCATGATTTCCGAGATCACACCCCTCATCATCATCAGCAAGCTGGAGCAGTACGACTACGCCGGCGCCACCGCCGTGGCCACGGTCATGCTCGCTATTTCCTTCGTGTTGCTGCTGCTCATCAACGGTTTGCAAACCTGGCAACGCAAGCGCTCCGGAGGCAACCTGCAATGAGTGAAAAAGGTACTCCCCCGCGCCAGTCTCGCGATGCGAGCCTGTCACCCCCTCAAGGGGGCAACGCTGGCGGCCTGGCAAAGCCAGTTCCGCGGCGTTCGCTGGTGAAGGCTGCCACCACCGAAGCACCCTGGGTGCGCTACACGCTGATCGGCGTGGCGCTGGTCTTCATGTTTCTCTTCTTGGTGCTGCCACTCGCAGCGGTGTTCACCGAAGCCCTGCGCAAGGGCTGGGACGCCTACTGGGAAGCGCTGCAGGAACCCGACGCATGGTCGGCCATCCGGCTGACGCTGATGACGGCGGCCATTGCCGTGCCGCTGAACCTGGTGTTCGGCGTGGCCGCGGCCTGGTGCATCGCCAAGTACGAGTTCCGCGGCAAGTCCTTCCTCACCACGCTGATCGACCTGCCGTTCTCGGTGTCGCCGGTGGTGGCGGGCCTGATCTATGTGCTGGTGTTCGGCGCACAGGGATGGTTCGGCCCCTGGCTGATGGAGCACGACATCAAGATCATCTTTGCCGTGCCGGGCATCATCCTGGCCACGGTCTTTGTCACCTTCCCCTTCATTGCGCGCGAACTCATTCCGCTGATGCAGGCACAGGGCAACGACGAGGAGCAGGCCGCGCAGGTGCTGGGTGCCAGCGGCTGGCAGACCTTCTGGTACGTGACCCTGCCCAACATCAAGTGGGGCCTGATCTACGGCGTGATCCTGTGCAACGCGCGGGCCATGGGCGAGTTCGGCGCGGTCTCGGTGGTTTCCGGCCACATCCGCGGCCAGACCAATACCATGCCACTGCACGTGGAAGTGCTCTACAACGAGTACCAGTCGGTGGCGGCGTTTGCCGTGGCCTCACTGCTGGCCTTGCTGGCCCTGGTCACGCTGGTGATCAAGTCGGTGGCCGAGTGGCGCATGGAGGCCGAGATGAAGGCACTGGCCGAGTTGCCACCCGAGCGGCCTACGGCTCCCGCTCCCATTCTTGCCCCCTCTCCCTCTGGGAGAGGGCTGGGGTGAGGGCTCTCCCCTTGCCGACACCTCTTCACGCGTGCCCCTCACCCCAACCCTCTCCCCAAAGGGGCGAGGGAGAAAGAAGATCATGAGCATCGAAATCCGCAACATCAACAAGCACTTCGGCACCTTCCAGGCGCTGAACAACGTCAACCTCGACATCCACTCGGGTGAACTGCTCGCACTGCTCGGCCCATCAGGCTGCGGCAAGACCACGCTGCTGCGCATCATCGCGGGCCTGGAGACGCCCGACACCGGCAACATCTTCTTCAGCGGCGAAGACACCACCGACGTGCATGTGCGCGAGCGCAACGTGGGCTTCGTGTTCCAGCACTACGCGCTGTTCCGCCACATGACGGTGCTGGAAAACGTGGCCTTCGGCCTGCGCGTGAAACCGCGCGGCGAGCGCCCGAGCGACGCGCAGATCAAGGCCAAGGTGCACGACCTGCTCAAGCTGGTGCAGCTCGACTGGCTGGCCGACCGGTACCCCTCGCAGCTCTCGGGTGGCCAGCGCCAGCGCATTGCCTTGGCGCGTGCGCTCGCGGTGGAGCCCAAGGTGCTGCTGCTCGATGAGCCTTTCGGCGCGCTGGATGCCAAGGTGCGCAAGGAACTGCGCCGCTGGCTGCGCCGCCTGCACGACGAACTGCACGTGACCAGCGTCTTCGTCACGCACGACCAGGAAGAAGCGCTCGAAGTGGCCGACCGCGTGGTGCTGATGAACCAGGGCCATGTGGAACAGGTGGGCGCGCCGCAGGAGGTGTGGGACCGCCCGGCGAGCCCGTTTGTGTATGGCTTCCTCGGCGACGTGAACTTGTTTCATGGCCGCGCACACGAGGGCCAGGTGTGGCTGGACGGCCAGGTCAACGCCGCGTCGATCCACTCGCCCGAACACGCCGGCGCGCAGGACGCCAAGGCCTTCGCCTATGTGCGCCCGCACGAGCTGGACGTGTTGCCCTACGCGGCGGGTCTGAGCGGCATGGTCGTCAGGCTGGACCGCGCCGTCGTGGTGGGGCCGATCGCCCGCCTCGAACTGTTGCCGCTGGAGTCACCGGCCAACGGCGAGAAACCCACGTTGATCGAAGCCCACCTGTCCGCCGACCGCTTCCGCGAACTCGGTATCAAGGAAGGCGACACCGTGGTGGTGGCGCCGCGCAAGGCCCGCGTGTTCCTGCAGCCTCAGGTCGTGGCCTGAGCCGTTGACCAGACATCAAAGGTGCTGCGACCCGTGGCCGTCTGGTGCGACGGTGTACCCAGGTGTGAATGGGCTGCAGGCTTGGCCTGCAGCACCGCGTCGTTCGTCAACCGGGCGTAGGCGTCGCGGATCACGGCGTGGCATTCACAGCTGTGCGCCTCCAGCCCGGCACGGTCGATCACCGACATCTGGCCCCGGCCATAGCGGATCACCCCGGCCTTCTGAAGCCGCAAGGCACCGCCCGTGACACCCTCGCGGCGCACGCCCAGCATGCTGGCAATGCGCTCCTGCGTGATGTGGAGTTCACCGTCTCCCTGGCGGTCCAGGTGCACCAGCAGCCAGCGCGCGAGCTGCTGGTCGAGTGCGTGGTGGCGGTTACAGGCCGAGGTTTGCGACATGTGCAAAAACAACGTGCGGGTGTAGTTCAGCAGGTGGTGCATCACCTGCTGCGAACGCTGGGCGTGGTGGGCGATGGCCTGCGCGCTCATGCGGTAGCCGTGCCCGCCACGGCTCACCACGGCGGTGTTCTGCGCCATCACCGTGCCGCTGGCGGAGGTACCGTTGTTGGCGTTGCTGCTGCCCATGAAGGCATCCACACCCACCATGCCTTCGCTGCCCACCGCGGCCACCTCCACTGTGGCGCCATCCATCATGGTGGAGACCAGCGACACCACGGCGGTGGTGGGAAAGTACACATGGCGCAGGCTGGTGCCGGCTTCAAACAAGGTGCTGAAGGCGGGCATCTCAACCCACTCGAGATGGGACTCCAGGTGGCGCCAGTCTTCGAACGGCATGGCCGCGAGCAACTGGTTCTGTTCGCGGTGGGAAACTGCTGAATGTGTCATTGACGTGCGCCTTGTAATGTCATTGTGTCGATGAACCCACACCGTCTCGGGCGTAGGGCTATGACAGGGCGCAGGTATCGGTCGCAGCGCCTCGTGAGAGACGCAATGTAGGTTGATGCGTATGGGTTTTCCATGTCGAAAGACACAGGAGGGCTGGAGTTACACAACCTGTCAATTGGTTACATCCCGGGGGCATGGCGCCCTCGGGCCGCTCACACCAGCGGTCGTTTCGGTGGATTCCCGTCGCCGTAGAGATCAGCCAGGCGTGCGAGCGCCTTCACATCGCGCAGGAACAGGCGGCCGTCCTTGATCTGGTGCAGGCCGCGTTTCTCCAGCTTGCGCAGGGTCTTGTTGGTGTGCACCAGCGACAGGCCCAGCGCATCGGCAATGTGCTGCTGCGTGAGGGGCCACGCCACGCCGCCGGCGCCCTTGTCGTCCTGCAGCGCAGCGGCCCGCTTGAACAGAAGGATCAGCGCGCTGGCAATGCGTTCTTCGGCGCTGCGCCGCCCCACCGAGAGCAGCGTGTCGTCCACCAGCGATTCTTCGTGGGCGGTGAGCCAGGTGACGTTGAAACCCATGGTGGGCGAGCGGCGGTGAATCTCCCAGAGCGCGTCGCGCTGGAACACGCAGAAACTTGCCTCGGTGAGCGTGTCCACGCCGTGCGCTGCCGCGTCACCCATCTTCTGCTGAACACCAATGAAGTCACCCGCGAGCAGAAAGCTCAGGATCTGGCGGCGCCCGTCGCTCAGCGTCTTGTAGCGAAAGGCCCAGCCCTGCAGCAGCGTGTAGAGCGGCGCGTCGGTCTGGCCTTCGTGGATCAACGTTTCGTGGGCCTCCAGGCGCAAGGCCCGGCGCTTGAGCGACTGCACGAGCTCCAGCTCCTCGGGGGTTTGTTCGACAAACAGGGGCAAGGGCCGCAGCGGACACTCGGCGCAGGGCATGGCGGCGGCGGGCGCCTTGTCCGGCCAAACGACCTGGGGTTCTGGGCTGGCGGCGGTTGTGGGCATGGAGCTGCTTCAGATGGAAGGGGTGGCGAACAGCCGATCGGCAGAGCGCCGCCGGGCCATGTGAATGTACCGGGATACCGCTTCGTTCGATAGCGCACAGACTGCCCTGTTCCAGGGCACTAGGGTGTGGACCATGAACACCGAAACCAGAGCGCCAACGCGTCGCCGTGAACCCGAGCGGGCACCACCGAGCAAGTCTGTGCCCGACGCCATCACCCGGATTGCGGCAGGCCACGCCGAACTGCTCGAGATGTTCACCGCGTTCGAGAACACCCGCTCGGTGGCCAACAAGCGCTTTCTGGTGCAGCACATCTGCACCTCGGTGGCGGTGCAGGCGCAGGTTCAGGCCGAGCTCTTTTACCCAGCCATCGAAACAAATCCGCCGCAGCCCAAACCGGAACACACCGCATTGGACGCATTGGTCTCGCACATCCAGCGCCTGGAGCCGGTGTCTGAACAGGTGGACCAGCCGATTGAACAACTGGCCCAGCAGGTCAAGCTGCATGTGAGCACCCTGCGCGACGTGGTGTTCCCCCAGGCCCAGAACTCGGGGGTCGATCTGGTCGAACTTGGCGAGCGCATGGCCCGGCGCAAGGCCGAGCTGATCGCACAACAGGCCTGACCCCCGTCACCCTCCGTGTGAAAGGCGCGGCGCCTGCGGGGCGGCGTGTTCGGTGTGGTCGTTGGTGCGTTCTTCCTGGCGCCGCGCCTCCACCCGCTCGAACATCTCCAGCATCCAGGCCATGCGCTGGCCCAATGGGCGTGTGGAGATGCCGCTGGAGAACGCTGTGTCTTCCAACGTGTTGCATTGGTCCACCAGGTAGGCGATGGCAGCCAGCGGCGGAACGGCCGCCGCCGAGCGCCCCACCCAACCGGACTGCAGCGAGGCGCACGCCAGCAGAACCAGCTTGCGCGAGGCCGGCACGATGGCGCGGCGGGCGCAAGGGTCCAGGCCCTCGCGGCGCAACTGCTGGCCGATCTCGGCATAAATGAGGCGGGCGGACAGAATGGCCGAGCGGCAGTCGCGCGGCAACTGGGCAATGCCGGCAGCGGCCTGTGCATACAGACGGTCGGCCTCGTCGAGCAGCCGCCCCACCACGCCTTGCAGCGCCAAACTTCCCACGGGATTCTTCAACCATGCTTCGGCATCGAGCCCGGCCTGCGCCATCCACTGTCGCGGCAGGTACAGGCGGCCATTGCGCGCGTCTTCTCCCACGTCGCGCGCGATGTTGGTCAGCTGCATGGCCACACCGAGTTCACAGGCGCGTGCCAGCGCCTGCGGGCTGCGCACGCCCATGATCCAGCACATCATGGCGCCCACGCTGCCGGCCACACGCGCGCCGTAGTCGTGCACCTGCTCCAGCGTGTCGTAGCGCCGGCCCTGCGCGTCCCACGCAAAGCCGTCCAACAAGGCGTCCAGCAGCGGGCGCGGCAACTCGTGGCGCTGCACCACCACCGACAAGGCACGGTCTTCCACAAAATCCAGCGGAGCGCCCGCGTAAATGCGGTCCAGCCGGTCAGAGAGCACCCGCATGGCGTCATCGATACCCATTTCTCCGCTGTCCACCATGTCGTCGGCCACGCGGCAGAACGCGTAGAGCGCAATCGACGAGGCGCGCACGCGAACCGGCAGCAGGCGGCTGGCAGCGAAGAAGGTTTTGGAGCCGGTGCGCATGAGGGCCACGCAGGCTTCGAGGTCAACGGCGGCGCGCGGCGCCAGGGTGTCAGCTGGAAACATGTTGGCGGCCATGGTTTTGCAGCCAGGTGCTTGCAGCAGGCACCACCGAATCCAGCGCCTTGGCCGACATCAGCACTCCCGGCACACCCGCGCCGGGGTGGGTGCTGGCGCCCACCATGAAGAGGCCGTCCACGTCTTCGCTGCGGTTGTGCGGACGGAACCAGGCGCTTTGCAACAGCAGCGGCTCCAGGCCGAAGGCCGCACCCTTGAACGACAACAGCCGGTCGTGAAAGTCCTGCGGTGTGGTGAGCAGCGAGGCGCTGATGTGTTGCTCGAAACCAGGCAACACGGTGCGGTCCAGCACCTCTGCAATCGCCTGGCGAAACGACTCGGCGCGCGTGGCCCAGTCGGTACCGCTGTCCAGGTGCGGCACGGGCGCCAGTGCGTAGAAGGTGTCGTGCCCGGCGGGCGCCATGGACGCGTCGCTGGCCGTGGGGCGGTGCAGGTAAAGACTGAAGTCGTCGGCGAGCTTGTGACGGCTGAAAATGTCTTTCAGCAGTTCTTTGTAACGGGGCCCGAGCAGCATCATGTGGTGCGGCACGTCGGTGTACTGCTTGCTGGTGCCGAAGTACCAGACAAAAAGGCTCATGGAGTAGCGGCCGTTCTCCACCTTGCGGTCGGTCCAGTGGCGGCGGTGCTTCGCCTCGATCAGGTTGCGGTAGGTCCACGCGGTGTCGGCGTTGGAGACGACGATGTCGGCGGCGATGCGCTCGCCGCTGGCCAGCGTGACACCCGTGGCCACGCCCCGGTCCACCTCGATGCGCTTCACCTCGGCGTTGCAACGCAGAACGCCGCCCTGCCCTTCGAGCAAGCTCACCAGACCTTGCACCAGCTTGCCGGTACCACCCACGGCCCAGTGCACGCCGTACTTGCGCTCCAGCGCGTTGATGAGGCTGTAGATACAGGTGACAGAAAACGGATTGCCACCAATCAGCAGGCTCTGCAGGCTCATGGCCATGCGCAGCTTGGGGTGCTTCAGGTGCGCAGCCACCATGGCATGCAGGCTGCGCCAGCCGCGCATCTTGAAAATGGCGGGGCTGGCCTTGATGAGGTCGCCCACGGTGTCGAAGGCCTTGTCACCCAGGGCTTCGAAGCCCAGCCGGTAGCAGTGATCGGCCTCGGCCATGAAACGCTCATAGCCGGCCGAGTCGCTTGGGCTGATGCGGCGCACTTCAGCGCGCATCTTGTCCGGGTCGCCGCTGTAGTTGAACTCGTCGCCGTCGTCGAAACGGATGCGGTAGAACGGATCGAGCGCACGCAGCTCGATGTCATCGCTGAGTTTGCGGCCGGCCAGTGCCCACAGCTCTTCGAACAGGAAGGGCACGGTGATGATGGTCGGGCCAGCGTCGAACACATGGCCGTTCTGGTGGTGCACGTAGGCGCGGCCACCGGGCGCGTCGAGTTTCTCCAGCACCGTCACGCGCCAGCCCTTGGCGGCCAGGCGCACGCTTGATGCCAGGCCACCGAAGCCGCTGCCGATCACGATCGCATGCGGTGCGTCGGGTGAGGGGCGCGTGTTCGGGGAACGGGATGCGGGGGGCAGATCCCACATGTCTTCGGGCGTGCGAAAGGCGTTCATGCTTTTTCCGGTTTGATCGCCGGGCTGCGCGACATGGCCCAGCCCCAGAGCTTCTGCATCGGCGTGGGAAACGCCATGATCACGTGTTCAATGATTGCCAGCCCCAGCAGTGCTGCCAGCAGGATCCAGCCAGTGGTGATGGCGACCACCCCACTGGACACCTGCCACACCATCCAGGCCCAGACGGCGCACGAGAGGCCGACCGTCACGTAATAGAACAAAGTGAGTGGGCCGCGTTTGAAATAGCTCGCCAGATACACGAGGTGACTGGGCAGATACTGCTCGCCGGTTTCGGGCACGCCGAGAAAGAGGTTCATCTTGGCCGAGAAGCGCATGCACCACAGCAAGGCAAAGGTGCAGATGGCGACGTGACCGGGTTCGCCCTGCTGCATCCACAGCAGCACGCCGAAGTTGGCCAGCAAGGCCAGCTCGTGCCAGATGACGGCCTGCACCGACTGGGTGAACCTCGGCCAACCGCGAACGCCTGGTTGGAGAGGCACTCGGCGTGGGCCAGTGAGCCAGCCGGTGAGAAAGGCCATCTCGTGCCAGCTCCACATCACGATCACACTGGCAAACGCCAGGTAGGCACTGGACACGGTGTGATCCTGCATGCTGATCTGTGTGGTCCACAAGCTGCCGACCAGAAGGACGCTCAAGACCCCGAGTGTCCAGGGGAAGGTGGACGGGGAACGGCGCACCAGCCAGAGAATGGCGCCCGTGCCGAACCACCAGCACAACAGAGCAAACAGCGCGGGCGCTATCGTTTCGCTCATCGCTTCACCCGTTCGCCCTGAGCCCGTCGAAGGGCTCTTGCGAAGGTTCGTGCGAAGGCTTCGACAAGCTCAGCCCGAACGGACATGGTGGACATCGTGGCTGCTACCAGACCGGTTCCATGCGGATGGTTTGCGGCAGTTCCTGCTTCTTCACCGGCAGCAGGTACAGCCGGCCAAACGTGAACGCCGCCTGCACTGCGCAGCTGGCCACCTGCAGTTTGCCCACCAGGCCGCCGCGCTTCTTCGCGCGGTCGGCCGCCAGCGAAATCTTCAACATGCGCTCCAGGCCGCTGCGGAAGGCCGGGTTGTCGATGTCGACCTCCACCGGGAACACCTGGCGGCAGATGTCGTTGGTGATGCGGAACACCTCGTAGTCGTAGGTGGTGGATTCCAGGCCCATGGCTTCGTGCAGCAGCGGGCGTGTGTGGTCGCGCACGTACATGGTGGCGTACACCGCCAAGATGAAGAAACGGATCCAGAGCTTGTTCACGCCCTTGAGCAGCTCGGGCTGCGAACGCATGATGAGAGCGAACGATTCGCCGTGGCGAAACTCGTCGTTGCACCAACGTTCGAACCAGCGAAAGATGGGGTGAAAGCGCTTGTCGGGGTTGCGCTCGAGCTGGCGGAAGATGGTGATGTAGCGCGCGTAACCGATCTTCTCGCTCAGGTAGGTGGCGTAGAAGATGTACTTGGGCTTGAAGTAGGTGTAGCTCTTGGTGCGCTTCAGGCTGCCCAGGTCGATGCCGAGGTTGAAGTCCTTGAGCGACTGGTTGATGAAGCCTGCGTGGCGCGACTCATCGCGCGCCATGTAGGTCATCAACTGCTTGATGTCGGGGTTGCTGACGTTCTTGCGAATCTCGTTGTAGAGAATGCAGCCGGAGAACTCCGAGGTCAGCGAACTGATGAGGAAGTCCAGGAACTCCTGGCGCATCTCGGGCGACAGCTGGGGCATGAGCGTGCGCACTTCGTCGGCAAACGCGGCGTCGCGCTGGAAGTGGTCGTGGTTGTTGTCGCCCTCGTACTCTTTCATCATCACGTCCCAGTCGGCGCGCACGCTGGAGATGTCCAGCGCGTCCATGGCCTTGAAGTCGGTGGTGTAGAAGCGCGGCGACAGCACGGTGCTGCGCACGGCCTTGGCATTGGCATCCTCTGCGCTTTCCACGGTGTCCATGAGACGGGCCACGTGGTCGATGTCGGCGCTGACGGTCTGGGTGTTCATCTGTTGTACCTGAATACGTTGATTCGTTAGGTGGCTGGTTTGGCCCACTGCAGCTGCGAGAACACGGCCGAATTCGTGGGGCCAAACGATTCCAGATTGAGGCGTTGGCCGGTTGCCGTGTCCAGCAGCGTGATGCGGCCGTCCACATAGCCCGTGAGCTGGAAAGGCAGATCGGGGCTCATGCCGTTGCGCTTGCGCTCTCGGTTGAGTGCGCGCAGGCTGCCGCGCAGGAAGCCCTGTTCACCGTGGAAGCGGGCCACTTCCTGGCGGGAGGCCACATCCATCACCGCAATGTCGCCATTGCTCTGGCCCACAAAGGCCAGATCGCGCTTCCACTGCACGGCCATGGTTTCCTGCGGTACAGCCGGGCCACTGATCTGCATCTTCAGGACCACGCCCAGCAGCACGGTGAGCACGATGGCAACGAGCACCCAGATGGGCCAGGGCGTGCCCTCGCCCAGGGGTGAGTGGTGGTGGGTGGAGGTGGTCATGACAGTTCCTTCTGCGGTGTTCAGGCGGTGGCTGTTGAAATCTCTCGTTCGCGGGGTTGCCGCGCAGGTGCCGGGGTCTGGGCCGGTGTGCCCACGATGGCCATCGCGTCGGTGTTCTGCGCACTCCAGGCCTGCAGGATCATGTCGCCGATCTTCTGGGCGTCGCTCACGCAACGCAGGCTCGGTTGCGGCTGCTTGAGCAACCAGGGACGCGCGTGCGGCCAGAGGTTCAGCCAGGCGATGCGGTCGGAGCCGCTGAGCGTGAGTGCGATGTCGCCATGTCCCCCCGCTTGTGGGCGGATGGCGGCAGCAGCCAGCTTGCGCAGCGGCAGGTTGAAGGTGAGCGTGAGCACGATGCCGATGCGCATGAGGATGCGACGGTCGGTCAGGGTGTAGACCGTGGTCCTGGCAGAGAACCAGGCGGTGAGCGACAGCAGGCCCAGGGCCACCGAGGCCAGCACGGCGCTGACCAGCAGCGGCGAGAGCACCGAGCCCTTCTGGTCGCCCAGCAGGTAGAGCCACTGCAGGACCATCATGGCCGCGAAGTAGATCGCCAGCTTGCGCACATGGAAGGCATGGATGGCCAGCAGGCGCCAGTCGGGGCTGCCCTGCCAGAGCAGACGCTCGCCCTGTGGCAGTGGCTCGGGCAGGCCCGGCGCAGCCTCGAATTCGTGTTCGTGGTGTGCGTTCACAGGATCGGCTCCATGCGGTCGGGCGTGGCGTAGAGCAGACCGCCGCCGTAATAGGCCACGATCTTTTCTTCTTCCAGCAACGTCACCTGATCAGGGCTGCGCGTCTTGGGCACGGCTGCAAACTGCGAAGCCAGGATCGCGTGCACGCTCACACCGTCCTTGCGGATGCGCGAGAAGTTCACCGGCAGCAGCACCGAGCCACCGCTCTTGAGGCCCACCTCGATGTAGCGAAACATCATTTCCGATTTGTCCACCCACATGTCCAGCACAGTGCCGGCCATTTCCTTGTCGGCGCCATAGACCGGCAGCCCTCGCGGATCGGTGTCTTGCCGGGCCACGCCGTGGTCGGACGCTGCGCGCAGGGGAACGATCTTGACCTCACCGTGGTGGGTCATGTCGGGGATGTCGGCCCGTGCGGCCCAGGCACCCGGGCCCACTCCGGCCAGCATTGGATCGCCCACTGGATCCAGCGGTGAACCGGCCCAGCGGTGGGTCGGCGTGGCCGAGTAGGCGCCGTCGGCCCGGTTCGGATCGGGTGCCACAAAAGTGCGGCCGTCTTCGAGCTCGTAGGTCTTCTGCGCAGCGGTGGGCCAGCCGGGTGTCACCGGGCCGTTTTCACGGCCGGGATCCATCGGGTAGCCCTCACGGTGGCTCTCTCGCTGGAGGTAGTAGATCAATCCGAAGAAGAAAATCCAGAACGCGTAGAGCACGAGTTGTGCAACGTCGACGTACTGGGTGATTGCGCCTGTATCCATGGTGGTTCTCCTTCAATGAGGGCTGGCTCTGAAACTCGACTTCAACGTGACATCAACTGCATTCAGCCTGGCAACTCGGCCAGGCCAATGGGGTGGGGGTTGCGGGGTGCTGCCGAAGAACGGCGTACCAGGGGGCCCAGCGCGATGAGCACCGCGAAGAGCAGATAAATTTCAAGGTGGAACACGAAGCTGTAGCCCGTGACCGGTGAGTTCAGCGCTTCGCCCAGCCAGCCGTTGGTGGCCAGACTGGTGACCACGTCGCGCAACACACCGCCAAACGCCATGGACAGACCACCGGCCGTGGCCTGCACCGCGCCCCAGGCGCCCAGCACCAGGCCGGTGAGCTCACGCTCGGGCAACTCCATGGCATTGAGCAGCATGCTGACCGAGAACAACCCACCCGAAAAGCCGATGAGCGCGGCGCCGAACTGGAACAGGTGCGCCGATTGCAACGGTGCCGAGAAGATCACGCAGGCAAAGGCCGGCAGGCCCAGCAAGGCGCCGATGGCCGCCAGGCGAATGGTGTCCAGGCCCTTCGACATGAACCGGGCCGAGAGCACGAAGGCCAGCAAGGCGCCGCCAGCGCTCATGGCCGTCAAGGTGCTGGTCAGGCTCACATTGAGGCCCAGCACCTGGCCACCGAATGGCTCCAGCACGATGTCCTGCATGCTGAAGGCCACGGTGCCCAGGCCCACGGTCCACAGAAAGCGCTTGATCTTCGGGATGGCCATCAAGCGGGCCCAGCTGCGGGTGAACCCATCGGGCTCACGCGCACCGCGGCGGGCCTGGCGGGGTTCCTGTTTCCACAGCGAGGTGATGTTGAGCACCGCCACCACGACCGCGGCACCCTGCACCACCTGCACCAGGCGTGTCGGGGAAAAGTCGATGAGAACGAAGCCCAGCAAGCCGCTGCCCAAGATCATGCCGACCAGCTGTGTGCTGTAGAGCAAGGCCACCACGCGTGGCCGCTTGGCTTCGGGGGACAGGTCGCTGGCCAGCGCCATGCCCGCGGTCTGGGTGATCTGCATGCCGGCGCCCACCAGCAGGAATGCCAGCGCTGCGCCAATGCGCCCGGCCCACACGCTGGCGTCCGTCACAGTCAGCAGCAGCAAGGCGAACGGCATGATGGCCAGGCCGCCGAACATGAGCAAGGTGCCGATCCACATGTAGGGCATGCGCTTGAGGCCCAACGCCGACGGATGCGTGTCGCTGCGGTAGCCGATGAGTGCACGCAGGGGTGCAAACACCAGCGGCAGCGCCACCGACAGTGCGACCCACCAGGCCGGCACACCCAGCTCCACGATCATGACGCGGTTGAGCGTGCCCACCAGCAGCGCGATCGTCATGCCGATGGACGCCTGGAACAACGACAGGCGCAGCAGACGCCCCAGCGGCAGATCGCTTGATGCCGCATCCGCAAACGGGGCGTAGCGCCGGGTGATGTTCATCGCCCACGCGGGCGACAGCAGGCGTTGGATGTTCACCGTGTCCACTCCCAGGCTTGAGACGTGTAGAAGCCGCGGGACACGCGGCGCATGCGTCCTTCTGTCCACCCGGTACCGCTGAGACCCTGCTTCAAGGAGTGGCGCAAGCGGCTTTGCGACACCGGTGTGAGCGCGGGCGAGCGGTCGCTGCTCGGGAAAAAGCGGCCCATGGCGTGCGCCACGCTCAGCAGCGGACCGTTGGGCGCGATCGTGAACAGCACGCTGCCGCGCGTGCGGGCGGCCAGGCGCTGGATGGCGTTGGAGATATCAGGCGTGTCGTAGTGAATGACCGAGTCCATCGCCACCACGTGGTCGAACTGGCCCAGCGCGTCATCGAGCATGTCGCCCGAGAGGTACTCGATGCTGCCACCGCGCCCGTTGGGGGGCAGCGTGGCATTGCGTTCCCGTCCCAGCTGCACCAGCGTGGGCGAAAGATCGATGGCCACCACCTCGGCGCCGCGTTGCATGGCCTCCAGTGCCAGCGCGCCGGTGCCGCAGCCGGCATCGAGCAGGCGCAGGCCCCGCATGTCCTGCGGCAGCCAGCTCAGCAGCGTGCTGCGCATCTCGTCGCGCCCGGCACGCACCGAAGCCCGGATGCGGCCCACCGGCGCGGTGGAGGTCAGTCGCTCCCATGCCTTGGCAGCCGTGCGATCGAAATAGTTTTCGATCTCCGAGCGGCGCTCGATGTAGTTGGCGTTGGAGGTTTTCATCAGTCCGCCTCCGATCAGTCAAAACCCAGCAGGTCAAAAATGTCGCGGTCTTTCATGGGCACGGCCGCCAGCGGCTCCACGCCCAGCCAGAGAGAGGCCGCCAAGCGCATGTATTCCTTCTTCACCAGCTCCAGTTCGGGCGATGTTTCCATCTCGAACAGCGTCGATTTCTTCAGCCGGCTGCGGCGGATCACATCCAGGTCGGGGAAGTGCGCGGCCAACTTCAGGCCGATCTGGTTGTTGTACTTGTCGATCTGGTCGGTGGCCGAACTGCGGTTGGCGATCACACCGCCCAGGCGCACGTTGTAGTTCTTGGCCTTCGCACCAATGGCCTGCACGATGCGGTTCATCGCGAAGATCGAATCGAAGTCGTTGGCGGTGACGATGAGTGCGCGGTCGGCGTGCTGCAGCGGGGCAGCAAATCCACCGCAGACCACGTCGCCCAGCACGTCGAAGATGACCACGTCGGTGTCTTCGAGCAGGTGGTGTTCCTTCAGCAGCTTCACGGTCTGGCCGACCACGTAACCCCCGCAGCCGGTGCCGGCGGGTGGGCCACCGGCCTCCACACACATCACGCCGTTGTAGCCCGGGAAAACGAAGTCCTCCACGCGCAACTCTTCGGCGTGGAAGTCCACCGTCTCCAGCACATCGATCACCGTGGGCAGCATCTTCTTGGTCAGGGTGAAGGTGCTGTCGTGCTTGGGGTCGCAGCCGATCTGCAGCACGCGCTTGCCCAGGTGGGAAAACGCAGCCGACAGGTTGGAGCTGGTGGTGCTCTTGCCGATACCGCCCTTGCCATAAATGGCAAAGACCTTGGCGTTGCCGATCTTCAGAGACGGGTCGAGCTGGACCTGCAGGCTGCCCTCGCCGTCTTCGCGGTTCGACCGGCCGGAGGCACGCCTCAGGTCGGTGAGGGGGACGCTGGTTTCCATCATGGGGTAACTCCTTCAAAAACACCTTCGAGCCGGTCTTCCAGTTCTTCGCTGGCGGCTCGCAGCGCCGCAAGAACCTCGGGATCGGGTTGCCAATATTGGCGATCGGACGCTTCCAGCAAACGGTTGGCCACGCGGGCCGACGCCGTGGGATTGAGCTTGGCCAGGCGGTTGCGCATCTCGGGGTCGAGCATGAAGGTCTCGCTCAACTCCTTGTAGACCCAGGGCTGGACCTGGCCTGTGGTGGCCGACCAGCCCATGGTGTTGGTCACGTGCACTTCAATCTGGCGCACACCCTCGTAGCCGCTCTCCAACATGCCCTCGTACCACTTGGGGTTGAGCATGCGGGTGCGGGTCTCCAGCGCCACTTGTTCTTTGAGGCTGCGCACCGCGCCGTCGCCCTTGGTCTGGTCGCCGATGTAGACCGGCGGCGTGACGCCACCGCGGGCGCGCTTCACGGCCTGGGTGATGCCGCCCAGCGTGTCGAAGTAGTTGTCCACCGTGGTCACGCCCAGCTCCACCGAGTCCAGGTTCTGGTAGGTCAGCTGCACGTCGGCCAGCGAGCTTTGCAGCAGCGCGGTCTGTTGCACGGCAATACCGGTGCGGCCGTAGGCAAAGCCCTTGCGACGGCTGTAGGTCTCGGCGATTTCATCCTCCTGGTCCCAGCGGCTGCTCTCGACCAGGTTGTTGACGTTGGAGCCGTAGGCACCCTCGGCATTGCCGTAGACACGCAGCGAAGCAATCTCCATCGTGCAGCCGTGTTCTTGCTGGTAGGCCAGCGAGTGCTTGCGGATCCAGTTCAGCTCCAGCGGCTCGTCGGCCGACGCGGCCATGAAAGCGGCTTCGGCCAGCATGCGGATCTGCAGCGGCATGAGGTCGCGGAAGATGCCCGAGAGCGTGATCACCACGTCAATGCGCGGGCGGCCCAGCTTGTCCAGCGGGACCAGCGTGGCGCCGGCGATGCGGCCGTAGCTGTCGAAGCGCGGCAGGGCACCCATGAGGGCCATGGCCTGGGCGATGGGCGCACCTTCGTTCTTCAGGTTGTCGCTGCCCCACAGCACCATGGCCACCGATTCGGGCAACTGATTGGATTCCTGCATGTGGCGCTCCAGCAGGCGCTGCGCCTGTTCGGCGCCGTCCTTCACAGCGAAGGCGCTGGGAATGCGGAACGGATCAAAGCCATGCAGGTTGCGCCCGGTGGGCAACACCTCGGGCGTGCGCAGGATGTCGCCACCCGGCGCCGGGCGGATGTAGCGGCCGTCCAGCGCACACAGGATGGCTTCAACCTCGGTGTCCTTGGCGAGCATGCGGCTGGCGCTCTGCAGGCCGTTCATGGCCGCCAGCGTGGCCTCGTCGTTGTGCATGTGGCCGGCCTGCATGGACTGCTCCACGCTGTGTCCGTCGACCAGGGCGCGCACCGCTTCGCGTGTTGGGCGCTGGCCGTCCCAGGCTTCGGTCATGGCCAGCAGCATGTCCACGCACTCGGCTTCGCTGGGTGCCCGGCCAGTCACGTGCAGACCGCAGGGAATGAGCGTGTACTCAAGTTCCAGCACCTGTTGAGACAGCACGAACACCTGTTGTTCGGCGTTGCCATCCGGCCCGGCGTTCCACAGGGGCTCGGCCGCCACCAGGTTGAGCTCGGCCGCCTGGGCTTGCAGCGTCACAGCGCAATCAATGCGCTCACGCGCGCCGGGCTCCAGACCGCGCCAGCGTTCGATGGCCGACTTCAAGTCGATCAATCCCTTGTACAGGCCGGCTTGTGCCACCGGCGGTGTGAGGTAACTGATGAGGGTGGCGCCGGAGCGGCGCTTGGCGATGGCGCCTTCGGAGGGGTTGTTGGACGCGTACAGGTAAATGTTGGGCAAATCCCCGATCAGGCGGTCGGGCCAGCAGCTGCCCGACATGCCGCTCTGTTTGCCCGGCATGAATTCGAGTGCACCGTGGGTGCCGAAGTGCAGCACGGCATGGGCCTTGAAATCTTCGCGCAGGTAGCGGTAGAAGGCAGAGAAGGCGTGTGTGGGTGCCAGGCCTTTTTCGAACAGCAGGCGCATCGGATCGCCTTCGTAGCCGAACGAGGGTTGCACCGCGATCAACACGTTGCCGAACTGTTTGCCCAGCACCATGATGTCGGTGCCATTGCTCAGCTGTTTGCCAGGGGCCGGACCCCACTGGGCTTCGATCTCGCTGAGCCAGCGCTCGCGCTTCACATGGTCGTCGGCGTTGATCAGCGTGTGCACGTTGCCGTCGGCCCCGTGCATCGCGGCGTTGCCCAGCAGCACGCTGTCGCGCAACACGTCCACGCTCTCGGGCATGTCCACCGTGTAGCCCTGGGCCTTCATGGCGGCCAGGGTGTGGAACATCGATTCAAACACCGAGAGGTAGGCGGCGCTGCCGATGTTGCCGGCGTTGGGCGGGAAATTGAAGATGACCACGGCCACGCGGCGCTTGGCGCGCTCGCTGCGGCGCAGGCTCACCAGGCGCAACACGCGCGCGGCCAGCATGATGGCGCGCTCGGGGCAGGACTGCATGTCCTGCGCGCTGTCGCTCTCGGTGAATGTGCAAGCGTGGTGGCAGCCGGTGCAGGCCACACCCACGGCCCCGGCGCGGCCACCAAAGACGATGGGGCTGGTGGCGCCATCGAGCTCGGGAATGGCCACCATGATGGTGCTTTCCACCGGCAGCAGGCCGCGCTCGGAGCCACCCCACTGGGCCAGGTTCTGAAACTCCACCGGATGGGCGGCCACGTAAGGAACATCGAGTTTGGCGAGAATTTCTTCGGCGGCCTTGGCGTCGTTGTAGGCCGGGCCACCCACCAGTGAGAAGCCAGTGAGCGAGACCACCGCATCCACCGTGGTCTGGCCCTCAGAAAAGAAGAACTGGTCGATGGCGGGGCGGGCATCCAGACCGGCGGAGAACACCGGGACCACGCGCAGACCCCGCGCTTCCATGGCGGCGATCGCGCCGTCGTAGTGCGCCGAATTGCCGCCCAGCAGGTAGGAGCGCAACACCAGCAAACCCACCGTGCCCACCACCGGCCGCACAGCAGGCAGGGGCAGCGCCGCCACATCGCTGGCGAAGCGCCCGGGCATGCGCGGGTGGTACACGCCGACTTCGGGGTATTCGATCGGCAGCTGCGCCTTGACCAGCGTGCGAACGCCCTTGCGCGCACCGTCGGCACCGCGGCTCACCACGTGGCGCACGAGGTTGAGGATGTTCTCGTCCGAGCCACCCAGCCAGTACTGCAGGGTCATGAAATAAGCGCGCACGTCTTGCGCTGTGCCGGGCACAAAGCGCAGCAGCTGCGGAATACGCCGCAGCATCTTCATTTGTGCGGCGCCACCGGTGGAGGCCTTTTCCTTGTTGCCGCGCAGCTTCTTCAACAGCGCCATCGGGCCGCTGGCGGGCTTGGCCATGTCGAAGTTGCCCAAGCGTGTGAGCTTGACCACCTCGGCGGCCGACGCCATGCAGATCATGGCGTCGCATTTGTCGCGGCGCGCCTGCAGCGCGGGCAGGATGGGCAGGAAGTGGTCTTCCAGAAACAGCATGCCGGCCACCACGATGTCGGCCTGGGCGATGTCCTCGCAGCAGCGTGCGGTGAGGGCTTCGTTGCCCGCGTATTCAGAAGCCGCGTGCAGGGCCATCGTGAGACCCGGGATTTCGCGGACGAGGGTGGTCTGTGCTCGCGCAATCGCACCCGCCAGGTGCGTGTCCATGGTGACGACCACCAATCGGACGGGCACCTGCGTACCTGCCGGTTGGGAATCAGCGCCCATAGTGAGCTTTGGCGTCATACAACGTCTCCACGGTGATCAGTGAAACCCCTCGGTCAATGGCGAAACGCTCGGTGTTGCGCTTGGCTTTTCCGCGAACGAAGAAGGGAATCTTTCGCAGTTCTTTTTCAGCTTCCATGCCCCAGGTGGCTTCCTGCGGCGTGAGGGGTTCGTTGGCGGCGTGGCGCTCGGCCGTTGCGGCCACCGGCTCGGGTTGTGCAACGGCTGGTGCAGCGACCACTTTGGGTGCCACGGCACCCCCCAGGTGGGACGGTGCAGCGTCTTCGTGGAACTCTGCGTCTCCACGGAACATGCCGATCAGGTGCTCCTCCAAGCCCATCATCAGCGGGTGCACCCAGGTGTCGAACAACACGTTGGCGCCTTCAAAACCCATTTGCGGCGAATAACGCGCAGGGAAGTCCTGCACATGCACCGGAGCCGAAATCACCGCGCAGGGCACGCCCAGGCGCTTGGCGATGTGGCGCTCCATCTGCGAGCCCAGCACCAGCTCGGGCTGCAGCTCGGCGATGCGCGCTTCCACTTCGAGGTAGTCGTCGCTGATCAGCGCGTCCACGCCGTAGATCGCTGCGGCTTCACGCACTTCGCGGGCGAACTCTCGGCTGTAGGTGCCCAGGCCGACCACGGTGAAGCCCATCTCCTGCGCGGCGATGCGCGCGGCGGCCACCACGTGGGTGGCGTCGCCGAACACGAACACGCGCTTGGAGGTGAGGTAGGTGCTGTCGACCGACTTGGCGTACCAGGGTGCGCGTGCATCGGCGTTGGCCAAAACAGCGGTGCAGTCCACGCCGGCGAGCTCGGCCACCTCGCGGATGAAATCGCGCGTGGCGCCCGATCCGATCGGCACGGTGCGGGTGGAGGGCTGGCCGAACGTGCGCTTGAGCCAGCCCGCCGCCACGTTGGCGATCTCGGGGTAGAGCACCACGTTGAAGTCGGCGTCGCCCAGGCGCGCCATGTCGGAAGGCGCTGCGCCCAGCGGCGCGGTCACGTTGATGTCGATGCCCATCTCGGTGAGCAGGCCGGTGATTTCACGCAGGTCGTCGCGATGGCGAAAGCCCAGCGCGGCCGGGCCGAGGATGTTGCAGCGGGCGCGCTGACCGGCTTCGCGCGGGGCGCGTTTCACACTGGTGTCGGCCAGGTTGCGCACCATCTGATAGAAGGTTTCCGAAGCGCCCCAGTTTTCCTTGCGCTGGTATGAAGGCAACTCCAAGGCCACCACCGGCACCGGCAGGTCCAACGCTTTGCACAGGCCACCCGGGTCGTCCTGGATCAGTTCGGCGGTGCACGAAGAGCCGACCATCATGGCCTGCGGCTTGAAGCGTGCGTAGGCCTCGCGCGCCGCGTTCTTGAACAGCTCGGCCGTGTCACCGCCCAGGTCGCGCGCCTGGAAGGTGGTGTAGGTCACCGGGGGGCGTTTGGCGTTGCGCTCGATCATGGTGAACAGGAGGTCGGCGTAGGTGTCGCCCTGCGGTGCGTGCAACACATAGTGCACGTCCTTCATCGCAGTGGCGATGCGCATCGCGCCCACATGGGGTGGTCCTTCGTAGGTCCAGAGCGTGAGTTGCATGGTCGTTGTGCCGTTGGAGGGTCAGGCGGCCAGGCGCAGGCGGCGCACCAGCGGGCGGCTGAACAGCTCGGCCAGATCGGCCGCCTGCTCGAAGCCCTGGATGGGGGTGAACACCAGCTCGATCGCCCACTTGGTGGTGAGGCCTTCGGCCTCCAGCGGGTTGGCGAGACCCAAGCCGCAGACCACGATGTCGGGCTGGGCGGCGCGGCAGCGGTCGAGCTGGTTTTCCACGTGCTGGCCTTCGCTCAAGAACGTGTCTTCGGGCAACAGGGCCAACTCTTCGGCCATGTGCTGGCGGTGCAGGTAGGGCGTGCCGACTTCGGAAAGCTCCATGCCGAGTTCGCGCGAGAGGAAACGCGCCAGCGGAATCTCCAGCTGTGAATCGGGGAAGAAAAAGATGCTTTTTCCGGCCAGCTGCGTGCGCTGGCGGGCCACGGCGCTGGTGGCGCGGTCGCGGGCTGGGGCAATGGCCGCTTCGAACGTGGCAGCGTCCACACCGAAAGCCGAAGCCGCCGCCTGGAGCCAGGCGGTGGTGCCCTCGACGCCCAGAGGAAACGGCGCTGGCAAGCGCTGGGCGCCGCGCGCCTCCAGCGCCACCGCTGTGTCTGCCAGGAAGGGCTGAGCCAGCAGGAACACCGTGTTGGGGCCCACCGTGGGCATCTGCGTGGCCTGGCGCGGCGGGAAGAACTGCACCGGGCCGATGCCCAACTGCTTGAACAGGCGGGTGAACTGGTCTTCGACCACGTCGGCCAGGGCACCGACCACCATCAGCGAAGCCGGTGCTTCAGCCACGGCCTGCGGCAACACCGGCACCAGCGAAGCCAGGCAGGCGTCTTCGCCCTGGGTGAAGGTGGTCTCGATGCCACTGCCCGAGTAGTTGAGCACGCGCACATCGGGCGAAAAACGGCCGGAGAGGCGCGACGCAGCGCGCGACAAATCCAGCTTGATGACCTCGGACGGGCACGATCCCACAAGGAAGAGCAGCTTGATCTCGGGGCGGCGCTCGATCAGGCGTGTGACGACCCGGTCAAGCTCTTCATTGCAGTCGGCCAAGCCGGCCAGATCGCGCTCGTCGATGATGGCGGTGGCGAAACGCGGCTCGGCAAAGATCATCACCCCGGCGGCGGACTGGATCAGGTGGGCGCAGGTGCGTGAGCCCACCACCAGAAAAAACGCATCCTGGATCTTGCGGTGCAGCCAGATGATGCCGGTGAGACCGCAGAACACTTCACGCTGGCCACGTTCCTTGAGCACCGGGGCGTCGGCGCAGCCCCTGGAGATCGATTGGATGGGAATGACCGGACTCATGCCACTGCCCCGGAACCCTGCACTGTCTGCGTGCTGCCGGCGCCCTGAAGCCTCGCCATGCGCAGCTTGTAGATGAACTGGCCCGCGTTGATCACATAGGTGAAGTACGCCGCCAAAGCCAGCCAGGCCAGGCCGCGGGCATCGAGCCAGCCGGTGAACAGGGCCGCCAGATAAGCGGTGTGCAGCGCCAGCACCAACATGCTGAAAACGTCTTCCCAGTAAAACGCTGGGGCAAACAGGTAGCGGTCAAACACCACCTTCTCCCAGATGCAGCCGGTGATCATGATGGTGTAGAGCGTCAGCGTCTTGACGACCACCGATACCGTGGCAGCCGACTGCCCTTCACCGGTGAGCAGGAAGCGCAGCACCAGACCCAGACTCACCAGAAACACCAGGAACTGCACCGGGGCCAGAAGGCCTTGCACCAGGGTCCACACCGTGGCATCTCGCCGCACCCGCTCTTCGGGTGAGTACAGAGGGCGACTCGCAGGCCGCAGGCGTTCGGGGTGCATCTGTTGTGTCTCCATGGGTCTCGCTTGGCGCCCAATTTAGATGCTCCGTTGGTTTGTGTCAACTTAAATTGACGTATTTTTTATTTGACACTTACGACCGCCCCCGTTACAGTTTTTTGAACGGGAAACCGAAATGTTTTGACGTACAAGGTCCACAGCAGTACAACGCTTTCCAGGTTCCAGCGGGCAGGCCACAAGGCCGTCTCGCCAGGGACTGACGGCACACCAACCAACAACTTCTGATCTCGTAAGAAAGCTCCGGCAAGCACCGAAGCGCCTGCGTATCGGCATCCGCGCAACTGCGCGAGGAGACAGGCACATGGGCTCTTTTTCCAGGCATTCGTCGACCAAAGAGATCGATCTTTTTGGCGTGCCGCCCCTTGAAGGGTGGGCCGAGTCCGTCTGCAGTCCAGCAGGCACACCCGGCATCGATGACCTTCTGCGCGTGGACTCGTCCGAGGCGTCCAACGACGACGGCCTGCGCTCGGTCCTGCTGGCCAAGGCGGTGGAATACGAAATCATCCCCAGGCTGATGCTGGCGCACCGGGTGGACCGGGATGCCAAGGCCCACCCCATTTCGAACGGCTTGCACGTGTCGCCGGAAGACGTGGTGCCGTTTGCCGAGCTGGTGCTGCACGGGGACGACACCGACATGCGCGGCTTCGTGGCAGCGCTGCGCGATCGCGGCGTGCCCATTGAATCCATCTTCCTGGACCTGCTGGCACCGGTGGCACGCCACCTGGGTGATTTGTGGGACCGGGATCTTTGCAGCTTCACCGAGGTGACTGTGGGCCTGGGCCGCCTGCAGCAATTGCTGCGGGAAAACAGCGCCGCTTTCGCTCAATTCACCAACGAAGAAAACAACGACAACGCGCGGCGGGTCCTGCTGATGCCTTGCCCCGGCGAGCAACACACGTTCGGCCTGTCACTGGTTGGCGAATTCTTTCACCGGGCCGGCTGGGAGGTGGTCACCAGTTTTGTGGCCTGCGATGGCGCACCGGGCATGGTCCAGAAGGACTGGTTTGACGTGGTCGGTTTTTCGCTGGGCTGCGAGACCGGCATCGAACGGCTGAGCGAGACCATGGAGCAGGTTCGACGCAAAAGCCTCAACCCCGGCGTCTCTATAATTGCAGGGGGTGCAATCTTTGGTTTGCACCCGGAGTTCGGCAGCCGGTTGCCCGTCGATGCCATCATCACCGATGGTCCTGCTGCACCGGCGCTGGCTGCAAAGCTGATTGCCGCCGGCAAGGTGCGCAGCGAGGTTTGAAGCGCCGCTCACCCACATAGTGATTTTGCTAGCACCACGAAAGTCCAACATGCCGCAGGCGTCACAAGCCTATGTCCACAAGCCGTTTGACAAGGCTGGCCAGTTTCTCGATGGCCTGGATGCAGATGCCGCTGCGGAACTTGTCACGGCTGCAGCTGATGTGGTGCTCATCCTTGACGCCGACGGCGTGATCCGCGACCTGGCCCTCATCGGCAAGGAAATGATGGGCCTGGGCTGTCAGGAATGGATCGGAAAACCCTGGATCCAGACAGTCACGACCGAGAGCAAGGCCAAGATCGAGGACCTGCTCACCCGGAAAATCGACCAGAACGCCGACAGCGTTCGCTGGCGCCATGTGAACCACCCCATGGCCGACCGTGCAGACCTGCCGCTGTCTTACTCGGTGGTGCAGGTGCATCGCAAGACCAAAGGCAAGGCCGATCAAATCTCACACAGCGTGGCCTTTGGCCGCGACCTGCGCGGACAGGTGGCGCTGCAGCAGCGCCTGGTCACGGCCCAGCAGTCCATGGAACGCGACTACTGGCGCCTGCGCCAGGTGGAAACACGGTACCGTCTGCTGTTCCAGATGGCTTCGGAGCCGGTGCTCATTCTCGAAGGCTCCATCGACAAGCTCGAAGAAGCCAACCCGGCTGCTCATGAACTTTTTGGCGAACCCTCACGCCTGCCGGGCTGGACCCTGCTCAGCAGTCTGGACGTGCCCAGCCAGGCCGCAGTGCGCGACATGCTGGACCGCCTGCGCGCCAGCGGCCGCGCCGATCCCTGCACCATCCGCCTGGTTGATGCCACCCAGGACATGGTGGTGGCGGCCTCCCAGTTCCGCCAGGAAAACACCCTGCATTTCTTGCTGCGCTTCACCCGCCCGTTCGACGCGGTGGCGCCCAGCATGTCGACCAGCAAGCGCCAGTTGCTCCAGGTGATGGAAAGCGCACCCGACGCGCTGGTGGTCACCGATCTCGACGGCCGCATCCTCAGCGCCAACCGCGCGTTTCTCGACCTGGGCCAACTCGCCAGCGAAGACCAGGCTCGTGGTGAAGTGCTCGAAAAATGGCTCGGCCGCACCGGCGTCGATTTCCGCGTACTGCTCACCAACCTGCGCCAACATGGCAGCGTGCGTCTGTTTGCAACGCAGATGCGCGGCGAATACGGCTCCACCTCCGAAGTGGAAATCTCCGCCGTGGCGGTGAACACCGGATCGCAGCGTTGTCTGGGGTTCACCATCCGCGATGTGGGCCGCCGCCTGGGCATTGAAACCCGTTCCAGCAAAGAGCTGCCCCGCTCGGCCAGCCAGATGACCGAGCTGGTGGGCCGCCTGCCACTCAAGGACATCGTTCGTGAGACCACCGACCTGATCGAGCAGCTGTGCATCGAGGCTGCTCTGGAGCTCACGGGCGACAACCGCGCCTCGGCGGCCGAAATGCTGGGCCTCTCGCGCCAGAGCCTGTACATCAAGTTGCGCCGCTTCGGCATTCTTGAAGGCGTGAGCGAAGACACGCATTGAAGGAAGCACCCCCCGCGCCGCTTTGCGGCTCCCCCCTCTCTCGCCTGCGGCGGGAGGGGGGCGGCACCTGGGACCGGCGTAGCCGGATCCGCGGTGCCCCTGAAATCGACCAGTCGCTCCGGCTGGTTTTTTTTCGTCTGGATGGCTGTAGAGCCAGCTCATGCTCACCCGGGATTTCCCTTGGTTTACACCTGTAGTGTCATTTTTCTTTGACACTTTTTGATCGGAGATGTACAACCTTTTCCATGCAACTCCCTGCTCTTTCCGCTGTCACCGAACTGTTCAAACCCATCACCTGGTTTCCACCCATGTGGGCCTTCACCTGTGGGGTGGTGGCGTCTGGCGTGCCCATGGACGGGCGCTGGTTGCTCGCCGTGGTGGGTGTGGCATTGGCCGGGCCGCTGGTCTGTGCCACCAGCCAGGCGGTGAACGACTGGTACGACCGCCATGTGGACGCGATCAACGAACCACAGCGGCCCATTCCGTCCGGGCGCATACCCGGTCACTGGGGTCTGTACCTGGCCATCGGCTGGACGCTGGTTTCGCTGGCCGTGGCCACGGCGCTGGGTCCCTGGGGTTTTGGTGCGGCGGCCCTCGGGCTGCTGCTGGCCTGGGCCTACAGCGCGCCCCCGGTGCGGCTGAAGGAAAACGGCTGGTGGGGCAACGCTGCCTGCGGTGTCAGCTACGAAGGGATTGCCTGGATCACCGGCGCGGCCATGATGGCCGGCGGCGCCATGCCCGGCGGTGAGTCGCTGGTGCTGGCTGCGCTCTACAGCGCCGCCACGCACGGCATCATGACCCTGAATGACTTCAAGGCCGTCACGGGAGACCGCCAGATGGGCGTGCGCTCGCTGCCGGTGCAGCTGGGCGTGGACCGCGCCGCACATGTGGCCTGCTGGTTCATGGCCATCCCGCAAATGATCGTGATCGTGCTGCTGATCTCCTGGCACCGTGAATTGCATGCTGCGGCACTGGTGGTCTTGCTCACGCTGCAGTACTACATGATGAGCCGGTTCGTTGCAGCACCGGTGGAGCGGGCCCTGTGGTACAGCGGCTTCGGTGTGCCGCTGTTTGTGTCGGGAATGATGGTCAGCGCCTTTGCACTGCGCGGCATGGCGGGAGCAGGCGCATGACACCGTTTGGCTGGGGCAGCATCGCGCGCCTTGGTCTGGTGCAGATGGCGTTGGGCGCCATCGTCGTGCTCACCACTTCCACGCTCAACCGCGTGATGGTGGTCGAGCTGGCCCTGCCCGCGCTGCTGCCGGGCATGCTGGTTGCCCTGCACTACCTCGTTCAGATCGCGCGCCCGCGCATGGGCCACGGCTCCGACGTGGGTGGGCGGCGCACGCCGTGGATCGTGGGCGGCATGGCGGTGCTGGGCATTGGCGGTGTGGTCGCGGCGGCGGCCACCGTGTGGATGGCCCATGACCGGGCCGCGGGCATCGCGCTGGCCGTGCTGGGCTTCGCTCTGGTCGGGCTGGGCGTGAGCGCCAGTGGCACGTCGCTGCTGGTGATGCTGGCCAAGCGCGTGCCGCCCGAGCGCCGCGCCGGCGCCGCTACGCTGGTCTGGATGATGATGATCGTCGGCTTCGCACTCACCGCGGGGCTGGCGGGCCACTTGCTGGAGCCCTACTCGCCCGAACGCCTGTTGGCCGTCACCGCAGGGGTTTCATTGATCGCCTTCGTGCTCACGCTGGTGGCACTGCGCGGGCTGGAAGGCAACGCTGTCCGGTACGCAGCGCCTCGCCCTGATGAAAGGCACAGCTTCAGACAAGCGCTCGCCCAGGTGTGGGATGAACCGGTGGCGCGTCGCTTCACCATCTTCGTGTTCGTGTCGATGCTGGCGTACAGCGCGCAGGACCTGATCCTCGAGCCATTCGCCGGCACCGTGTTCGGCTACACGCCGGGCGCCTCCACCCAGCTCTCGGGTGTGCAACACGGCGGTGTGCTGGCCGGCATGTTGCTGGTGGCTTTCTCTGGCGCTGTTGCCGCGCGCTTTCCCTTGCACCCGGTGCTGGGCCGCATCGGCTCGCTGCGCGGCTGGACCATCGGCGGCTGTGTCGCGTCGGCTCTGGCGCTCTTCGGTCTCACGCTGGCCGGCCTGCAGGGCGAAGGCTCACCGCTCAAGGCCACTGTGTTTGCGCTGGGCCTGGCCAACGGCGCGTTTTCCATCGGCGCCATCGGCTCCATGATGCGGCTCGCAGGCGAGGGGCGGACGTCACGCGAAGGCGTGCGCATGGGCCTGTGGGGCGCAGCGCAGGCCGTGGCCTTCGGCCTGGGTGGTCTGGTGGGCACGGGCGCAAGCGATCTGGCCCGGTGGCTGATCGCAGCACCGGGCTCGGCCTACGCCACCGTGTTCGCCCTCGAAGGCATGGTGTTCCTGCTCTCGGCCGTGCTGGCCTGGCGCATCTCCGCACCCCGGGCCCCAGCCCGGACCCCCTCTT
>QBMB01000020.1:39737-55425 GCA_003241965.1 Burkholderiales bacterium | reverse complement strand
GCCACGTTTGCCAGCAAGGTGGAAGTGGCCGACGGCAAGGCGACCGTGACGCGCGAAGTCGATGGTGGTCTGGAAACGCTGTCGATCACGCTGCCCGCCGTCATCACGACCGACCTTCGTCTGAACGAGCCGCGTTACGTGACGCTGCCCAACATCATGAAGGCCAAGAAAAAGCAGCTCGACATCGTGAAGCCCGAAGACCTCGGTGTGGACGTGACGCCGCGCATCAAGACCCTCAAGGTCAGCGAGCCGCCCAAGCGCGGTGCCGGCATCAAGGTGGCCGATGTGGCCGCCCTGGTGGACAAGCTCAAAAACGAAGCCAAAGTCATTTGACTCCCCCCGCGCCGCCTGCGGCGTCACCCCTCAGGGGCGAACCCTGCGGCCTGGCAAAGCCAGTTCCGCGGGTTCCTTGAACAAGCCGCCTCTCTCGATCTGCATCTGGTCTTAAGGAATTCACGTCATGACCGCACTCGTTATTGCCGAACACAACAACGCCTCCCTCAAGGGCGCGACCTTCAACACCGTCGCTGCCGCCGCTCAATGTGGAGGTGAGGTGCACGTGCTCATCGCCGGGCACAACGCTGGCGCTGCTGCTGCCGCCGCCGCGCAGATCGCCGGTGTGAGCAAGGTGATCCACGCCGACGCCCCCGGTTTTGAGCACGGCCTGGCCGAGAACGTGGCAGCCCAGGTGTTGGCCATCGCCGCCAACTACAGCCACATCCTCTTTCCCGCCACCGCCAGCGGCAAGAACATCGCCCCGCGCGTGGCCGCCCACCTCGATGTGGCCCAGCTCTCCGACGTGACCAAGGTCATCAGCGCCGACACCTTCGAGCGCCCGATCTACGCCGGCAACGCGATTGCCACCGTGCAGGCGCTGGACGCCACCAAGGTCATCACCGTGCGCACCACGGGTTTTGATCCGGCTGCGGCCACGGGCGGCAGCGCGGCCATCGAAACGGCAGCAGCAGCGGCCGACGACGGCAAGAGCAAATTCATGGGAAGCGAGATCGCCAAGAGCGACCGCCCCGAGCTCACCGCCGCCAAAATCATCGTCAGCGGTGGCCGTGCGCTGGGCAGCGCGGAGAAGTTCAACGAGGTGATGACGCCACTGGCCGACAAGCTCGGAGCCGCACTGGGCGCCAGCCGCGCCGCGGTGGACGCGGGTTACGCGCCCAACGACTGGCAAGTGGGCCAGACCGGCAAGATCGTCGCACCCCAGCTCTACATCGCCGCCGGCATCTCGGGTGCGATCCAGCATCTGGCCGGCATGAAGGACAGCAAGGTCATCGTGGCGATCAACAAGGACCCCGAGGCCCCGATCTTCTCGGTGGCCGACTACGGCCTGGAGGCCGATCTCTTCGTGGCCGTGCCCGAGCTGATCAAGGCGCTCTGAATTTCTTGAAGACCGCAAGGGCATCGTTCGCGATGCCCTTGTTGTATCTGCATCCCTGAATCCCGTGGAGACAACCCAATGAGCTACACCGCCCCCCTCAAAGACATGCTGTTCGACATCGAGCACATCGCGCGCATCGACGAGGTCGCGCAGATGCCCGGCTTCGAAGACGCTGGCCTGGAAACCGCGCAAGCCGTGCTGGAAGAGTGCGCCAAGCTCAACGAGGGTGTGATCGCACCGTTGAACTGGGAGGGCGACAAGAACCCGTCTTTCTTCAAGGACGGCAAGGTCACGACCACGCCCGGATTCAAGGAAGCCTTCAAGCAATACGCCGAAGGCGGCTGGCAAGGCCTGCAGCACCCAACCGATTTTGGTGGCCAAGGCCTGCCCAAGACCATCGGCGCGGCTTGCGGTGAAATCCTCAACAGCGCCAACATGAGCTTTGCGCTGTGCCCACTGCTCACCGACGGCGCGATCGAAGCGCTGATCACGGCGGGCAGCGACGAACTCAAGGCTGTTTATCTGGAGAAGCTGGTGAGCGGCCAGTGGACCGGCACCATGAACCTCACCGAGCCGCAGGCCGGCTCCGATCTGGCTGCCGTGCGCAGCCGCGCCGAGCCCCAGCCCGATGGAACCTACAAGGTGTTCGGCACCAAGATCTACATCACCTACGGTGAGCACGACATGGCCGAGAACATCGTGCACCTCGTGCTCGCACGCGTGACCGGCGCGCCCGAAGGCGTGAAGGGCATCAGCCTGTTCGTGGTGCCCAAATTCATGGTCGGTAAAGACGGCACGCTGGGCGCGCGCAACGACGTGCACTGCGTGAGCATCGAGCACAAGATGGGCATCAAGGCCAGCCCCACCGCCGTGCTGCAGTACGGCGACCATGGCGGCGCAGTCGGCTATCTCGTGGGCCAGGAGAACCGCGGCCTGGAGTACATGTTCATCATGATGAACGCCGCGCGTTACGCCGTGGGCGTGCAGGGCATCGCGATCGCCGAGCGCGCCTACCAGAAGGCCGTGGTGTACGCCAAGGACCGTGTGCAGAGCCGCCCCGTGGATGGCACGCTGTCGGCCGCTGCGCCCATCATTCACCACCCCGATGTGAAGCGCATGCTGATGACGATGCGTGCGTACACCGAAGGTTGTCGTGCCATGGCCGCCGTGGCCGCCGCCGCGTACGACGCCGCGCACCACCACACGGACGCCGACACGCGCAAGCAGAACGCGGCCTTCTACGAATTCCTGGTGCCGCTGGTCAAGGGCTACAGCACCGAGATGAGCCTGGAGGTCACCAGCCTGGGTGTGCAGGTGCACGGGGGCATGGGCTTCATTGAAGAAACCGGCGCCGCGCAGTACTACCGCGATGCCAAGATCCTCACCATCTACGAGGGCACCACGGCCATCCAGGCCAACGACCTCGTGGGCCGCAAGACCGCGCGCGACGGCGGCACCGGCGCCAAGGCGATTGCCGCGCAGATCGAGAAGACCGAAGCCGAGCTTGCAAAGCGCGGCAGCGCCAATGCCAAGGCGGTTCTCAAGCGCCTGAAGGCTGCGCGCGAAGCGTTTGTGGACGTGGTCGAGTTCATCGCCGCCAACACGCGCAGCAACCCCAACGCAGCGTTCGCCGGCAGCGTGCCCTACCTCATGCTCGCGGGCAACCTCATGGCCGGCTGGCAGCTGGCCCGCTCGCTCATGGTGGCCGAGGACCTGTCGGCCAAGGGACAGGACGTGGCCTTCATGCAGGCCAAGATCACCACCGCGCGTTTCTACGCCGACCACATCCTCAGCCGTGCCCCGGGCACGCGCGATGCGATCGTCGAAGGCGCCGAAGCCGTGACCGCGCTGGCCATCGAATCGTTCTGATCCACAACAAACCTGACGGAGACTTCATGACCGCACCCGCCCGCAGCCTGCCCCCGGTTCTCAAGAACATCAAGTTCCCGGTGATCGGCTCGCCGCTGTTCATCATCAGCAACCCCAAGCTCGTCATTGCCCAGTGCAAGGCCGGCGTGGTGGGCTCCATGCCCGCGCTCAATGCGCGCCCGGCATCGCAGCTCGACGAGTGGCTGGCCGAAATCACCGAAGCCCTGGCCGCGCACGATGCCGCGAATCCGGACAACAAGGCAGCGCCGTTCGCCATCAACCAGATCGTGCACAAGAGCAACGACCGGCTCGAACACGACATGCAGTTGTGCGCCAAGTACAAGGTGCCGATCATCATCACCAGCCTGGGCGCGCGCGAAGACGTGAACAAGGCGGTGCAGAGTTGGGGCGGCGTGGTGCTGCACGACGTGATCAACAACGTGTTCGCACACAAGGCGATCGAGAAGGGCGCTGACGGCCTGATTCCGGTGGCGGCCGGTGCGGGTGGCCACGCCAGCGTGAAGAGCCCCTTTGCCATGGTGCAGGAAATCCGTGAATGGTTCGGTGGCCCGATCGCGCTCTCGGGTTCCATCGCCTCGGGCGGCGCCATACTGGCCGCGCAGGCCATGGGTGCCGACTTTGCTTACATCGGCTCGGCCTTCATCGCCACCGACGAGGCCCGCGCGGTGGACGGCTACAAGGAGATGATCACGAAGTCGAGTTCGGACGACATCGTCTACAGCAACTTCTACACCGGCATCCACGGCAACTACCTCAAGGGCAGCATCCAGAACGCCGGCATGGACCCGGACAACCTGCCGCAGAGCGACCCGAGCAAGATGAATTTCTCCACCGGCGAAGGCGCCAACGCGGCCAAGGCCTGGAAAGACATCTGGGGCTGCGGTCAGGGCATCGGCGCGATCCGCGAGGTGGTGCCGGCGGCCGATCTGGTGGCGCGTTTCAAGCGCGAATACGCGGAAGCCAAAGCGCGCATCTGCGCCGCTTGACCGGGCCTCTTCGCTCACAAAAAAGCCGGCTGTGAAAGCCGGCTTTTTTGCGTCTGCGACGCAAACTTCGTGAGGACTACCGTTCGCCTCTCAACCAAGCGCCGAAGTTGCTGAGCGCTTCGCCAATCGCAGCGCCCGGCGTCTGTGCGTACTGCACACCACCCTGGTCCGAAATCTGCGCCACCGAGCCGCTGCCCTGCCACTCGGCGTACATCCAGTCGTCGGCCACGCGCACCAGGCCGTCGGGTGCGGCGGGCGGTTGTGCCACCGGCGTGCCCTTGAGCGCGGCGCCCATGTAGTCGAGCCAGATCGGCAGCGCGATGCGCCCGCCCGACTCACCACCGCCCAGGCTGCGTGGCTTGTCGTAGCCCACCCACACGGCGGTGGCCAGGCTGGGCTGGTAGCCAGCGAACCAGGCGTCGACCGCATCGTTGGTGGTGCCGGTCTTGCCGTAAATGTCGGGCCGCTTGAGCGTGGCCTGGGCGCGCGCTGCGGTGCCGGTGCGGGTCACCTCGTTGAGCAGGCTCCCGACCACGAAGGCGTTGCGTGCCGGAATGGCGCGGTTGGCCTCGGTCAGCGGCTCGGGTGGGGGTGCTTCAAACAGGACCTTGCCCTGCGCGTCGGTGATCTTCTCCACCACCACCGGCGCCACCTTCCAGCCACCATTGGCCACGGTCGCGTAGGCCTGCGCCATCTGCAGCGGCGTCACGCTGCCGGTGCCCAGTGCCAGGGTGAGGTCGTTGGGCTGGCGCGCGGGGTCCAGACCGAAGCGGGCGGTCCAGTCGCGCGCGACCTGCGTGCCGGTGTGTTGCAGCACGCGCACGCTGGCGATGTTGCTGGAGCGCGCCAGGGCATCGCGCAGCGTGATGGGGCCGGCGTACTGCCCGTTGCTGTTGGTGGGACTCCAGCCGTTCGAGGCGGTGAACGGCAGGTCGTCGACCAGCGTGCCGGGCATCACGCGCGCTTCGAGCGCGGCCGAGTACAGCAGCGGCTTGAGCGCCGAGCCGGGCTGGCGCCAGCCCTGGGTGACGTGGTTGAACGGTTGCTGGGTGAAATCAAAACCGCCCACCAGCGCGCGCACGCGGCCGGTCTGGCTGTCCATGGCCACCAGCGCGGCTTCGGCCTCGGGCCACTGCGAGATGGACCAGGTCGGTTTGCCTTTGAGCTTGCCTGCGCTCACCACCCGCACGATGGCGCCCCGCTCGATCTTCAGCGGTTTCTTGGCTTTGGGGTCCAGGCCTTTCTGCGCCCAACGCAGACCCTCGCCCTGCAGGTCCACGCGTTCTCCGCTGGCCAGCTGCACCTGCAAGGCCTTGGGGCTGGCTGCCAGCACGATGCCCACGCGCAGGGTTTCGTCGTCCCGGTGGTCCTTCAGCGCCGCAGCGGCAGCGCGCTCGACCTCGGCACCGTTGCCCGAGGGCAGCGATTCCACGTCTTCCGGGCCGCGCCACGCGCCGCGCCGGTCGAACGCGAGCACGCCGCGCTGCACAGCAGCATAGGCCGCACGCTGGTCGGCGGCGCGCAGCGAGGTGGTGACGCGCAGGCCGTTGGAATAGGCCTCGGTGCCGAAGCGCTCCACCACCGCGCGGCGCGCCATCTCGGCCACGTGGGCCGCGTGCACGCTGCGCAAGCCGGGCTCGCGCAGCACCAGCTTCTCGGCGCGCGCAGCGGCGAGTTGTGCATCGGTGATCGAGTCGGTGGCGCGCATGCGCTCCAGCACCACGCGCTGGCGCTGCGTGGCGCGCTCGAAGTTGGCCACCGGGTTGGCGTAGTAGGGGTTCTGCGGCAGGCCGGCGAGCATGGCGGTTTCGGCCAGCGAGAGCTTCTCCAGCGGCTTGCCGAAATAGGTTTGTGACGCGGCGGCAAAACCATAGGCCCGCTGGCCCAGGAAGATTTCGTTGAGGTAGATCTCCAGGATGCGGTCCTTGGAGATTTCATCCTCCAGCTTGAGGGCCAGCCAGATTTCCTTGGCCTTGCGCTCGGCAGAAAACTCGCGCGTGAGCAGCATGGTGCGCACCAACTGCTGCGTGATGGTGGAGGCGCCCTGTTTGCGCCCGCCCGTGACAGCCGCCAGCAGCGCGCGCGCCATGCCCTTGGGGTCGACGCCGTTGTGTTCGCGAAAGCGCGCGTCTTCCACCGACAGCACCGCGTCTTGCAGCAGCTTGGGCGTCTGCGACAGGGGCCGGTATTCGCGCCGCTCGGTGCCGAACTGCGCGATCTCCACGCCATCGGCGGTGAACACCTGCAAGGGCAGCTTGGGTTGGTAGTGGACGATGCTGTCCAGCGGGGGCAGATCGAAGGGCGAAGCTTGCAGGGCGGGTGCCATGAAAGCGGCGGGCATCACAGCCAAGGTGAGCACCGCGCGGCGAAAGTAGGGCTTGAACATGGGGTGCGATTGTCCCGGATCGGTGTGCGCTGCGTGTGCAGCCTGTGGGTGAGGGAGGTAACCAGCTGTGTCCGACCCCACGGGTAAGATCGGCCGCTGCATCCGAGGAACCCGCCCATGCGCAAGCGCATCCTGTTGCTCGAAGACGAGCAAGCCATCGCCGACACCCTGCTGTATGCCTTGCAGAGCGAGGCCTTCGAGGTGGTGCATGTGCGTCTGGTGGCCGAGGCCATGGACGCATTCCACTCCCGGTCGCCCGACCTCGCCATTCTCGACGTTGGGGTGCCCGACGGCAGTGGCTTCGACGTCTGCCGCGCCATCCGCAAGACCAGCGAGATGCCCATCGTGTTCCTCACGGCTCGCCATGAAGAGTTCGACCGCGTGCTCGGCCTCGAGCTGGGCGCCGACGACTATGTGGTCAAGCCGTTTTCGCCGCGCGAGGTCTGTGCCCGGGTGCGCGCGATCCTGCGGCGCAGCGGGGCTGGGCCCGCCGTGCCATCTCCCTCGCCAGCGCCACAGGGCCTTCAACTACAGCTCGACGAAGCCACGCAGCGCATCACCTGCGGCGGCGAGTTCCTGCCGCTCACGCGCTACGAGTTCCAGCTGCTCGCCACGCTGCTGCGCCGGCCCGAGCGCATCTTCTCGCGCGTCGAGTTGATGGACTTGGTGTGGGGCGGTGCACTGGACACGTCGGACCGCACGGTGGACGCGCATGTGAAGCTGCTGCGCGCCAAACTGCGCGCGCGCGGGGTCCAGGCCGAGTTGATCCAGACCCACCGCAACATGGGCTATTCGATCCGCGCGGTGAGCTGACCCATGCGCATCGGTCTGCGGCTGCTGCTGGGTTTTTTCCTCATGCTGGGGGTTGCGTTGGCGGTGGTGCTCAACGTGTTCCTGCAGGAGGTCAAGCCCGGCACGCGCCTGGCCATGGAAGACAGCCTGATCGACGCGGCCCACGCGTTTGCCCAACTGGCCACCGCCGACATGAAGGGCGGCACCATCGCCACCGGTGGCTTTGCGCAGGCGCTGCAGGCCTACCCGGGCGCGCAGCCCGGCGCCAGGATCTGGGGCTTTCAGAAGAACAGCGTCGACTACCGCATCACCATCACCGACGCGCAGGGCATCGTGCGGTTCGATACGCGGCAAGAGGCGGTGGGCCAGGACTTCTCGCGCTGGAACGACGTGCTGCGCACGCTGCGTGGTGAGTACGGCGCGCGTTCCAGCCTGGCCGATCCGAACGACCCGAACAGCACGGTGATGCACGTGGCCGCGCCCATCCGCGATGGCGACCGCATCATCGGCGCACTCACGGTGTCGCGTCCCAACCGAAGCCTGGAGCCTTACATCGAACGCAGCCAGCAGCGCATCCTGCGCTGGTCCTGGGGCCTGCTGGGTTTGTCGCTGTTGATGGGTGTGCTGCTGAGCTGGTGGATGGCCAGTTCGCTCTCTCGACTGCGCGGCTACGCCAACGCGGTGGCCAGTGGAGAGCGGGTGGCGCTGCCGCGCTTCGGGCGCCTGAGCGGCAACACCGAATTCAACGACCTGGCCCAGGCCGTGGAGCGCATGCGCGTGAAGCTCGAAGACAAAGCGTACGTGGAAAACTATGTGCACACGCTCACCCACGAACTCAAGAGCCCGCTGGCCGCCATTCGCGGCGCGGCCGAGCTGCTGGAAGAAGACCTGCCCGTGCCGGACCGGCAACGCTTCGCCGGCAACATCCAGCGCCAGACCGAGCGCCTGCGCCAGCTGATCGACAAGCTGCTGCGCCTGGCCGATGTGGAGCAGATGCGTGCCTTGAGCAAGCTGGAGCCCGTGGACCTGAGCGCGCTGACACGCGACCTGCTGCAACGCGCCGAGCCCCGCTTGCGACTGAAATCGCTGCGCGTGCGCGACGAGCTGGGGGAGGGACAGTCGGTGCGGGGCGATGCCTTCCTGCTCGGTCAGGCGCTGCAGAACCTGTTGGACAACGCCATCGACTTTTCACCCGAGCAAGGTGAGCTGTGGTTGCGCCTGCAGAAGGACGGCGATGCCCTCGTGTGGTCGGTGCGCGACCAGGGCTCGGGCGTGCCCGACTACGCGCAGGCACACATCTTCGAGCGCTTCTATTCCCTGCCGCGCGGCGAGGCACAAGAGAAAAGTTCGGGCCTGGGCCTGTGCCTGGTGAAGGAGGTGAGCGACCTGCACCACGCAGACATCCAGGTCGGCAACGTTCAAGATCCATCCGGTTGCCTGGCGCGCTGGCGCCTGCCGCTTTGAGTCATTTCACAGCCACTGCACAAACCGCCGTGGCAGTGCACGCCCGCTGCACACCCGCTTGAGAGACTGGCGCCGTTGCAACCACGGAGCCTCTCTTGAACAAACATCCCCTGCTGAGCAAGCTGCTCGTCATCTTCTCGCTGATGCTGCTGCTGTCGGTCCCGTTGCTGATGGTGTTCGACACCATCCAGGAGCGCAGCGCCTACCGCGCCGAGGCCGCTGCCGAAGTGGCGCGCGCCCATGCCGGCGCGCAGACCCTCACCGGCCCGGTGCTCCATGTGCCCTACACAGAGACCTACACGCGTACCGTGCCGGTGGAAGGGGGGCGCGGCGAAACGCGTCAGGAGCAGGTCACCCAGGCGCATGTGGCCTTGCGCTTTCCCGTCCGCCTGGACACGCGCAGCCAGCTGGACACCCAAATCCGATGGCGCGGCATCTTCCCGGTCACGGTCTACACCAGCACCCACCAGAGCACGGGCCGTTTCGTGTGGAGCGACGTGGAGGCGAAGGAGAAGAACGGCCAGATCACGCTCGGGCAGCCGCGATTGATCCTGGGTGTGAGCGATCTGCGGGGCCTGCTCAGCGCGCCGCAGCTCACTGTGGCGGGCCAGCCCACGACGATGGGGCCTGCACCTGCCGCGCAAAAACTGCCGCTGCCCCTGGCTGCTCCGGTGGATGTGGAACTCCTCAAACCGGGCGCCGCGTTCGACATCGCCCTCAGCGTCGAACTCGCCGGCACCGGCCGCATCGGATGGGTGCCGCTGGCCGACGAGAACACCGTGAGCCTGAAATCCAGCTGGCCGCACCCCAACTTCGGTGGCGACTTCTTGCCGCGCACGCGCAACGTGAGCGATCAGGGGTTTGACGCCACCTGGAGCGTGCCGTCGTTGTCCACCCAGGCGCAGCAGGTGTTTGCGCACCAGGGCGAGCTGCGCTCCGCACCCGACAGCTTTTCTGTGTCGCTGGACAACCCGGTGGACGTGTACCGACTGACCGAGCGCGCCACCAAGTACGCGCTGATGTTCATCGTGCTCACCTTCTCCGCGTTCTTCGTGCTGGAGATGGTCAAACGCTGGCGCATCCACCCCATGCAGTACCTCATGATCGGTGCTGCGCTGGTGCTGTTCTTCCTGCTGCTGCTCTCGCTCTCGGAACACCTCGGTTTCGCTTGGGCGTATGGCCTGGCGAGTGCGGCCTGCATCGGCCTGCTCACGCACTACCTGCGCCACGTGCTGCGCGGCTGGCGGCCCGCGCTGGGCATGAGCGCCCTGCTGGTGGCGCTGTACGGCGTGCTCTACGGCATCCTGATCTCGGAAGACAACGCCTTGATGATGGGCTCGCTGCTGCTCTTCGGCGTGCTCGCGGCCATCATGGTGGTCACCCGCAAGGTGGACTGGTACGGCGTGATGAGCCCGCCGCAGCAGCCAGCTCAATAGCCTTCGATGGCGAACAGCGTGCCGGTGGAGGCACTCTGGCGAATCTTCACCAGGCGCTGGTAATCGGGCGAGGTGTAGAAGGCCTGCAGGTGCGCCATGTCGGGGAACTCCAGGATCACCTGGCGGTGCGGCACGACGCTGCCTTCCAGCACGCTGACCGCGCCACCACGCACCAGATAACGCCCGCCGTGCGCGGCGATCAGCGCGGGCACGTCGCGGCGGTATTCCTCGTAGAGGGCGGGGTCGGTGATTTCGACGTTGCCGTAGATGTAGGCGGGCATGGGGTCTCCTTCAACGAAGCGGTTGTTTGAATGTACTGCGCAACACTTCAATGAAGGTGACGCCAGCGGCCGACAGTGAGCGACCTCGCTTGGTCACGATGCAGGTGTCACGCGAGACGCGCGGCGCCGAGATGGCCTTGATGACGAGGGATGAATCGACCGCAGCCCGGGCGTAGGCCGACGGCATGATCGAGGGCCCCATGCCGCTGGAGGTCAGCAAGATCGCGGTCGACAGGAAAGACACCTCGTTGGTCACTTGCAGCGTGACACCGGCACGCGCTGCGGTCGTGTCGATCAACAACCGGATGCCATAGCCTGGCCGCACGGTGATGACAGGATGTGGTGCCAGGTCAATCCAGCGCACCCGCTTCAATGCCGCCAGTGGGTGGTCCGGCAAACACACCAACGCCAGATGGTCTCTGAGCAAGGTTTCCCTGTCGACTTCAGCCCCCGGCAACTCGGGTGTGCCAATGCCGAAATCGACCCGCTCGCCCAGGATGCGTGAGATGAACTGATCGGGGGCGCAGTCGTCGATCGCGAGATGGACTTGAGGATAGCGCTCGACAAAGCTGCGGATGGCAGCGGGCAACAGAAACGAAGCGAGTGTCGGCGTGATCGCAACTGAGACACGACCACGCTGCATCGTCGAAAACTCGCGAAATCCGGTCGACAGCGAATCGACATCGCGCAGGATGCGCTCGGCCAACGGCACCATCTGGTTGGCCGCTGCCGTGGGATGCAGCGAGCGTGTTGTTCGATCGAACAGGCGCGTGCCCAGTCCATCTTCGAGCTGACGGATCAGCATGCTGACCGCCGATTGCGTCACAAACAACTTCTGTGCTGCTGCACTCAACTGGCGCAACTGGTGCACCAACAAGAAGGCACGCAGTTGCCTGAGCGTCGGAGTGAACGTTTTATTCATCAATAAAAGTGACAAGTGGTGCTGAATTTTTCAGTTTACGCATGGATGCGCTGCGCGTAAAAACGGTGGTGTAAAACAACAAGGAGACATTTCATGAACCCGACAAGCACTTTCCGTGCGTTGGCGCTGGCAGCCTTTTCTCTGGGGTGGGCCGCCACCGCCGCAGCCCAGTCCGCTCCCACCGATTTTCCGAACAAGCCTATTCGGGTGGTGGTGACCTTTCCGCCAGGGGGCAGCACGGATGCGGTGATGCGCATGCTCGTGCCTCGCCTGAACGAGAAGCTCGGGCAGCCGATCATCGTGGACAACCGGCCAGGCGCGGGTGGCAATGTCGGCCTTTCCATGGTCGCCAAAGCACCGGCTGATGGGTACACGCTGGGGCTTGGCGCTGCGGGTGGCTTGTCGGCCAACGTGAGTCTCTATCCGCAGATGCCTTTTGAGCCAGTGAAGGATTTCAAGCCCGTGGCCATGCTGGCTGCGATCCCGTTTGTCATCGTCGGCCATCCATCAACGAACGCACGCAACCTGGGCGAGCTGCTGGCCCTGGCAAAGGCGCAACCCGGCAAGCTGTCCATGGGCCACGGCGGCAACGGCACCGCGATGCATCTGTCCACCGCACTGCTGGAGCAGATGGCCGACGTGAGGTTCGTCAACGTGCCTTACCGCGGGTCGGGTCCGGCGGCCATGGATGCCCTGGCGGGGCAGATCCAGGTCGCATTGGTGGACCTCCCTTCGGCCCTGCAGCAGATCAAGGCCGGCAAACTCATTGCCTACGCGGTGACGAGCCAGGGGCGTCTGCCCATGTTGCCGGACGTGCCGACTGTGTCAGAAGCGGGTCTCAAAGGCTATGACTCGACCGGTTGGTTCGGTCTGGTGGCCCCCATCGGTACGCCCGCGACGGTCATTGCCCGCCTGAACGCCGAAATCAACGCGGCGCTCGACGACGAACAGATCAAGACCGCCATGCGCAACCTCGGTGTTGAACCTGTGCCCGGCTCGGCCGAAGCGTTTGACAAGTACATCCGCACCGAGACGACCAAGTGGGCGCAGGTCATCAAGAGCGCCAACATCAAACTGGACTGACATGAGCCACGAATCTTTTGATACAGACGTGTTGATCGTCGGCGCCGGTCCCGTGGGACTCACGATGGCCATGGACCTGGCCGGGCGCGGCGTGAAGGTGACGGTGGTGGAAACGCGGCGCTATGCCGAGCCGCCGAACGTCAAATGCAACCACGTGGCCGCACGCACGATGGAGGTGTTTCGCCGGCTGGGAGTTGCGCAGAAAGTGCGCGATGCCGGTTTGCCTCAGGACTACCCGAACGACGTGGTGTTTCGCACCAGTGCCACCGGCACCGAACTGACGCGCATCCCCATCCCCTGCCGCCGCGACCGTTACAGCGAGACCGAAGGCCCGGACGCGTGGTGGCCGACGCCCGAGCCGCCGCACCGCATCAACCAGATTTTTCTCGAACCGATCCTGCTGGAGCACACCGCAGCGCTGCCGGGCGTGACCCTGCTCAACCGCACGCAGATGAACACATTCGAGCAAGATGCAGACGGCGTCACGGTGAGCGTCGCCGATCTTGAAAGCGGTGTGGCGCGCCTCATCCGCTGCCGCTATCTGGTGGGCTGCGACGGTGGGAGTTCAGGCGTGCGCAAACAGATGGGTGCGAAGCTGGAAGGCACGCCGGTCATCCAGCGCGTGCAGTCGACCTATCTGCGCGCGCCTGCACTGCGTGCCATGCTGCCAGGCAAGCTCGCCTGGTGTTACTACTCGGTGAATCCACGGCGCTGCGGCACCATGTTTGCGATCGATGGCCGCGACACCTGGCTGGTGCACAACCACCTCAATGCCAACGAGCCCGAGTTCGATTCGGTCGATCGGGACCGCTCGATCCGGGAGATTCTCGGCGTCGATGCCGACTTCCAGTACGAGACCATCAGCAAGGAAGACTGGGTGGGCAGGCGGCTGGTGGCCAACCGCTTTCGCGACCGCAACGTCTTCATTGCGGGCGACGCCGCACACCTCTGGGTGCCCTACGCAGGCTTCGGCATGAATGCCGGCATCGCCGACGCGGTCAACCTGTCCTGGCTGCTTGCCGCCAGGGTTCAGGGCTGGGGCGATGAGGGCATGCTCGATGCCTATGAGGCGGAGCGTCAGCCCATCACCGAGCAGGTGTCGCAGTTTGCGATGGACCATGCGCAAAAGATGATTCGCGCTCGCGGCGCGGTGCCCGAAGACATCGAAGCACCAGGGCCTGAAGGCGAAGCACGGCGCGCAGCGGTGGGTCGCGAAGCGTACGAGCTCAACGTGCAGCAGTACTGCTGCGCTGGACTGAATTTCGGCTATTTCTACACCGGCTCGCCGATCATCGTGTCCGACGGCGCCGAGGCCCCGGCGTATTCGATGGGGGACTTCACACCCTCGACCGTACCGGGTTGCCGGGCACCGCACTTCTGGTTGCGCGACGGCCGTTCGCTCTACGATGCCTTTGGGCCTGGATACACCGTGCTTCGATTTGATCGGGCGACCGATGTCTCTGCGCTGGAAGCGGCTGCCCGCGAACACGGTCTTCCCCTGGTGGTGCTCGACGTGGGCGATGAGGACACGCCGGCAGCCTACGAGCACAAGCTGGTGCTGTGTCGATCCGACCAGCAAGTGGCATGGCGGGGGGACACGGTTGCCGCTTCAGCCACCTCGCTGGTGGCTCGACTGCGCGGGGTTTCCCCGGAGCGGCTGGTCGCGGCGCTTGAAGCCGTGGGTTGAACCGCAGGGCCGTCGGTGCATTGTTTCGGCGGTCCCCTCAGCTGCTTCCCCGCACCATCATCTCGAACCCCAGATCCACCGAGTTGCGCGTCGGCACTTCGCCGCGCATGAGGCCCAGCAACATCTGCGCACTCGCTTCGCCCATGGCGCGGCGCGGTGTGCGCACGGTGGTGAGCGGCGGCACCATCTGGTCGCTGCCCGAGAGGTCGTTGAAGCCGGTCACCGCGATACGGCCGGGCACATCCACACCCAGTCGCAGCGCGGTGAGCAGGCCGCCCTGGGCCAGGTCGTCGTTGCAGAAGAAGATGGCGTCCACCTCGGGTCGCGTGCGCAGCAGGTCTTCGAGCAGTTCACCACCCAGGCGCATCGACGAGGGTTGCGGGCTCAGCAGCTCCAGCCGCGCGTCGTACAGACCGTGCTGTCGCAGGCAGCGGCGATAGCCTTCAGCACGTTGCAGGGTGCGGGGGTCGAGCTGTGCGGCCACAAAGGCGATGCGTTTTCGCCCGCGTTGCACCAGGTGTTCGGTGATGGCGTGGCCGGCATCGGTTTGTGAGAAGCCCACGCAGTACACGTTGGGCGCTTGCGTGAGCTCCATCAAATACACGCAGGGCACGCCGCTGGCCGCGACCATCTGGCGCGCGGCTTCGGTGCGGTCAAAGCCGGTGAGCAGCAGGCCGGCGGGGCGGTGCGCGAGGTAGCTGCGCAGCAGCTGTTCTTCTTCCTGCGGCTCGTAGTGGGTCACGCCGATCATGGGCTGGTAGCCGTGGGGCAGCAGCGTGCGGTGCACGGCTTCGAGCACGTCGACAAACAGGGCGTTGGACAGCAGCGGCACGAGCACCGGCACCTGCGTGCTGCGCTGCGAGGCCAGGGCGCGCGCGGCGGGGTCGGGCACGTAGCCGAGTTGCTCGGCCGCGCGCTTGACGCGCTCCACCAGATCGGCCGCTACACCGCGCTCACCGCGCAGCGCGCGAGACGCTGTGATAGGGCTGACTTCGGCAGCCAGGGCCACGTCGCTCAAGGTGGTGCGCCCGCTGTGGCGGCGCTTGCGTTCGGTCGGTTCCAAGGGTTTTCCCGATATTTGGTGCGGATCGTGTGGCGTTAGGATAGCGCTGTCCAAAGCTTTGTGACACCCGAATTTACCCTGAATCTTTCCATCTGGCGCCTTCGATCTGCCCGAGCCGAGCGGCAATGCCGGGCATGAAGAGCCCTCATTTTTTTACCCCTTTGGGACAGCGCTACCAAATGAACATCCGGCCCGAAAACACCTTCCTCGTCGTCATGGGCGTGGCGGGTTGCGGCAAGTCCAGCCTGGGCCAGTTGTGCGCCGGGTCGCTGGGCGTGCCGCTGCTCGAAGGTGATGATTTCCAC
>QBMB01000020.1:24915-39727 GCA_003241965.1 Burkholderiales bacterium | reverse complement strand
TTTCCACTCCGAGAGCAACGTGGCCAAGATGCGCAGCGGTACTCCGCTGAGCGACGAGGACCGCGCCACCTGGCTCGACACGCTCGCCGCCCAGTTGCAGGCGCATCCGCAAGGTGTGGTGCTCACCTGCTCGGCGCTCAAGCAGCGCTACCGCGACCGTTTGCGTGCCGCCACGCCAGGTCTGCGCTTTGTGTTTCTGGATCTCACGCAGGAGCAGTCGCGCGCTCGTGTGGCAGCGCGGCCGGCGCACCTTTTTCCGGTGAGCCTGGTGGCCAGCCAGTTCGCCGCGCTCGAAGACCCGCGCGGTGAACCGGGTGTGCTGCACCTGGATGCCACGCAATCCCTGAACGATCTGGGCTCGGCCGTGGTGCGCTGGGTGCGCAGCGCGCAGATCCCTTCAACCCTGGAGAACCGCTCATGAAAACGGGCCACTTTTTGAAGCACGGGGCCGAAGCCCTGCTCGCGCTGTGCCTGGCGGGCATGGTGGTCTGCGTGTTGGGCAACGTCGTGCTGCGCTACGGTTTCAACAGCGGCATCAACGCCACCGAAGAGCTCTCGCGCCTGCTGTTTGTGTGGATGGTGTTCCTGGGCGCCACCGCAGCCTACCCGGCGGGCCAGCACATGACCTTCACCAGCCTGGTCGGCTTGCTTCGCGACAAGCCCGGGATGTTTGCCACCGCCACCCTGGCGATTCGCCTGCTGGTGCTGCTGGCCTGCGTGCTGCTGGGCCGTGGTGCCTGGCAGCAGGTGGTGGTGGGCATGGACAGCAACTCCGTGGTGCTCGGTTATCCCGTGGCCCTGCTGCCGCTGCCCGCGCTGCTGTGCTCGCTGGCCATCGGCCTCATGGTGCTGATCGAGATCGTGCAGCGCACGCCGCTGGACCTGGGCCACCAGGCCGAAATGGAGTGATGCGATGAGCGTTGAAGCAATGGCCTTCGTGGTCTTTATCGCCGGCATGGTGGTGCTCATGGGCATCGGCATGAACATGGCTTTTGCCCTGTTGCTCACCGGGGCCGCCATGGCCTGGGTGATGGATTTCTGGGACACGCAGCTGCTGGCCCAGAACATGGTGGCCGGTGTCGACAGCTTTCCGCTGCTGGCCGTGCCCTTCTTCATCCTCGCGGGTGAGCTCATGAACTCGGGCGGCATCAGCAAACGCATCATCGACATGGCGCAGGCCTGGGTCGGCCATGTGCGCGGCGGGCTGGGTTATGTGGCCATCGGCGCGGCGGTGTTGCTCTCGGCCATGTCGGGCTCGGCGCTGGCCGACGCGGCGGCCATGTCGGCCATCTTGCTGCCCATGATGCGCAAGCATGGCTACCCAGTCGCGTCATCGGCCGGCCTCATTGCCGCGGGCAGCGTGATCGGCCCGATCATCCCGCCGTCGATGGCCTTCGTGATCTACGGCGTGACCACCAACACCTCGATCTCGGCGCTGTTCATCTCGGGCATCGTGCCGGGCTTGATCATGGGCGTGGCGCTGGTGGTGGCGTGGCGCGTGGTGCTGCGCAAGATGACGCTCACCAGCTCACCCCCGGTGCCCATGGCCGAGCGCCTGCGCCTCACGGCTCGCGCGTTCTGGGCGCTGCTCATGCCGGTGATCATCATCGGCGGCATGAAGAGCGGCGTGTTCACGCCCACCGAAGCCGCCGTGGTGGCTGCCGCTTACGCGCTGACTATCGCGCTCTTCGTGCACCGCGAGATGCGCCTGCCCGAGGTGTACGGCGTGCTGGTGCGCGCGGCAAGCACCACCTCGGTGGTCATGTTCCTGTGCGCCGGTGCGGCCGTGGCCAGCTACATGATCACGCTGGCCGATCTGCCGTCCACACTCACGGGCTGGCTGGGCCCGCTGGTGGAGCACCCGCGTGTGCTCATGGTCACCATGATGATCGTGCTGGTGCTCATCGGCACCGCGCTCGACCTCACGCCCACCATCCTGATCTTCGCGCCGGTGATGCTGCCCATCGCGGTGAAGGCCGGCATCGACCCGGTGTACTTCGGCCTGATGTTCGTGCTCAACGGCGCCATCGGCCTGGTCACGCCGCCCGTTGGCACGGTGCTCAACGTGGTGGCGGGCGTGGGGCGCTTGCCCATGCACCAGGTCATCAAGGGCGTCAACCCGTTCCTGCTCAGCTACCTCATCGTTCTCGGCCTGTTCATCGTGTTCCCGCAGATCGTCACCGCACCCGTGGCCTGGATGCGCTGACCTTCCATTTCACCCACCCACAAGGAGACTGTCATGACCCTGTTTCGCCGCACCCTCATCGCCGCCACCGCGGCGGCCGCGCTCGCCGCGCCCTTCGCCGCGCTGGCGCAAGACATCAAACCGCGCCTGATCCGTTTTGGCTACGGCCTCAACGAAATTTCCAACCAGGGCCGCGCCACCAAGGTGTTTGCCGAAGAGGTCGAGAAGGCTTCGGGCGGCAAGATGAAGATCCGCGCCATCGGCGCTGCAGCGCTCGGCTCCGACCTGCAGATGCAGCAGGCCCTGATCGGCGGCGCGCAGGAAATGATGGTGGGCTCCACCGCCACGCTGGTGGGCATCACCAAGGAAATGGCGCTGTGGGACACGCCTTTCCTGTTCGACAACGCCAAGGAGGCCGACGTGGTGCTCGACGGCCCGGTGGGCCAGAAGGTGATGGACAAGCTGCAGGAAAAAGGTCTGGTCGGTCTGGTCTATTGGGAGAACGGATTTCGCAACCTCACCAACAACAAGCGCGCAGTCACCAAGCTCGAAGACCTGGACGGCATCAAGTTGCGCGTGATGCAGAACAACGTGTTCATCGACAGTTTCAAGACCCTGGGTGCCAACGCCGTGCCGCTGCCGTTCTCCGAGCTCTTCACCGCGCTGGAAACCAAGACCGTGGACGGCCAGGAGAACCCGTACAACACCATCCTCTCCAGCAAGTTCTACGAGGTGCAGAAGTACCTGACCGTGACCAACCACGTCTACAGCCCCTGGATCGTGCTGGTGAGCAAGAAGTACTGGGACGGTTTGAGCAAGGACGAGCACAAGGTGCTGCTCGACGCGGCGAAGAAGAGCCGCGATTTCGAGCGCCTGGACACACGCGCTGAAGCCGAGAAGGCGCTGACCGACCTGAAGACCAAGGGCATGCAGGTGAACCAGCTGAGCCCCGTCGAGGCCAGCCGCATGCGCGACCAGCTCACCCGCATCAACGCGTCCATCGCCACCAACGTGGGCATGGACCTGTGGAAGGAAACGCAGGCGGCTGTGGCGAAGGCGCGCGGCGCGAAGTAAACACCACGCTGCATGCAAAAAGGCCGGCTTTGCAGCCGGCCTTTTTCGTTTCAGCCCCGCGTTTCCATCGCCTTGGCCATCGTCTTGCCCAGTTCCACGCCCCACTGGTCAAACGCGTTGATGCGCCAGATGGCGGCCTGGGTGAAGACCTTGTGTTCGTACAGCGCGATCAGCGCGCCCAGGCGCATGGGGTCCAGGCGGTCGAGCCACAGCACGTTGCTGGGGATGTTGCCTTCGAACGTGCGGTGCGGTGCCATGGCCGCGGCGTCGGCTTCGCTCATGCCGTCCTTCACCAGCGCGGCCTGCGTGTCTTGCTGCGAACGGCCAAAGGCCATCGCCTGGGCCTGCGCGCGCAGGTTGAGGTTGACCACACCGTGGTGCGTGGCGGCCATGGGCAGGGGTGTGTCTTCGTTCTGCACGCCGATGAAGTCCACCGGCACAGTGTGGCTGCCCTGGTGGATGAGCTGGAAGTAGGCGTGCTGCCCGTCGATGCCCAGGCCGCCCCAGACGATGGGGCCGGTGTCCACCGTGGCCGGTGTGCCGTCGGTGTGGGTGCGTTTGCCGTTGGACTCCATGTCCATCTGCTGCACGAAGGGCGTGAAACGCCCCAGCCGCGAGGCGTAGGGCACGATGAGGTGGGTGGGCAGGTGCAGGAAGTTGCGGTTCCAGATGCCGGCCAGCGCGAGCTGCAACGGCAGGTTGAGTGCCGGCACCGCGGTGCGGAAGTGCTCGTCCATGGCGCGCGCACCGGCCAGGAAGGCGCGGAAGTTCTCCGCTCCGATGGCAATGGCCAGCGGCAGGCCCAGCGCCGACCACACCGAGTAGCGGCCGCCGACCCAGTCCCAGAACAGGAAGGTGCGCTCGGCGGGATAGCCCAGCTTGGCGGCTTGCGCCGGGCTGGCGGTGATGGCCACCAGGTGTTTCGACAGCGCATCGGGCGGGCAACCGTGCTCGGTCAGCCAGCGCTGCGCACTGGCGGCGTTGGTCAGCGTTTCCTGCGTGGTGAAGGTCTTGCTGGAGACCACGAGCAGGGTGCGTTTGGGATCGAGACCTCGCAGCACGCTCCACAGCGCCCACGCGTCGGGGTTGGAAACGCAGTGCACGCGCACGCCGGGCACGGCGGGGGCGGCCAGGTGGGCCAGCGCCTCGATGGCCATGCGCGGTCCGAGGTCGGAGCCGCCGATGCCGATGTTCACCACGTCGGTGATGGCTTCGCCCGAGTGGCCGAACACGGCACCGGCGTTGAGCGCCTGGGCGAAGTCGCACACCCGCGCCAGTTCACGCTGCACATCGGCCTGCACGGCGTTGCCCCATGGGCCGGCGTGCAGCGGGTCGCCGCGCAGCGCCACGTGCAGCACGGGGCGGATTTCGGTGGTGTTGATCACGTCGCCACGGAACATGGCGTCGCGCTGCCCTCCCACGTCGGACTGTTCGGCCAATGCGAGCAGGGCCTGCTGGATGGCGGGGGTGAGGCGCTGGCGGCTGGCGTCCAGTGTGATACCGGCGGCACTCGCGGTCATGCGGTGTTCGCGGTGGCTGTCGGTGAGCAGTTCGCGCAGGTGCGGCGCGGGGCTGGCGGCCAGCGTCTGCAGCTGTTGCCAGGCGGGCAGGGTGGTGGGGAGTTTCATGTTGGGTGTTTCCCTGTCAGTGGGGTGCAGCCATCGCCGTGGCCTCGCGCGCCAGCTTCGTGATGCCGGCCCAGTCGCCGTGGCGCAGCAGGTCGGCCGGTGTGAGCCAGGAGCCGCCGGCCATGGCCACGTTGGGCAGTTTCAGGAACTCGCGCAAATTCTCCACGCTCACGCCGCCGGTGGGGCAAAAGCGCACGTCGGGCAGGGGAGCGCCCATGGCCTTGAGCATGCCCAGGCCACCGGCCTGCGAGGCGGGGAACAGCTTCATCAAGGTGAAGCCGTGATCGCGCGCACGCATCACTTCACTGGGCGTCATCACGCCGGGGATGAAGGGCAAGTTCGCTGCGCGCACGGCGTGCACGAGCTCGTCGGTGCAGCCGGGTGACAGCGCGAAGGTGGCGCCGGCGGCGATCACCTGCTTGACCTCGGCCACACGCGTGACGGTGCCCGCGCCCAGGTGCATCTTCGGCACGGCGCGCGCCACCAACTCGATGGCGTGCAGGGCGACACCCGAGCGCAAGGTGATCTCCATCACGTCGATGCCGCCTTCGAGCAGGGCGTGGGCCAGCGGCACCGCGTGGGCCGCGTCGTTGAGCACGATGACGGGCACGACGCGCGAGGTGAAGGTGGGGCGGGGGAAGCAGGTGGTGGTCATGGGATTCCTTGGAGTTCAACCAAACAGCGGCGAAGCCCCGAGTTCGGCCACGCTGGCGTGCTGGCGGAACATGGCGAACAGTTCGCGGCCGGTGCCGTGCTGGTTGGCGCTGAGGTCGGGGTGGTGCAGTTCGCGTGCGTTGAAGGTGGCAACGTCCACTTCCAGCTCGAGCACGCCGCGCTCGCAGTCCAGCGTGATCCAGTCGCCGTCGCGCACACGGGCAATCGGCCCGTTGGCCAGCGCCTCGGGGCTGACGTGGATGGCCGCGGGCACCTTGCCCGAGGCGCCGGACATGCGGCCATCGGTGACCAGCGCCACCTTGAAGCCTTTGTCCTGCAACACCGCCAGCGGCGGCGTGAGCTTGTGCAGCTCGGGCATGCCGTTGGCGCGCGGGCCCTGGTAGCGCACCACGGCGATGAAGTCGCGCTCCAGCTCGCCGGCGTTGAACAGGGCCAGCAGGTCCTGCTGGTCGCTCACCACCACGGCCTGGGCACGCACCACGCGGTGCTCGGGCTTCACGGCGGAGACCTTCACCACGCTGCGGCCCAGGTTGCCCTGCAGCAGGCGCAGGCCACCGTCGGCGCTGAAAGGCTCGGCCACCGGGCGCACCACCGATGTGTCGCCGCTCTGCGCGGGCACAGGGCGCCAGGCGAGCTGGTCACCGTCGAGCCAGGGCTCTTGCGTGTAGGCCTGCAGGCCGTGGCCCATCACGGTGGCCACATCGTTGTGCAGCAGACCGGCGCCCAGCAACTGCTGCATGAGGTAACCCATGCCGCCGGCGGCGTGGAAGTGGTTCACGTCGGCGCTGCCGTTGGGATAGACGCGCGACAGCAGCGGGATCACGTGCGAGAGCTCGGCGAAGTCGTCCCAGTCCACCAGCACGCCGGCGGCGCGCGCCATGGCCACCAGGTGCAGCGTGTGGTTGGTTGATCCACCGGTGGCCAGCAGGCCGATGATGCCGTTGACCAGGGTCTTCTCGGTCACGATGTCGGCCATGCAGATGGCAGGCGTGCCGGTGCGCCCGGTGTTGGCCACCGAGCGTTTCACGGCCTCGGCGGTGAGCGCATCGCGCAGCGGTGTACCGGGGTTCACGAACGATGCGCCGGGCAGGTGCAGACCCATGATCTCCATCAGCATCTGGTTGCTGTTGGCCGTGCCGTAGAAGGTGCAGGTGCCGGGGCTGTGGTAGGCCAGCGCTTCGGATTCGAGCAGGGCCTCGCGCCCCACCAGGCCCTGCGCGTACTGCTGGCGCACCTTGGCCTTGGCATCGTTGGAGAGGCCCGAGGTCATGGGGCCGGCGGGCACGAACACGGTGCTGAGGTGGCCGAACTGCAGTGCACCCATGAAGAGACCGGGCACGATCTTGTCGCAGATGCCGAGCATGAGCGCTGCGTCGAACACGTTGTGGGAGAGCGCCACGCAGGTGGAGAGTGCAATCACGTCGCGCGAGAACAGCGAGAGCTCCATGCCGGCAGCGCCCTGGGTGACGCCGTCGCACATGGCGGGCACACCGCCGGCCACCTGCACCGTCACACCCAGCGCGTGGGCGATGCCGCGAATCTGCTGCGGGTAAGTCTCGTAGGGCTGGTGGGCCGAGAGCATGTCGTTGTAGGCGGTGACGATGCCGATGTGCGGCGCGCGCTCGGCGTGGATCTTGAGCTTGTCGGACGCGGGGAGCGCGGCCGTGGTGTGGGCCATGTTGGCGCAGCCCATACCGGCGCGCTGGGTGCCGGTCTTGCGCTGTGCGGCCATGGAAGCCAGGTAGGCCGCGCGGGTGGTGGCGCTGCGTTCGGTGATGCGTTCGGTGACGCGTTTCAGCGTCGGGTGCAGGGTGGTCATGATGGGTCCGTTTCAGTTCAAGTGAACACCGCGGAACGGGCTGGGCCCGGCCGCAGGTGTGCCCCCTTGAGGGGGGATGCGGCTACACGCAGTGAGCAAGCGACGGGGGAGTTCATGGTGCTAGGCCATCCACACATTCACGGGTGTCTGGTGCTGGTTGAGGATGAGGGACACCGGCAGGGTTTCGTCGGCGCCCAGGCGGGCTTGCTGGTACACGGCCAGCTTGCTCGCGCCGCTGATGGACAGCGCGAGTTCGCGCGTGGCCAACAGGGCGGGCAATGTGAGGGTGAGGCGCGCATGGGGCGCTGTGGTCGGGCGCACCCAGGCCACCGGGCCGCTGCTGTGCAGGGCCTTGCCAAGGCCGGGCGCGCCGGGGAACAACGAAGCGGTGTGACCGTCTTCGCCCATGCCGAGCACGGCCATGTCCATCGGCCAGGGCTGTGTGGCCAGGCGCCGGTTGGCGGCGTCTGCCAGCCGACGCAGGGCCGCGTCGTCCAGGGTGTCTGGCAGGGTGTCGAAGAAGGGCACGAAGGTGGCGGCTGCGGCCGCGTCCTGCAGCAGATGGCGGCGCACCAGCGCGGTGTTGCTCTCGGCGTGGTCGTGCGGCACGCAGCGTTCGTCCACCAGCAGCACGGTGACACGCTGCCATTCAAGCGGCAGCACGCGCAATGCCTCAAACAGAGCGATCGGCGACTTGCCGCCCGAGACTGCGAGCACCGCGTGGCCGCGCAGGTTGATGGCGCCGTGCAGGCGCTCGGCGATGCTGTCGGCCAGCTGCCAGGCCAGCTCCGCCGCCGAGTTGCAGGCATGTTCTTTCATGATTCTTCAACCCAGGCCGAGCCTTCGCGAGCCATCAAGGCAGATGAAGCCGCCGGGCCCCAGCTGCCCGCGGTGTAGGCCTTGGGTTTTTCGTTCAGGTTCTTCCAGCCGTCCAGGATGGGTTCGACCCAGGTCCATGCGGCTTCCAGTTCGTCGCGGCGCATGAAGTGCGTGAGGCGGCCCTTGATCACGTCCATGAGCAGGCGCTCGTAGGCTTCGGCGCGGCGCGCACTGAAGGCGGATTCGAGGTCCAGGTTCAGGCTCACCGGGCGCAGGCGCATGCCGCTGCCGGGTTCCTTGGCCATCATCTGGAGCTGCACGTGTTCTTCGGGCTGCAGGCGGATCATCAGCCGGTTGACGGGCTGGCGAGGCGCGTCGGGAAAGATGGTGTAGGGCAGGTCGGCGAATTCGATCACGATCTCCGAGCGGCGTTCGGCCATGCGTTTGCCGGTGCGCAGGAAGATCGGAATGTTGGCCCAGCGCCAGTTGTTGATGTGGGCGCGCAGGGACACGAAGGTTTCGGTCTCGCTGGTGGACGGCACGTTGTCTTCTTGCAGATAACCCACAGCCTTGTCACCGTTGGATGAGCCTGCGGTGTACTGCCCGCGCACGGTGTCGCGCGCAACGTCGGCCACGGTCATGGGACGCAGCGAACGCAGCACTTTGAGTTTTTCGTCGCGCACGGCGTCGGGGTCGAGCGAGACCGGGGGCTCCATGGCCACGATGCACAGCAGTTGCAGCAGGTGGTTCTGCAGCATGTCGCGCAGCGCGCCGGTGCCGTCATAGAAGCCCGCGCGGCTGCCCACGCCCACCGACTCGGCCACCGTGATCTGCACGCTTTTGATGAAGGGGCTGCGCCACAGCGGCTCGAAGATGGTGTTGCCAAAGCGCAGCACCATCAGGTTCTGCACGGTTTCCTTGCCCAGGTAGTGGTCGATGCGGAAGGTCTGCGCTTCGGTGAAGTGCCGTCCCACGTCTTCGTTGATCTGCTTGGCCGAGGCGAGATCGTGGCCGAGCGGTTTTTCCAGCACCACGCGCGAGCGGGCGTCGATCAGGTTCGCGCTGGCCAGGTTCGCGCAAATGCCGGTGAACAGCGTGGGTGCGGTGGCCAGGTAGTACACGCGGTCGGAGCCGTTTTGCAGCGCCGCGCCCAGGGCCGCGAAGTCGTCGGGCCGGGTGGCGTCCAGGCACACATAGCCCAGGCGGCCCTTGAAGGCGGTCCAGGCCGCGTCTTCGAGCGCCTCGGGCTCGATGAAGCCGCGCACTTTTTCGTCGATGAAGGCGGTGAAGGTGTCGCGGTCCCAGGGCTGGCGGCCCAGCGCCAGGATGCGCGTGGCTTCGGGCAGGGTGTGGTGCAGGTGCGCCATGTAGAGCGCGGGCAGCAGCTTGCGCACCGAGAGGTCGCCCGCGCCGCCGAAGATCACCAGGTCGAGCGGTCCCGTGGGGGCGGAGGATGCGGCGGCGTTGGAGCTTGAGGTGACCATGGCTGGATTGAAGTGGCTTCGGAAGACCCGGAAGGGCGATCGTAATGTAATTAAGTTACATGACCGGTACGGATGTGGTGCCACCACCTTAACCGCCCCACTGGCCCGTGCCCAGCAAAAGTGCGTAAAAGGTGGTGCCGACTCAGGCGGCTTGCAGGCCTTGGGCAGTGAGGTGCAGCACGCGCTGCGCTCGCCCGGCGGCGGCTTGCGAATGCGTCACCAGCACGAGCGCCGCGCCGCTCTCCCGCGCCTGCTGTTCCAGCACGTCCATCACCTGCGCGGCGGTGGTCGGGTCCAGGTTGCCGGTGGGCTCGTCGGCCAGCAGCAGGCTGGGGCGGTGCACCAGTGCGCGGGCAATGGCCACGCGCTGCAACTGACCGCCCGAGAGTTCGGCCGGCAGGCGCGCACCCAGCTCGCCCAGACCCACGGCGTCCAGCATCGCCTGCACGCGCGCCGCATCGGGCCGGCCCAGCAGGAGCAGCGGAAGGCCGACGTTTTGCGCCACGTCCAGGTGCGGCAGCACGTGAAAAGCCTGGAACACGAAGCCCAGGTGTTCGCGGCGCCAGTGCGCGCGCTGCGTGTCGCTCAAACCGCCGAGGTCCACGCCGGCGTGCGTGATGCGGCCTTCGCTCCAGTCGTCCAGCGCGGCCAGGCAGTTGAGCAGGCTGGATTTGCCCACGCCCGATTCGCCAACGATGGCGATTAATTCACCCGGCGCGACCGTGAGGTTCACACCGCTGAAAACGGTGGTTGGGCCATAGCGTTTGCCGAGGTGTTCGACGAGGAGTGACATGGGGTTTAGGGCCTGTTCACACTGTTTTTCCAAGTGCGAATGGGTTGAGAACAGCGCCAATCAAGGCGCGCGACGACGGCCAGACTGGGCGTCTGGCCTAGGAGTGCAACGAAGAGTGGCGGTGTTCTCAACCCATTCCCTTCGGTTTGCGGCCAAAAAGTCCATGCGCCGCGTTGCGAAGCCTTGCCGGGCCACCGGCCCGTCTGCGTTTCGCGCCTTGCGCATGGTCTTTTTGATCCGCAACGCATCTTGGAAAAACAGTGTGAACAGGCCCTAGGTGGGTGCACCCAGCAGGGCTTGCACCGATTCGAGCACGCGCGCCAGTGCATCGGGGGCGTCGCAGGCAATGACCCGGCGCTGTGGCATGGAACGCAGCCAGGTCAGCTGACGTTTGGCAAGTTGGCGCGTGGCCGCGACGCCGAGCCCGCGCAGTTCGGCGAGCTGCGCTGGGCCGGGCGTGTTGCTGTGCGCGTCCAACAGGTCCCAGGCTTGCCGGTAGCCCACGCAGCGCATGGAGGGCAGGTCGGTCGAGAGGTCGCCGCGCGCGCGCAAGCGCTTCACCTCATCGATGAGGCCCTCGGCCAGCATGGCGTCGAAGCGCTGCGCAATGCGCGCATGCAGCCAGGCGCGGTCCCGTGGCTCCAGCGAGATCAGGTGCCCGGGTTCGAGCGGGCTGTCTGGATTGGTGGTGCGCCCGGTCTGGAAGCTGGACAGAGGCTGGCCCGAGACCTCGTACACCTCGAGTGCGCGCTGGATGCGCTGTGCATCGAAAGGCGGCAGGCGCGCGGCGGTCACCGGGTCCACCCGGGCCAGCTCGGCGTGCAGCGCGGGCCAGCCCAGCGCCGTGGCGCGCGCATCGATCGAGGCGCGCACGGCGGCATTGGCCTGTGGCATGTCGTCCAGCCCCACCAGCAGCGCCTTGAAATACAGCATGGTGCCGCCCACCAGCAACGCAGTGCGTCCGCGCGCATTGATCTCACCCACCAGGCGCGTGGTGTCGCGCACGAAGTCGGCCGCGCTGTAGCTCTGCAGCGGGTCGAGAATGTCGATGAGGTGGTGCGGCACTTGCGCCTGTTCGGCCGCGGAGGGTTTGGCGGTGCCGATGTCCATGCCGCGGTAGACCAGGGCCGAGTCGACGCTGATGATCTCCACCGGCCAGCGCTGCGCGATGGCCAGCGAGGCCGCGCTCTTGCCGCTGGCGGTGGGCCCGGCCAGGCCGATGCAGTGAGTGATCTTGGGCATGCGCGGGGTCAGGGAGCGCCTGCAGCGCCACCTTCGGCCACCAGGCGTTGCGGAGGGCTCAGCGGTTCGCCGTGGCGCTGCACCAGCGTCCATGCGGTGGCGGCGATCAGAACGCTCCAGAACCACAGGCCGTTGGTCAGCGGCAGCACCGAGCCCTGGCCTGCACCGATGCCGGCCAGGCTGACGCCGAGCCAGCCGCCCATGAGGAACGCGGCCGCCATGGAAAGAAAACCGCTCAGTGCGGAGGCGGCACCTGCGGCGTGGGGGAACGGGCCGACGGCGCCACTTTGACCGCAGGGCTGGTGCACGCCGTGGGCCAGCATGAACAGCCAGAACGGCACCAGGATGGCCCAGACGCTTTGCACGCCCAGCAGGCCGAGCACCCCAATGGTTGTGCCGGCGGTGAGTGTCATGCCCCCTGCGATGGCGACGGTGCGCCGCAGGCCCAGGCGCGGCAGCAGGTAGCGACAGAGGAAGGTGCCCAGGATGTAGGTGAACGACATGCTGAACATCAGGACGCCATACCCGGTGGTGGACACGCCCAGCACCCGGATGAACACGAATGACGAGGCCGCCAGGAAAGTGAACAGGCCGCCGTAGGAAGCGGTGGAGAGCAGTGCGAAGGCCCAGAAGGTGGGGTGGCGCCCGATCAGCACCCAGTTGTTCAGCAGGGTGCGCGGTTCCAGCGCACGCGGGTTCTTCTGCGCCAGGGTCTCCTCGAAGCGCCAGGCCACCACCGCCAGCGCGATGGCGCCGAAAACCGCGAGCGACATCAGCGAGACACGCCAGCCGAACAGGTCCGACAACAGCCCGCCCACCGGCGCGGCAGTGCAGGCGATCAGGCCCAGGCCCGTGAGTCCCTTGGACATGACGCGTGCGCCCTCGCTGGGTGCGTAGAGGTCGCGCACGATAGCGCGCGCGCACATCACGCCGGCACCCATGGCCACGCCCTGCACGGCGCGCCATACGATGAGCTGTTCCATCGACGGTGAAAAGGTGCTGCCGATCGAGGCCGCAACGAAGGCGCTCATGCCCACCAGCAGCACGGGACGCCGTCCAAAGCGGTCCGACAAGGGACCCCAGACCAGTTGCGACAACCCGAAGCACAGCAGCAGGGCGGTGAGCGTGAGTTGGGCCTGCGACATGGGTGCACCAAAGCCCGCGGTGAGCGCGGGCAAGGCGGGCAGATAGAGGTCGGTGGCGATGGGCTGCAGGCCCAGCAGCAGCGAGAGCACCAGCACGATCAAGCCAGGTGACATGCGGGATAGGGGGAGCGTGGCGGGCATCCGGTCGAGGGTAGCAGAACACCCCGTTGCGTCAGCCCCTGGCGCAGAGCGAAACCTTCAGTTCTTCACCACTTGCACACCGGCATTCAGGCCGAACAGAGCGGCCAGCGCGGTGCGGTATTGCGCCTGCCCGACCGAGTTGGTGTTGTGGTGCGATCCGCCTTCAACCAGCACAAACGCCTTGCGCCCGGCCGCCGCCTCGTACAGCTTGCGGCCCAGCTCGGGCTGGATCAGGCGGTCTTCACCGCCGTGCACCACCAGCAGCGGCGAGCCGATCTCGGGCACACGTTTCACCGCTTCAAAGCGCTGGGTGATCAGCAGCGACACCGGCAACCAGCCCCATTTGAAGGTGCTCACCACGTCGGGGATGGAGGTAAAGGTGCCTTCGACCACCGTGCCGGCTTCGTCCTTCACCTGCGCCGCCAGTTCGATGGCGATGGCCCCGCCCAGCGAATGGCCAAAGATGTAACGCGGGCGGCCCGGGTACTTTTCGCCCAGCCAATCCCAGGCGGCGCGCGCGTCTTCGTAGGCCTTCTTTTCCGAGGGCAGTTCGTTGGTGCTCTTGCCAAAACCGCGGTAGTCGATGGCCAGCACCGAGAAGCCGAGTTCCTGCATGCGCTGGGCGCGAAAGGCCGAGCCGGTCACGTTGAAGCGCGCACCGTGCAGATACAGCAGCACCGGTGCATTGGCGCGCTGGTTGAAGTTGTCGTTCTGTGCCCACAGGCCGTGCAGCTTGACGGGTTTGTCGGTGATCTCTGACGTGAAGTTGATCCACACGTCTTCCATGCTTTCGGCCGCGTAGGTGCCACCGGCCCAGCTGCGGTCCGCCGGCTGGAAGATCCAACCGCGCTGTTTCTCGTCGAGCGTGGCACAGCCCGCCAGCAAGGCAGCGGCGGCCAGCAGAAGGGCGATCAAGCGTTTCATGACAGGGATGGAGCGGCTCGCAGGGGAAAAAGTTCAGACATCGCTGTGCGCACGTTTCGTGCCAGCGGGGAGCGCCATCATGGCCGGTGGACGAATTCCTCGCCAAATTCCCGACCAAAGGCCTTGGCGGGCCGCTTCAGCGCCCGCGCAGGAACAGCGCGTCCAGCTCCTTCATGCCCACCTGGCGCCAGGTCGGGCGGCCGTGGTTGCACTGGTCGGAGCGTTCGGTCACTTCCATCTGGCGCAGCAGCGCGTTCATCTCGTCCAGGGTGAGGCGCCGGTTGGCACGCACCGCTCCGTGGCAGGCCATGGTGGCCAGCAGCTCGTTGCGGGCGCGTTGCACCACGGTGCTGGCCTCGTGCAGGCCCAGCTCGGCGAGCACGCTGCGGGCGAGCTCCACCGGGTCGCCCTGCGCCAGTGTGGTGGGCACGGCGCGCACGGCCAGCGTTTTGGGGGAGAGCGGGGTGATCTCCAGACCCAATGTCTTGAGCACCTCGGTGCAGTCCTCGGCGGTGGCCACTTCGTCGGGCGTGGCGGAAAACGTGGCCGGGATCAGCAGCGGCTGGCTCGCCACCTGCTGATCGTCGAGCTGCTGCTTGAGCCGTTCGTACACGATGCGTTCGTGCGCGGCGTGCATGTCGACCACCACCAGGCCCTGGGTGTTCTCGGCCAGGATGTAGACGCCTTGCAGCTGTGCGATAGCGCGGCCCAGGGGCCAGTCGCCGGGGGGCAAGGGCTGGTGGGCGAGGGCTTCGACAGGCTCAGCCCGAACGGGGTTGGTGTGTTCGGCCGATCCAACATCCGTTCGAACCAAAACCCGCTCTTCCTGAGCTTGTCGAAGGATCGAAGCCCCGCCAGACCCGTAACCCCACAAGGCCCCGAC
>QBMB01000020.1:0-24849 GCA_003241965.1 Burkholderiales bacterium | reverse complement strand
TCCGGCTCCCGGGGCCGGAACGCAAGCCCGGCCTGCCGCGCCGGGGGTGTCCAAGCCGGCGCAGGCACCGTGTTCTCCGGTTCTGGTGCTGCAGCCGAGCGCGGCACGGCCAGCGCGGCCTCCACCGCATGCCGCACACCCTGGTGCACCTCGCGCCCATCGCGAAACCGCACCTCGATCTTGGTCGGGTGCACGTTCACGTCCACCCGCGCCGGGTCGAGCGAGACGAAGAGTGCGTACACCGGCTGGCGGTGGCCGTGCAGCACGTCTTCGTACGCGCTGCGTGCGGCGTGGGTGATGGTCTTGTCGCGCACGTAGCGGCCGTTCACGTAGGCGAACTGCCAGTCGGCGCGCGAGCGTGCAGCGTCGGGCACACCGGCGAAGCCCCACACACGCAGGCGCTGCGGGCCGTCGTCGCCTTGCGCATCGAGCGGCCAGTTCAGTGCCACCGCCTGTGCCACGAAGTCTTCGCCCAGCACGTCGGACAGGCGCTGGCGCAGCGCCTCCATACCGCTACTGCCCACCGCGCGCCACTGGGTCACCAGCTTGCCGTCGTGCCAGATAGCAAAACCCACATCGGGCCTGGCGAGCGCATGGCGGCGCACCGCTTCGATGCAGTGCGCCAGCTCGGTCGCGTCGGTCTTCAGAAACTTGCGGCGCGCCGGCGTTGCAAAGAACAGCTCGCGCACTTCCACCGTGGTGCCGAGCGCACGCGCTGCTGCCTGCAGCTCGCCGCTGCGCCCGTCGAGCAGCCAGCCGTGGGGCTCGTCGTCGGTGTTCACACGCGTGAGCAACGAGACCTCGGCAATCGAGCAGATGGCGGCCAGCGCCTCGCCCCGAAAGCCCATGGTGCCCACCGACTCGAGGTCGGAAAGACTCGCGATCTTGCTGGTGGCGTGGCGCTTGAGTGCGTTGGGCAGTTCGCTGCGCAGGATGCCGCTGCCGTTGTCTTCCACGCTGATGAGCCGCACGCCGCCGGCCTGCAGGCGCAGCGTGACCTGCGTGGCGCCAGCGTCGAGCGCGTTGTCCACCAGCTCGCGCACCACCGAAGCCGGCCGCTCGACCACCTCGCCAGCCGCGATCTGGCTGATCAGTTCGTCGGGGAGTTCGAGGATGGGCCTGCGGGGCCCCTGGAGGGTGCTGGGTGGGGTTGTCACGGGCAAATTGTAGGGCGCAGGGATAATCCACCTCCATGGAAATCATCGCCTTTCTCCTCGACTTCATCCTGCACGTGGACCAGCACCTGCAGACCTTCGTTCAAACCTACGGTGCCTGGGTCTATGCGCTGCTGTTCCTGATCATCTTCACCGAGACCGGCGTGGTGGTCATGCCGTTCCTGCCGGGCGATTCCTTGTTGTTCGTGGTGGGCACGCTGTGTGGTGCGGGTCTGATGAGTCTGCCGGTGGCCATGGGGCTGCTGGTGGTGGCGGCGGTGCTGGGCGATCAGGTGAACTATTCGATCGGGCGTTACTTCGGGCCGAAGGTGTTTCAGTGGGAGAACTCGAAGCTGTTCAACCGCAACGCCTTCAACCAGGCGCATGCGTTCTACGAGAAGTACGGCGGCATCACCATCATCCTGGCGCGTTTCATGCCCTTCATTCGCACCTTTGCGCAGTTTGTGGCGGGTGTGGCTGAGATGACGCGCACGAAGTTCACCGCCTACAACGTGATCGGTGCGTTGATCTGGGTGGTGGGTTTGGTCGGCGCGGGTTACTTCTTCGGCAACTTGCCCTGGGTGCAGGCCAACCTGAGCAAGATCATCTGGGCCATGATCCTCATCCCCGGTGTGGTGGCCATCTTCGGGGCTTGGCGGGCTCGGCAGCAATCGGTTCGGGACGCTGTTTGAGTTTTGGGTTCCGTTGCGTTGTTGGCCTGTGTCTCGCGGGCTCGTGAGCGCATGGCGCTCTGCTCCGCGAATGTCCTCCGGCGGCTGGTGCCGCCTCCCCCTTGATTTCGCTGCGCAGAGCGCCATGCGCTCACGAGCCTGAAGTGAGTTTGGTGTGTTCAACCTGCCGATGACCGGAGCAGTCGGAACAAAAAACGCCACACAAATCCCCCGACCACCGGCACAACAAGAATTGATCAGTAGGCTTATCATTTATCTCCACACACATACGAAGCGTGAGGAGACATGAACGCACCCCAAGCCCTCGTGCGCTGGCACGACAGCGGCACCAGCCGCATCCCCTTCTGGGCCTACACCGACCCCGACCTGTACCAGCGCGAGCTGGAGCGCCTGTTTTATGGCGCGCACTGGTCTTACGTCGGCCTGGCCATTGAAATCCCCAACACCGGCGACTACAAACTCAGCTGGCTCGGGGAGCGGCAGGTGATCATGGTGCGCGACCGCGTGGCACCCAAGGACCGGGCCACCGATTCCGGCATCCGCGTGGTGGAAAACCGCTGCGCCCACCGTGGCGTGCGGTTTTGCCAACCCCCCATGGACGGCAAGACCGGCAACGCGCGCAGCTTCGTGTGCCCTTACCACCAGTGGACCTACAAGCTCAACGGCGACCTCGCCGGCCTGCCGTTCAAGGATGGTGTGAAGGTCGAGGGTCCTGACGGTGAGTGCGTCAATGGCGGCATGCCTGCCGACTTCGATCTCAGCAAAAACGGACTCACAAAACTGCGTGTGGCTGTGCTGCACGGACTGGTGTTCGCCACCTTCAGCGAGGAGGCCGAGCCTTTCGAGCAGTACATCGGCCCGGCCGTCATGCCCTGGCTCGACCGCATCTTCAAAGGCCGCGAACTCAAGCTGCTGGGCTACAACCGCCAGCGCATTCCGGGCAACTGGAAACTCATGATGGAGAACATCAAGGACCCCTACCACCCAGGCCTGTTGCACACCTGGTTCGTCACCTTCGGCTTGTGGCGCGCCGACCAGAAAAGCCGCATGGTGATGGACGAACATGGCCGCCACGCCGTGATGATCTCGCGCCGAAATCCAAATTCCCCTTCGGTGGCAGACGGTGGTGCCAACAAGAGCGTGACCGAAGGCGTGACCAGCTTCAAGGCCGACATGACGCTGCAGGACAGCCGTCTGCTCGACGTGGTGCCCGAAGCCTGGTGGACGGTGGACGATCCGTCCAACCCCGGCACCACCATCACGCCCACGGTGACCATGATCACGCTGTTTCCCAGCCTCATCATCCAGCAGCAGGTGAACTCGCTCTCAACGCGCCACATCGTGCCGCGCGGCGCCGGTGAGTTCGATTTTGTGTGGACGCATTTCGGCTTTGCCGACGACACCGAGGAGATGACGCAGCGCCGCTTGCGCCAGGCCAACCTGTTCGGCCCGGCCGGCTTCGTGAGCGCCGACGATGGCGAGGTGATCGAGCTCAGCCAGGACGGCTTCAAGCAATGGGGCGAAGGCGGCACCACGCTGGTGGAACTGGGTGGCCGCGGTGACGATGTGGGCAACGCACCCACCGAGCACATGGTCACCGAAACCTTGATCCGGTCGATGTACGCCTACTGGCGCAAGGCCATGGGAGAGTGAACATGCAAGTGATCGACCAGGACCTGCAAAGCCTGCTGCTGCACCACGCGGTGGACCGCTTCAACGCCGCCTACGCGGCCACGCTGGACGACCGCCGTTTCAACGAATGGCCCGAGTGCTTCGTGGAAGACGCGCACTACAAGGTGCAGGCCCGCGAAAACTTCGACCGGGGCCTGCCGCTGGCGCTGCTCGCGCTGGAAAGCCAGGGCATGCTGCGCGACCGCATCTACGGCACCAGCCAGACCATCTACCACGGGCCGTACTACACGCGCCATGTGGTGAGCCCGGCGCGCATCACGCAAGCGGGCGTGGGCACAGCGGACGATCCGATCCGCGCTGAAGCCAACTACGCCGTGTTCCGCACCAAGCCCGGTGGCGTGAGCGAGGTCTACCAGGTGGGGCGCTACATCGATGCGTTCGTGCAGACCGATGAAGGCTTGAAGCTGCAGAGCCGCACCTGCGTGTACGACAGCGAGATGGTTCTCAACTCGCTGATCTACCCGGTGTGATGCGCATGCTTCAGTGCGAGCCTCCCAGGTAGGCGGCGCGCACGGCCGGGTCGTCGCGCAGGCGCTCGGCTGGGCCGTGCACCGAGATCACGCCGTTTTCCAGCACATAGCCGTGGTCGGCCACGGCCAGTGCTGCGGCGGCGAACTGCTCCACCAGCAGCATGGTCACGCCCTGGCCCTTGAGCCGCTCGATGATGCGAAACACCTCGTCCACCAGGATGGGTGCCAGGCCCATCGACGGTTCGTCCAGCAGGATGACGTCGGGGTTGAGCATCACCGCGCGGGCCATGGCCAGCATCTGTTGCTCACCACCCGAGAGTGTGCCGGCCAGTTGCGTGCGCCGCTCTTTCAAGCGGGGAAACAGCTCCATGGCGCGCTCCAGGTCACCCGGCACATCGCCGCGCGGGCGGCTGCCAGTGAGGCGCGGGAAGGCACCCAGCGTGAGGTTGTCGGCCACCGTCATGGTGGCGAACACGCGGCGGCCTTCGGGCGAATGCGCCAGACCCAGCTTGGCCACCTCGTATGGCTCCATGCCGTCGATGCGTTTGCCATTGAGCGTGATGGTGCCGGCGGTGGGCGCGATCATGCCGCTGATGGCGCGCATGGTGGTGGTCTTGCCGGCGCCGTTGGAGCCGATCAGGGTGACCACCTTGCCGCGCGGCACCTCGATGGAAATGCCGTGCAGCACCTGCACCTTGCCGTAGCCTGCGGAGAGTTTTTCGATCTTCAGCATGATGGAGTTCCTCGTGCGGTTCAGGCGAGAGCGACGGCTTCGCCGCCCAGATAGGCCTCGATCACCTTGGGGTTGGCCTGCACGGCGGCGGGCTCACCTTCGGCGATCTTCTGACCGAAGTCCAGCACCGAAACCGTGTCGCACATGCTCATGACCACGTCCATGTGGTGCTCGATCAGGATCACGGTGACACCGTGTTCGCGGATCTTGCGGATGATGGCCACCAGCTCCTTGATGTCGGGTGCCGTGAGGCCTGCCGCAGGTTCGTCCAGCAGCAGCAGCTGCGGGTCCAGCGCCAGGGCGCGGGCGATTTCCAGCAGGCGCTGCTTGCCGTAAGGCAGGTTGCGCGCTTCTTCGTCGGACAGCGTCTCCAGACCCACAAAGCGCAGCAGCGCCATGCCGCGCGCGGTGGCGTGGCGGTTTTCGCGCTTGTACCGCGGCAGGTGCAAGGCCACGTCCACCAGGTTGCTGTCGAAGGTGTGGTGCAGGCCCACCATCACGTTCTGCAGCGCGGTCATCTCACCGAACAGCTGCACGTTCTGGAAGGTGCGGGCCACGCCTGAGAGGGCGATGTCGGACGAAGTGCGCCCCACCAGCGACTGGCCTGCGAAGGCCACCGCGCCGGCGGTGGGCGTGTAGATGCCGGTGAGCACGTTCATCATGGTGCTCTTGCCAGAACCGTTGGGGCCGATCAGGCCGTGGATGGTGCCGCGCTTGACGACCAGGTCCACGTTGTTCAGTGCCTTGAGGCCGCCGAACTGCATCAGCACGCCGCTGGCGCGCAGCAGTTCGCTCTGGCCGTCCTTGGCCTGCGTCAGCGCGTCGTCCACCGCAGGCAATGAACCAGCCGAGGTCGGTTCTGCGTCGTCGGTGGGACGCGACTTGAGGTTGAGCGCCTGGCGCACGAAGCCGACGATGCCGTCTTGCAGGTAGTACACGACGAACAGCGTGATCACACCGAAGATCGACAGGCGCCAGTCGGTCATGGTTTCCAGTTTGAAAGACACCAGGGCCAGCGCCACCGTGCCGAGCACAGGCACCGCAGCCTGGCGTACGCTGGTTTTGCCGCGGTAGATGGTCGCGGCCGCGCCCACGGCCACCACCACCGCCATCAAGACGGCGAAACCGCGGAAGAGTTCGATGTCGTCGAGCAGCTTGGGCAGCAGCACCACGATGGCCGCACCCAGCATGGCGCCCGAGCGGGTCTTGCGCCCGCCCATGATGACGGCCAGCAGGAACAGCACGGTGAGCTCGAAGTTGTAGGTGTTGGGCGAGATGTACTGCTCGGAATACGAGTAGAGCGAGCCCGCCAGGCCAGCCAGGCCGGCGCTGATGACGAAGGCATAGACCTTGTAGCGGTAGACCGAGACGCCCATGCAGTCGGATGCCACCGGGCTGCCGCGCAGCGCTTCAAACGCGCGACCCAGGTGCGAGCGCAGCACGCGGTGCACGAAGATCAACGACAGCACCAGCATGGCGCAGACCACCCAGTAGAAGCCGCGCTCATCGAGCTTGATGCCGGCCAGCATCGGCTTGTCCAGCTTGATGCCCATGGGGCCTTCGGTGAGGAAGCTCATTTCGTTGATGAGGATCTGGATGATGGTGCCGAAGGCCAGCGTGACCATGGCGAGGTAAGGGCCGGTAACCCGCAGGGCAGGCAGAGCGAGCAGGGCGCCGAAACCGGCGGTGACCACGATGGCCGCGGGCAGCGTGATCCACAGCGGCGCGGCCAGCTTGAACACCAGCACGCCCGCGGTATAGGCACCGATACCGAACAGGCCGGCGTGGCCCAGCGACACCTGGCCGGTGTAGCCGACCACGATGTCCAGCCCGAACAGCACGATCGCGTAGATCATGATGGTCTCGAGCAGGTGCACGTAGTACGGGTTGTGGATGAAGACGGGGAAGAGCACGAGCGCGGCCATGCCGACCAGCGCGATGACCAATTGCTGGGGTTTCATGCTCAGACCTTCTTGATGGCGGATTTGCCGAACAGGCCGGCGGGCTTGAAGGCCAGCACCACGAGCAGCAGCACCAGACCGGGCACGTCCTTGTAGCCGGTGGAGATGTAGAAGCCGGTGGTGGTCTCGGCAATGCCCAGGATGAGGCCACCGATGACGATGCCCATGCCACTGGTGAGACCGCCGATGATGGCCACGGCGAAAGCCTTGAGACCGAGGACCGCGCCCATGGTGGCGCCGGTGAGAGTGAGCGGTGCGATCAGCACGCCCGCAAAAGCTGCCGTCATGGACGACAGCGCGTACGAGAACGTGATCACCAGACCGGTGTTGATGCCCATGAGCTTGGCGGCTTCGCGGTCGTTGAAAGTGGCGACCACGGCCTTGCCGTAGATGGAGCGGCGGTTGAACACTTCCACCGCCAGCATCATGGCCAGCGCACCGAACACCACCAGGATCTCCATGGGCAGCACGTTGGCGCCCAGAAAATGCAGGGGTGATTCCGGCAGAGGGCTGGGGAATTTCAGATCGTCGCGGCCCCACACGTTTTCGGCCACGTTCTTGAAGATGATGCCCAGCGCGATGGTGGACATGATCCAGCCGAACTCGCTCTTGATCTTGATGGCCGGGCGCACACCGATGCGCTCCACGACCGCGCCCTGCAGGGCACCGAAGACGCACACTAGCGGCACCATGAGCCAGTAGTTCACACCCAGGCCTACCAGCGTCAGGCCTACCAGGGCGCCCAGCATGAGTGCATCACCCTGACCGAAGTTGAGGGTGTCGGACGTGGCGAACGTGAGCTGATAACCAAACGCGATGACCGCGTAGATCATGCCCAGCGCGATGCCGCTGAAAATCAGTTGGACGAAGATGGACATGGGGTTTCCCGAAGTGCAGGGATGTGCGTCGAGCGCAAGAAATCGCTGCCAGGACGAACCCCGGCAGCGAACTCGGAACAGCCGGGTGGCGGCTTACTTCTTGACGGGCAGGCTGCCCTTGGCCGCAGCGTCTTTCACGCGCACTTCGGACGCCTTCTTCTGGTCATCGGGGTAGGCGTAAACCACGCGCTGACCCTTGACCTCGCCGAACACCGGGATGTTGGCGGTGATGGCCTCGTGGTCCTTGGCGTTGAAAGGTTTGCTGTAGGTGGTGACCACACCCACCACCGGGGTCTTGAGGTCTTCCAGCGCAGCCTTGATCTTCGGGCCATCGGTGGAGTTGGCTTGCTGGATCGCGGCAGCCAGAAGGTAGATCGAGTCGTAACCCTGGGCGGCCGACACCGGTGAGTCGATGCGGCTGTTTTTCGGGTTGAAGGTCTTCAGGTAGTTGACGATGAAGCTCTGGCGCTTGGGCGTGGTGGGTTCCTGGATGAAGGTCTGCGGCATGCGCGCGCCTTCACCGCCGGGGCCAGCGTTGTCGATGTAGTTGGCCATCGACAGGGTCCAGCTGCCGATCATCGGAACCTTCCAGCCCAGCTTGGTCATGCCGTTGGCGATCTGCGCCAGCTCGGGGCCGATGCCGTAGGTCAGGATGGCTTCGGCGCCGGCTTCCTTGGCCTTGAGCAGTTGCGGCGTCATGTCCACATCCTTGATGTTGAACTTTTCGGTCGTCACGGGTTTGATGCCCTTGGCTTCCAGTGCCTTCTCCAGGTCGGCGCGGCCGAGCTGGCCGTAGTTGGTGGAGTCGGCCAGGATGGCAACCTTCTTGAAGCCCCGGCGCGTGATGGCCTCTTCCACGATCATCGGCGCCTGGATGCTGTCGTGCGCTGCGTTGCGGAAGATGTAGTTCTCGGGCTGGTCATCGAACTGGTGCGTCACCAGCGAGCCAGTGGCCACGTTGTTCATCACCGGAATCTTGGCTTCCTGGTAGAAACGCTGCGAGGCCAGGGCCACGCCGGTGTTGATGAAGCCGACCGTGGCCACGACCTTTTCCTTGTTGATCAGCTCTTGTGCAATCTGCACGCCGCGTTCGTTCTTGGCTTCGTCGTCGCGCTCGACCAGCACGAGCGGACGGCCCATCACGCCACCGGCCTTGTTGATTTCTTCCACCGCCATGCGCACGCCGTCGCGCATGCTCACGCCCATGGAGGAGGAGCCGCCGGTGAACGGGCCGTCGACACCGATCTTTATCGGGTCGGCCGCCAGGGCCATGGTGGTGGAGGCGGCCAGGGCCACCGCGGTCAGGGTCAGTCGCGTTGCGAAGCGGTTCATGTTTGTCTCCGTGCCCTGCCGATGGGTGGGCTTATGCGGAGTTGCAGTGTGGGCCGGGCGTGTCGGGCCCGCCAGCGTTGCAATACGTAAACCGGCTGCGCGGCCTTACGTACTCGAAAACCCTAGGGAGCGCTGGAGGCGGGGCGTTTGGCGTGTTTCACCGCGTAGCGGATCAGGTCGGCCTGCGTCTCCAGGTCGAGCTTGCGGCGGATGTTCTGGCGGTGCGTCTCGACGGTGCGAACGCTCAGGTCGAGCGTGCGGGCGATCTGTTTGCTGGACTGTCCCTCGGCCAGAAAACCCAGAATCTCGTCCTCGCGGGTGGACAGCAGATTGCGTGCCACGGGTGCGCGAAACAGCTGCTGGGCCATGCTGGCGCTGAGGTAGGTTCCACCCGTGGACACCACGCGCAAGGCCGCCAGGATGTCCGAGGCCGGGGCGTCCTTGAGCACGTAACCGCGTGCACCCACCTGCAGCGCGCGCTGCACATACTCGTTGTTGTCGTACATGCTGAGCATGATCACCGCCAGGTCGGGTTTTCGCTGCAGCAGCAGTGATGTGAGATCGATCCCGTTGGTGCCCTTCATGCCGATGTCCATCAACACCAGGTTGGGCTGGCAGTCTTCGAGCGCCTGCAGTGTGGCGGCAGCGTCGCCGGCTTCGCCCACCACTTCGATGTCGTGCTCGCTGGCCAGACGCGCCCTGAGGCCATCGCGCACCAGGGCGTGATCGTCGACGAGCAGCAGGCGGATCATGGATGTTTCTTCTTTCATGGAGCGGCTGTGCCGAAACTTTCGATGGCGTCCAGGCTCAGCGAGACCTTCACGCTCGTCCAGCCGGGTTGAGACGTGAGGCTGAAGTTGCCGCCCAGCGCTTCGATGCGTTCGCGCATGTTCTGCAAGCCAATGCCGCGCCGGGGGTTGGCGGCCATGGCCTCCACGTCGAAACCGCGCCCGTCGTCCTGAATGCTCAGCACCAGGGCCTCGGGCTGGAAGTCCAGGCGCAGACCCACGTAACGGCAGGCCGCGTGTTTCTGGATGTTGGTCATCGCCTCCTGCGTGATGCGAAACAGCATGGTCTTCACCTCGTTGGGCAATTCGCGCAGTGTGCCCGAAACCTCCATGGAGAAGTCGATGCCGAATTGCCCGCAGGTCTCGTCGCCCAGGTTCTGCAGGGCGGCCGGCAGTCCCAGCGTGTCGAGCATCACGGGGCGCAGCCGGTGCGACATGCCTCGCACTTCCAGCAGTGCTTCCTGCAGGCGGGTGATGGCCTGCGCCAGCGGTGCGCGTACGGCGGTGTCGGCCCGGTCGATGCGCTCCAGGGTCGATTCGATCAGCAGCTTGATCACCACCAGGGTCTGTCCGGTGCTGTCGTGCAGCTCGCGCGACAGGCGCGAGCGCTCGACCTCCTGCGAATCCACCAGTTTGAGGGCCAGCAGGCGCAGCTTGGCGTCGCTCTGTTGGCGTTCGGTGAAGCTCAGCACCAGCGTGCACCCGAAAATGAATGCCATGCCCAGCGCACCCGCCCCTGCGATCCAGAGCAGGGTGCTGTGGATGTTGCGCTCCAGCTCGTTGTCCAGCTGCTGCATGGCGGTGTCGATGTCGTCCAGGTACATGCCGGTGCCGATCATCCAGCCCCAGCGCTCCAGCACGGTCACGTAGCCCAGCTTGGGCGTTTCCAGGTGGGTCGATGGTTTGGGCCACTGGTACACCACGAAGCCTCCGCCAGTGCGGGCGCGCTCCAGCAGCATGCGAAGCGTGGGCTCGCCCTTGGAATCGTGCAGGTCCGAGAGGTTCTTGCCGACCAGTTCGGGCTGGCGCGGGTGCATGAGGTTCACACCATCCATGCTGTAGAGAAAGAAATAGCCGTCCGGGCCGTAGTCAAGATTGGCCAGCCGCTGCATCACCTGCTGCTTGACCGTGTCGTCGTCCTGGCCCAGGTTGTAGAGCGGGCTGATGGTGCTCATGGCCAGGGCCACGTAGTGGCGCAGCTCATCCTGCTTCACGCTCATGTAGGCCGTGCGCAACTGCAGGCGCCGGCGCTCGGCGAGGCTGTTTTGCTCCCATTGCACCGCCCAGGCAATGAGCGCCAGCGACACCAGCAGAGGTATCACCGACAACAGCAGGATTTTGTATTTGAGGCGCAAGGCAGGTGTCTCCAGGGCCACGGCCCCTGCCGCTGATTATCAGAGGCAAACGCAGCTGGCAGGAGCCACAGCCCGCTTCAGATCTGGCGATTGCGTGCCAGCGGCGGGTTCTTGCTGAAATACGCCACGATGCCGCGCAACAGGGCGTCGGCCAGATCGTCCTGGTACTTTGGATCGTTGAGGCGGTCTTCTTCTTCGGGGTTGCTGATGAAGGCGGTTTCCACCAGAACACTGGGTATGTCGGGGGCGCGCAGCACGGCGAAGTTGGCCTGTTCCACGCGCGGCTTGTGCAGCTTGCCCACCTGCTTCACATGGCCGAGCATGGCGCTGCCGAGCTTGAGGCTGTCGTTGATCTGCGCGGTTGTGCTCATGTCGAGCAGGGCACGTTGCACCGTGGCGTCTTTGGCCTTCACGTTGAGGCCGCCCACCTGGTCGGCAGCGTTTTCTTTGTTGGCCATCCAGCGCGCAGCCGCGCTGCTGGCGCCTTTGGTGCTGAGCGCGTAGACGCTCGCGCCTTGCGGGCGCGGCGTGAAGAAGGCGTCGGCGTGCAAGCTGATGAACAGGTCGGCCTGCACGCGCTGGGCCTTCTGCACCCGCACCTGCAGCGGCACGAAAAAGTCCTTGTCGCGCGTCATGTAGGCGCGCATGGGGTTGCCGTTGACGCGCGTCTCGTTGATGCGGTCGCGCAGTTTCTGCGCGATCTGCAGCACCACCTTTTTTTCCTGTGTGCCGCCGGGGCCAATGGCGCCCGGGTCTTCGCCACCGTGGCCGGGGTCCAGCGCGACGATGATCAGGCGCTCGGTCTTGCCAGGTTTGCCGGGAGGCTGCTTGGCGGCACTGCCGGAGGTCGACCCGCCAGCCACCGCGGTGCCGGTGTCGTCGGTCGGCGCGGCCGGCTTGGCGCCCGGTGCGCCGGGCTTGGCGCGTTGTGCGATCAAGGCGCCCAGCGGGTCGTCGGGTGGCGTGCCCGAGGTGCCTGGGGTCACGCGGTCGTTGGGTTGAGGCCCACCCGCCACCTGGCCCATTTCCAGGCCCAGCAGGCGCGCAGCGCGTTCGCTGGCCGCGTCCAGGTCTTTCATGCGCTGGGCAATCAATTGCTCCAGCGGGTCGGGCGCGTTCACCGGGTACATGTCCAGCACCAGGCGGTGCTGGTAGGCCGCCACCGGCTCCAGGTTGAACACCTGCGGCTTGATGGGTTGTTTCAGGTCGATCACCAGGCGCACCACGTTGGCAGCGTTCTGCGCCACCCGGATGCCGGCGATGTTGGGGTCGTCCGATTTCAGCTTGCCTACCAGTTCGCGCAGGCCGGGCAGCAGGTCGATGCCCTCGATGTCCACCACCATGCGCGGAGGTTCGGTCACGAAAAACTTCTGCGCCTTGAGCTCACCGTCGGATTCGATGGTCACGCGCGTGTAGTCCTCGGCGGGCCAGATGCGCACCGCCATCACACTGGCCCCGCGCGCGATGTGCTGAACACCCAGCAGCAACACCAGCGCGCTGGACCGCAGCAAGGTGCGCCGGCTGATGGGGTCGGTCATGCCAGCGCCTCCAGCAGGCGCTGGCCGGTGAGGGTGAGGGCGGTGGCGCGCACAGCGCGGGCACTGTCGTGTTCAGGATCGATGTGGGCGTTCATGTCGTCGGGTTGGATGTCGATCTGCAGATCGACCACAGGCAGAAATTCGCCAGCGCGCTCGGGCCACTCCACCAGCTTGAGGCCCGGGCTGGCAAAAAGTTCGCGAAAGCCCGCATCTTCCCACTCACGCGGATCGTTGAAACGGTAGAAGTCGAAGTGCCACACCGACAGCGGTTCACCCTCGGGCATGACCGGGCAGTCCATCGCGCTGTGCGGCTCCACCACCGCGTAGGTGGGGCTCTTGATGCGCCCGCGCACACCCAGGGCCCGCAGAAGATGGCGCACCAGCGTGGTCTTGCCGGCACCCAGATCGCCCTGCAGCGTGAGCGTGGCGTGGGCAATGGCGGGCGACAGGGCGAGGCGTTGGGCAAAGGCCTGGGTGTCCTCTTCGGTGATCCAGCGGCCTTGCCACTGTTGCGCCAGGGACACCGCTGCCGCAGGAGCCGGCTCGGTTCCTACAATGCCCTTCACATGAATGTCGCTTTGGATGCCGCTCAACTCGTCTCTCAGGTTCAGGCCTGGGGCCAGGAGCTTGCATTTTCCCAAATTGGGGTGAGTGGTGTGGATTTGTCGGCGGCCGAGCCTGGATTGATGGCCTGGTTGTCGGATGGATGTCACGGTGACATGGGCTACATGGCCGCGCACGGTCTCAAACGCGCCCGCCCGGCCGAGCTGGTGCCGGGTACGCTGAGCGTGATCACTGCGCGCATGGACTATTTGCCGCGCGCCACGCCTGAAGGTTGGCAGGCCATCGAATTCGACCGACTTGGCCGATCGCAAGAGGCGGTGGTGTCGGTGTATGCGCGCGGACGGGACTACCACAAGGTGCTGCGCAACCGCCTGCAAACGTTGGCCGATCGCATCGCTGCATCCATCGGGCCGTTCGGCCACCGCGTGTTCACCGACTCGGCCCCGGTGCTGGAAGTGGAGCTGGCCTCGCGCAGCGGCATCGGCTGGCGAGGCAAACACACGCTGGCGCTGCACCGCGAGGCGGGTTCGATGTTTTTTCTGGGCGAAATATTCGTGGATCTCGCGTTGCCGCCGACCGAGGCCACCAGCGAACACTGCGGCAGCTGCAGCGCCTGCATCGACGTCTGCCCCACGCAGGCCATCACCGGCGAGCAGCGGGTGGACGCGCGGCGCTGCATCAGCTACCTCACCATCGAACACGCAGGCCCCATACCGTTGGAGCTGCGCCCGCTCATGGGCAACCGCATCTACGGCTGCGACGATTGCCAGCTCGCGTGCCCCTGGAACAAGTTCGCGCAACGCTCGCCCTTGCCCGACTTCGACGAGCGTGCAGGTCTTTCCGGCGCGTCTCTGGTCGAGCTGTTCAGCTGGAGCGAAGCCGAATTCCTGCGGCGCACCGAAGGCAGTGCCATCCGCCGCATCGGGCATGAGCGCTGGTTGCGCAACATCGCAGTGGCCATGGGCAACGCGCTTCGTGCCGGCGTCGACCCCGCGATCGAGCAAGCCTTGAACAGACACGCAGCCCACCCGAGCCCGATCGTTCGCGAGCACGTGGTCTGGGCGTTGGCGCAGTCTCAGCCCGCGTAGCGCAACCGCAGCTCCCGCTTGAGCAGTTTTCCGCTGGGGTTCTTGGGCAGGCTGTCGGTGAACACCACACGATTCGGGCTCTTGAAGGTGGCCATGTGCTGGTTGCAGTGCGCCATGACCTCGGCCTCGGTGAGCTGGTGCCCGGCCTTGACCACGATCACCGCCGTGACCGCCTCGACCCACTTCGCATCGGGCAGGCCGATCACCGCCACCTCGCTCACACCGCCCAGGCGGTAGATCATTTCTTCCACCTCGCGGCTGGCCACGTTTTCTCCGCCGGTCTTGATCATGTCCTTCTTGCGATCGACCACGGTGATGTAGCCCTCGTCGTCGATCACCGCGAGGTCGCCGCTGTGGAACCAGTCGCCTTCGAACGAGGCTTTCGTGCGCTCGGGGTCGTTGAAGTAGCCCAGCATAAGGTGCGGCGAGCGGTGCACGATTTCGCCGACCTCGCCCACGGCCACGTCTTCCATGGTGTCATTGACCACGCGCGTCTCAACGTTGAGCACGGCCTTGCCGCACGAGCCGGGTTTGCGCAGCTGGTCCTGGGGGCCGAGCATGGTGGCCAGCGGTGCAATTTCTGTCTGGCCGTAGAGGTTCCACAGACGCACATCAGGCAGGCGGGCGGCCAGTTCTTTCAGCACCTCCACCGGCATGATGGAGGCGCCGTAGTAGCCCTTGACCAGGCTCTTGAGCTTGGCCGCGTCAAACAGCGGCGAGCGCAGCAGCGCGATCCACACCGTGGGCGGTGCGAAGAAGCTGGTGATCTGGTGCTTTTCGATCAGCGCCAGCAGGTTGTCGGGCACGGGTTTGGCCGTGATCACGTTGCTGCTGCCCATGTAGATGGCGGGGCCGAAGAACACGTCAAGCTGGGCGCAGTGGTAGAGCGGCAGCGCGTGCAGCGCGCGGTCAACCTCGGCGATTTCGGCGTTGATCACGCAGCTCACGTACTGCCACAGCACCGCGTCGTGCGTGAGCATGGCGCCTTTGGGTGTGGACTCGGTGCCGCTGGTGTAGACGATCTGCGCCAGATCGAAACTGGCCAGGCGCACCTCGGGCAAGGGGTCGGCGCAGGCGGCCAGGTGGTCGAAGCGGTGCATGGCAGGGTCGGGCTCGCTGGCCTCTTCGCTGGGCAGCCAGATGAAGCGCTCCACCGCAGTGTCCAGCGCGGCGGCCTCGCGCGCCAGCGCGGCCAGGCCGCTGACGGTGGCCAGGGTTTTGGCGCCTGCGTGGCGCAGTATGTAAGCCACTTCATCGGCCTTGAGCATGAAGTTGATGGGGACGAGCACCGCGCCCCGGCGCGCCAGCGCAAAACGCAGGGCGGCGAAGCCGTGGGAATTGCGCGCCAGCACCGCCACCTTGTCGCCCTCGTCCACACCCAGATGCGCCAGGCCGGCGGCCAGTCGGTTCACCAGCGCATCGAAGTCGGCATAGGTCCAGCTGGTGTCGCCGCAGACGATGGCGGTCTTGTTCGGCAGGCGCATGGCGGTGCGGTGCAAGGCGTCGGCAATGGTCTGGCGGCGCACCACGGGGTGAAGGGACAGAGACATGCATGGGCTCCTGAGGGGATGGACAACGAACGTCGTCAGTGGCCCGATTGAAGCCCAATTGCAGGCTTTGGCCATGCGCGTTTTCACCAGCCCATTGTCACCTTTGCACACCGGGCGCAGGCCTGAGCGTCACACACCTCGGACTATCATCGAATGATGAACCCCGTCTCTGCCAGCCAGACCCTCATGACCCGCTGGGGCCGCCGGGTACGCACGACCTGGACCACCTGGTGGCAGGTGGTCATGCTCGGTGCGCAGATTCTGGTGATGGCGCTGGCGCCGTCGAGCTACGCCAAGGGCCCCCGTCGCCAGGGGGTGCTGTTGCATGTCTACACGGCCACGGCGCCCCTGCTCACCGGGTTTCTCGTGCTGTCGGCGCTCATCAGCCTGGTGCTGATCCGCATCGTGGTGGCCACGGCGTACAGCTATGGCCTGTCGCAGTACGCGCTGGAGGTGCTGGTGCGAACGCTGGTGCTCGAACTCATTCCGTTGTATGCGGCCATGTTTGTCGCGCTGCGCTACGCCATGCCGGGCGCCCAATGGGTGCGCGAGCAATTGTCCAGCCACCAGCGCTCTGGCCAGGCGCTGGGCGAAGGCGTGTTGTTGGCCACCGAGCTGCTGCCGCGCGCCCTGGCCTCGGTGTTCTCGGTGCTCATGCTCGCGGCCCTGAGCTGCGTGATTGCGCTGGTGCTCACCTACCTCACGGTCTACGGGTTTTCGCAATGGGGCCTGCCGGGCTACACCCGCAGCGTGGGGCAGGTGTTCACGCCCGCCGTCACCTTGATCTTTGCCCTCAAGACGCTGTTTTTCAGCCTGGCCGTGGCGGTGGTGCCGTTGGCCGGCAGTGCGCAGCAAGACGCGCAGGGGCTGTATGCCCAACACAGCGACATCTCCGAATTCGCCCGCCTGTTCTCCGTGGTGCTGCTCATTGAAGTGGTGTCACTGGTCGGCAACTACTACTGATCTCCCATGAACCCCACACCCGACGATCCTGTGCCCGTGAAGAACCTGGAGTTCAAGGCCGCGCTGCTGCTGGTGGCCATGGTCGTGCTGTTGATCGGCTCGGGTCTGTATGTGATGTTTGCGCGCGGCATGTTCGAGGACACGCAGCGGCTGGTGCTGATCGCAGACGACTCCGAAGGCGTGGTGGTGGGCATGGACATGACCTTCGCCGGCTTTGCCATCGGTCGCGTGGCGCGCATCGAGCTGGGCAACGACGGCGCGGCACGCATCCTCATCGATGTGCCGAGCAAGGACGCGAAATGGCTGCGCACCTCCAGCATCTTCACCATGGAGCGCGGGCTGGTGGGCGGGACGCGCATCCGCGCCTACAGCGGCGTGCTGGACGACCCGGCGCTGCCCGACGGCGCCGAACGCACCGTGTTGCGGGGTGACACGGCGGCCGAGATCCCGAAGCTGGCGGCGAGCATGCGTGAAGTGTTGGAGAACGTGGCCGCGCTCACCAAAAAGGACGCAGCACTGGACGCCGCGCTGACCAATGTGCAGAGCGCGACCGAGCGGCTCAAGGGCCCGCAGGGTGCCATGGGCGTGTTGATGGGGAACGACGAGGACGCGAAAAAACTGGTGCTCACCATCGACCGCGCCAACGCCTTGCTGGCCCGCGCCGATGCGCTCACCGTGCGCATGGACAGCCTGGTCAACAACGCGAACAAGCAGGTGTTTGGCCAGGGCACAGACCAGGGCGGTCTGGTGGCCGATGCGCGCATCACTGTGCAGCAGCTCAACGGCTTGCTGGCCGAAGCCCGCACCAGCCTGCAGAAGGTGGACGCGGTGCTGGTGGAGGCCCAGGGCATTGCCAGCAACACGCGCGAAGCCACCACCGATCTGGGTGTGTTGCGCGGTGAGGTCGAGTCGAGTCTGCGCAAGGTGGACGGGCTCATCAACGACATCAACCGCAAGTGGCCGTTTGCGCGGGAAACAGAGATCAAGCTCCCATGAACACACGAATCTTCATCGTTGCGTGCGTGTTGATGGCGCTGGCCGCCTGCTCCAGCAACCCACCCCCACCTCAATGGCCAGCGGAAGCCAAAGGCAGCAGCGAGCGCGCCACCGAGGCCTGGCTCAGTGGCGACAGCCGCATTGAAGCGGCGGAGTTCAACCGGGCGCGTGCCGAGGTGGCTCGCACCGGGCAAGTGGCGCTGGTGGCGCGCCTGGAGCTGCTGCGCTGCGCCACGCGCGTGGCGAGTCTGGTGGTGGAGTCCTGCGCCGGATTCGATGCGCTCGCGCAAGACGCGGCCCCCGCCGAGCAGGCCTACGCGCGCTACCTGGCGGGCACCGCTCATGCGGCGGACGCTGCGTTGTTGCCCGAGGTGCACCGCAGCCTGGTGGGTAACGCGGCACCTGATGTCGCCTTGGCGGCCATTCAGGACCCGCTCTCGCAACTGGTGGCCGCTGGTGTGCTGTTTCGCAGCGGCCGCGCCACACCCGGTGTGATCACACAGGCCGTGAACACCGCTTCGGCGCGCGGCTGGCGCCGGCCGCTGCTGGCCTGGCTGCAAGTGCAACAACAGCGCGCCAGCGCAGCGGGTGATGCGGCGGCATCAGCCGCCCTGCAGCGCCGCATCGATCTGGTGGCGCCGCCGCGCTGAATCAGCGCATCGGGATCACCGTGCCGGCCGGCAAGGGCACAGCGGTGATGCTGTTGTCCGGCGAGCCTTCGATCACGCGGTCGGAGTAGCTCAGGTAGACCAGGGTGTTGCGGGCCTTGTCGACCATGCGCACCACCTGCAGCTTCTTGAACACCAGCGAGGTGCGCTCGGTGAACACCACTTCCTGCTGCCGCAAGGGGTCACCCACGAACGACACGGCGCCCACCTGCTTGCACTCGATGCTCGCGTCCGACGTGTCTTCGGCCAGCCCGAGCCCACCCTTGATGCCGCCGGTCTTGGCGCGCGACACGTAGCAGGTGACGCCCTTGACCTTGGGGTCGTCGAAGGCGTCGACCACGATCTTGTGGTCGGGGCCGAACAGTTTGAAGACCGTGTCCACCTCGCCGATGGCCTGGGCGTGAACGGTCGAGGTGGCGAACAACAGGCCCAGCACCAGGCCAGACACAGCAGCGGAACAGCGAAATGGGTTCATGGTGGCTTTCAGAAATGGACGGTGATCATGCCCCGGCCAGCGGCCTGAGCACACCCAGTGCAAACGGCAGGCTCAAGACCCCCAGCAGGGTGGAGAGCGTGACCAGCCCGGCCACATAGGGCCCGTTGTAGCCCATGCGCGCGGCCAGCACATAACAACTCGAAGCGGTGGGCACGGCCGAGAACATGAGCAGGATGGTGGTCTGGGTCGGATCGAGGCGGAACAGCAGCGCCAGCCCGAACGCCATGACCGGCATGCCCAGGTGCTTGACCGCGAGCACCAGGCCGCCCAGTGTCTTGGCGCTGGCCAGCATGCCGAACTGCATGCCCGCGCCAGCGGCCATGAGACCCAGCGCCAGCGAGGCCTGCCCGATGCGGTTCACCGTGGGCTCCAGCCAGAACGGCATGGAAAACCCCAGCAGGTTGGCCACCAGTCCCGAGACCGTGCCCACGATGAGTGGATTGCGCAGCAGCTCACCCGCAAAACCCTTGTTGGCGTGCCGCGCCATGGGCCACACCGCGCCCACGTTGAACAGCGGCACACAGACCCCGATGAGCACCGCGATCATCAGCAGCCCTGGTGCCCCGGCCACTTTTTCAGCCAGCGCCAGTGCGATGAACGAGTTGAAGCGAAAGCCCACCTGCGCGCTGGCCGCATGGAGTCGCACGTCCAGGTGTTTGCCGATCCAGGGCCAGTGCGGCAGTGAATACGACAGCGCAATGCCGCACAAGCCCAGCGAGATGCCAGCGCCCATGAGGCTGGAGGCCTGGCCGAGATCGAGCGGGCTCTTCACGATGCTGTGGAACAGCAGCACCGGGAACAGAAAGTAGTACACCAGGCTCTCCACCTGCTCCCACACCTTGCGGTTGAGGGCGGTGAAGCGGCAGACCAGGTAGCCACAGAGGATGAGCGAGAAGTCGGGGAATAGAAGCTGGGCGAAGTTCACCCGGGGAGCATAGCGTGCCCCCCTGGGTGTTTCGGGGGTTTTCACTTATGTAGTTGTCCCATGGTCATGTGGGTGCTCAGCGGCTACATTGCAGGCTCGCATCGCACGGCCGTACCCCGGTCGTGCGGATCAGGCCGACCCCGGCCTGTCTTTTTCGAAGTCTCAAGCAAGGAGCACGTGTCATGGTTTCTCGTCGTCAACTGGTTGCAATCGGTCTGGCCACCGCCACGGTGGCTGTGGGTGGAACAGCCTGGGCCCAGGCCTACCCCAACAAGATCATCCGGCTGCAAGTTCCGTTTGCGCCCGGCGGCACCACCGACATCATTGCCCGCGTCATGTCGGAGTCGCTCGGCAAGGCGCTGGGCCAGACCATGATCGTGGAGAACAGGGCCGGTGGCGGCGGTGTGGTGGGTGCACTGGAGCTCTCCCGCGCCCCGGCCGACGGTTACACCCTGGGCATGGCCACGGTGTCCACCACCGCAGCCAACCCGGCCATCAACGGCAAGATTCCGTACAACACGCTCACCGATTTCACGCCCATCATCAACATCGCTGCCACGCCCAACGTGATCGCCGTGCACCCCAGCTTCCCCGCCAAGGACTACAAGGGTTTCGTGGCCGAGCTGAAGAAAAACCCGGGCAAGTACAGCTACGCCAGCTCGGGCACGGGGGGCATTGGCCACCTGCAGACCGAGCTGTTCAAGAGCCTGACCAACACCTTCATCACGCACATTCCCTACCGTGGCGCGGGCCCGGCGCTCAACGACACCGTGGGTGGCCAGGTGCCGATCATTTTTGACAACCTGCCCTCGGCGCTGCCCTTCATCCGCGACGGCCGCCTCATCGCCATCGTGGTGGCCGCACCCCAGCGCGTGGCCAGCATGCCCAATGTGCCGACCTTCAAGGAAGTGGGTCTCGAGCCGGTGAACCGCATGGCGTACTACGGCCTCATCGGCCCCAAGGGCCTGCCGCAAGAGGTGGTGGACAAGGTGTCCAACGCGACCAAACAGGCCTTGAGTGACCCGGCGGTGAAGAAGCGCGTGGAAGAAACAGGCTCGCTCATCGTGGCCAACACGCCGGCCGAGTTCACGGCGCAGATCAAGGCCGAGTTCGAGGTCTACAAGGAAGTGGTCGCCAAGCAGAAGCTCAAGCTGGAGTGATGAACCCGGCCCTGGCGTCGACCAGCGAGGATCTGGCCGGGGCCTTTGTCGATGCGCTCTGGCTCGAAGAGGGCCTCTCGCGCAACACGCTCGATGCGTACCGGCGCGATCTCGTCTTGCTCGGCCACTGGCTGGCCGGGCAGGGCAAGACCCTGCCCCAGACCACCGAGGCCGATCTCAACGGCTACTTCAGCGAGCGCCACAGCCAGACGCGCGCCACCACCGCCAACCGGCGGCTCACGGTGTTCAAGCGTTACTTTCGCTGGGCCCTGCGCGAACGCCTCATCACCGCCGACCCCACGCTGCGCCTGGCTCCGGCCCGCCAGCCGCTGCGCGTGCCCAAGACGATGTCGGAAGCGCAGGTGGAAGCCCTGCTCAATGCGCCCGACGTGAGCACACCGCTGGGTGCGCGCGACCGCAGCATGCTGGAGCTGATGTATGCCAGCGGCCTGCGCGTGAGCGAACTGGTGACGCTCAAGACCTGGCACGTGGGCATGAACGAGCAGGTGCTGCGCATCACCGGCAAGGGCAACAAGGAGCGGCTCGTGCCGTTTGGCGATGTGGCGGGGCAGTGGCTGCAGCGTTACCTGGGGCAAGCCCGCAGCGAGATCTTGAACGGCCTGCAGAGCGAAGACCTGTTCGTCACCTCGCGCGGCTCGCGCGCGGGTGAAGCCATGACGCGCGCCATGTTCTGGCAACTGGTGAAAAAGTACGCGCTGGCCGCCGGCATCACCTCGCCCATGTCACCGCACACGCTGCGACACGCTTTCGCCACCCACCTGCTCAACCACGGCGCCGATTTGCGCGCGGTGCAGATGCTCCTCGGCCACGCCGACATTTCCACCACCACCATCTACACCCACGTGGCCCGAGAGCGCCTCAAGACCATCGTGGCGCAGCACCATCCACGGGGGTGAAGGCTTCGACAGGCTCAGCCCGAACGGGGAGGTGGGTGCAAGCGACTTACTGCTTTCCCCAGAGCTGCTCCAGGCGCGCATCGCGCCCACAGCTCGTGCGGTAGTACTTGTAGCGGATCGGGTTCTTCACGTAATAGTCCTGGTGGTAGTCCTCGGCGGGGTAAAACTTCGTGGCCGCGACGACCTCGGTCACGATCGGCTCCTTGAACGGCTTGGATTTTTCCAGTGCTGCCAGAGAACGTTTCACCACCTCCATCTGCGCCGCGTCGTGCGTGAAGATCGCTGTGCGGTAGGGGTTGCCGGCGTCGCAGAACTGGCGGTCTTTCGTCGTGGGGTCGATGGTGCGCCAGAACTTTTCCACCAGCGAGGCGTAGCTCACCTTGGCCGGATCGAACACGATCTCCACCGCCTCAGCGTGGCCTGTGCCCTTGCCCGAGACCTGCTGGTAAGTGGGGTTGGCCACCGTGCCGCCGATGTAGCCCGAGGTGGTGGACATCACGCCGGGGACCTTGTCGAAATCGGACTCCACACACCAGAAGCAGCCGCCTGCAAACGTGGCTTTGGCGGTGACTGCAGGCGTTTGTGCATGAGCTCCGGCCACCACAAACAGGCCAGCGAGCAAGGGCGTGAGCCAACGCGCGCTCATGCTGCCGCCTTGAAGGTGAGGGCCACGCCGTTGTTGCAGTAGCGCTTGCCGCTGGGCTTGGGCCCATCGCTGAACACATGGCCCTGGTGGCCGTCGCAGCGAACGCAGTGGTACTCGGTGCGGGGAAAGATCGCCTTGTAGTCGGTCTTGGTGCCCAGCGCACCTGCCAGCGGCGTGTGAAAGCTCGGCCAGCCGGTGCCGCTCTCGTACTTGGTGTCGGACGAAAACAGCGGCAGGTCACAGCCTGCGCAGTGGAACGTGCCCTTGCGCTTTTCGGCGTTGAACGGGCTGCTGCCCGGGCGCTCGGTGCCCGCTTCGCGCAGCACGTCGAACTGCGCTGGCGTCAGGCGCTTCTTCCACTCGGCTTCGCTGAGTTTCCAGGGGTCGGTGGCGGCCACGGCGTTGGCCATGGGGGTGACGGCCTGGGAGCCCAGGCCGAGCAATGAAAGCAGTTTCATGGTCTGGCGGCGGTTGAGGGTGGGAAGGGTGTTCATGAGCGTGAGTCGACCACAGCCGGCATTCCTTACACAGCCCCGCGGGTACTCGACGAGCGGAGACCCGTTTTACGTCTGAGCCATGCGCAGCCGGCGCGCCGCGTCTTCGTCGCGCGCATCGTCGATCTCGCGCATCACACTGCCCAGGTCCACCGTGCCCGGTGCGCGCTGGTAGCGGCCAGTCAGCGCGGTGTCGTTGCTCAGCAGACCACTCTGGTACAGGCTCCAGATCTCGGCGCCGAACTGCGTTTTGAGCAGCTCGGGCGCGAACTGTCCGAAGAAGTCGCGCAGGTTGGCCACATCGCGCAGCAACATGCGCTGGGCGTGGTTGTTGCCGGCGGCATCCACCGCCTGCGGCAGGTCGATGATCACGGGGAAGTCGTCGGTGCCGTTTTCGCCCGAATGCGCCAGCAGGATGTTGAACTCCGAGAGGTCCCCGTGCACCACGCCCGCGCACAGCATGCGCACCACCTCGCCGATCAGCGTGGCGTGGTGCTGGCGCGCCTGCTCGGGCGTGAACGACACATCGTTGAGCCGGGGCGCTGCGTCGCCGTCGGCATCGGTCACCAGCTCCATGAGCAGCACGCCATCGGCAAAGTTGAAGGGTTGGGGCACCCGCACGCCGGCAGCTGCCAGGCGGTAGAGCGCATCCACCTCGGCGCTTTGCCACGCGGCCTCTTGCGACTCGCGGCCGAACTTCGTGCCCTTGGCCATGGCGCGCGCCTGGCGCGAATTTTTCACCTTGCGGTTCTCGGTGTAGTCCACCGCCTGGCGAAAGCTGCGGTTGTTGGCTTCCTTGTAGATCTTGGCGCAGCGCGTTTCATCGCCGCAGCGCACCACATAGACCATGGCTTCCTTGCCGCTCATGAGCTGGCGCACCACGGTGTCGATGAGACCCTCTTCAACGAGGGATTGCAGTCGGGGAGGGGCTTTCATCGAGCGATTGTGCGCCCGGGCCTCATGAGCGCGTCAGAGGGGTTTGAGGACAAAGGCGATCACCAGGCCCGTCTCGGTCACCGTGATGGGACCTGGCTGCATGCCCAGCGCATCGGCCATGCGCAGGTCTTGCGGCTGCAGCCGGTGCAGCACCACCTCGCGCAGCGACTGCTCGGCCAGCGCCGGACCATAGGTGTTGAGCAGCTCCACCACACCCGGCTGCAGGGTGGGAAAGCGCAGGCGGTCGATGCGCAGCTGGTGTGCTCGCAAGGTGCGGTCGCTGGCCTCGTAGCGCAGTGCAAAGTCCACGTCGAAACTGCCCCGGTGGCTGCGGTTGAGTGCCGGGCCGGCGGCGTCCACGACCATCTCGGCCCGCAGGCGGTTCTGCGCCGGCAACAGCTGAAGGCGCGGCGGTTGCACATCCAGGTTCATCAGCCCCTGCACCGGGTAGCGCATGGGAAAACGCTCGGCCACCGAGCGCTGCAGCACCTCGGCCGACACGGAGTAGCCCGGGGGTTTGGCGGGTGGGTCGTCGCTTGCGGTCGGCTGGGCCCAGGCCTGCTGGCCCAGGGGTGCGCACAAGGCGGCGGAAAGGAGAAATCTGCGTTGCATAGGTCTCCTGTGGAGTCCATCGCGCGCCGGGCGTTCAGCGCCAATGGTCTCTATTTGTAGAAAACCTCGACCCGGCCCTTCAGCTGGATCAGCAACGGCTGGCCCTTGCGGTCCAGCGTCTTGCCCGAAGGCACCTTCACCCAGCCTTCGCTGATGCAGTACTCGGCCACGTCGAAACGTTCCTTGTCGTTGAATCGTATGCCGATGTCGTGCTCGAACACGGCGGCCACATGGTGGGGAC
>QBMB01000001.1:188748-314240 GCA_003241965.1 Burkholderiales bacterium | reverse complement strand
GCCCCGCCCCTGTACGCGCGCATGGCGCAGTCAGTGGCACCGGTGCGCCGCCCTGGCATCGAGAAGGTCTACGGCGAGGTCATCAACGTGGTTCGCCGGCACGGAGCACACGCGGTGGTGAAGGTCGCGCTGTCCGAGCTCTGGAAGAAGCACGACAACCACCTGGAGATGGTCAAGAGCGTGCCGTGGCTGCACCTGCTCGTGGTCAAGTGGGCGTTGCAGGACAAGCGCGTGCCTTTGGCATTCGCGCCCCAGTTCCAGTCCTACACCACCCGGCACCACCTCACCCTGGTGCAGAAGCTATGGAACATCAGCCAGCACGACCGCGAAACCTATGAGGCCGCCGGCGGCCTGCGGCGAATGATGCGTCGCATCATGCATGTCCAGTTCGACTTCCAGCGCCGCCCCAGCTGGAGTTTCTTGCGCTGGCCAGCGCTGATCGCTCGACTGCCCAAGAACCACCGCGCGCGCGATCTGTTCGTGCAGGCGATGGGGATGCAGCCAGAGCGGTATGCGGACCTGGCCGTGGCCGTTTTCTCGTTTCTACAGGACCAGGAGCGGTTTCTGGAAAAGAACGTGCTCGCGCCACTAGGTCCCCAATACGGCTCCGACCTGGACACTTTTCTCCTGCTCTTCGCCCGCAACCTGGGCGAGTTGCGCGATGAGCTGCAGGCCGAAGCAGCAAAGCGCACACGCGGCATGGCCGAACTCAATGAGTTTCCTTACCTGCAACGCTTCCCACTTCTGCGACTGGAGGACGGACGCTTTCAACTGTGGCATCCGGTGGTGTTCACGCGCGGTTTGGAAAACGCGGTGCATCTGCGCCTGAACGCATTGGGCCAGGCGTACACCGACACATACAGCAAGGTGTTCGAGACCTATGTCACCGAGTTGGCCATGAACGCCTGTCCTCAGGGCATCACGGAAGCCGCCTACCGAGCGCAGTGCGGCCAGCTGGGCAATGCGGTCGAGGTGACCATCCCCTTGGGAAGCTGCAACGTGTTCATCGAAGCAAAGCTCAGCCATTTCCACGACGACGTCATTCTCGAAGACGACCCTCACCTGCTGCGCGACAAAATCAAGCGTGTGCGCAAAGCCATCGATCAGGGCCTGCAGGTTGCGCACAGCGTGCGCCAGCCACAGAGCCCTCTTCACGCGAAGTTCGTGGGTGCAGAGAAAGATTTCCTCATGGTGATCACGAGCCGAGACCTGTTGCTCGTCAGTGGAGAGGCCACACAAAGGCTCATGCCTCAGATCCCCCTCTTGAAAAGCAACACACCCGGCGCTGAGCGCATGCCCCTCAACCAGATATTCATGGTTGACATCACCGACTACGAACGGATCATGTGCGCCGTGGCCGAAGGCAAGGTCGACTTGGCCGAGCTGCTGCAACGCGCTGCGATCGCCAATCAGAATGACGTCGACGGGCGCCTCGAGCTGGGGCAGCACATCGACTGGAAAGGAGTTGCGCGCCCGGACATTCCCGTGGTCTCTGCAGCCGCAGCCGATGCACGACACCGCCTCATCAAGAACTTGGGTGGCAATCCGGACGAACTTCTCGAGGCCTGAGACCAGCGCTTTCGTCACCAATGGACGCTCCCGGCCGTCAGGCGGGGTGTCTTCAGGGCCTCCAGGCCGCGTTGAGTGACCCTTGGCCCGGTGCTCTCTGCAATATCGTGAAACCTGGTCGACCTGGACCGCGTTTTCAACTCTTCACCTTGCAGAACACCCATGGGACTGAACCTCCTCTCGCTGATCCAGCCGCTGCGCGCGCCTCGCCCTGACCGCGAAAGCAGCTACACCAGCAGCATCATGACCTACGCGGTCGACGACCTGTCTCGTAACGAGGCGCGAGCTCACCACGCCGGCGACGTGGCGCTCATGCACGCGGCCATGAACGAGTTGGCCCACCTCGATCCCAAGAACCCGCTCCTTATGCCCGACGTTGCGCGAAGCATCTACGAGATGGGCGCCACCACCTTCCATGAGCGGGGGTGGAAGGCGGCCACCAAGCTGGTGGCCGATCCGCGTGCCGTGCTCACCGAGCACCAGATCGACTTCGAGGGTCGCCGCCAACGCCTCATCGATGCGGTTGGCGCCTCCGCAGTTGAGTTCACCACCAAGCGCTACCTCCTCATCTTCCGCCGGCGCGTCGTGATGTGGCGAGGGCGCGTTTATCCCACCGAGCGCGCAGCACTGGCCGCGAAACGCAGCGAACTCAAGCGCCTGCGCGGCTCGGTGCTCGGCGAGCCGCTTGAAACCCGCCCATCGACCCTCGCTCCATCGGCTGACCGCCCGCGCGCACGCGAAGTCAGGCGCGCGTTCGCGTGAGCCCCCCTCCAACGCCACCCGGGACCGTCCTGGGCGTGCAGATCCTGCTGGGCGCGGCTTTTCTTGCCGGATTTCTGCAGGCCGTGCCGGGTGGCCCGTTTTCTTCGGGCGCGCCGGTGGCGACCTGGTCCTCTTTCCTTTGCTTCCTGGCCAGCGGCTCAGCTGCGTGGGTGATGGGCTGGGCCGCACATCAGGGCTCGGCCGCGCTTCGACGTGGCTTCAACGCAGCGCTGGCGGCTTTGTGCATCAGCGTGGCGTTGCTGGATCTGAACCTGCAGCCTGGGCATTGGGTGCAACTGGGCGTATTTGTGGTGACCGGAGCCTTGCTCTGTGCACCCTCGACACAGGAGTGGTTCGTCATTCGCCAAGCGCAGCGAACCGACCCGCTGAGGGCACAAGCCCTTTGGCAAGTTGCGCATGAGCGTCGACTCTCACGCGAGCAAGCACCGGCCGACGTGGGCACGTTCATCTCGCTGTGTGCCGTGCTCGGCGCGTGTGCCGCCGGCGGCGCGGTGCTCCTCGCATCCGTCTGATCGGTAGCTGGACCCGAGCCTGGGCGGTGGTCTGCCTCAGGGAGCGGGAATGATGCCCGCAGGAAATGTCGCGCTCTTGGTGGAGCGAAAGCGCGTGGGACTTTGATCCAGCGAGGCGGCGATGGCTTGTGCGGTTTTTGGGCCAACCCCTTTGCACTGCTGCAGCTGCTGGACGCTGGCCGCAAACACCGCGCGCGCCGATCCAAAGTGCATCAGCAGCTTGCGCGCCATCTCCGGGCCCACGCCTGGAAGTCCGGAAATCAGATACTGAGAGAGAGCGCCGTCAGGGCGATCCTTGGGCTTGAGCACGCGCGTGGCCACCTCGTAGCCCAGCCCTTCGACCTGGTGCTTGTGCAGGCGCGCCAGCAAGCGCGCTGTCCCCATCTTGTTGGGGGTCGAAAAAACCGACAGGTTCCAGAACACGCTCAGTGCAGAAAGCGCCCCAGGCAGCGCATCTTCATGCAACTGGTTGGGCACCTCAAGAAGGTTGCCCTCCACGACCAGTGCCGGGCGCTCACTGGCCAGCGCCATCGCTTCGGCTTGAGCAAAGAGCCTGCCGTCCAGAATGGATGCGGCCAGATCCACGACACTCTTGCGCTCGATGAGGAAGTCCCCCACCGCGTAGTCACCTGCAGGCATCTCCTGCACGTCGAACACCACGCCCAGGTTGCGCAGGAGGTCCATCACGCCGCTGTTGGTCTCGCGCGAATCCACTGTGAATGTTGCTGCCATCTCTGTTCCCCGCGCCGATTGTGAGTGCCATGTGCACAAATCAGATGGTAGCGAGGAAGTATCCCCGCGCGGTGCCAGGCGCACCAACAGAGTGTCCCGCCGCCGCTCACCCGCCAAGCACGGATCAAACGGGCGACTTTGGATTTCTCACTTCGGCAGCTCCGAGTTGACCCGGCGACGCGCCCGCTCGTTCTCCACGAAGCGCCCCTCGCTCCAGAAAGAGTCCGCCTCCCACTCGTGCTGAAAGCGTTTCAGTGCCCTTCCCCGGAAATTCGAGCAGTCCATGTCTGAGAGACTCGGTTTAGACCCCACACACCCGGGGTGCGGTGTGAAGACCGTATCAAACGCACGGACGATCACACTCCAGTCACGCGGAGCCGCGACAGAAGGGTTCGAGACCACCAGGCAAATGACAAGCAATAGATGACGCATAGTTCCGGAGAGTCTTTTGGTTTAGATGGCAACACGCCGATGACCAGGACGACGAACTGCCCGAGCGACACCGTATCAACTTTGCCGTCGAAATGGGTACCTGATCCTGGCCACTTCCTGAAGTCTAGCTTTGGAGCTGGGGCACAGCTACCCATCATCGTGGGATTGTCGGCAGCCTACCCGCGCGATGCGAAGTCGATGTCCCCTGGCAACAGATCGGGCGCGGCCACGATAGCTACAGGCTGTCCCCTTCCACCTTGCCCGCCGTCCAGGGGAAGCCGAACTGAGCCTCCAGCAGCGACCGAGTTGCGCAGCCCCAAAAGAAAACGCCCCGACCTTTCGGTCAGGGCGTTCATGTTGCGGTCAGATGACCTATGCGGACAACACGCGGAAGTCTCGGTAGTACGCGCGCCGGTTCAGCGACTTCGTGAGCACGCGCATGGTGCCGCCAAAATTCGCAACCGCTTCGCTGCAGGGAATCAACGAGGCGCGATCTCGGGGATGTGCGCCGAGGAGCTGGCGCAGGACAGCGTCGGCTTCGGTGCGGGTCAGGATCGCCGCCTCGCGCATGCCGAACAGCAGGCGCTTGTAGCGCTTGGTGCGTCCGGCCTCATCGAGCTTGAATCGGCTGATGGCCGCTGGTGGCGCCAGTTGCTCGAACAGCGCGCGGTGAAGCGAGCGTTCCGTCTTGGACGCCGAGCACGGAAGCATGTGACCCGCAAGCACGTGCCGCACCACACCGAACACCTCGGCGTAGGGCGACTGCCCGTAGGAGCCTGGCCATGACGTTTGGCCATGGGCTGCAGTCAGTGTTTGCGAGTGCATGCGACTCCAGAAGGTCGCCTTGGCAAGCTCACAAGCGTCGTGTTCGTCGGCCACATCAGACCAGCTGCCTCGCAGCAAGGCCCTGTTGAGGTCGCTCAACGCTTTGGCAATGGAGCCCCTACCGTTCTCGAGCAAGGCCGCGTAGGAAGGAATCAAGTCTTCGTTTGTCATTGGAGGATGGACTAAACGCAAGACCCCCGGCACTGGGCACAGGGGCCCAGCGTGGGTTTGATGAAGCACGGGTCGCCCGATGGGCTCACCCGTGCAGGTGGAGTTCAAGTCGAGCTTGAAGCAATCGCAGTTGCGAAAGGTGGTCCGACTGTAGTGCGGCTACGGGGATTTGTCGCCACATCAGGACCAGTTTTAGGCCGGCATTTGTCAAGGGCGGTGTGCTGCCACGCCCAGCCGCACGCACGTATCAGCCGCCCTGGACAACGCGAAGAAGAACCGGCTCTCGCAGGAGGTGGGCCTCACCGGCAATCTCGATGAAGGTGAGTTCCAAGCCCGTCGTACCCGGGTAGAGCCGCATTTCCCAGGTCCGCTGGTCGTGTGCGGCGATGGGCACGTCGAACAGGATGTTTGGGCGACGGTCCGTGTGCGTTGACGAATCGCGGTCCAGATTGAGTTTGTGCACCGGACCTCGCCATACGAATCCCAGCACTGCACCTTCGGCGAAAGCCTGGTTGGCCGCTCCGCTGACGGCCGAGTGGAAATGGGCGGAACTGACAACATCTACTCCAAAGATTTGACGTTGCTCGAACACAGACTGAGCACGTTCGACGGAGGTCACGTGATAGATGGCCCTCGCGTTCTCGCTCATCGCGGCATTTTCAAAGTCTGCTCGCGACGAGACAACGGCATGTTCCGTCATCCACGGGGCAGAAAAGGGGGTGAGAGGTTTTCGTTTGAAGAGTGATTTCAGCATTGGAGTTGGTGCGGGGGGAGTGCGTGGTGGTTGTGGCTCTTGGGACTCACCCGACCGACAAGCCTTCAAAAACGTATTCGCCTTTGACCTTGCGGTAGGTGATCAGACGGGCGACCACCTCTTCGCGAATGATGTCGTCGAAGGGACTTGGAGGCATTTTCGGCAACACAAGATTTCGACGGACCTCAAATTTTTCATCGCGGCCGAGGGCCGCGCTGTGGATGATGAGTTGCCCGATAGAGGTGTATAGCGACTGGGTGTCCACGGAGGTCTTGACCTCGAAAAGTTCGACACCTCGTCCCACGACCAGGGCGAGGTCAACCGCCCGGGAGTTCTTGACCTCCAAACCCCCCCGACCCAGTTCCAGGGCGAGCGCATCGACGATCGCACCGTGTTGAACGTCAACCTCGCCGGCGGCTACTGCTTTGCGCGACCCACGCCCGCTGTGTTCCTTGAGGTACTTCCTCAGCTTGCCCAGAATAGCAACCTCACGCTTCGTGGGCGCCTTGGCCGCCCCGCTGCTCCGCCCGCCCCTGCGTGTACCTGCAGCGCCGGATCCCATCAGCGCTTCGCGCTCACGGTGCGCCTCATCCGCGACTTCGCGCGCCCGAGAGGCGAACGCCCACAACTCACTGATGGTGGATCGGCCCCGAAGCTTGGTGATGCGGATGATCTCTCGCGGCTTCTTTCCCTCCACTTCGGCCTGGACCGTCATGTCTGCGAAGCGCTGCAAGATGGGCTCCCGCCTGAGTTGGGTGACACGCGTCATCTTGCCGGTATGGCCAATCCAGATCTCGCCCTTCTCGTCTTCAAGGAAAACGCCTCCGTTGCTCATGTGAAACTCTCCTAGCGGGAAGTTCACTTGAACGGCGATGTTCATGGAGTCAGCACTGCCGGGCTCACCGAACATCAGGAAGTTGCGAAACTTGAACTCTTCCCGGTTGGGAGACCAGGCCCTGGCAGGCGAAGTGCCTGAACGCTGGAAGCGCACTTCCGGGTTTGCCAGCGCGGGTTGGTTCTCGCGTGCTCTCCCGCGAGGCCAGTTCACTTTGCGTTGTTCACGGTGAGTGAATGACGCTTCCAGTCGCTTTTCAAACTCTCCAGCCAGTCTCTCGACTTCCGCTATGTCGGTGATGATCCTGTACACGCTTTTCCCCCTGCAGTGTTGATGATCCAACGATCGTATCCAGAAACCTCACGTGGAACATATCCAGTTCCTCTGTGGATAACCCTGTTGGTTCTGCCCAAAGACGACCGCCAAGTCGTTGACGGAAAAGGGCTCACCCTAGATTGCTCAAGTTTTAGGCACTGCCCTCAGATGACCTCCAAGAAGTAACTTTTTGAGCCCGCGCACGGCCAAAAAAAAAGCCCCCTGACCGCGAGGTCAGAGGGCTTTTCGGTACATCAGGCTCCTTCGGCCTCCATTGCGGAAGTGCCAGCGGTTGCCTTGTCGAGATCCAGTTCGGACTCGATCTCGCGTTGACGCTTGCGCGCCGCTTCAAGCTCCTCGCGGAACTCAAAGTCCTGGTTCAGCATGGACTGGATGCCGGCGAGTTCGTTGGTCTTCTGACCGTACTCCTCGCGCAGATCCCCTGGCAAGCTCACAAAGCGTTTGAAGGCTTCATAAGCTGCGTGTCCCACACCGTGCACGTCATGCATCGCAGGTCTTTCAACCCGCACCCGCACACCCATGCTTTGTTCAACCAGCAGCAGGTCCGTGGTACCGCCCCACCGGGCCGTTTCCAGGACGAAGCTGCCCAGCTGAGCCACTGTCGAATCACCACCCAGGACCTTGCTCACAGCCTTGAGTGCCTGACCAACTGCCATGCAGTTGTTGGTCTCCGACGCCATCGCTGCCGCGGCTGTTGCCAGCAGTGGTTTGAATGCCATGTCGGTCGTCACTGCAGCGGCCTCAAGAGCAATGCTCTCAGCCTTCTGCATGTTGTCATCGAGCCACTTCAGCCGGTGCTGCAGGTCCGCCTTGCGGCGTCCCATCTTCCAGCGGTCCTGCTCATAGTGGTCAAACTTCAGACTCAGCTTCTGCACCGAGGCGTCCACCGTTGCTTTTTCCAAAACCAGTGGATTTCCCGAGGCCAGTGCTTTGATTTCTGCGTAGGACAGCGCGGTCATGGAGATGTCCTCCACAGTGCGCAGCCCCTGTTCTGCCGTCATCACCTGGTCGATGAATCGGGCCTTCACATCCAGCAGGTTCCAGCTGTAGCTGTCGAACGATCCTTCGGTCACGTAGCGCCAGAGTTCGATGCTTTCGCATTCGTTGCCCTGACGGTCTGCGCGCCCGTCTCGTTGCTCAACATCCGATGGCCTCCATGGGCTGTCGATCTGGTGAATCGCCTTCAGCCTGACCTGCACGTTGGTGCCGGTTCCAAGCATTGACGTCGACCCAAACAGCACCCTCACGACCCCCTCCCGAACCCGCTTGAACAACTTCGCTTTCGCGCTGTCGCTCGAATGGTCTTGAATGAACTCGATCTCGGCTGTCGGTATCCCCTTTTCCACCAGCAGGCGCTTGACCTCCTCGTAGACAGACAGACCCTTTGCTCCAGGCGTGCCCAGGTCACTGAACACCAGCTGCGTGACTCGCCGCTCCGCACCTTCTCTCCAGATGCGATGCACGTTGCCAGCTACCAGCGCCAACTTCCCGCTCGGATCGAATGGCAAGGACGGGTGAACCATCCTCACATCGATTGCAGCGCGGCGACCATCATTGGTCACCGAGAGCATGTTGTCTTCATCCGGCTTCACCTGACGGTTGCGAATCTTGTCCGCGCGCGTCACCAGCCCCTTGATGATCTCCTTCAGCACCTCGCTTGGCTGCGCCACCATGACCTGAGGCTTTCCGCCCTCGATCGCCGGTGTCGGCAGGTTCAGCATGCGCTTCGTCCTCACATCGGCCACCCCTTTGAAGATGGCCATCAGTTCCGCGAGGTTACAAAAACGGCTGAAGCGAGTGTTGGTGCGGAACCCACTTCCGTCCGGCGCCAATTCGATACCCGTGACGCTCTCACCAAAGCTTGCGGCCCAGGCGTCGAACTCATAGATACCGTAGCGCTTGAGCGTGTTCGGCTGCAGGTACACCTGGAAGGTGTGCATCTCGCAGAGGCTGTTGGACAGCGGCGTTGCCGTCGCCATCACCACCCCTTCTTCACGCCCACCGCGCTTGTCCATGATGACTCGCGTCTTCATGAAAACATCGAACGCACGCTGTGAAGCGGTGTTCGGAATCCCCGCGATGCGTGGCATCTTGGTGACCTTCGCCATGTTTTTGTAGGCATGGGCTTCGTCGATCATGACGTGGTCGATTCCGAGGTCATCGAACCAAACTGCAGTGTCATCCGATTTGCCGTTTTCCACAAGTCTTTCGAGCTTGGCTTCGTAATCCTTCATGCGGCGCTCGATTTCCTTGATGGATCTCTTTGCGCCGGAATCGGATGTCAACGTCATCGACATGCGTGCCTCTTTCAGCATCCCGTCAATGAAGTCTCGTTGCACCTCGGGACTCAGCATCAGACGCTCAAACGTCGACTGCGTCATCACGACTGCGTCCCAGTCACCCGTGGCCACGCGTGCCACGAACGTCCGGCGCTTGTCGCCACTGAGGTCTTCTTTCGTTGCCATCAGCACCTTGCTCTGCGGGTACAGGCGCAATGCTTCGGCACAGTACTGCTCAAGGGTTGATCCCTGAACCACATGCAACGGCTTGCGAGCTTTGCCGAGACGGCGCAACTCCATGCCTGCTGCAATCATCGTGAGCGTCTTTCCCGCGCCGACGCAATGCGCCAGCAAGGTATTTCCACCCACCACGATCCGCCAGATGGCGTCCTTCTGGTGCGGGTAAGGCACCACCACCGCGCTCATGCCCGGCAGCTGAAGGTGTGATCCATCAAATCGTCGTGTGACAACCTGATTGAACGTGTCGTTGTACAGGCGCAGGAGCCTGTCTCGGCGCGCATCGTCGCTGTAGACCCACGACCGGAACTGGTCACGAATCGCCTGCCACTTTTCACGCGCGCTCAACGTTGCCTGTGGGTCGACCATCGACTTGCCGTCAATGATCATCGTCACGGTTGGGGGTTGCTGATTCAGCGCCGCTTCCACCAGTTGAAGTGCGCATCGCTTGTCCGTTCCCCACTTCGTCCGCTGCAGCGTGTGGTCGCCCACATACTGCATCATGCCGCTGGTTTTGACGCTCCACGTTGCCGTGTTTGCGTCGTACCCAATCGACACGCAGTCACGCGTGTCGTTGACCAACTCCTTGGCGAAGACCTCGATCACATCCGTGGGGATCCACGGTGCACCAAGCCTTGCCTCGACTTCCGCCGGACCGAGGTCGGCGGGCAGCACAGCTTCCAGAGCGGCGACGTTGCTTTCGTAGGCGGGCCCAGCGGCCTTGGCCTGTTCGATCTTCTCGCGGATGTGGCCAGACAAGTATTCGTCTGCCGGCACCCAGCGCGCGAGCATCGGGTCACGGTATGCAGTCCCGTGTGCCTTCAGTTCATTGACCACTTCCATCACCGGTTTCCCAGTGCGAAGCGCCATGTCCTTCAGGACGATCTGTCCGTAGATCGACAGGCTCAGCAGCATGGCGTCCTTGGCGGTTTCCACCCGTGAAGGCAGTTCCACCTCTCCCACCGTGCGCTTGAAGAAGATGTCGGCTTTCTTCGCCTTGCCTTCTTCATCGTCCCAGATCTCCAGAGCCAGCATCAGCGGCCAGTTCGGGTCACCTCGCATCACGCGGCTGTTCGCCGTTGTGCTGAGATACCCCATCTGCGCCACAAACGCGTCGTAGCTCTTGTTCAGGTGCTGCTGCAGCCTACCGAGCTCGGCGTCGTCTTTCGACTTCGCTTGAAACTCGATGGTGGCCACCACGGCATCCCGAACCTCCATCATCCCGATCAAACGCTTGCGCGCCGTACCGGTGTAGAGGGCATCCACGTCCAGGATTTCATCCCCTTCCGCGATACACACTTTTCCGTCATGCATCACAAACGAACCGGGCATGGCCTGGTTCAGATTGGTGTACCTCGTCATGGCACTGGCCATTCCAAAGTCTTCCGACACCAGGCGCGGCTCGTACACGCCCGAACGCAGAGCCGAGTCGATCAACAGGTTCAGCGCCTCACCGAGCTGCTCGACGTTGCCATCGAACACCGGCAGGGCCTCTTCGCCGTACTGGTTGGATTGCCACTTCAGCTTGCCCAGGATGTGATCCGGGTGTCGCAGGTAGTAGGCATTGACCGCAGCCTTTTTCTCGTACGAGTGTCCGGTTCCGCGGGCGTAGGTCATCTTGCTCGCCGGCTCTCCGGCATGAAACATGTCGACCTTGGCCACGCCCGTCTGCACCCAGTTGGAGCTGGATGCGTAGTCGGGCAGCTCCCGGCGTTTGAACACCAGGATGTCCGTCACCGCTTGCGTGTTTGCAAACGATTCGAACGCCATTGTTGGCAGGCGGAAAGCCCCGAGCAGTTCGGCGTGAGCCGAGAGCCACTGACGGTGCTTGTCCGTGGTGCTGTCCAGACTCTGGCGAGTCGTGATCACCACCATCAGGCCCCCGGGTCGTACCAGCTCCACACCCTTCCCCAGGAAGTAGTTATGAATGCTCCAGTCTGCGTACGGAGCCTTGCTCACGTCCTTGGACTTGTACTTGCCGAACGGCGCGTTGGTCACCACCAGGTCGTAGAACCCGGTGGGCAGTTTCGCCTCCTCCACCCCACAGGCGTGAACCTGCAGACCGTAGGGTGCGAAGTTGGCCTCCAGGAGGCTGGCGCTGACCGGGTCGATTTCGACCGCCGTCAGTTCGCTTTTGGCCACCATCGCAAGCGGCATGCCCGCAATGATGTGTCCGACGCCGGCCGCTGGCTCCAGAACTCGACCTCCCTCGAAGCCCAGACGGGCCACGATGCGCCAAAGCGCTTGCACCACGCACGGGTCCGTGTAGAACGCCGTGTTGACCGAAGATTGCATCGCTGCAAACTCACGCTCGGTGGTGATGGATTTGAGTTCGTCGCGCATGGCCGAGAACGAGTGAGGCGCGGAGCCGTCCGGGGAGAAAACCCGGGCCGTTCCACCCCAGCCGCTGTACTTCAGCAGCTGAACCATCTCGTCCTCGCTGGGCGTCTTCTTGTCTTGCGACAGTGTCTGCACCAGCTTGATCGCGGCAATGTTGTCCAGGATGCGCTGCTCGGCCGAGGCCGATGGGCGAAAGCTGTCCGGGTTGACCGCGGGCCACAGCGTTTTGCGCACTGCGATGTCGAGGTCGTTGTCGCCTTGTCCCCAGCCTGCCAAGACCTGATCGACAATGCTGCCAAGGGCATCATCTTCGTGGGTCTGAGCACTGCTGAGCACTTCGACGTTCTCGCCACCCTCGGGCACGCTGGTCACGGCGTCAGCCATGTCCAACGCCACCCTCGTGATGACGGAGGTGACCATCGCAATTTCAGTCTTCTGAGATGGGATCTCGAAGTCCGACAGCGACAGGCCACCTACCCAGATCGCCTGTTCGGCGACCTGGGATTTCTGTTGAGCATTGAATGCCATGGGTTTCTCCATTCCAGTTGGTGGAATGCGGGAAACACACCCTTCCCTTGCGGGATTGGTGTGCAATCCCGCGAAGGTTGTGAAGGTTGGTAGTGGCCCCCCTGGGCTTTGAACTCCAGAGGAGCATCCGGGTGCGCTAAGGCGCCCTGATGTGGGGTCGAAGGCGGCAGCTCCTTGCGGGCTGCGCCATCTCGTTCAAGGCCTCTGCTGAGTGCAAAGGGCTCGAACGAGACCCCTCTTGCGAGGGGCCTCCGAATGGTTGATGTGTTCCAGGAAGATCAGCAGGTGATCAGCCAGGCGGATGAAGCCGTACTGCCCACGCGTCTGAGGCTCAGGACGTGACGCTGTTCGCGCCCGTGAAAACCCATTGCATCGACAGCTCGACAAACAAAGCTGCTGCCACCGGACTCCAGCGCCGCATAGCAGCCAGCGTCCAGAAGCGTCTCCAGCCGATGACGCTGATCCAGGTGAACCCCGAATCGCCGCATGGCTGCATTGCTCCACTCCACGAATCGCTCATAGGTCGTGGCATCAATGCCGACACATTTGCTGCCGAAGATTCGAGCGGCAAACGGGCTGACATCAATGACATCACCCTGCGCAACGCGTTCTGCGAAGTCTGGGGCCACAGCGGGCACGTGGTGGAAGTGGTTGTACTGGTCGATTCGCATCACAGTCCCCCTTGCTTCTGCTCGGGAGCGGTGATGGGCAGTTCAAAAGCAAGCATGAGGTCGCGGAGGACATCCGTGCCCACACTGGCTTGCGCTTGCTTGTTGTGCTTCTCGAGTTCGGCAACCGCAGTTGCGTCGTCGACGATGGCCTTCGTGATGGCTGTGGCCACGCGCTGTTCGCGCGCGGCGGTTGCTGCCCTCTCGACCCGCACCTTCTTCTCGGTTCTGCGTTGGTTCTGCGCCTTGAGGAGCGCTGAGCCGTCGTAGCCGGGGATGGCGATGCTGATCTTTCTGGGGCGTTCGAGTGCGAAGTTGTTACGCGACATGATTTCCCCCAAGTTGGTTCATGAGCGCTACGAAGTTCGGATGGATCGTCCAGCCTTCCGCAGCGAATTGTTGAAAGTCTTCTTCGCAGATGACTTTGGCTTCCTCGCCGTCGTCGAGCGGGATGACATGCAGTTGCCCACCGGTCCACGGCTGCACTGCGACGGTGTGCTTCGTCCCCAAGAGGACGAGCGACTCTCCTGCCGTTTGCGCAGCAACGGCGTTTCTGAATAGTTTTTTGTAGTTCAAGGAATGCTCCAAGTGACCTGACGGCCACGGGCATGACGCACTTCTGCCGAGATGACGCGCGAGCGCCATCGACGTGAAATGGGCATGGGATTGACCTTATGGCCACTGCATGACGCAGCGGTGTCCGGGGTTACGAACAGGTCAAGAGTTATTGGCTGGCACGGGACCAGCGATGGCAAAGAATTGCCGAACGAGATGGATGATAGGAGAGGTGGTGCGCTGCGTCAAAGGATGCGGACCACACCGACCCTCCTGGGGCAGGTAACCAATGGTTTCCCCTGCGTTGGCCGAGGGAAGACTGTGCGTTTCGCACGTAAATTTGAAGAATGCACACTCCCGACGATCTTCTGCAGACCGCCTTCATCGGCCCTTGGGTTCGATCCGCACCGGGAGCTGCGCGTGTGCAGCATGTCTACTCGTCTGTTCTGCACTGGTACGAGGCGGCCAAGTTCATGCCGCACCGCCCAGATCTCAGGGACGCGATCCTGTTTTCGCCCTCCCTGAAGGAAGCCCGCAAGTACGCGCGCCTTCGCAAAGAGGACTGGCGATCGGACTGGAACCTGGTGCGGCCATCCATCCTGATCGCCGGGCTCGGCTTTCTTGCCCTGCAGCGCCCCGAACTCGGACTGGACAGAGCCGACTTGGCCAGCATCAAGGCTGGTCTCGCACCGATGGGTTTGCCTGACAGATTCCTTGAGGCTTGCGTGGAGCGATTCGATACCTGGCGAAATGGTCCACGAGTCGGCTTCGTAGGCGCAGACCTCGCGCCCGAACCGGTTGTAGGCAAGGCCGCTGCGAAGTTGGTTTCCACACTCCCCACTTGGACCCTGGTCAGCCCTTGCAATGGTCGAGCCGCTTGGCGCTTGCACGACTGGTGTCTCTCCCACTTTGTCCCTGTCCAATACGTGGGCTTGCCCACCGACCGGTTCAGCCGAACGCTACAACACGACCTTGTCGACAAGTCGGATCAGGTGGTGGTGTTCGAGGAGCGAGGAGCGAAGCGTCACGACACCGTGATTGCTCACGCGCGCAAGCAAAAGCGCAAAGTTTCCTTGGAGCTCTATGCACCAGGCTCGGAGCAACCACGCCAAATAGAAGGGTTGGTCTAAAGTGAACCTGTCCTGTTCCACCTTCAATCACTGACAATTCGTAACTGCATATGCCAATCGAACGCTTTGTTCTCATTGACGACAGCCAGGATGACAACTGGATCAATCATCGCGCTTTGACCCGAGCGGGCTTCAAAGGCAAGGTCATGACCTTCGACTGGGCGCCCGATGCGCTGCAGTTCCTGGTCAAGGACCAGATCAGCGTGCCTACATGCGTGCTGCTCGATCTGCACATGCCCATACTGAGCGGCCCCGACCTCGTGGCGGAGGTTGCCAAGGCCGTGACACCCAGGGCGCCGCTTCACATCCTCTTGGCCATCAGCGCTGAGGAACCATCCAAGCACGAGATAGTTCACGTCTCTCCACTCATCAGCGGGTTTTTTCGCAAACCAATTCAGACCGAGGAAGTCACAAAGATTCTCGCTGCCGAGGTCTGAGTGTCGCGCGGTTCGCCGCGCGGTCGCTGTCCAACGAAAAAGGCCACCTCAGGGGAAATCCCCGAGGTGGCCTTTTTCTTGTCGATTCACCTGTTGTAGGCGACCGGCATGTTGAGCTTCTTGACAACGCGCCACGTGCCCGCGGTGTTGATCAGGAAGACTTGCTCTCCAGCGGCCAATCGGTCATATGGAGCAGGTTGGACGATGGAAATGATGCGTGGAGGCATGCCCGCACGTCCGAAGACCTGCAGCACGATCTCCTGTGCCGAGGCAGTGGCCACGACATTGGTGAGACGCTCTCCAGCGATGCCACCCAACAAGCCGCCGATGAGACCACCGAGCTGCGAATTGGATGACTGGCGCCCGAGGGCTCCTCCAAGTGCTGCACCGACGCCGGCGCCCGCAGTGCGGGTTTGCCAGCTGGGTTCAGCAGCTTTCTGCATCACCTGCAGAACCACAGCCTCCTCCGTTGTGGAGTAGACCTGGGCCTGCGAGTTGCCATACACATTTCCGGACTGCGCGCGAGCGTGGTCGGGCACCATCATGATGAATGCCACCATGGCGAAGCCGAGGATCTCGGCGAAGGCCACGGCCTTGGCGCCGGCGGAGGACTGACGAAAAGCACGGATGAGGTTGGAGTACATGGGATTCCTTGAATGAGAAATGCAAGGGAATCCCCCGCAGGGAAGTTCCCTGCGGGTTGGTGACGAGAACAGCAAGGCTCGATCAGTTCAGTCCTGATCGAACAACACATCCTCGTAGTACGGGTCAGACGAAGCACCCGAAGGTGTCTCATCGTGACGGTACGGGTCGCGTGAAATCATCGTCCGTGAAGACGATGAACCTGCCACCGCGCAAACGATGAACAGGATGATGAGCAAGAGGGCGAGGTACATATCAGCTTCCTGGTATGGGCCTCTCCCTGACGGGATTGAACCCATCTGGTGAAGGCATGCACAAGGCATGCAAATGCTCAAGGTGAGCAAGTGTTTTGATTCTACCGGCGCTCAGCAGAAAAGTGGGCCCAGCTGGTCCAGTGGTTCAGCTCTTCCAGGCGCGAACGCGGCCGCGATCGAGGTGCACGAAGCGCTTGCTCGCATACAGCCCCACGCCACCTCCCGAGAGCCACTTCCCGAAAGCCGCAGCGTTCGCAGTGGGCACGCTGGGTATCACGATGTCAGTCGCGCCACCCTTGACGTGCCAGCTATCGCGAGCGGCCCCCTCTGTGATTTCGTTGGTAAGCATGTGGCGCAGCGCCGAGGTCAGGACAACTGGCTCGTTGATGTTGAAGCTGTGGAGCCAGGCGCAGTAAGCGTAGAGGATGTCCAGGATGACCGGATCCATCAGCATCCACGGAGTGAGGTGCTCGCGCTCGATGCGACCAGCGTCGAGGGCTTTGTTGATGCGGCGATCCTTCGCTCTCAGCATGCGCTCAAATCGCACATCCCGCATGAACCAGGAGATGGCTTCATACCCGGACTGGATCAGCTGGCCGTCGCGCCAATAGACCTGGCGAATCTGCTCGCCAGTTGCCGGTCTGGTCAGCCACACCCACCGAGGCGCGGTCCAAAAATCAGCTTCGCTGTTTCCACGCGGGGCCCCTGCAGGCGGGTGCACCGACCGAGCCAAAACAACGACTGGAGCCGCAAGACACCCTGCTGCAACGCCACCGGCCGCGAGCAGCCCTTTGAGCAGATGGCGGCGAGTGGGCTTCAACGTTGCGACGTTCCCCGGCGCAAAGAGCGGACTGCTCAAGTACGTGCATGGGGACGAGGACCATTCTTGCTGGGTGTCCGTGTTCATAGTAGTAAAGAGATGTGCGCAACTGGCGACACTGAAAGGCCCTTCACAACGGAGCACACATGGCGTAGACGTAAATGGCCATGTAGGTAGTCCGATTGGGGGAGTCACAAATGGCGTACCACCCATTTCCGTTGGGGCCGCTGTAGTAAAGAAAGTTGTAGCCAAGCGCACTCGTGCAGTAACCACCGCCACCTGTCACGGTTTCGTTGGCAGCACACGCCACGCTCGCACCACCACCGCCTACGCCACCACTGGATGCAGTAGCCATGCGGGTCGGCTTCATACCACCTGCACCCTTCCAAAGCCCCGACTCGCAAAACAAGATGCCTCCAGCAGCGGTTCGCGCCAAGCTGCCACTGGGCGTGCAGGCAGTTCCGGCAGTGCGCACGGGCACGATCTCCAGCTTGCCGTCGAGCTTCTCCACAGTGGCGGTGCCCGGAACCACCAGGCTGCCCGCGTCATTGAGTGATAGTGGATTCCAACCACCCGCGCCATTGCACGTATAGGCTCTGGGCCCGCTTCCCACGCCGGGTGTTTGCACGACTCTCGTTTGATTGAGTGCCGCAGCATTGCAGGCTGGCAACGCTGCGAACGTTGCCACTGGGTCCTGCCAGAAGGCGCTTCCTCCCTGCTTCCACACTCCCCCATCGCATGCAAGCACAGCGCCGGTGGCACTGCGGCCGATTGCACCATTGGTTGGGCAGGCATCTCCTGCCGTCTGCTGCGAACCCGGCCCCATCAAAATGGGCGTGTTCATCGTGTTGAGCGCAGGATTCCCAGGGACCGCATCGCGGTACAGCGTCGAAGATGCCTGTGCACCATCAGCGTACGGCAGGGACATGACTGGATGGCCCTCTGCAACACTCACGTTTCCTGGGGATCCATCGCAGCGCATCCCTGCGTGATTGGGATTGCCGTATGCACCTACCGGGAAGCTGTAGCCGCCCATGGCACCGCGCGCAACTGTCGGAGCTGTCGAGTAGAGGCCGCCGCCGGCGCCGCCGATGAGTGAGGCCACTTGTCCCAGCGTTAGGTCATCAAGCGTGTCCCCGCCCTCTGTCATCACGAGACCGGTAAGTCGATTTGCCGTGGGCTCCAGGACCAGCACACACGTGGCCTGCAAACGTGCGTTGGTCACTGAGTATCCAGCGGGCAGATATCCAGTGGCCACGAGGTCTGGGACGCGGATCAGAGCTGGTGTCGTCGCAGTGGCGATGGCTGCGATCGCGGCGTAGTTGTCCTTGATGTAGGCGCTTGCTGCTTCGCCCACGGTGCGGGTGTGCAGTGCGGTCACGGAGGCGCGCGTATCGTCGCCGGCGTCTTGAACAAGTTTCGTGATGCCCACCACGATCCCGCCGAGGATGCTCAGCGAAATCAACAGTTCGAGCAAGGTAAGGCCCCGCTGCCTGGACTGGTTTTGGGGCGCGCCCGCAGACGATAGAAGCTTCATGGGTGAAGTTTGTCCCGAGTAGCACCTCTTGACACCCTCGCCAACTACCCGGTTTCACCCTGAAGACTCCCCCACAAGCCGTGCCGTGAGGCCGTCACCGAGCGCGGGGTCAAATGTTGGGTGCGGTGGTTCCCACTCCCCGGGCGCATAGGGTTTTCCAAACCACGGCACTACCACCGCCCTGCGAGGGGTTGTCCCACCCAGAATCGCGGGACTTGTAGATCGCGGTATACCCCGCCGCACAGCCCGGGTAGTTGTACGAGTTGTATGCACCATAGGCCGATGCCTGATACATGTTCGGTGCAAGATCTGCGGCCCCTAGCGTGCTGGCCCAACGACCAATGGACCGCAGGTAGATGTCGTTCACGTAGGCCGACGATCCCGCAGCTTGGGGGGTGTTGTAGTCAGCTCCGGCGGAGTTTCGGAGGATCAGGCCCCACGTATCGTTGTGGCTGTTGAGGGTGCCCGTCATCGTGTCTCCGCTCGAATTCACCCCGCGCCTCCAGACACCCGATTCACAATGCAACGTCGCGCCCCCTGCGTTTCGCGAAACTCGCCCGTTCGTAGGACATGCGGCGTTCTCGACGTTGATCGTGGTCAGCATGAGGCCCCCCATGGTGGCGGTACCAGCCACGGCAAGATTGCCCGCGTCATCCACCCCCAAGGGGAGCCATGAGCCAGCGCCGTTGCAGGTGAATGCACGAGGCCCTGTGCCTACAGATGGCGTTTGAACAACACGGGTCTGGTTCAGCAGCGCGGCAGTACACGCGGGCATGGCCGCAGCAGTGGCCACGGGATCCGCCCAAAACGCACTGCCTCCCTGCTTCCACACCCCACCCTCACAAGCGAGCACAGCGCCCGTTGCGCTGGATCCAATCGCGCCTACGGTGGCGCAGGCGTCACCAATAGTTTGTTGCGACCCGACTCCCATCAGGATGGGCGTGTTCATGGTGTTGAGCGATGGGTTTCCCGGGACGGCATCGCGGTACAAGGTCGATGCGCCTTGTGCGCCATCGGCGTATGGGAGCGCCATCACTGGGTGGCCCGCTGCCACGGCGATGTTTCCGGGAGTGCCGTCGCACCGCTGGCCCAGTGAGTTGGGGTTCCCGTATGCGCCCACTGGAAAGTTGTACCCACCCATGGCGCCCTGGATCACGGTGGGAGCGGTCGAATAGATTCCACCGCCCGAGCCCCCAATCGTCGCAGCGATCTGGCCCAAGGTGAGGTCATCGATGGTGTCTCCGCCTTCGGTAATCACCAACCCGGTGAGACGGTTGGGCGTTGGCTCAAGCACGAGGACGCAGGTGGACTGCAGACGGGCGTTCGTGACGGAAAAGCCAGCGGTCAGATAGCCCGTCGCGATGAGGTCTGGCACCCGGATGAGAACGGGAGCGGCAGTCGTGGCCACGGCTGAGATCGCCGCGTAGTTGTCCTTGATGTAGGCACTGGCCGCGTTGCCGACCGTGCGAGTGTGCAAGGCTGTGATGGCGGCGCGGGTGTCGTCTCCTGCGTCTTCCACCAGCTGCGTGATACCCACGACGACGCCGCCCAGGATGCTGAGTGAAATCAGAAGCTCGAGTAGCGTCAATCCCGTCTGGCGAGTGCGCTTGCGTGGGGATTGGTTCATGTACTAGCCTATTAGTTCATTACGCAAAAACTCAGTGCGTCATTTGCAGCTACCGTTTTTTGCTCTGACGTAGGTCGCCTTTTTGTGAGTGCTGCAGCGTCGTTTGGGTTGTCTAATGGGCCAGCCCTCGTTCAGAGGATCGCGAACCCCCGAACCCCCGAAGCGCCTGTGTTTTGCCGCCGACATCATGATCCACAGCAGACGGCATAGGCGGTGACGGTCTTCCCTTGGTACTTCCAGTTCGCGCAGTACCACCCGTTGCCGTTTGGAACGCTGGTGTTGTAGTGGTCGGTCACACCGCCGTCGCAACCACCACCGGTCATCGTCCGTCCAACTGGGCACTGCACGCCCGCCGCGTTCGCCTGGGCGCTGGCCACTGTGATGCATGACAGCGCAGCCTTCGGGGTTGCCCAGAAGCCAGACTTGCACGAAAGCACCCCACCGGTTGCGTCGCGCCCAATCAGGCCTGGCGTAGGGCAGGCAGCGCCTTCGACCGACACACTGTCCACCTGGAAGTACCTGTGGGTCTGGATGTTGCCAGTCGCCTCGATGCCCAATCCGAGCCCAGCCGTGTCGCTGAAAACAGTTCTTCTGCTGCCGCTTGCGGCCAATTCGATGTTGCCCGCGGACACTCCACCGTTGTGGAGCGCAATGCCAGCTCGACGGCCGGTGACACCCGTGTTCTCAGACAGAGCAAGGGTGCTGTCGGCAATAGGCGCAATGGCGTCGCGCGAGAAGCGGCCCCGTGAGGCTGTCACGGTCGCCGGAACGGTCAAGTTGCCATTGTTGTCCACGCCCAGCGCGACCCATGTGCCGCCACCATCGCATGTGTACGCGCGACGCTCAGTCCCGACAGCGGGTGTGTGCACAACGCGTGTGTGCCCAAGTGAGGCCGCATTGCATGAGGGTAGGTTTGCGAAAGTGGGCACTGGGTCCTGCCAGAACGCGCTGCCCCCCGGTTTCCACTCACCGTTTTCACACGCCAGCACTGCGCCTGAAGCGCTGCTGGCAATGGCACCGCTGGTCGAACATGCAGTCCCGACCACCTGATGAGAACCAGCACCCATCAGGATGGGTGTGTTCATGGTGTTGAGTGACGGGTTCCCGGGCACCTGATCTCGGTAGAGCGTGGAGGACCCTTGGGCGGCGTCCGCGTACCACAGTGCCATGACGGGATGGCCCGGCATCAGCGTGATGTTGCCCGCTGACCCGTCGCAACGGCCGTTGACGTGGTTCGCATTTGCGTAGGGCCCAACGGCGAAGTTGAAGCCTCCCATGGCACCACGAACGACGCCGGGTTCTGTCGAATAGATGGCCCCACCGGCGCCCCCGATCAACGAAGCGACCTGGCCGAGCGTGAGATCGTCGATGGCGTCGCCCCCCTCAGTGACGAGAAGGCCAGACAAGCGGTTCGGGATAGGTTCAAGCACCAGGACGCACGTGGCCTGCTGCCGTGGATTCGTCGCCGAGTAGCCCGCTGGCAGGTACCCAGTCGAGATCAACTCCGGCACCCGGATCAGCACGGGCGTGCTGGCGGTAGCCACAGAGGTGATCGCGGCGTAGTTGTCCTTGATGTAGGCGCTGGCCGCCTGCCCGACCGTCCGAGCATGGAGCGCCGTGAGGTTGGTGCGGGACTCTTCGCTTGCGTCAGCGGCAAACCGTGAAACGGCGGCCACCACCCCGGCAAGGATGCTCAGGGAGAGCAAAAGCTCCAACAGGGTCACCCCTCCCTGCCGACTGAATGTAGATCTGGATCTCATCGATAAAGTTTGGCAGCTTTAGACAGCTGCCACCCCCCGCTTTCGAGTGGTAGATAGCCCGTTGACGCACCAACGCCGGTGCTACAACGCCTTCTGACCCCTGACAAACCTCGGGGGAGTGCAGAACCTCCGACTGGAAGCCTCAAGCACGCACGCGCTCATACGCATGTGCATTTGCAGCGACTGCCTTGACCGCATCGGCTTTCCCGACGATGTTGTCCTGAATCAACTTCATGGCCGAGTTGCCCAAGCTGATGGAGAGCCCGTCATCGCCACGGTCGAGCTTGTTCTGCATCGCATCCGGCTCGCCCAGGATCTTGGAATACTCGCGCTTGTGGTTGGCGATGAAGTCCACGGCCAGTGCGTAACCATCACCAGCCTTCTTGGGGATAAGCGTCTGGTTGATGATGGCCAGCAGACTGCCCGATAGGGACTGGAGACGGGCCGCCCGCTCGTTGTCATTGAAGAACGAAAGGATCTTCCCGACGGTGCCCACGGCCGAGCTGGCGTGCAGCGTACCGATCACAAGGTGGCCGGACTCGCCCGCAATGAAAGCCTGCTCAGCAGTCTCACGGTCGCGAATTTCCCCAATGACAATCACATCCGGGCGTTGGCGCATGGCGGCTTTCACACCGTCACGGAACGAATCGCAGTCGACCCCCACCTCCCGCTGGGAAAAGATCGCCTTCTTGCGCTCGAAGACATATTCAATCGGCTCCTCAATGGTGACCACGTGTGCGTTCTTCATGGCGTTGATCGCGTCGACCATGGCGGCCATCGTGGTGGTCTTGCCTGATCCCGTGGGCCCAGAGATCAAGAACAGGCCCGACGGGTTGTCGAGGATCACGCGCAGTGACGCCGGAAGCCCACTCTCTTGAAGCGAGGGGGTGGTCTCGGGAATCCGGCGAATGGACAGCATCAGTCGCTCTCCTGCCGATGCCAGGTAGGCGTTCACGCGCAACCGGCTTGTGCCCATCACATACGGGCGGTTGATCTCGCCCTTGACGATCTCTGCTTCCCAGTTCTCGTCCAGCGACTGCAAGAAGGACTGGAGTTCTTCATACGTCGGGACATCCGACACGCTAGCTGGCATCCAGCCGCGGGGAGTCTTCAGCATGATGGGCGCATCGGACTGCATCATGATGTCGGTGAACATCTCTGCGGACGCGAGGATGGATTCAATGTGTTGCTTGATTTTCATAGCTTTATCGGCCCATCATGACAACGGCGCCGCTCGGGATGGCCGCAGGTAGGTTGATTCCAGTGTCGAAACCAATAGCCGATTGAAGGCGTCCAGTTGAAGTGTTCTTGGTCCCCACGAGTAAGGACTCGCCAGACTTCTCTCTCAGCGCAAAAACAGTGCCGTTGCTCATCACGGCGGTTGAGTAGACGAACACTGTTCCGGCTGCAACCAGGTTCGTCCACTCAGGGCGCCTCACATAGCCGGGGAGCCAGTGGGCCGCAAGAGAGGCATCGTCAATCGTTCCGGTCACCGCTGGATTGGCAGTTAGGAAGGCCTGAACGGCTGAGCGATAGGCGAGCAGATTGGTGGCCGACACGTCCGCGACGGCTGCGACCTGTGCGGCTTCCTTGCGAGGCAGATCCTGGCTGACGTAGAACGTCACAAGAGCCAGAAAGACAGCACTGATCCAGAGCGGGACCATCTCAGCCTCTCATGGGAACACGATGATCCTGGCCATCGCTGGTCGGACGCGGCCTGACCATCAAGCGGTTGCGCTGTAGCTGGACCTCGCTGCCGACCTGCTCGAAACGGCGTTGACGGATGGTGTTGCGAATGCCCTGTGCATCCTGGTCGCCCAGCCACAGGAACTCCAGCTTTGGTTTACGCGGCTCCCCTTCCAAGCGCTGGTGCATGACCGCCAGTAGGCCGTTTGCCAACGTGCTCGATGTGTCATCCGGGCTTCCGATCGCGGCGTTGGCCAACGAGTACAGCCGCTCGATGGCCATCGATACGGAGTCGGCATGCACCGTGCACATGACCAAACTGCCGTTGATGGAAGCACGCAGCGCTTCAACTGCCGTGTCAGCATCGCGAATCTCGCCAATGAAGATGATGGTGGGCGCGAAACGGGCGGTCTTGCGGCATGCTTCGAGAAACTTGCCATCCTCCACGGCCGTCTGGTAGCACACACCCTCCCCGTGTTGGCCTTCCAACGGCATTTCAGGTGGGTCTTCAACCGTCACACCCACACCACCGAACTTGATGAGGCGCGCCGCCATCAGCGAAGCAACGCTTGTCGTTTTGCCTTGCCCAAAAGGGCCTGCAACAACAAACAGCCCGGTCATTCCCGGACGCATCAGCATCTCGACGTAGGCCGGGTGAATGCTGAGGTCTTCTGGTGTGGGAATCTTGGCTGGAATGCGCCTCAGGACGAAGATCACCTCGTTGATCGACTTGAGCACGGATGCCCTGTAGGCAACGTCACGGCAGCGCACCGTGTACTCCTCGCGTCCCGTCTCTTCCAGGAGCTTTTCGCACAGAGCGCGAAGCTCGACGAGCTCGTCCTTGCAGTCTGCAGGTGCCAGCACTGGATCCTTGGTGCCCGGAATACCGGAGAGCCATGCGTTGTCCTTGCCGAGGTAGATGTCTTTGACCTTGTGGTTCTGAAGCATTGATCTTTCCTGATGGAGCGTGTGAATCGCCCGGGGCCGCACACTCGGCAGCCCGACCCCGGGTCCAAGGCAATGGGTTAGTTGCCGCGGAAAGTGACCACGGTTCCCGTCGCGCAAGCCGTCGAAGCAACTGCCGGTGCAATCGGGAAGGTAGTAATCGCTGCGCTACCCGCCACGGTCACGCTGGTCCAGCCTTGAGCCCCAGTGAGCAACGGGATGCACAAAGACTCATCGATGTTGGTCACGGCCACGTCGAAGGTGGTCACGGCCGAGGTGATGTTCATCGTGCCGTTGGCTGCGTGCGTGAGGGTGTTGGGGTTGGAGGTGGTGTCGACGCGAATAGTTGTCGGCACCTTGCGGGCCGTGACCAGCACGTTGTTCAGGTTCGTGCCGTTGGCACCGAAGCTGCCCTGGCCTTGCCACATCTGCTTCACGGCGGCGCGCACAGCCGACATGTCTTGGGTCAGCTGCGTGGTCTGCTGGGAGCTGGTCGCGCTGTTGTACAGGGACAGCGAACCAACCACCACCACTGCCATCACGGACAGACCCGCGATCAGTTCCATCAGCGTGACGCCGGCTTGTTTCTTGAAGCGTTTGTTGTTCAGGTTGGTTTTCATTGAGGTTCTCCGTTGAAGGTCAGGTTGACGAAATCGTTGTGGTTAAGGTTGAGGTGATTACCGGTAGGTGCCTTGCATGATCTGGGTCATCTGCAGCTCCATCCCGATGAGGCCGCCCACCATGAGGGCAATGAACAAGCCGACCATGAGGACACTGGCACCAAAGATGACTTTCATCATCATTTGGATTCGCTCGACGGACTCGGTGATCCAATCGCGACCGATGATCCCGAGAGCTACGTCAAAACCAGACAACTTCGCGTAGACGCCGAGGTCATCGATGATTTCTGCATCGGGAAATCCGTAGCCAGAGCGCGCCAGGGCATCACCGGGGTTCAAGCCTGAGCGCATACCGCGCAGGCAAGCTTGGATTCGGACTTGCATCCATGGGGACGCTCCTTCCATGAGTTGGCCCAGCGCGTTCTCAAGTCGAACGCCGGCGGACACCAGGGATGCGAACGAGATCATCCAGGTGCTGCCGTGAAGCATGCGATACACGCTGAAAGGCATGTACCTGTCGAGCGTGATCCGAAGCCCGTCTTTCCACCGTGGCAGGCTCAGCATGAATGCGGTGATCAACAGCACTGGCGCCCCGGCAATGGCAAACATCCAGGTACGCGTGAAGTTTGCAAAGTCGACCATGGCCTTGGCCAGGCCCCGCCACTTCTCGTAGGGCACCACCTGAGAGAACTCAGGAATGATCTTGTAGCTGAACATGATCAGCACCGCGAACGCAATGATCATCATGAAGCCGGGGTAAGCAAGACCGCCAATCACTGCGCTGCGAATCTTCTTCTTCGCTTCCATGATCTCGGCTGTGGAGACCAACGCGGCGTCGATGTTGCCGGACTGCTCGCCAGCCGAAATCAACATCTGCTCATCCGTCCCCACCCAGCCATCTATGGCCACCGACAGGCGCGCTCCGTTGCGCAGCTTCCTGATCCACTCGGCGAGTGCCACAGCTACCGGGTCTTTGGCGCTCTTCAGAATCACGCGACGTTCCTGCATGGTTTGCAGCGCGTCGATGATCTGAACCCCGTTGCCCAGCAGCTTGGCGAGCTTCTGATAGAGGCGGCGACGCTGCGCGGAATCGCGCTTGAACATGAATCGCGAAAACTTGACTTCAAAATCGTTCATGTCAGGCCACCAGCGCGAGGCGTTCAGGTTCAGTGGTGATCTCAGCGAGCGGCCCTACAACCTCTTCAGCTTGAAGCGGATCTACGAGGCCTTCGTTGATCTTCTGGATGGCGTGTTCCAGCATGGAGATGACACCCAACTCCTTGGTGATGTACTCCTGGGCGGCCATCCGGTCATTCGCGCGGAGGTAGCTCATGAGACGGTCATCCGTGACGATGACTTCTGCGACCACGGTCCTTCCGAGCGTTCCGCTGTTCTTGCAATGGGCACAGCCCTCGCCGCGGACGAACACGGTGTCGACGTTGAGGACACGCATGAAGCGCTCCTGCGTGCGCGGCTCGAACTCGTGGATGTGATCGGTGAGGGGACGACGGCAGTGCGGGCACAACTGCTTCACAAGGCGCTGGCAGACCAGCCCTGCAACGATGGTCGGGTCGGTGATCAACGGCTGGCTCACGCCCAGGTCCACCAAGCGGTCAATGATGGCCAGAGCGTTGTTGGCGTGGACCGTGGTCCAGACCTGGTGGCCAGTCATGGCCGCCTGGATCGCAAGACGTCCGGTGGGGTTGTCGCGAATCTCGGACAACATGATGATGTCCGGGTCCAAGCGCATCGCTGCCTTGATGGCTTTCTGATACTCGCGGGAACGATCCTCTTCCGACTCCATGTTGGTGACGGGGGTCTGCACTGCTCCGACGATGGGATATTCAGGTGGATCCTCGACGGTGATGACATGCTTCCGTCCATGGCACGACGCAATGATCGAGCTGAGGATGCGTTGGAGGGTGGTGGACTTGCCTGAACCAGTCGGCCCGCCGATCAACACCACCCCTGTCGGCTTCTTCTTCAGGTTCTCGACCGCAGCCGACTGGATGGAATCGAAGCCCAGTCGACCAAGATCCAAGTCCTTCGCAGCATCGTTGTAGAGCAGTCGCAGCACGACGATGTAACCATCCACCTGGGGGGAAGTCGCGATACGAATGCCGTCCAGATTGGCGGGGATCTTGCCTTTCTCGGAAATGCGGGCGTCCTGACGCGACATCTTCTCGAAGGTGGCATCGGACACATCAGCCATCGCCTGGAAGATGGTGGTGCACAGCTGGTCGCCGAAATCGAAGGTGTGCTCTTCGATGAACGTCAGGTCGTTGTGAATGCGGAAGAGGATCTGCGTGCGTGTACGTGAACTGACACGGATATGGATGTCCGAGGCCCGTGCCTCCACTGCGCGGTCGAACAGCTGCATCGCTGTCACCTGCATGTTGGAGTGCGACTCCGAGGTGACCGAGTTCTCGTAGAAGCCGGCGATCACCGCGAGGTCGCACTGACACACGGAGTACTCACGCTTGAGGTGGGTCAGACGCCCCATGAAGCCGCGCACGTGCGGGTTGAACACATGGGATTTCGACACCATCAGACGACCATCGTCCAACAGGGCCACGATTGCCCTGAGCTCGTCAGAGATCGTGATCTCCCCACCTTTGGCCGTAAGCACTTTCATCTCGGGTTCACTCCGGTTTTGTTGCTGTTTTCAATGGCTGCGTTCGGCTTAGCGCATGAACGGAACCGGAGCCTGCATGGGCGCGCCTGGAATGGGCGGGGTGGCCATTTGAGGCGTTGCGACGGCCGTGCCGAAGGCGAGGCGTTTGCTCTCTTTGCCCTTGACCATCGTGAGGGAATCGATGGTGATGTCCTTGATCTGCCAACCGCCGATGCGGTCGCCAACCCGGACGGCCTGGACGTTGCCGCCCTGCATCATCAGATTCGCAGTGAGCTTGCCGTCCATACCGCCGATTTCGACCACGGAGGGGGTGAAGCCATCGTCAGCGACGATCGGGCCGGAGTTCAGCTTGCGCAACTCGTCCCTTTTCGTGGCCATCTTCACCTGCAGCTCCAGTTCAGCCAGCGAGGCTTGCATGACGCTCATCCGCTCGTTGATGAGAGCAATCTCACTGGCAGACACGCTGTTGCGCATGGCTGGAGGAGTCGCAGGTGCGGGAGGTGCGGGAGTTGCTACAACCAAAGCGGGTGCAGTCGGGACAACTAGACGCTGCTGAGCAGCCTGGACCAAATCGGCAGGAACTGCGTTGGCGCCAGTCGCAGCGCTTTGCGCCGTGGCGGTCGAGCCAATCAGAAGAAGAGCAGCCACGGCAACAGCCGAGCGCAGAGAGTCACTTGCGAACATATTGAGATCCTTCCATCGTCCATACGAATTGACCGTCACGCCACTGCGCGTTCATCGCGCTGAGACGGAAGCCGTTGCCATCCAAGGCCTGGATCACGACTTCGGGCAAGGTGATGCCTTCAGCCTTCCAGCCCATTTCTTCCCACAGCTGCTCTTGGCCTGGCGCAGCGCCCTGACCGGGTAGCGCCTGAACTGTGTTGGTCACCGGTGGGGTTGCCGTGAACTTGACGCCGTACCGCTGTGCCGCCGCGTACATGGCCACCATGCGTTCATTTGCCGTGAACACGTCTTCGTCGGTGGGAGTACGCAACTGCGGCAACGGCTTTGTGGTCGAAGCGAGGCTTCCATCTGTGGCGATCACCACATCAGGAACAACTTGCTTCAAGTGCTCGATCCAGCCGTATGGGCGCGGCTTCCACGAAACGGTCATCACCCCACCGCCGCAGTGCACGCCCAGCAAGTCCCAGTTGCCCGGGAAAAGATGCACGCTGCCCACCGTGCGCATGCAGGCGCGCATCAGATCCGATGCGTGAGGAATCTCACCCCAAGGACGCGGCCGAGGGAGTTCCTTTTCCTGCATCGCGGCCAGTTCTGCGGCCACACGAGCTGCCTCGGCAATTGCTTTCTGTTGCTGCCAAGCCTTGAGCTGGTCCATTCCGATCACGATGGTGCCGATAGCGGCAACGATGATCACCAAAGAGGTTGCGTGCTCACGGACAAACTGGGCTGGGCTGACGCTGATGGCCGTCAGCTTCCACTGTTTGGGGGCATTCAGTTTTGCTTTGCCCTTGCCCTTGAATGGCAGAACGTCCTCAATCTCAGGAACGTCAAGCGAACCCGACACGCCCCAATGCGAAGGGACAACGATCTGACCCCAGTCTGCGAGGCTTGAGTCCTCGAAGAACCTGCTTTTCGCAAGATCCTCAGAGGTGTACAGCTGGTCCCCATCGGGAAAGATCACCCCATCCTTTTGGGCGAGGTAGTACCACTGCCCGCCTTCAAGCTCGACGACGAGGATGAAGTCCCGTGCGCCGTGCAAAGCGTGGAGCTTGTCGGACATTGCTGCGGCAAGCGATACCGCTCCGGCCTTGATGCCGGCGTTTCCCTTAGCCAGGCCGACGCACAGGTTCTCCCGGTGCATCACCTGCAGGTTGAGGTCGAGTTCCTTGCCGAAGCCCTTGACTTCGGCTTGTCGCTCGCCCGTGTTTGACCCCGAGAGGGGTTGCCACATCAGCCCTACGACGAGCTGGGCGCCGCCGATGGCGACGATCTCCGGCTTGGACATCAGAGGTTGCCCGACACGACGGGTTGAATCAGGACGACCAGGACCGTCTTCGTGTCCTTGGCCGTCAGACGGCCGCCCAGAGCAAGGTTTTCAGGGCTTCCTATGCCTTGTGTGTCCCCGTTGAGAACGAACTGCTCGAAACCTGTCACCACCAGCGTTTCCCCGCTGTTGAGGAACGTTCGCTGCATGAAGTTTCGAGTGTCGATTTCAGGCGTCTGGATGGACGAGTCACCGGACACCACCGTGTTGAGGCGCGTCAGCGTGGAGATGTCGCCCGAGTACTGAAGCATCAGACGGTTGCTGTCCAAGATGTGGGGCAGCATGTTCATGCTGAAACCCGTCGTGACTTGACCCGGCTGCAGCGTCACCGTGTTGCCTGCGCCGCCCGTGCCGATGGTGGTCGTGCTGGACGCGAGGTAGGCGGTCTGACGGCCCACTTGAATTGGCGCAGGCTGGTTGTTGATGGTGACGAGCGAGGCTGAGGTGACCTGGGACACTCGCCCCTGCTTTGACAAGGCCTGAATCACAGCGCTGGAGCCGCTGAACATACTGGCCCCGGGCAAAACACGCAGCGCCAGGTTGGTGCCTCCAGTCACGGGTTCAGCCAAGTTGCTCAGGCCCACGCCGATGCTCTGGCCGATGTTTTCGTAGACCATGTCCCAGTTGATCCCGTATTCGTGGGATTTGGACAGATCGACGGCCAGCACGCGGACGTTGATCACCACCTGGCGCGACAAAGCCTTGTTCTGCTCTTCAACGAACTTGCTGACACGGTCGAGCACCAGCGGTGTGTCATCGACGGTGATCGTGCCGGTGGACGCGGTGACGACCAGCTTGCCGTCCGGGCTCATCATCGTGCGGATGCTGTCCTCGATACCCTTCCAGATGCTCAGACCGGAGAACTCCACGCCAGCGCGCAGTTCGCTGCTGGATGAACCGCTTGCCTGACTCCCCTGCGAGCCACCGGTGGCGTTGTTGGACTGAGTGCCCACTCGGCTGGCCAGACTGGTATCGCCGGGCAACGCTGCCAAACGGAAGGTCTGCGACTTGGTCTTGAAGAAGTAGATTCCCTTGCCATCCCACTCCCAGCTCACGCCAAAGCGTGAGGCGATCAGGTCGAGCATCCCGGAGACCTTGCCGCTGTAAACCAGAGGCGTCGTCTGAGCCGTTGGGGTCGCCGGCGGCATACCGATGCCCATTGGCGTGGGCATGGGCGGCGGCGCCATGGTGGGGGCACCACCTGGGGCACCGTTCAAGGCGGTGGTGGCTTCGTTGCTTGCGGAGCTCTGTGCATCAAGACCTGCGCGGCGAGCGGCTTCAGCCACGCTGGTAGGCACGCCGCTGATCTGGGTCAGATACGCAGCCGCTTCGCTCAAGCCAGTGAACCGGCGGTTGACGGCAACTTCTCGACCGAGTGAGGCCACAGCCGCTGGGTTCATGCCTTGGGCAACCTTGCTGATCGGCATCCACACCTGGTCAACACGGCGGATTGAGGTTTCCTTGGCGCGTTGGGTGGGCTCTCCGGCGCGAAGGGCGGCCGTGGCTCGGTCACTCTCGGCTTGGACCGTGTTCACGCCTTGCGTGATCGGAGCAAGGGTCGCTGTGGAGCAACCTGCCAGGACGGCGACGGCGCTCAGCGCAATGGTGTGTTTGATGAAATTCACTTGACCTCCAGAATTCGAACGGCGTTGTTGGCGAAGATCTCGGCTTCGAGGCGAACCTTGTTGAAGCGCATGGAGCCGAGGAAGGCGTCCAAGGACTTCTCAAAGTCATCGGTCAGCACCAGGTCGGCGCCGCTACGGAATTCCCCCGCATGCCAAGAAAGGACATAGCCATTGCGTCCTGCCCACTCCACGATGCGGGGAGAGATCAAGTCGCCTGCCTTGATCCGCAGAGCGCGGTCAACGGCGGGCGCTGGAGCACGCTCCATCGGCCGGATCGGTAAGGCTGCGGCGGGCGCTGCCTGAATCGGGAAGGCCTCCGGGACCACGCGGATGACCTGGGCATGGCTGGATGCCGATGCAGCAACCATGCAGGCGAGAGTGAAAAGTTTGGCGTTCATCTTGGTTTCCTTGAATCTCAGTAGCTGCTGACGACGAGCGTGTTGTTGGCATATGCCGTCGCACGCATCTGGTATCCGGCCTTGGTCGCTTGAGCGATCACGTAGTCCGCGGCTGTCAGGAAGCTGGGCATTTCAACCACTGCGTCTCCCGCAATCGGCACACTCTCTTTCGCGTTCCAAACAACCGACCAGTGCGACTCACGTCCCCAACGACTCAGCATCTGTTCGATGCTCTTATCGTCGGCCCTCATTGCCCATTTGCGCCCCGAGGCTTCGCTGGGAACTCCACTCGTTACCGCCTGCTGCAGGGTGTTTTCGCGTGCCTTTTGCGGAGTCGGGTCGTTTCGAGCAGGACGAGCTGCAGGTGCGTTCGCTGGTGAACCGTCCTGGCTCTGTGCAACTGAGGCAGTGAAGCGGATCACGCGGTTGCTGTAGAACGTGGCATCAAGGCTGTACCCGGCTTGGCGAAGGCTTGCCAACAGGCGCTCAATCGCTTCTTTGATTGACCCAGCCTGGACGAAGGCGTCACCAGAGACTTGGGCGTCCAGGTCCGCCGGGACTTCCCAAACAACCGTGTAGTTGACCGATGTCGCCCAGCGACGGATCGTGGTCTGCACAGTCTTGTCCGCCGCAACCATGCGGAAGCCACCGGGAGGCACATCCACCTGAGGTGCCACTTGCGTCGATGGTGCGACCTGCGCGCCACCACGTGCCAGCAGCGCGTTGCCTTGGTCGAGCGTCAAAACGCCCGAGCGGATCAGAGACTGGATGTTGCCGCGTGCATCAGCGCTGGCTGCTTGAGAGGGCGCAGGGCGTGCGGAGGCCACCAGTGCTTCGGACTCGACCTCGACGCGGATATTCGATTCCCAAAGGTTCTTGTCACGCTTGCCTGCGATGCCAATCTTTGTGGTGATTCGGTCGCGGCCGACACCAGAGGCCACGAGCGCATCGCGCATCGCATCTGCGCGCGCTTGCTCAAGCCCTTCCTTCAAGCTCTCATCGTCACGCCCCATCACGATGAACCGGCCTGAGGCCGATGTGCTCCGGGCAAGGCCCTGAACGAGCTTGCGACCCATGGGACCCAGAGTGTGCGAGCCCTTAGGGAACCAGACGACGTGTTCCTGGACGCGTTTCTCAGGAGCGACCCAGCCCACACGGTCACCTCGTGTTGGAGTGGCGTAGCTGTTGCGCTCGAGCGCGTCGTCGACCAAAGCCGGCGCAGCTGGGGCCAGAGAGGCCACAACACGCGTGCCTGGTCGTACTTCCCCGCCGTGATAGGCCGTGGTCATGCCATTGGGAGCGACGGCCTGGATGGGTGGGGCGTCAAGACGGGTACCGGCGCCATGAACCACCATCGCTTGAGCGCGCCCCAGTTGGAGGGTGAACTGGCCGTGGACTTGCTCGACCTTCACGTAGGGGCCTTCGTGCAACGGCACGAGCAGCTGCATGGTGCCGTTCTGCTGGGTAAAGATCGCTGGGATTGCCTCGCCCGCACGGAACTGGAAGTAGGTGTTGCGACCATCGTCAAACACCTGAACCGGACTGGCACGCAAGCTGCCAGTCGTCATGTATGAGAAGTCGTAGGACCCCACCAGCTGACCGCTGCTGCCCGATGCGACGTTGGCATTCAGAAGAACGATGCAAACAGCCGCAGCCATCTTTGTGAACTTGAGTTTCATCTTTGAGACCTCTTAACGCTTGGAGTAGCTGCGGGCAAACACCATGTCGGAGACAACTTCGACGTTGATGCGCTCACCCTGCGGGACGGTGATGGTTGGGGGGATAACCTTGTTGCGGTCGAGAATCGACTTGCTCACGTCGACAAGGACTTCACCGGCCGCCGTCTTGGTCGTGCCACCACCGCCACCGATGTTTGTCACGTTCTGCGGCGGTGTCGTTTTGTCGGCGAGGAATGCGATGAACAAGCTGCTCGCGAACATCTTGAAGAAGTGGTTGTTGACGTCGCCCGAAATGCCGGCAGCACCGCGAAGGTCAGAGCCTGGGGCGGGTGGAAGGTCGAAGCTGGTGCCGTCGGGGAGGATGAGCCGCTCGAACCCAAACAGAATTCGGCTTTGACCCACCTTCACCTCGGCGTCGTATTGGCCATCCAAGGTGCTTCCCTTCGGGATCAAGAGTTGGCCCTTTCCCAGAGAGTCGTAGATGTCCACCGTGGTGATTGCCGTGATGCGCCCCGGCAAATCGGAGTTGATCTGGCGCCCCAGTACAGCGGGGATCACCTTGCCCTGATGCAGGATGAGGTTCGATGGAGGTTGGTAGCCTTTGAGCACCTTGCCCCCGGCCTTCTGCTCGATCTCACCGGCGTACTCCTTCATCCACGACTTGCCGCCTGCAGGAACCGCCTGGGCTCCCCGCAGTTGATCCAAGGCAGCGTTGATGGCCGGTGAAACGGTTTCGCTAGGAGCACGTCCACGCTGGTCAGCGCCGAGCAGCTCGCGCGCACCAGTGACCATCATTCCTGCTGGCGTAGCGCCCGCCAGTGAGGCAACAGGGCCACCCTCCGTCTTGTCGTCAAAGTCAACGACCATTGCCTTGGCCATGCGCACCTGCGACTCGCGCTCAGCGTCGATGACCGCCTGCTGCGCCTCTTCAGTCGGCCCGCGATTGGCAGTGACAACTGAGGTCACCTTGGTGCCTTCCAAACTCGCCAACGGCTTTTCATACAGTCCTGCGCTGCTGTCGGGACGCTGCACGGACGCTGGGATCGGCGAGGGCAAGGCCTCAACCTTTGCGATCTCCTCATCGATGGACTGCGGCTTGCCGATCACTTGCGAAGCCGGCGCGTCCTTCTGCGCCTGGAGGAGATCCGCAGGTTGCTGCGGGCCACTGGTGAACATGATTGACGAAGCGACGCCAAGAGCCAGCACGGCAACGCCGAGGACTGCCAGGGTCGATTTTTTGAGGGGGATACCCGGTTTGGGCTCCTCCGGGGCGATCAGAGATTCCTTGGACAGTCCCATATCAGTCCTTGACTACGTGGCCGAACCAATTGCGCTTTTGCTCAACCCGGGTGACGCGCACCTCAGGCTTGCCCAGCTTGAGGACGGCGTTGTCGAGGAGGCGCTGAGCCACGATGAAGTTGCCGTTGACCGTGTAGTTGACGAGGCTGAAGTCGTTGCCTTCGATCACTGCAAACAGGGCTGGCTGTTCCTGGAGGTCTGCCGGCATGCGGAAGTAGGTAAACCTGCCGTCGTCGAAAACGATTTCGGGTCTGAACTTCGCGTCGCCCTCAATGCGGTAACTAAACCGCATTGCCTCTGGATTGATGCCGGCTGGGCCCTCGGGTCGCGCGGCCGACGGCGAGGTTGATGGGCCTTGATGACTAGCTGCGGCTATCGAGGTGGCCTCTTCGGCATCTGAAGCGGCAGCAGGGTCAAGCTCAAGCACCACTTGGCTCGAATAGACCCAAGAGACGCGCTGGTACCACTTCTTGCCATCCGTGGTCGACTTCAGAACGAACTGGTAGGGGCGCTTGTCGGTAAGGACGGTAAGCGACGTTTCAAGGTCCTCGAACTTGGGCTTGAGGAACAGGTTCTTGCGATTCTTCGTGGGAGTGATTTCCCAGTTGGAGGTGTCGCCCGCCGCCACCGACATGATTTGCTCATCCGGCGCGAACTGGAGGTGTGTCACAGCACGCGGCTTGCTCAACACGAGAAACGTGTTGTCCGGGTCGAACTGGAACTCGACAAGGCGGGTGTCACCGCGCAGTGGGGTGGCGATCAGCTCGGCTGCTGCAGGCAATGCCGCGAACAAGCTGGACGCCACCAGGGCGGCGACCGAGATAGCGCGGAGGCGCATGATTGGTTTGGAAAGGTTGTTGATCACAGTGCGCGCTCCTCGGCATCGCTGAAGAAGGTGACCAAGATGCCGAGCGGGTTGGCCAGCAACTCGGCTTCCTGGGTGGCGGGGGTAAGGCGGTAGTTCAGGGTCACCCGGTACCGCTTGATCTTGTCGGCGCTGGGTACTTGGGAGCCGACGCGCTCGGTGACGGTCAGGAAGATGAATGCCGTGCCGCGTTGCGTGGCATCGACAGCTGTGACCTTCACCTCACGGACCATTTCTGGCTCGTTGCGAATCCGCTCAAAGATGCGCTCGCGCCCGCGGAACTCAGTGAACTGGCCCACCGCCTTGTCAGCAGATCGACTGTTCGCCCAGCGCAGCAATTCGGAAGAACGCAGCGGATCGATGGTGTAAACGGCTTCCACCCAGCGAGCGAGTTCGGCTTTCACCACCGAGAGATTGGGGTCGATCCGTTCCACCTGGACGGGTCTGTTCACGATGCCGGTGGCAGGGTTGATCTCGACAACCCATGGACGGACTTCCTTCAAGGGGAGAATCATCGCCACGGAACTCACAGCGACGATGGCCAGGAGTAGTGCCAACATCGCGCCGATGAACCAGCGGGCGGCCTCCACTTTTGCGGAGCCGTAGATCTCGCCAAACTTGGCGTCTGCTTTCCCAAAAACCGCCGGGGGCGTATTGGGTTGCTGACCCAGCTCGACAAGTGGGTTGGACTTGCCGCGACGCGGGGAGCCCGACTCTCCATCATCTGCGGACAAGATTGATTCGCCCTTGGCGGGCTTTTTGCGATTGAACAGTGACATGACGCTACCTTTCCGAACCAATGCTAGGTAGAAAGGGCGTTGATCGATCCCGGTCAACTAGGCCACTTCCCCGCGTTGACACCGGACTCGACCCCTCAACACGAACGTGCAGCGAGCCGGCCTCGTGTTTTGCGCCTTCATTCAGCGAATGCGGCACGCACAGGCGAAAAAAAGCCAGCGGATGCTGGCTTGGTTGAGCGTGTTTGAGGTCTAGAACCAGGCGCGGAATAGCCCAGATCCGAAGCTGACCACAGCAAGCAAGACACCCACCGCAGCTCCGAGGATGAGCATAGGCTGCTCAGCTGCGATACGCGTTACGGCGACACGGACCGAGACAGAGGGCTTGTCGTCGAGGACATCGCGGCGACGGGCCACAAGGAAAGCCCTTGCGTCTTCTGCCTGCACACTGTCGATGGCTTCATTGAGCAGCGATACGCGCTCATAGTCGGTCACATCCCCGAGCCCTGCGTACCACTCCTGCACTGCCACCAATTCACTGGGTTCCTCCAATCCCTCTTCGGCCGTGACGGGCTCTGCCGTTGCTGTAGCGGGCGAGGGTCCCGCGCCGACCATAGCACCCAGGACGGCATACATGCGGCGCTGATCCTGCTCAGAAAGGGCTTCGAACAGGGCCAGCAACGGGCCGATGGCGCTGGGCTGCGCGCCCGTGGTTTGCATGTCGTTGTTCATGTTCAATGGTCAAACGCGAGGAGGTTGGGTGATTCGGCTGTTGCTTGGCGCGCGGTTGAGGTGGCTTTCCCAGGCGCACGGCAGGCCGACAAGGGCCGCACCACGGCCCGCTCTGCCTGCACCACGTTCCAGTCGATGAGGGTGTTCCAGACCAGCCCAACATACCGGGTGTTGAAGCATGGCGTGGCGGAGTGGCGGAATTATTTACTTTAGGCAAGCGCGCAATTCGACTTGCGCGCTGTCCGTTTCAAGATTCGCGTTTCAACCTGGGGCACTGGCGGGATTTCTCCCGCCTGATCTCCACCAGTCCACGCGCTTTCGACCGTGTTGCCGGTCACGTTTCGGCGTTCCTCGCCGTACGCATAAATGTTCTTTGCCGCGTTGTGATCGCGGTCGTGGATCGCGCCGCACGCGCGGCATACCCACCGACTGACGCCCAGAACGACCGTTGCATTGTGCGAGCCGCAGTCGCTGCAGGTCTTGCTGGTCGGCTCCCATTGGCCAACCTCAACCAGGCTTCGCCCAGCCCAGGCGGCCTTGTAGCGCAGCATGTTCAGGAACATCCCGACGCTGGCGTCGGCGGTGCTCTTGGAAATGCTTCGGTTCTTCGCCCAGCCCTTGACGTTGAGGGTTTCGACCTTGATCGTCTGCGCACTGGCTACGATGTCGCTGGTGGCCTTGTGCGCGTAGTCCTTGCGGATGTTGGCGATGCGCTGGTGCAGGCGTGCAACAGCCAGCTTTGCCTTGGTGCGGCGGTTGCTTCCCTTGACCCTGCGACTCATTCGACGCTGGTATCGCTTCAGCCTCTGCTCATGCCTGCGGAGGGCGCCCAGCTTGGGCACCTCGCGGATGCCCTGCCCGTCAAAGACAGTGGCCAACGTCTTGAGTCCCATGTCGATGCCTATGCACTCAACGGGTGCAGCATTCATCTCCGGTGCATCGCACTCGAAGATGCTGGCCATGTACCACTTGTTCGCTTCGCGGTAGACGCGACTAGACAACAGGCGTCCGGCAGGCAGGTCGCCGGCCCGGAACTTCACCTGCCCGAGCTTAGGCAGTCTTACCAGGCCATCGCTGAACGAGGTGTTCTGGTTGACCATGTAGACCGAGAACTGCCGATCGAACTTTCCTCGGAATCTGGGACGGGAAATCTTTGGGCCTTTGCGCTTGCCCGAGAGACTGTTGAACCAGTTGACCAGGGCTTTGTAAAGATCGTCGGCCAGAGTCAACAGGGCGTGCGCGGGGATGTCGGCGATCCATTCGGTCCCCTCCATCTTCTTCATCCCGACGATGAGGGCCTGCATCTCGGCCTTGGTGGGCCAACGGCCATTTATGTCACGCGACGTGAACACGCAGTCCAGCACCGCATTCCAGACGTAGCGCAGCCCACCCTGCCATCGACGCAGGGACGATACCTGCTGTTGATTCGGGTACAGGCGCAGCACGGCTGCTCGCTTTATCACGGATGCGCTCATGTGGTCAGTGGTCAAACGCGAGGAGGCCATTTGGTGTGGCCTCTGCATGCCGCTCAGACGGTGAAGCCCTCCCACGCGCACGACACGCCGACAAGGGTTGCACCACGGCACGCTGTGCCTCCACGACCTTCCAGTCGATAAGCGTGTTCCAGATCAATCCCACATACCGGGTGTTGAAACAAGGCGTAGCTGAGTGGTAAGCGCCCACAGCGAACCAAGTGTTGCCATGGCGGCGATGTTGCTTGGCGAGGTGCCACGCTGCAACATAAGTCGAGACGCAAGGCTCCAACAAGTCCTGCTCGCCGACACCGTACTTGGCGAGTTCATTGAGATGGATGGAGTTGATCTGAGCCATGCCGAGATCAACCGAACCGTTGGTGTTGCGGGTAACGGCACCTGGCTTGAAGTTGCTTTCCACCTTGAGGATCGCCTTCAGCACCCACGGGTTCACCGAATGCCGCTCTGCAGCCTTGACCACACACCGTGTGGCGTTCGTCAGCGGCATCGACCCCAACGACCCAGCCGAGGTGGAGGCCTGCTGGCCAAAAACCGGCGCCGATGCGCAAAGGAAGCCGACTACAAAAGCGCACGCCCGAAGCAGCATCAGAGAACCATCCTCATGGCCTGCTCCACATCGGCCCGCGTCACCACCACTGGTGCCGAGCGTCGTGAGATTGCCCGGTTGAGAGCGGCCTGCACCAACGCCTCAGCGTTGGCAATGCTCTCGCTACCCACCATTTCTGCAACCGATGCTGAGGTGAGGCCTGATTCGAGCGCCACTTTCCGCGACGTGAACCAACCCTCAAGATAAGCGGCCAACCCTTCTGCCGATGGCCTTTCGAACAGCACCTTTTCGGTGAAGCGCCCGCCACGCAAGAGTGCAGCGTCGATCTGCTCCGGGTTGTTGGTCGCGGCTACCCACACCACATCTTTGACACGGTCGTTGACACCATCCATGAGCGTCAGGAGCTTGTTCGTCGACTCGGTGTTGGGAGAATAGTCGCGGCTCTTGAGCAACTCGTCGGCCTCATCCACAAAGATGACGCAGGGCCGGAGTTCCTTCGCCTTTGCGTACAGCTTCTCCAGCGCTTTGGGGTCGCGGGCCAGATCCGCGCCAGTGGCAGGCAGGAATGCCCAGTCGATCTCCTTGGCGAGCGCCTTGGCGGTCGCGGTCTTACCAGTGCCTGGTGGGCCAAAGAACAGGACGCCTGTGGGCAACGTGCCACCGTGGCTCTCTGTGTGCTCGGGATCAGCCATCCGTCCGACGATCAGGTCCAACATTTCGCGAGTGGCGGGTGACAGCACCAGTTCAGCGATCGGCTTGACGTTCTCGGGCGTTGAGCCCTTGCGACCTTGCAGCATCCGCAGCGCGCCCATGAAGTCCTCGTACGCGATCGTGGTCTTGGTTTCGCGGGCGAGATAGGAAGGAAGTTCTTCTGTTACAGCCAGAATGCGCTTGACCGAGAAGCCATTCCAGCGCCGCGCCACAGCCTCTACAACGGCGGCATCAACGTTGAACGTGGGTAGTTGAGTCTTGAGGCCGTGTGTCAGCAGCCCGACCCGTGCTTCGCGGTCGGGTGGCGTGATCTCCACCTTGAAGTCAAAGCGACCTTCACGGATGCCAGCGCCGTCCAAACGATCGATGTGGTTGGTTGCAGCAATCAGGATGACCTTTTCCTTGCGGATGTCCACCATCAACGTGAGCAACGCATTTACCACATCACGGTCTTCCTTCGTTCCATCATTGCGGCCGCTGTCACGTGACTCCAAGAAGCTGTCCACCTCATCAATGAACAGCACACAAGGCTGTTGACGGCGCGCCTGTGCGAACGCCGCGTTGATGCGCGAGGTCTTCTCGCCAACCCACTGGCTGGCCACGTCCGAGTACGAAAGCTGAAGGAACGGGAGCTTCAACTCGCCCGCCAACGCCTCAGCAAAAACGGTCTTGCCGTTTCCTGGCTCACCACTGAGAAGAATACCGTTGCGAATCTGCTTCCCTTCCGTGCGGGGAGCGACGATGGCCTCCGCAGCATCCTTCAGGCGAACCTTGATATCAGAGTTTCCGAAGATGTCCTTGAAGGAGGTTTTGGGATGGGTTGCCCTCGCGACGTCAGCTTGAACGTCAGATCCAGTCTGGTTTGCACCCATTGAGCGCATGCGTGTTCTCTCGGTCGCAAAAAGCAGACCAGACTTGAAACCAGCCATGACCAGGCCACAAACCAAGAGCATGCCGATGAAGAAGGCATGCCCGATGACTCCAGTCGACTCACTCATCCACCAGAACCCGTAGCCAAGTCCGGCGCCAATGATGCCGATGTAGGAAGATACAAATAGTGTCTCCCCAAGCCAGTTGCGACGCAGGAGCCATACCGTGACGATGTGCAACATCGAAACCCCGATCGTTATCGCAGCTGCAGCGGCTCCAAATGCGGTCTCCATGGGAGGATCGCCAATGATGGGGAACTCCATCGAAACGCCGAAGAGCCAGGCAAGCAAGGCCTTGCCAGCGATAGCAAACCAAAGTACGGCTAGTGGGACAGTGATAAATCTACTCATGTGCATTTGAAACCTCTCTGACTATCAGACTATCAGCGGTCGAGAGGTTATCAAGAGGCAAGCCGCATCTTTTTTTACCGCCCCTTGGGAACCATAGGTCCATGGGTTCCTGCGCGCGCGCGGTTGTACATCGCTTGGTAGGCTTTACCTTGAATGCCTTTGCGATCCCCGGGATCGCTCTGCTGAAGGCCACGACCAGCCGAGTACCCAGACCACGCCCCCTCACCTCCCTTCACCGTTCCCGCCACAGCCTTAGATGCACCAGAAGCTGCTTTCCCGCCCGCTTCGTGTGATGTGACGGCTGAGGGCGACCGCGTTAGCCCCTTGATTCCAGAGAACCCACCGCCACCCGCACTTCCGGAGAGCAATCCTGTGGCGATCGACGGAACCTGCATAAGAAGCAGCGTGCTCAGCAAGGCAAAAATCATCATCATGGCGTGTACAAACAGATCAGCAATCATTGCCGCGGAAGGCTCAACGTTCCTAGCTGCCTCCGCCATCTCCGCCTGGACCAGCGCCATAGCTCCAAGGATTGCCTGTGCAGCCAAGAGCATGAACGCCAAAACGATCTTCATCATGCAAGCACCGAGGAGAAACTTGAGCCATGAATCGAACAGCCAGGTCATCGGCTTGAACATCACGAACGGGACCATTACCGGGGCCAAGAACAAAACGAGTTTCAGTGAGATGAACGACATGATCACCGTAGCCATCCCAGCGACGGCCGAGATCAAGAGGAAAACCACCGTGATCAGCTTGGTGATCAGAGTTCCGAGGTTGGCAGCCAGAGCAGGAACCCACGTGCTCGGGCTGAACATGTCCGCATCGGACACCAGTGGCATCTTGGCCACTTCAATAATTGCGCCGAGTACAGGCCGAGCTACCACGTCGATAGCTGAACTCAAGGTGCTCATGTTCGCTCCCCCGATTGCGGTAGCAATGGCATCCATCGTCCCCGTGATCGCTGCTGCGCCGGCTTGGTTCAAGAATGCGTAGACGAAGGCAAACGACACCCAAATCGGCACCCACTCGCCAATCAGGTCACCAAGGCCCTTGCCCCCTGCCATGGTCTTGAGCGAAGTCCAGACCATCAATGCAACCAGGAAGAACGCGGAGATCGTCGCCCCCATGCCATTCAGTGTTCCCTCACCCAGACGATTCAAGGCAGTGTCCACCGCTTCCGAGATCCTGGGTACGATGCTCCCCGCATCAAGTCCAGGTGCCGCTGCCGGTTGGGCGTCGACAAAAGAGGATGCGAAAGCCGACGCCACCAGTAGGAGCATCAGCACGTTTCTGGGTCGGGCGAGCTTTTGCTTCGCCCCGAGCAACCAGTTGATGGCTTGCTCCACAACGTAGCCCGTCCAGAACGCGAAGATTTGATTACCTGAGGCGGTCATAGCATTTCCAATGTCGTTGCGGTCAGGTGATCAGCGAAGTGACTTTGAGTTTCGTTCGAGGTTTTCGTTGATCGCCTTTTGGCGGGCACGAATCGTTTCCTTGGCCCGCAGGTCGGCGTTGTCCTTCTCGGCTGCGCGGGCGTTTTCCATGGTTTGCTCGCCCATGGAAGCCACCATGACCTCGGTGAGCTTTGCGTTCTGAAGCACCAACCGGTTCATTTGCGTGTTCATCAGCTGGAGTGACTGCTGCGCGCCCACCGACTCCTGGATCTTCGGCTCCAGAGCACGCGCTGCGGCGTAGTCCGACTCCACCTGGTTCATGACGCTCTGCTCGTACTCGAGGCGGCTGATTGCGCGCTGGTTCTTGTTGCTCGCGTCCTTGTTGACCATCTCGACGTAGTCCTCCCACGTCCCACCGGTGAGTCGGGCCTCGGTGAATCGCTTCTCGAAGACCCTTTGCTGCTCAGCCAACGAGCCGTGCAGACGGTCCAAACGAGACTTGTAGGCTCTGAGGTCTTCCAGTGAACGGACCCCATGCTGAATGTTCTGTGGCAGCTGCGAAAACTTCTGGAGGTTGGAAAGCTCGTTCTCGTATTGCTTGTACTGGAGGATGTACTTGTCGATGGTCGTTTTGGCCGTTTGAGCCGCATCCATCCCGGAGCTGACCAGCTGAACGTTGTTCATGATCTGCGTCCATTCCGACGCGCCTCCAGCCACCGCGCCAGCATGGGCGGCAGGAACGATGGTGACGAGTATCGAAGCGTAGACGGCGATGAGAGAGCGCTTAGCACTTGACATTGAGAACCTCCTTCATGAATTTCATTTCCCAGTTGGGCTCACCCGACGTGGCGTACTGCATCAGGGCGTCGCGCTTCGCTTCCTGCGTCGTTCCCTCGTTGATGGCCAGCAGTGCCTCAGGCATCTGCGTGTTGACCAGGCGCGTGACTTTCGGGCGAACCAGCAGGTAGTCGCGTTTGGGGATTGCAGTTGCGAGAAGCTGCATCTGCGCGTCTGTGGTGCCGAAGACAGAGCGGAACAAGGCTGCCTGCTCGTGAACCGAGGACTTCACCGCGGGCAAGAAGATCTGGCAGGGGATGTTGGTGACGAAGCTGCCGATGTTGGGCAGGCGCGCGATCTCGTCCAGCGCTTGGGTTGCGAACATCACGAAGGCGCGCTTCTTACGGAAGGTGCGCAGCCAGTCTTCCATCTTCTGTGCGAACGTGGGGTTGGACAGCATGTACCAAGCCTCCTCGACATAGATCATCGTGGGGGTGGTGCCGTTGAGCGCGCGTTCGATGCAATAGAACGCATAGTCCATGAATGGGCTGGCCAGCTGTGGCGTTTCCAGGATGCCGCCGCATTCCATGCAGACCATTCGCGTCAGCTTGAAGTTGTCTTCGTCGTTGTCGAAGTACGAGGCATAGGGGCCAGACCCGTAGTCGTCGTCGGCATCGGAGCGGTCGACATATGGGGCCAGCTTGGAGGCGAGGTCTCGGTTCTCACCAGAGATCAGGGCGTAGATGCCGGACAGCCTCCACGCCGCTTCGGGCGAGCGACGCAGCCCTTGGATAGCCGTGAAGATGGTCGAGCTTTCGTTCGGGCTGACCTCGCTGCCTCCCGCAGTGATGAGCACTTCGACCCACTGGCGCAGCCGCATGTCGTCGTTGTTCTGCATCATGACCTTGACCGGGTTCATGCCACGGTCCTTGCCCTTCGGGCCGGAGTCGATGTGTTTGCCACCCATGAGAACCGAGCCCATCATCAGGCTGTAGTCCTTGTCGAAGATGAAGGTCTGGCCGGGGTTGTACTTCTGGAACTGCGCGACGAACAAGGTCATCAGCGAAGTCTTGCCCGATCCCGAGCCGCCGATGATGGCGGTGTGGCCAAGGTCTCCTTCGTGGGTGTTGAAGTCGTACGTCACGCCATAGGGGGTGAGGAAGCGGCACAGCGGCGGCACTGGGTGCCCAAGCACGCGCGAGAACAACGGGTGGGTGTCTTCCCCGCGTGTGATGGTGCGAATGGGCGCCAGGTCGGCGATGTTGGCCGTCGATGCAAGCTTCCAGCGCAGTGTGGCGTTGCCGCTTCCGGGGAAGGTGGTCAGGAGGGCAGCCATCAGACCGTGGCGCTCGCGGACGATGGTGAACCCGTTGCTACGCAGATTGCCGGCGAGAACGTCCGCAGCTGCTTCAGCTTGGCGTGGGGTTTCGCCCAACGCCAGAATGGTCATGTTGTAGTAGCCATAGGTGAGGTCTTCGGTCGTGAGCTCAACCAGAGCATCCTGTGCGTCCTGCGCCAAGTGCAGGTTACCCGTGTTGACCTTCTCGCTCTCGGTGTCGAACAGACGCTCGAAGACACGTGTGACGACCGACTTCACCTCGGAACGGTAGAACATCTCGGCCTTCTGGATGGCCTGCTCCGCAACCATGCGGTCGAGGAAGCGGAAACATTGCACCAGGACGTACTCGCAATCAGCACCCATCAGCTTGTCCATGTGCAGGCTGTAGGCTTCGCGCGGGGTGCCCGTCGTGGACAAGGCTGCGACGTAGCTGGTCTTGGTGACCCCCTTGAACTTCAGGAGGTCGTGCTGGCGCTCGATGCTGTCTGTGGCCAGCGTGGTGTTGAGGTAGGGCATGCCTTCGGGCACGGCCACCGGGCCACGCGGCGAAGCGAGGTTCGCGCGGGCATACAGCTCGCCCAAGAACTCGTCGCCTTCCAGCCTGCGGAAGCCGAGGTTTGTCTCCACCACGCCGGCGAACGAGGCGATGACCTTCTCGAACTCTGATGCCATCTCAGCCAGCTGGCCGCGCACCTGGGCGATGGCGCCCTTCTCGGACAGACGCCGACGAATAAGACCGCTGGCAGCCTTGAAGATGTTCCCTTCGTGCTCCTGAATCTCGGCCGTGAGAGCTTCGAAGAACCGCTCGGACTTGTTCGGGAAGTTGTAGGACAGAAACAGGCGCTGGGTGATGATGGCGTTTCGACGCACCTTGCAGGCAGCACCCCACTGCTGGTCGATCAGCTGCGAGATTGGATTGCTGAACTCACCGTAGGGATAGCCGTCGGTGAAGCGGCGCTCTTGGACACTCCAGAGCGTCACGCGGTCGTTGAGGGACCGCAGGGCTGTCTGCAGCTGGTTGATGCGCTGATCGACCTCAAAATCTTCCTTCCCCTCGACGTCTTCGCCAGCGAACGTGAAGCCAGCGAGCAACGACCCGTCCTGGCACAGCACGAGCCCCGGGGTGACTTGACCAAACCATGGGAGCAATTCAGCAAAGCTCTTGGCTGCCTTGCGCGGTTTGGTGAAAAGGTCTTCGAATGACAGCATGGGATCGATCAGGTGTTGGGTGAAAAACGGGAAGCGCGGACATGCCGCGCCTCTGTTCGGATCAACGTGGCAAGCCCTTGCCCCAACCGCGCGGGCGCCGGTTGAAGTCCTCTGGCCTGGGCGTTGCGTCGTACACGTGGTCTTCGTTGAGGTACTTCAACAAGATGCCCACGTACTGGTCGTCCTTCTTGGTCACCCACCGCGCGATGAGGTAGGCGAGAACAAGGATGGGGAACGACCAATAGGCCTTTGCCACCAGCGCGAACACCCCGATGAAGGTGATGAACGCGAAACTCCCCTTCTCCACGCCCATGATCAACTTGGGCCGGTGGAGAGAAATGTGGAACGGGCTGGTACGTGATGCCACGGCTTACTGCAGACAGGCGCCCATGCCGGCGATGTTGTTGATGTAGCCGCTGTTGGACAGGATCGAGCCCATACCGAGCAGCACGCCGAACAAGATGCAGACGGTGATGATCTTTCCCCAGTCCATCTTGGTGATCATTCCGAACACCAGGGTGACCACCACGACGATGACGAAGACCACGATGGCCAGTGGACCCTTGAGCCACTGAACAACGCTGCAGCCGAAGTCTTGAATGAAGGGGACCGAGATCTGGGCAAATGCGGCGGTGGGCGTAAACAGCGCGAGCATGAGCATGACCACGGCGACCAGAATGGGCAGGTGGGCGGGATTGGCCGGGGTGGCGGCAAACTGCGAAGCAGCGGCGAAAGGGGACTTTGCAAAGTTCATGGTTTGACTCTCCTGGTTGAAAAAAAGGTTGAGGGCGGGGGTTTGGGATTCAGAAGTTCTCGATGTCGTAGTCGCCCTTGACACGGTCGAAGCCGTGAAGGCGGCTGACCTGCGAGACAGTGCGTTTTGAGCCGTCGCGGTAGATGAAGAACATCCAGTCGACGGTCTCTCCGATGGCGGCGCGCAGAGGGTCGTAAGGGACGCCCATGTTTGCCATCAGAAGCAAGTTCTCAAGGCGCGGGAGGGCCTTGGGGGCGCTGTTGGCATGGATGGTTGCGGCCGAGCCGGGGTGACCCGTGTTGGCTGCATCCAGCCAGTCATAGGCCTCGGGACCACGAAGTTCGCCGAGCACTACCCGCTTGGGTGCGTAGCGCATTGCGGTTTTGACGGCCTTGCGCGGCGTGACACCTTGGTCCTCGTCGCATTCGATGAGAACATGGTTGTCGGATGCGATCTGCAGCTCGTGGACGTTCTCGATCACGAACAAGCGCTCGTCCTTGGGCATCATGGACAGCGCCGTGTTGAGCAGCGTTGTCTTGCCGGAGGCCGTGCCACCCACCACCAGGAACGTCTGGCGGGCTGCGATGGCGTCCGCGAGCAGCTGGGCGTAGCGCTCAGAGATCGTCCCAGAGGCGATGTACTCCTCGATCGTGAAAACCCGCGCGGCATGGCGGCGGATACACATGGAGGGGCCCTTGACGGCGACTGGAGGAAGGATGGCCTCGATTCGAAAGCCCGGAAGTGGAGCCGACAGGATGCGGTTGTTGGACTTCTCGCCCACCTCTTTTGCAACCGTGGAGGCGATGAGAGTGATGGCGGTGCGGATGGTCCCGGCGCTCAGCGAGATGGGGACACGCTTTTCTTGGCCGCGCTTCGAAATGAAGACATCGTCGGGACCATTGACCATGATCTCGTTGACCTCTTCGTCATCGAAGTAGGGACGGAGAACATGGAGCGTGTCCTTGATCTGGTTGAGAACGCTTTGGCTGTAGCCACCGCGTACAACGCGAGATTCGGGGCCTGCGGAGATTCCTGTTTGCATACAAGGATTCTTGGGCCGCAAGCCCCATCACCTCCCCTACTCAACGCTGCAAACATCCCCCGATATCGGGGGAAACGGCAACTTATCTACCGAAGATTGGCTGCGAATTCGACACAAGGATCGAAAGTGGCAACGCCACCAAAGCAGCCCACGCAGGCGCGAGCAGCGGCGACAGCGTGAAGGGCAAAACGAGATAGATCACTGGAAGAGCAATGACTGGGATCACCACCATGCCGGCGAGCGTGAACGTGGCTGGTCGCAAGGAACCGAACTCGGACATTTTGACGTTGCGCTGCATCAGTCCGTCGTAAACCGACGCGATGAAGAGGGGTGCGAGGAACGCGAGCCAGATGAGCACGATGGCCAGGCGCATGGCCACGATGAATGACTGCAACACCAGCCCCTGCATGTAGCTGTTGAACATGTTTCCCATCACAGCCCCACCCACGCCAGCCACCTTGCTGCTCAGGCGCCTTTCGTCATCGGTGAGCTTGGCTGTCTTGGCAGCGATGGCCACTGCCGTGAGGGGGGTGTTCTCGAATATCCCGTTGGCGAATCCGACCACCAGGTCTGCGGCACTGTCGCCCATGGCCGCTCTGGTCTGCTCGATCTCTCCGACGACAAAGCGCTCCATGCTTTCCCCACTGCGAAGCAAGGGCGAAAGCATGAAGCCCAGGAATGCCAACAGGAACCAGAAGCCGAGGTGCTGGGAGTTCTTCATTGCGTCTGGCCCGGATCAGCCGTTGGCTGCGTGTTTGATGAGGTAGCCTGTGTCGACCGGGCTGGATAGGTGCGTGATCATGTGTGTGCGGATACCGGCGATCACGACTTCGCTGGGCGCAGGAGAGGCGAATTCGGCACACACCGTGTCGATGCGAAGCCGAGTGGCCCAACCTTTAAGCGGCTCCGAGAAGTGCGTCCAGCGATGGGTTGCGCCCGCCTCGTCCACCCCGGTGATGGTCAGGCGAGCCACGTCAGCTGCGTGTTCGGTCAGACCGTAGAGGTACACGCCCACAACGCGACCAAGGAACGCCTCACCGTTCTGGACAGAGGTCTGCCAGCGGATGCAGGCTTCCTGGATGCAAAGCGAGAGCAACGCACCGCCGTCCCGCGCGGGCCACCGCGGGCCGATGTATGCAGCGAGCTTCTGGGTCGCCTCTTTCAAGTTCGGGTGGTGCGCCCAGATGGAGCGTGCGAAACCCTCATGGGGCATCTCACGAATGGCGTCGTTGATCCACTCGTCCTCATTGGACTGGTGCAGATCGCTGATGGGCCAATACGCAGTGCCCTCGCTGCCAAAGTCTTGCTTGGCGAGTCGGGCGCGGGCGGAGTTCAGCGTGACGATAGTGGTCATTTTTTGCGGTACTTCTTGTCTTCAACAATGACCGGGATTCGCCCCTTCACCAGCTCGCCCCGGTTGAAGAACCCGATGTAGTGCAGGTCCGGCAGACTGGGGAGCAGTGAGCGAGGAAAGATCTCCTTGTCCTTCTCCGAAATCGATGTACTTGAGTTTGCCGAGAATTCCAGCCCAACGTCCTCGGTCTTCGACCCAATACCCGTTGATTGCCCCCGGACAGTGATGGTTGTTTCGCCCAATTTCTCAGTTATGAGCGCCATCGTGTCGGGATCTTGGGTCGCGCCGACGATCATGTTGTTCATGTTCCCGATGAAGCGCTTGGCTCGTGCGGTGTTGCCTTGGAACTTGTCCACGAGGTCGCTGAACGTCTGGCCCAAGGCCCAGATGAAGAAGCCAGCCCCACGGCCCTTGTTCGCCTGCTGGATGACCGGCGCGCACACCGCATCACCCCATTCATCAATCACGACGTGGACGCGCCTGGGCTCCTCACCGGTGTCCGAAGCGGTACCGTGGTTGTAGATCTCGGCAGCCACGGCAGAGAGTTCGGCCAGCGCCATCGTGGAGATTGCCCTGCCCACCGATTCGTCGGCCAACGTGTCGGTTCCGATGTAGAGGATGTGGTTGCCTTCGACGATGCGCTTGCCGTCCATGATGGGACGCTTGTCGTTGATGTCGTCGTAGTCCGGCGAGAGCAGGCCTTTGAGGTCATCGGTGGTCAGCTTCGTCAGCATGGGCGTGATCGACACGATCATCTTGCCGAACCACTCCCGGTTGGCTTCCAGAATGGCGATCAGGCCTCGCAATTCCTCGGGCTTGACGGGAAGGCCGGTGATGCGTGCCTGGTCCTCATCCTCGGGCACGGCTTCCTGGAACACCTTGATCATGGCGGCTAGCTCGGGCGACGAGGTTTCCACCCCGCCCTTTTGCGGCTTGCCGCCTGCGGAGGCCTGCGCGTTGAGCTGCTTCTCCAAGGCCTCGTGCAGCTGCACACAGTCTTCCTCGAAAAACTTCTTGAGAGCTTGGGTGGTGAGCGCCTCGACGGCCGTCCGCGACTCCATGGCCGTCTTGAGTGTGTAGATCGACACGCGCCGACCGACATACTTCATGGCGTTGGTGATCCTGTGCACGGCCATCCAACAGAATTCCTTGAAGTTGTCCGATTCCTGGCTGTCGAGCACCATCGTGATGCGCGATGCAACCTGCGACACGCGGTCCCAGTTCTTGATCAGGTCCAGCCGCACCGATTCACTGGCGAACGCTGGGTGCAGCATCAGGAAGCGCTCGGGCTTGCCTGAAAGGATGGCGGCTTGGCGGCAGATCTCGCGCAGGTCCTTGTCGCCCTTCGGATCGATGACGATGACGCAGTCGCCGCGCATGGCCAGCTGGAAAATCACCAGCGCGGCGAGACGGGTTTTGATGGCGCCCGTGGTGGCGATGATGGCGCAATGGCCCTTGAGCGAATCGAAGGGCAGGATCACATCGGTTTCGCCCATGTCCAGACCATGAATCCACGGCAAGCCTTTGGACTGCAATGGGTCACGCTTGTCGCCGCGCCACTTCAACCACCAGGACGGGGGGTACACGTCTTCAAGATCGCGCTTCATGATTTCGTAGGCGCGCTGGGTGTGGCGAGGCTCCCAGCGGTAGCCCCAGCCGAGCCACAGGTTGTTGCCCAGCTTGTCCATGGAGTTCTTCAACCGGGTGGCCGGCATGATCACCGTGGGCAAGCCGAGCAAGGACATCTTGTATTTCAAGAGGCGGTTGGCCGACAGGAATCGCAGACCCGTCATGCTCAGGGCCAGCAGCGCACATGCCACCAAGGCAAGCTTCGGCGCTTCGAGCGCAATGCTCACGCCCGCCATCCATATGCATGCGAAGGCCCAAGCGATTGCAGCGCGCGCCTCGTAGACAGGGCGCAGCAACTGTTCGAAACGTTTCTTTTCTGCCATTTCAGAGCCCCAGCTTTTTCACGGCGAAGCGTGAGAGGATGACCGCCTCTTTGGGCGGAGCGCCCTCAGGGATGGACACCTTGTTGATCTTCAAACCCGGCGTTGAGGGCGGGCTGTAGATGAGCCCAGCCGCTGCCATCTCTCCAACCCAGCTGGCCACGTCGCGCACGATGGTGCCGAGGAAGACCACGGTGATCGCGGCCCCGTTGTCCGTCATGCGCATGGACTTGCTGTTCTCGCCTCGGTCACGCCACGCCTTGATGACCTTTCCCAGCAACTCGACGTGCAAGCGCTTCTTGATGTCCTTCTGGACTTCCTGAGGCACCAAATCACTGAAGCGAACCTCAGCGGCCTCACGGATCGCCGAGGTGTCGGGTTGGCTCGCCTCAGTCACGGCTGCAGCTTCGGTCTTGTTTGCGACCTCAGAAGTAACTTCCGCGCGCGCGCGCTCGACAACCGGCGACTGCACCGCCTCGGGTGGCAACTGCGGCTGTTCTTCCTGCACGAACAGGGCTTCAGTGGTCTGCTCCGGGACGGAAGGCGCTGGCTCGACCGCTTCCTTTGCAGCCGCTGCCGGCGCTTCCTTTGCTCGCTTGCGACCTGCGGCCTGAGTAGCCTCGGCCTTCGCTTCTGCGGCGGCCAGCGGATCTGCCGCAATCACGGCCTCGAGCGTCTTCGGGCTCTGGCTGGCGAAGGTCTCTGGATCGAAGTCCTCAAGGACAGACAGCGGATTCTTCACCTTGAGCGCTTTGACGATCTCTCCCTCGTCGCCGACCACCTCGACCATGCCGAGGTCTTCACCTGAGTTGATGACCACCTGAGAGGCCCGCAACAGTTCTGCAATCGTTCCAGCGGTGGCTGGCCACCCCTGGTAGCCCTGCTTAACGCCAAACGCTGCCAGATCCTCAATCGCCTGAGGCCACAGCAAGTAGAGGCCGCTGCTGTCTGCCTTCACGCGGTCCCCGTTGAGCTTCCAAGCGGGCGTGCCGAGCAAGCTGCGAATGGCGCCAACGAGGTAGGGCCCGAGATGCGTGCCTACCACCTGGCGTCCAAACGCCTGGGGACGCCGGGCTTCTTCTCGGCGCGCGATGCGCTCCCACATGCTGACCACAACGTCTTTGCAGTTCCGGGCGGTGGTCGTATGCCCAGAACTGATTTCGTACACAGCCTTCACCAGTTCGGAGGAGCCGTCTTCCAGCCACTGCAGGTTCTTCGCGCCGACGACCGTGGCGATGAGTGACGCGATGTGGCTGCTCGGGCCGATCTGCTGCAGGTTCTCGTCCACGTTGGGCCATGCCGCGAAAAGGCGGGTGACTTCGTTCTGCTGTGCCCAAGAGGTAAGACTGCCAAAGTGCCGACGCCAGACGCCGCCGGCGCTGCTTGTCAAGATGATCGTGTCCAGGCTTGTGCCCAATGGGTAGAACATCCCCGCGAGGAAACAGACGTAGCGCCACCGGCCTTCCAGGGCGTGGCGTCGCTCAACGGTTTCGGTTCCAGTGAAAATGCGCCCGTCTGCCGCCTGAAAACTGAAGAAGGCCATCTCCAGCGAAGCGCGGAACAAGCCTCCCTCCCCTGCAAACAAGCCGCTTGAGGTGGCAGGCAACGCATTGATCTGCTCGGCAAGATTGAGGAGAGGCACTTCAAAGCGCTCTCGGAACGTGTCCACGTCTGTTGCGGCATGCAGACGCAGGCGGTCGATCAGCTCCGCGTTGGCGGCCAGGAGCCCCTCAGGGGTGCTGACGGGCAGGCCCTGATCGACGGGAGGATACGCGGGGGGTTGAGCTGCTGAGGCGGCCACTCCCTGCGTCGCGCGGGGAGCCGCGTTTGACTGGGGGGTGGTCGGGCCGGTGGCCCCGGGTTGGGGACGGCGCAGAAGAGAGAGCCATTTTTGGAGCATTGGGGTAGTTTTCCACCGATGCTCGCTGGCCTACCCCGGCCAACTTGGGGGTTTCACCCCGATACGGCCCCTCTCAACCGAACTTGGCCAATTGATTGCGAGATGCGCGGTACGCAGCCAGTCGTGCGTCCATCTCGCGCTTGACCTGACTCACACCCAGATCCTGGGTGGCGCACGCGGGACACTGAGCCAGACCCTCATGACGGCGAGGCACCGGGTGCTTGGTGTTGCAGACGCTGCAGGTCTTCATGTCGATGTCACCAGATTTGATCCCGTTGATCAGCAGGTGATAGACCTCGAACGAGATGCGGTGGGTGTCACCACTGGGAGGGGCGTCGGCGCGGTACTTGGAGTACACGTGGATCAGCTTGTCGACGTTGCGCGCGTAGTTGGTCTCAGCCTCGCTGTACTCACCGTTGCCGCGCACGCCGAAGTGAAGGCCCACCAGGTAGGCGGCATCGAATCGCTCGGCACCGCTTTCGAGGAACGCCTTGGAGGCTGGGGACTGGCCAGCTCCGCGTGGTCGCATCACCTTGCCGCCTTCGCGCCCGAGAAGGCGACGGTCCATTTCTTCTTTGATGCGTTGCTCGCTGACATCAGTTCCCATCAGCTCCCTAATAAGGCGGGTGCGCGTCGTCAACGTGATCAGCACCTCGAAGCGCTCATCCCACAAGGGGTCATCAAAGAGCGCCCTGCGGTTGCCGGTGGTGCCGATAGCTGGAGAGAGGAAGGTGGTCATGGAGGAATCCCTGGATCGAATTTTTAGTGGATGCTGGCTTTGGAGCGCTTGGACATGCCCAGATAGAGCGTGCGCTGCGCCACGGTCAAATCTCGGACAGCAGCTACCATGAGCCATTGGTCACTGGCCACCGGCTGCAGCACCAGGGAAGGGTTTGCCGACAGGTCCCACAACTCGTGAGATTCGCACTTGGAGAGGACCTTCACGTCGGCGGACGATAAGTCATACTGCACGGTTGCCTGATCTGTGCATTCGATCACGTTTTCTCGGCGGGTCATCAACGCCATGAACGCTTCATGGCGGTTGGCTGCCTCGAACTCGCCTGGCTGACTCAGCGATGCAGAGGCTGCAGGGTTGATGCCGTCGTGAAGACTGAGGCTGAAAATGGGCGAATTGCAGGAGGCGACCCTTGCGACCTCCTCATCGCTCATGACGGCCAGCATTTCAAGGAGGCCGCGCTGCCCCGGAAACCACCGGGAGAGCACACGGGAGTCGATCAACTCCGTGCTACGAGCGAGGTTCCAGCGGCGTGAGAGTGCCTTGAGGTTTTCCGTGCGGATGGAACGCACGTAGTTGGGGAGTTGATGGATCTGAGCTTGCTGAGTCTGGAGAGCCCGGGCCCAGTTGGTCTGCCCGGCGTTGGCGAGAACTTGAGATTCGATATGCGTCATCAACATTGTTTTCACTATTCCCTTGACGATCATCAAGATCGGTCGTTACATGCAAACAGGAACACTTCGAAACTTCCTGCTTGTCACCCAAGAATCGAAACCCCTTGTGGGGATTTCATTCACCTATCAAACCACGGCGCGAACGCATGTCAAGCCTTCAAGTAAGCCCTATCGACGCACTTGCTCGGCGATTTAGGGCTCGGCTGCGCATTTCACTCGACAGCCTGGGCTATTCCCCGCTCTTGCGTGACAGAAGTCGCACCTTCGCAGCACAAATCGGCATCCACGAGAGCGAGGCCTTTGCCCTGCTGAACGGGGACGCCATCCCCGACCTCAAGCTGCTGGCAGCCATAAGTTCGCATCTCCAGAAGCCGCTGACCTGGTTCCTTGAAGTCAATGAGGCAAGTTTCCCCGCATCGACAAAAGTCGTCCACTCAATCGGACCAGGTGAGGACCTGGCGCTCGCGCTACCGGAAGACATCGCAGGCGGTTCGGTCGGAATGGATGACCAGCTGCTCTACTTCCGTTCGCGAGGGGAAATGGGTTTCGGCATCCGGGGCGGGGACTACTTGATCGTGATGGAGGTCCCCTTCATGCCCATGGAAGTGCGCAAGGAACAGATCTACCTGCTGGGAAACAAGGCCGGGTTTGAGCTTCGTCGGTGCGTGGCCCAAAGCCCGCTTCGAGCGACCTTTCAGAGCTTCGACGGCAAGGCGACAACCACCTTGAAACCCACCATCGCGGAAGCCGAAAACCGCGACTCGGACTTTCAGACCGGCAACCTGGGCGACGGGATGCACCATTTCTCCCAACTCGTCACGGTTCTCAAGGCACCCAAGAACGTCCCGCAGGACGGCGAGGCGTTCCTCATCATTTCCTGAGAAGCGCCGCTGTGAGGTTGGCACTGTGTGCGCGGTGCACGATCGGCGATGGTTGGGCATCATGGGTTCTGCTTCGATCTTCGCGGGGTCGGTGGGCATGCTGTCAGACGGGGAACCAGTAGCACCTCTCATGCCATGAAGTGACGAATTGGCGCCCCAAGCTAGCGCGTCACGGGCAAGAGCGTGCCCAAGCCTAGCTGTCCTGTTGCGAGGAAGGGTTTGCCAGATGGCAGCAAAGATTGGCGGAGTGGGATGCCGGAAGAGAAAATGCGTCGCCCAATGAAAAAAGCCACCGAGTCTTGCGACTGGTGGCTTTCTCAATTTCAGTGGTTGTGGCTCCGCTCGCACTGAGCGACCCACTGGTTGGCCATGTCCTGGCCCTCGCTGGCGGCCTTGATGACCAAGACCTTCACGCCTTCCTTGCGGACGCGCTGTGCCAGCTGTTCAGCGTAGAAGCTGCCTGGGCGCCGAAACTTCTGCACCCCGTCAACAACCCCCGCCCGCTTGCGTTCGTCGTGATCCGCAAAGATCACCAGCCGCCGGATCTGGCCCTTGAGCTCCTCCGGCAACTGGAACTGCGCCATGGCTGGACCATTCAGGCAAGGCCACACAGGAATCCTGCGCAACATCACCGCGGCCAAGCCCGTCTCGATCCCCTCGCTCACCCCCAGCGTGTCGCCCAAGGGCTCCATCATCCGAATGGCAAACGAGGTGATCCCGAGCCCGTAGTCCGTCTTCTTGGTCAGCGGCACTGCGGCCTTCTCCCCAGCGGGTGTCAGGAAGGTCTTGTGCAGCTGCACAGGATCTCCATGGACATCGAGGGCCAGCGCCAGCATCGCGGGGTGTTTACCCAGTGACACCGGCTTACCGCCCTCTTGCTCCGGGGGTGCCCAGTACTCCAATGCCGGGTGGTAGCGCAGCATGCAGGGCTCCACGTCGAGCCCTGGCACACGGCGGCGCAGGTAGCGGTCAACCGGATCGTCACGGGTGATCGAACGCCCTTCGTCCCAGAACCGCATGATGCGCTGCAGATTGCGCTGCGCCTGGTCAGGCGACATCTCGTTCCCACGGGCCTCACGTGCCTCGCGAACGATGGCCTGGATGTGCTCGCCAGCCCCGAAGTAGCTGCGCACATGGTCAGCCGCCTCGCGGAAGCTGCGGTACCCCATGTGGTCCATCAGCATGCGAAAGCCGCTGGCGTAACGCCCTTCGGTGCACTGGTTGCAGACCCAGCAGCCGCCGTTCTTCTTCGCCCATCGAAACCTGTCCGAGCCTCCACAGAAGGGGCAGGGACCGTTTTTCAGGTTGAAGAACCGGCTGTCCATGCCCGCGGCCGACAGAATCTCCGGCCAGCGACCAAAAACAAGGTCCTCTGCTTTGATGTTCACGTCCCTATCTCCTTTTCAGATGGGGCCGCCATGCCCCATCGGGACACGAGGGCCCCAACGGGTGGTTGAATGCAGCCAGTTGGCTGCGATCGTCGCGTATGCGAAGTCATGGCTATTTTCCAGGCCCTTGTTCATTGCGTCCATCGATGCGGACCACCCCACGGAGAGGTGCACCGGCTTTTTTCAGGGCTCGATGTCGAACGCTGAAAAAAGCCCCCGCGTGAGCGGGTGGCTTGAGGTTGAATGCAGTGTCACGCCGCAAGTCGCAGAGCGACCTTCGAGCGAAACAGCGCTTCCAGAGCGTCGGGCAGCTGATCCACGCTGCTGACGGTCACTGAGTTGGAGATGTGAGCGCGAATGTCGCACCCGATCCCAACGCCAATGACATCGACGCCGTTCTTTTCCGCTTCGGCCAGCGCAAGCGCCAGAATCTGCGGATCGTCCGGGCCGTCATCGGTGATGACAACCAGAACATGCTTCTCCTTTCGCTGCGCAAGCAAGGAAGGAAGTTCTGCGACCACGGCCTGACCCGTTGGGGTGCTGCCAGTGGCCTTGATCTCCTCGCTGCGACGTACGGCCTGCTGAGCCGGCTGCCCGAAACTTTGCAGGCTCTCCGTCACCGCGTCCGTGCCCGGAAACATCGCAACCGAGGTGGTCACGTTGCCGATCCGTTGCATGGCCAGACTGAACGCGAGGGTGACCTTTGCGGCCGTCTCGATCTGGTCTTCCATGCTGCCTGAGCGATCCAGAAGCAACTTCACCGCGGCGTCGACGCCGTTGGTGGACTTGCGGACCCGAAACACCTTCGTGTCGCCGAGCTTGCCCAATCGCCAGAAGCGGTTCACAGCCACCTGCCCGCCCGCCTGGGCGTACTTGGCAGGCCTGCGGCGCCTGTCCTGCAGCTCTCGCAACAGAACCCGCACCAGCCTGGATTGCACGCCATCGAGACGGATGTCCAGAGGCGTCGTCGTGCAGGGCACGGCGGCCAGCACTGGCGCACCCGAGAGCGATCCATGCCGATTTGCTTGTTGGGCCTGATCGGCTTCGACAAGCATGGCCAGAGCAGCCTCAACGAGTGCATCGAGGTCGGCATCACCGCCCTCGCCTTGCTCCATGGCCTGCTCGATCACCTCCATCAGACCCTGGTCAGCTTCGCTCAGCTGCTCGTCCATGTCTGCCTGCTGTGGCTTGCCGTATTGAGCCTCGTAAGCCTCGCGGAGCATGTCGCCCAGGTCGAACTTCGAACTCGGCATCGTTGGCGGTGCGGGTTGCGCACCATCCATGGCCTGTGGTTCTCCGTCGGGGCCTCCGTCACCCTGCGCGCCTTGCCCACCTTGCGATGAGGCTTGGTCCCCGGTGCCGTTGCCCTCGCCGTCTGCGGACTCGCCCGACTGGGATTGCGCGCCATCGGCGGCGTCGTTCCCAGCTTGGCCTTGATCACCTTGGGAATCCGCTTGCGCGTCCTCTTCAGATGAAGCTTGGCCAGTCGACTGGCTGTCGCCCTGTTTCGGATCGCCTGCATCATGGCTGCTCGGTTCCTGTTCGGATGGCTGAGAGGTTCCCCCCCCATTGCTGCCATCTTCGCCCAGGTCCGTGCCGCTCTCACCTTCACCCGATGAATCTTCATTCCCGGTTGAGTTGTCGCCACCTTCTTCCTGGCTTTCACCCGGTTCAGGTTGCGTTTTTTCATTTGAGTCGCCCTCGCCCTGCTGCTGGTCCTGCGGTTGCTGGTCCTGCTCGGGCTGCGTGCCCTGACCCTGGTCGGCGGCTGGCTCCTCGTCTTGCTGCTCGGCGTCGGCGTCACCCGTGGGCGATGGCTCTTGCTCCGCTTCCTGCTCTTGTGGCAGCGGGTCGCTCGACTGGTCTGCCGAATCCTCAGACGACTGGTCATGCGCCTGTTCTTCGGGCTGCTCGCGCAACTCTCGGTTCAGGCGAATCGCAAGCTCCTCGGTCTGCAGACTGGTGCAGAGGCTCGGCAACTCGGCCAAGGCCGCATCGATCACCTTGCGTTGATGCTCGGAAACCACCTTGGCGCTCAGGTCGTAGAACGCCTGGGCACGCTGGGCAATCGCTGCCTGGGGTGCGGCCGCCTGGAAGCCTCCCAGAAGGATGTCCAACTGCAGAGCGCGTGAGCGGCCTTCCTCGGTCTCCACCTCCAACTTGCCGAGGATGGTGTCAAGCGCCTCATCCAGACCCCTGCTCAGGATCAGGCCGGCGCCTGCGAATTGCTTGCGTTGCTCCATCTCCATGCGGGGGTCTTCCAGCAAGTTGAAAACGAGCAACTCGTTAGCGTCCAGGCGCTGCATGCATCCGGGGTCGGTGTGCATGCTGTGGCCAGCCTCGTGGACCGCCATGCGCGTGAGCGCGGCGATCTGCGCTGCATCGCCCGTGGTGGGCGGCGGCAGCATGATGTTGCCGTTGGGCAGCATCCCTGCGTGCTCGCCCCACACCAACCCGACCTTGCGGCCGAGAAGGAGCGAGACGAAGCCGGCGATGATCTTCTTGACCATCGCGATTTCAGGCTTGTTTGTCATGTGTACTCCCAACGCCCCGGCCCGAAGGCCGAGACGTCACTGGGTTGGTCAGAACAGACCGACGTATTCCGGCTGGAAGCTGTCGGTCAAGGTTTCCGCTTCGACGACTGGTTGCTCGTCTGCGGTGGGCGTAGCCCCGGACAGGATGTCCTCGGCATACGTCGGCGCGGCCGCGGGGCCACGGACTTCTTCTGCAGGGCTGTTGACCACCTCCGGCGCACTGCTGAGCAGCGTTTCGAAGGCAAGGTTGGCAGCACCCGAGTCCATCACGAGCTGGGCCGCCTCCAGCGCGGTTGCGCTGTTGGAGAGGGCCTTGGCGAGTGTCCAGACGTGCATCAGGTGCACGCCTTCGATGGGACCGTCCTGCGGCAGGATGCCGAGCACGTGTTCCACGATCTGCGCCAGCGGCTCGACGGTGTGGTCCAGGAAGCTGAAGCTCCTGAACTTTTCGCCGATCCGCTTCAAAGGCCCGAGGGTCTTCTGCGTGATCTTCTCGCGCCGACGCACAGCGCCGTGAGCATCCTTGCCCATCAGGTATTTCTCCATCAGGGTTTTGGCTTCTTCGGCGGCCTCGTCGAACAACTCACCCTTGAGGCCGGTGACTTGCTTGCTGTAGTGCTTGTTGGCCTGGCTGAACTCATCGCCGCTGGGTGCGCTGACCCGGCAGAGATGAAAACCGAAGGCGAGCCGCCCCGCCACGTATTCCGGGGTCGGAATGTCCGTGATCAGGTGATCCCACTGCGCGTTGTCGATGCGCTGGCGCCAATCCTTGATCCGCACGTCGAAGTCGCGGTAGAGGCGTTGGGCATGGTCATCGAACTTCTGCTTGATCTCCAGCAGGCCCTTGTAGACGCCGTCGACCTTCCCTTCCGGGATGCCGACAGTGCCCAGCAAAGGCAGGCCGTTGAGCTTGAGAAGCTTTTCCGCCTCGCGCTTGTACTTGAGGAACGGAGCCAGGTCATCCGGGTCTGCGATCTTGATCGAGCCCAAGGTGGCCAACGACTCCGGGGGGAGGTCGGCCAGCTCCGGGTTCTTGGCCAGCAGGTTTTCCTTGCGGAGACGTTTGCGGCCAGACCAGAGGTGGATGTCCAGAGAGACACAGACGATGCCGTTGGCTTGCGTCTGTTTGATGTTGAGAACGGCGGGTGCGTTCATGTGGGTACTCCAAAGAGGAGCGGGAACCCACTACCCCTCGCGGGAATGTGAATTCCCGCTGGGGTTGACAGTTAAATGCAAGCGCTAAGACCTGCGGACGGTGAAACCGAACGAGCCGATCTTAGGGGAAGGGGTCAGGCGCAGCAATCGAAGCGGACCAGCCCGCGGCGTGGGCAGCAGGGGTGCCCTCGGCTACCATCGCTCCCAATCACGGGGAGTCACAGTGGGGAAGTTCCTGGAACGAGTGCGAAAGCATCATGTGGAGATCACGCTAGGCGTGCTTTCCGCAACGGCTGCTGTGGGCATGGTCGCCTTCAGCGGCGAAGAGGTGCTCAGGCCCCTTCAGGGGACTCGGTTCGAACCCCTACTGCATTCCCTGGCTGTGCCAAACACGATTGGCTTCAACCTGTGCATCGGGTTCCTCACCAGCGTTTTCTTCTGGTGGCTCGTGGTGTACCGCCCGGATGTCCAACGCCGCCGGCTTCTGCGCGCCAGTCTCACAAGCCGATACCGTGACTTCAAACACAACACCATCCAACAGATCGTGTGGTGCTGTGGCATGTCCCTTGCCACCGACGAGATCGACGCTCTGCGCAACCAGCAGCAGTTTCAAAAAGAGTTTGATGGTCGCTGGGATGACGTGGCCAGCGCACTCCAGGGCGAGCCGGACCGACTGAAAGCCATCCTGCTCGAACTCGAGCTGCTCTCACAGGAGATGCAGTACGTGTTGAACAACCTATCCGTACAGGATGCGCAGGTGCACGGTTTGTTCAAGAGGCTCAGCGAACATGTCTACCGATTGCGCAATGACGACACATTCACCAACGACCAAGTGAAATACGTCTGCCAATTTCTTTGGACGATCCTTGCGGGGTGGAGTTTCGTTGACGGCTACCGCAAGGAAGACGCTGTGGAGCGCACTCTTGAGCGAATATGAGCCTACGCACGCACCTACTCAAGATTGAAAGGCTGAAATGACCACTCCCAAAGCACACGTATTGAGCCTCACCCTGCACATCGATCGCCTGGCCAAGGGGCACTATCAGGCCGAATTGGGCGGGGGCACCATCACGCGCAAGGGCGCGCTCGGTGTCTACGACACGATTGCGAACGCAATCCGAGGGGAAGCTGAAGACATGCCAGATGGGTTGTGCTATTTCGTCGACGTGCACTACGGTGGCTTGTCGAGCGGCAGCATCCCGGTGGGAGTGCTGCACGAGCGCGCGGACGAGATCGCCAAACACCTTGTCGGCCTGATCGCGGACTTCAAACTACTTGAAGCGTCCTGATCCGAGAGCCAGCCCAGTCGCACCCCAGCCGGGATTTACTCGAACGAAATCCAGTTCCCTGAAGGCCGCAGGGAGTCCGGGCTGCGGTACATCACATCCAGCGGAGCGCGGTCAAATGCGGGCCAATCGAGCGCTGGGTCGTGCGCCACTGCGCCGAAGGCCTCCGTCCGCTCCACTGCCACCCAGTGCCAATCCTGGGCATTTGTCGGCACCTTGATGATGCCGGCGCAGTTCACGGCACTCCACCCCGTCCAGCGCTTCATGGTGCCCTTGAGACCGAGCAGCTCGGACATCGTGAGCAGCTCGCGAAAGTTCGTGGCGAAGGGAAGCTTGCGGCCGCGCTTCTCGCCGAGACCGTGGCGCATGAAAAGCGCGCGGACCTTCGCGTAGGGGACACCGGCGACCATGGCCAGACAAGCGACTCCGCAGCCCTGAGGGTCTTCTTGAAGCACCCACCTCATCCTGCAGGAGATGCGCCAGTCGGAAGGGTCTGCGCCTTCCACTGGGGGTTCAGTACCCAAGATCAGAGATCAAAAGCACCCTGGCGATCGGATCTCATCGGCCTCGTGCCCACGATAGACGCGCGTGACCATGCAGGGGCCCATGTCTGGTTTTGATGCTTCCCGAGTCCCTTGTTCGGACTGCGCAGGAGAGCCCACCCTAGATTGATTGGCCTGCTTGAATTTTTCGAGCAGCGCTTCCCAGTTGCGGGTGCCTGCATCACGGATAGCGTCGATGTCAGCCCACTGCGCCTTCGTGAACGGATCATTCCAACCGTTGAACACCGGTCGAAACTTTTCTGACGCCGCGCACGCCTGTTTGAGCTCGAGTTCGCATTTCCTGATCGCATCGTTCTGTGCAATCTCGCTGTTCCCGTTTCGCACGATGTACTCGTGCTTGCCGTCGGCAGTGACGGCAACCGCATAGGTGCCGAGCGCAGCCATGTTTTTTAGGTTCGATAGCTTGCACTGACCTTGTGTTCGTCCCACACAGAATGACAGCACTTTCTTGTTTGCATCTTCTTGCGACGAAGCACCTGTGTGTGCAAAGTACCCTGCAGTTGGTGAGAATGCAATCGCGGCATAACGCACCTCTTTGGAAGCGTCTGCGGTGAGGGGGATGCACGATTTGGACAGACGACTGCACTCACCAAGAGCCGCATTCATCGCTCTCTGAGAATCTCTGCCGTATCCAACGCTCAATCCAGCTTCACCGTGCATGACCACTGCGACCTCGGCACTGAATGGGCGTGCAAGTGGTTTACAGCTGCCTCCATTTACAGCCAAGGCTTTGCACCTCGCCATAGCCTGCTCCAGTGCACTCGCCTCATCCCCATGCTCGTCGCTGATGTAGACGTTGTGGATCGGATAGAACGATGTGCTCATCGCCTTCCAGGCGAAGGAAGAGATGGGCGTGAGGGTCGCGATTAGCAGGGTGAGAATGAGCTTGGTCATAGATTCGGATGAAGTTTGTGTTCAGGGGTGAATCTTCAGAATGAAGGAGGAGCGGTGAATGTCAAGGCCCGGCCTCATCGTCTTATCGACACCTTCACTTGTGACTTGAACTGCTCACTGGTCGCTTCGCTCTGTGGCGCGGTTGAACCACGCCTTGGAGAATGAACCCTTGCGACGGGCGTGTGCCAACCGCTCAAGTTCGACTGTCTGAAAGCCCGATTGCATCGAGCCTTTAGACAGCCCCCTCGCTCATGCGAGGGTGCTGGGAAACCGGGGGCCGCGCGAGCCACAAACTGAACTTGCAGCTTATGGTGTCGAACGGTTGTCCCCAGATTCTTCGTTTCGGTTACCCGCAGGAACCGATGTGGCCACAAGCGTCGCAACGCTCACAACCGTCCACCTTGTGCAGCGACATCGAGCCGCACTCAGGGCACTGCTTACCGCCACCGCGAACCGGACGATTCGCGGCTTCAGTCACTTCGACCACCGGTTGCGCATCACCGGAGCGAGCCAGTGGTGCGCCTTCCAGCAGACCAAGCGCCTTCATGCGGGCCAGCAATAGCGTCGCCACGTAGGCAACCGTGCTGGGATAGTTCATCTGCTTGGCTTCGCCCGGCACTTGCGCCAGGAAGTCACCACGCACCTCACCAAAGTTCGCCAGCTTCTGCAGTTTCATGGCCACCCACTTCGGATCGCTCACGCGCATGTCGATGGACAGCACCTTCATCAGGCCGTTGAGAGCCGCTGGGTAGCGACCCGACAACCAGACCGAGTAAGGCCGGACCTGCCCGTTGGGCAGCTTCAGCTCTTTCGTGGTCAACAGGAAGTCGTCACCCGTTGCGGGGTTGGAGACATCCACTTGCCAACCGATGGCGCCTGCAGGACCCGTCTTGGGCTCCTTGCGACTGAACAGGGCATCCACCATGGGCGAATGCTCTTGCTCACCGAGCGCACCGATCTGAGTCAGACGATGCTTGACGAGGACCGCGAAGCCAGCCGTCAGAGACGGCATCAGCACCCGCTTGCCCGTCGCCGGGTCGTTCATCTCGAAGCCGTCATCGGCCACCGTGTTGATGAGCGACGCCAGCTTCATTTCCAAGAACGCACCGTCATCGGTACGCATGTCCACGCTCAAGGCCTTGGCGATAGCGCCCAGGCCCCGCGGCGCTTCGTTACCGGCGATATACACCTCCAGCGGGTGCTTCCTGCCGTTTTCCCAATGGTTCACCACCACAGCGAAGTTGCCGTGAGGATGACGCACGGTGTACGTCACACCTTCGGCCACCACATCGGGGCGGCTGGGCCAGCGCAAGTTCTCGACCACGTTCGGCACGTCCTTGATTTCGACGCGGCGGTCTGGGTCATCGGTACGCAAGTCACGGGTTCCGTTTCCTGCTGCCTTCGCTTCCGCTTCAGACACGAGCACCGCTCCAGTGATGTCGTTAGGTCGGTAAGTCGTAATGCCCTTGAGGCCACCCTTCCAAGCATCCAGGTAGATGCGTGAAAAGTCCTCGAAGGAATAGTCCGCAGGCACGTTCACTGTCTTGCTGATCGCGCTGTCGATGTATGGGATCACCGCCTTCATGATGCGCAGGTGTTCCTCGACCGACAGGTTCAGTGCAGTCGCGATCACCGAAGCGTCCGCGTCTTCACCTTTGACCATCTTTAGCACGCGGTACGCGTGGTCATCTGCTGTCCACATCTTGCGTTCCTCGCCCTTGCCAGTGCGCACGTTGCGGTACTGTTTCAGGTCGAAGGTCGGCTCAATGCCAGAGCTTGCGTTATCCGCAAAGCCCAGCGAAATCGTCCCAGTGGGCGCGATCGACAACAGATGCGAGTTGCGAATGCCGTGCTTGCGAATGGCATCCTTGATGTGCTCAGGCAGCTTCGATGCAAAGGTACCCTCTTGCAGGTATTTCTCGACATCGAGCTTCGGGAACGGGCCCAGTTCTTTTGCCAGTTCGACCGACGCCATGTAGGCGGCATCACGCAGTTCACGGGTCACGTTCGCGGCGAACTCGGCCGAGGCCTCGCTACCGTAACGCAAACCCAGCATTGCCATCGCATTGGCCAGGCCTAGATAGCCCAAACCCACACGGCGCTTCGCTTGCGCTTCTGCTTTTTGCTGTTCCAACGGCCAGATGGTGACATCCAGCGTGCGGTCCAACATGCGCACTGCACCAGGCACCACGCGGCGGAAGGCCTCGTAGTCGAACTCGGCTTAGTCCGTGAAGGGATTCTTCACGTAACGGTACAAGTTCATGGCACCCAAACAGCAACAACCGTAGTCGGGCAAATTTTGTTCCCCGCATGGGTTGGTCGCGCGAATCACTTCGCAATACCGCAGGTTGTTGGTTTCATTGATAGTGTCGATGAACAGAATTCCCGGGTCCGCCGACTCATACGTGTTCTTCATGATCTTTTCCCACAGGTAGCGGGCTTTGACCGTGCGATACACGTGACGCTCGATGCCGTCTTCGCCAACCACCTTGCGTGCAGGTTCGCGCGGTGGCGCTTCATGCACGAGATCGAAGTCGAGATCTTGTTCAACAGCTTCCATGAAGGAGGTCGTTACTCCCACAGATATGTTGAATTGAGAAAGCTGCGCGAAGGCACCGCGAACGGCCCAACCGAAGCCCATCTTGTTGCGCATCATGCGAAGGAACTGCTGCTCCTCAGCTTCGTCGAGGCCCAGGGTTTTGAAGTCTGGAGCCTTCTTCGAGTCGATGAACAACTCGATGTCGGGGTGGTCAATCCGCAGCACGCCCATCTGGGCACCACGGCGCGAACCAGCCGACTCAACCGTCTGGCAGGCACGGTCAAAGACACGCATGTAACTCACTGGCCCGGAGGCCGTCGAGTCGGTGCCCTTCACGTGCGCACCCATGGGACGGATCAGCGAGAAGTCGTATCCGACTCCGCCACCGCGGCGCATGGTTTCGGTGGCTTGCGCCAACGACTCCATGATGCCTGGCAAGCCGTCTTTTTGACCCGTCATCGTGTCCGCCACGGGCTGCACGAAGCAGTTGATCATGGTGGCCACGCGGTCCATTCCGGCTGCACTGTTGATGCGTCCCGCAGGAATGAAACCGTCGAGCTGCGTCTGCAGGAACGACTTTTCCATCTCGGTGGTGTTGGCCAATGCTTTGGCCACACGTTGCTGCACGTCAAGAATCGAGGTTTCCCCCGGCGCTGCGTACTTTTCTTTGAAGATGTGAGCACACAGTTCCTGCGCGGGCAGGCTGGGCATCACGTTGAAATCTTTGTTCATGTTGGAACTCTCCATTGGGGGGTTGAATGCAAAAGTGGATCTACGAGACCCGCCAATGCACACCCCCCACACGGGAAGATGCGCATTGGCTGATCCCGTGGGGAAGATGCCGTCCAAGAACTGAACGACGTGAGCTGCCTGAAGGCGAACCAATGACTTGGGTCGCTTCTTTGTTGGAAGACTGGGGGTGTCACTTCAAGAAGTGACTTCACGGTATCCCAGCGCCGTGTTTCGCTCCGGGGAGCAGAAGATCTTTCGAAGACACCCTCAAGCGGGCGCATTGGAAAACTCTCCATTGGCTGAATTGTCCCAACCTTGAGTTCGAATGGCAAACGATCACGACCAGTCTTTCGACTGGCCGTGCGTTTGTCTCAGTGCACAGTGGGGGGCCACTGAAGTGCATGAAATCGGTCGGCGTCCTGCCACCACTTGTGAGATGGAGGCTTGCCGTCGACCATCAGCCCCACGAAGGGACTGAAGCCGATTCGGTGAATCGCCATGGACTCGTCGCGTTTTTCGATCACGACGACCATGGTTTCTTCACCGGTCGACTGTTGAAACTTCTGAACCTGCGATTGCAGGGCTTCAGCGATACACATGTGTGTCTCCGGTGTTGACCGAAAACACCCCACCCCGAACCGGAGGGGGTGCCCCCGGTCGGGATGGTTGTGGGACTAGATCATGAAGGTGCTCACGTCATCGAACCCGTCAAGGTTCGAATCGAAGCCACTGTCACCGTAGTCAGCTTGAGCCTGTGAAGGCGCCTGGGCGGGCCGTTGCGGGCGCTGCTCAGGTTGATTGCTCTGCGGACTGGCCGCTCGGCTGTAGCCGCCGTTTGAGGGGCGCTGGTTGCTTTGGTTTCGGTTGGCTTGATACCCACCACCCTGTCGGTCCCCGCCTGGGCGTTGACCACCAGTGTTGTCACCTTGCTGGCTACCCTGCTGGGAGCTGCGAGGCCGAGCACCTTTGCTGTACCAGGTCATCCGGTACTTGGTGAACGACTTGCGAGCCCCCTGTGCATCGTTGTAGCTCGACGTTTCCTGCGTACCGGTCGCGGAGATGAGTTGCCCCTTCTCCGTGGACTCGCAGAACTTCTCGGCTTCTTCATCGAAGCAGAAGAAGGTCACCGCTTCGGTGACTTCCTCGCCCTTTGCGAAACGAGAGCTCAGCAGCCGGAACTCGCAAACCGATCCACCGCCCGGAAGCATTTTCAGCTCAGGTTGGTGGCCCAGTCGGCCGTGTGCAGTAATAACGATCATGCGGTCTCCGCGAGGTTGTCAACTTTGTAGAGGTTCTTGCTTCCCTCGCCGCCGCTGGACAGCGCCACCGGAACCTTACCCATGGGGGTGATCGCGACGCGCTCTCCAATGCGACATCCAGCCGACTCAAGCTCTCGCTCGAGTTCGGCACCGCGCAGAGGGAGCACCGCGCCGTTGTCCATTTCAATGGTTGCCTGGAACACCTCGTAGGGGTCACGACCTCTCGGTGTGACCTTGTGTGCTCCTGCCTGCGTCAGCTTGCCAACGTAGGTGATGCCCACGGTGGGTTGCGGCGCAAACACTCGGTTCGCCACTGGTTTCTGTTCCTGCCTGGGCGCTCTCGGTGCCGTTGCGGGCGCCGGGGGCGTGGCTTGGACCTTCGACACAGGCGGGGCCTGCACCACGGGCGCCTTGACAGCCTTCGCGGCCGTGTCGACCGGCTTGGCCGCTTCGGGCTTGACCTTGAACTCATCCTTTGGTGGCTTGTGCGCTTTGACGCGCGCGTTGCCAACATCGTTGATGAGCTTCTCGGCCAGCTGCACCGTCTCGTCTTTGATTCCTTCGAGGTCCGCCTTGGGGTCGAACGGCGCATCGGGGAAGGTGAAGCGTCGACCACGCATGATGGCTCGCAAGCGAGGCTCATGAATGATCAAGTCACGTTTGATCACCTTGGATTCCTGATAGACGCGCATGTTGAGCACGCCCACCGGGGGGACCAGACGAATCGAGATGATCCTGTCAGCGACTTCAAAGTCAGCTGTCTGAGCCATCCCAGTCGGTCGTTCAAGCGCCACCTCACGCACAGCAGCCGAGGCTGCAGATGCGCTGGTTGCGGAACTCGCGGCCAACTTGGCAGTTGCCTTGGCCAGCTTTCGCGTAGCCACGGCGTTCTTCAGCGGAGCAGCTGCCACCAGCTGGGTTCTGCGCATCATCTTTGCGGCTGCAATCACAAGGACCAGAGGGCCCTTGAAGATGAAGCCGAGGAGGAAAACAATCTCTCTCATTTTTTGTACCTGTTAAAAGGCCGCCTGACCCGCCTCAGCTATCCAGCTGTCGGCTTCGTCGGCGAGGTTGTTGTTGTCGGTTGCAGCGGGCTGCAGCAGGGCGTCGCGTAGCGACCACCCCAACTGCTCCAGAGCCTTCTGCACGTCTGCCTCTGTGAACCACCCGGACAGGAATTGCTTCCAGCCCATCGGGTCCCTGATCGGCGGGACCATCGGAACGGTCCCCTTGTTGCACAGCAGGATCTGCTTGTTGCGCAGTGCCCACTCAGAGAGCACCAGCGCGAACGCGGGGTGCTCATCGAACGCCGTGAAGTACTGCTGGGCAGCTTCCTGACGCTTTAGCCAGGCCGTTGCGCGTTCGCTGATGCCGCCCACAGACTGAAGGGTGGTTTCCCACTCCTCGATCTGCGACTGCTCAGGTTTCGCAAACGGCTTTGTCACCATCAGCACCAAGCTGTACCCCTGAGCCGAGTGAACGTCCGGATGGACCTCACTGAACTCACCAACCACTTCCCCTTGCGGAGTCATGTCCTGGTGCAGGTACTTCGAGCGCGTCATCCTCGTGAAGCCCATGCGGACTCGTTTGGTCAACTGCGCTCCCAGCTTGATGGACTCGATTCGCTCCAGCTTGAGGGCGCCACCGGGTTTGATCTCGGCGGTCCAGACCTCGGAGCCTGAGGCGCTAAAGCCCCACTGCCCCTTGCTGCTGTGGCTGTAAACATCAAAGACCTGATTCATTTCCAGGCCTCAGCTGTTCATGTCTTCGTCATAGCCTGCGACGGCCGTGATCTGCTCGTTGACCGCTCCGGCCATGGCTGCACTCATGCGCACCGCCTGACGAATCGCGTAATGCAACCCGCTTCGGTTCTGTGCCTTCATGACGCTTTGGTACATGACGGTGTACTTGGCCCAACGCAACACGACTCGCGTGGACAAGGGCTTGTCCACACCTGGCGCGTCCTGTCGGAACGCCACGCGCACGTTGTTGGCGACCTTCACGCAGATCCTGGAAATCTGCTCGGCCACCGCCTTGTCCACCTTGCCGGCAAGCAGGTGCCGCAGCACCAGCGCCTCTTCCAGCTCGGGCTTGAGGTAATCGACCTCCATGTAGGAGAAACGATCGTCGTTGGCCACGTCCTGGATGTTGCGGCCCGCCACTGCAGCCTTGCTGTCAACGGCGTTCTGCGTTGCGAAGAACCGCGTGGTCTTCGCGGGCAGAATGGTTTCACCCGTTTCGGGGATCGTCCACGAGTAGCCCTCCAGCAGCATGTTCAGCGCGGTGGCTTCGCCCGGGTCGAGCGTGTTGTACTCATCGAGCAGCACCGAGGTGCCCTCACGACAAGCTTTGAGCACCGGGCCATCCTTCCACGCCAGCTTGCCATCTTCGGTCGGCAGGAGCTGACCGATCAGGCGGAAGCTTTCGGTGGTCGGTGAGCAAGGCACCTTGTAGAGCGGCACGTTCAGACGCGCATGCCACTGTTCGATCAGCGAGGTTTTGCCCGCTGCCGGGTCACCTTCGATCAAGAGGGCTTTGAAGCCCCCCACCCAGAACATCGTCAGCTGGCGCATGCGCTCAGCATCGAACACGTAGGTGTTGTCGCAAGGTGGGACGCCGGTGAGACCAGGCGCGAGGCCGGGGATCTCTGCAGTTTCAGGTGCTTCCATCAACCCGAAGGTCGATCGCACGTTGTACCGCTGTTGGGCGGTCAGTTTTGTTTCCATCGAAAAGTTCCTTAAAGACATTTCCAAGGCCGATCTCTTTGAGGATGGGGACTAAGCCATCCATGAGCCGTTCAGAGCTGTAGCCGCAGATGCGGCAGCACTGTTCGAAAGAGAAAGGTGTCGCGTTTTGAGGTAGGAATACCTCGACGGGCTGCATCTGTTGGTCGTGGACCAATGCAACCATGGTGGGTGGGGCGAAGATCCACTGCAGGACCTCCTTCTTCTCTGCTCCGTTGCCTCGTGCCTGGAGGAGCTTCAACGAGTAGTGCAAGACTGCTTCGTGTAACTCCTCGACGGCGGCATCGGACCACTCGGATTCCTGCGCATCAGCGGCGTCAAACATCTCCACGATCTCGACCCGCAGGGGGTCAATTTCGCAGTTCAGTTCGTTGCCCTCTTCGGCGCCTCCAAGCGGCATGTCCAGCAAGCGGTCATCAATTGCATCGAACAAGTCCTCAGCCGCGGACGCGACCCTTACCTTGAAGGTCTTGGGTGCACCGGACTTTTTGAGGGCCTTGTCTCTGCGCAGGTCTGACTGTCGCTGGGCTTGTTCCACCGCCTCGATTTCATGGCGGAGGAACATCGGCAGGTGAAGCTGTCGGTATTGCGGGGTGGATTCACTCGCTGCGGCGTTCATGGGGTTGCTCCCTGATGCCGGCGATGACTGGTTCCATCTGGCCTCCAGCTGGATAGCCGAGATGCCCCCCTTACCGGGAAGCGTTCCCGGCCGGGGTTGATGTTTGCGGGGTGAACCGCGTGGTGTTTGCTGGCACGAAGACCAGCTCTGCCCGATATGCATCGAGAAGTGTTCACGGCTCTGGCAATTGCCAGGGCAGTCAGCACTGCTCACGCTCAGGAATGGGTAGTTGAAAAAAGGGGAGGGCCGAAGCCCATCCCCTGTTCTCAGTCAACGCAACTGTTTACTTGGTTGCATCCTCCAGCACCTTCTCAATGTGAGAGGTGCGTTTCTCCACCTGGTCGGTGGCGGAAACGCCGGTGCCGATGGCGAAGTAACCAACGAGCAGCGTTGCAACGATCAGCAGAATTGCTTTCATGAAGGTCTCCAGATGGAAACCCGCCAAGCAATCCGCTCCCCAAGGGGCAAAGGATTTGCCCGCGCGGGAGTTTGATGTACGACAAGAACACCGGAGTGGACTCATCAGTTGATGGCGTGCAGGTGGCACGCAACGGAGCTTTGCAGCTTCGTTCTTTTCGACTACGTCGAGGAAGACCTCACGGCTCTGCACAGAGCGGTCACGTCTTGCCCGAAAGGCGGTTGTATCTAGGGTGTGGGATGAGTAACGACGCCCGAGAGTCCCGAAGGACTCCCGGTGTCTGCCTTGCGGCTGTTACTTGCCAGCTTCATCCAGGATGGATTGAATCTGTGCGTTTCGCTCGGTCACCAACGAAGTGCCTTTGGCCAGGACAGTGGAGCCCAGGCTGACGGTTGCGATGGCGATGATGGCGGAGATGGCGAGTGCTTTCATGAGATTTACCTTGGAAGGAAGACCTCATGGCACGCCATCACCCCAATGGGCAACAGGTGCCCACGAGGGAGGTTGGTGGCGATCAGGAGCACTTTCGTGCGCAAGACCAGTTAATGGCGTGTACAGGACACGCAACGGAGCTTTGCAGCTTCGTTCTTTTCGACTACGTCGAGGAAGACCTCACGGCTCTGCACAGAGCGGTCACGTCTTGCCCGAAAGGCGGTTGTATCTAGGGTGTGGGATGAGTAACGACGCCCGAGAGTCCCGAAGGACTCCCGGTGTCTGCCTTGCGGCTGTTACTTGCCAGCTTCATCCAGGATGGATTGAATCTGTGCGTTTCGCTCGGTCACCAACGAAGTGCCTTTGGCCAGGACAGTGGAGCCCAGGCTGACGGTTGCGATGGCGATGATGGCGGAGATGGCGAGTGCTTTCATGAGATTTACCTTGGAAGGAAGACCTCATGGCACGCCATCACCCCAATGGGCAACAGGTGCCCACGAGGGAGGTTGGTGGCGATCAGGAGCACTTTCGTGCGCAAGACCAGTTAATGGCGTGTACAGGACACGCAACGGAGCTTTGCAGCTTCGTTCTTTTCGACTACGTCGAGGAAGACCTCACAGCTCGTTTACCAAGCCGTCACGTCTTGCCCGTTGGCGAATTCTATCCAGCAATTTCATGGGCAGGGAGCCGAGGCCCCCCGCCATGAGGAGTTCAAAGAACCCCTTTCATCTTGCAGTTACCTTTTCAGGTAGCCCGTCGCCGTCGCAAAGGGCAGTTATTGATCGGAAGGTTCAAGTGTCCCATCTGCACCGCCTCTGGAAACCAGATGACAGGCCCATTATTGGAGAGCTTGCGATCAGGGTCAATCGATGGCGACCAGTTGGTTCGTGGCCAGCAGATGGGGCGTCTTGGTGAGCAGCGACATCGCCTTGAAGTGCTTGATCTGAACCGTGTGCGCAGGGACGCCGGCACGATCCTGCACAGTGGTCACCAGCGCCAACGACTGCCGAGACCGCGCCAGCTGCTCGAGCACCTGCAGGCCGCCGAACAAAGCCTCATCGCCCATCAGCACCCGAAGGCTCTGGCTCGTTCCGCCACCAACTGGGACGGCCAGGACACGAGAATCGCCCATGCAAGCATTGCTGGGCATTGCCCATGCGTACAGCACCGAAGGCAACGAGGCCGAGCACACGACACGCGGCTCGCCACCCTCAGGGAGCAACATCACTGCAGGAAGCGACGAAACCGTTCCGCCGAGCCCCACGGTGATACCGCGGCGATCTTCGGGCGCCAGCAGCGGCTGGGCAGGCAGCGCACCAAAGGCGCCTTGACCAGTGAGCAGAACACTTACCAGCGGCTGTGCCCCCTGGACCTGAGAGAACTCACGCAGCGCCTTCTTCACACGCTCAAGACGATCCTCAAGCGATGGCGCCTGCCCCCCCTGCAGCGGCCCCCACTTGCTCTGTAGCCCCACTGCCTGACCCGCTTGCGAACTGACACGCGTGTGGTCACCCATGCCCTTGCCGATCAGCACAGCGCACAAGGCAATGGAGAGAACACGCCCCGAGTGCCAAGTCCAAGGGCTGGTGCCGTCGTGACGCTGGTGGAGCATCGCCAGCACCAGGAAGCAGGTGAGCAGTGGTGCAACGACCAGCGATGCCACGCCCATGAAACCGTCGCCAGAGAACGCCCAGCCCCAGAGAGGGTGCGCGAGTCCAAACAGGCCCAGCGGCGTGAACAACGCCACGAACCACACCGCGAGCATGCGTGCGCCGGTGTGGAGGGGCCTCCCCTTCGGATCCAGGCCACGCGACCAAAGCGCCCCAGCCATGAGCGAACCAAACACCCAGATGGCAAGGATGCCCACGGCTGCACCCACCGTGCTGGAAGGGCTGAGCGCCAGCACTGGGAGGAAGCTCAGTGCACCCGCGTAGTAGCCCCCGGCCAGCCAGAAAGCCGCGCGCTGGCTGTGAAGCAGCCCCAGCACGAAGGGCAACACCAGAGCGATTGGCGTGGCCCAGGGCAGCACGACCCAGATCAACGCTCCGGCCATGGCACCCACCACGGCGAGCGCGGCCCCACCGTACTCGAACGATGCGGCTGCGGGGATCAACGCGGAAAGCTGTTTGGTCATCTTGGAACTAACTTATCACGCATTTTTCTGGGTTCAAGGCTCTCGTCCGGCTGATATCGGGTGGTTTCTCCGCAGTTAGGTCGCCCTTCGTTTGTAGATGCGCGTCCTAAAGTCAATTCAGCACATTTCAACCCCGCTGGAGAGCCCCGCATGACACAAGCCCCGTCCCTTGAAGAACTCGAAGCCATCAACAAAGTACTCGCCAACCGGCAGGGTGCGCTCGTTCAGGTCTTCGGCGATGACTATGCCCACAACCTGCAGACGCCCGTCGTCTTCCTGGATGAAGAGACGCTGGAGTCGCCTCCCTCGATCCGCTTCTACAAAAAGGACTACGCCTACCTGTCGAAGCAGCTGTACCTGGAATACCAGTACCGCAGCTGGACCTCCTTCAATCAGGACGTTCTGGCGCGCTACAACGAAGTGATCACGAAGAAGCTGGCCAACATCAACATCCTGATGGACAACACCATCACCCGTCTGGAGAAGTTGCTGTCGCAGAACAACGTGTCGCTCGAAAGCACCCTCTACCCCAACCCGGTGACGCTGACCGTCCCCGTGATCGCCACGCACGCGCGCTCCTACTTCCTGCTGCTGGTGGCGCTGGACCGCGTGAACCTGCTGGCCGGCACCGCCAACTTGCTGGGCGTCATCGACTCCACGCAGCGCGCCCAGGCCGAGTACATCTGCAAGAAGGCCGTGCGCGCCTTCCGCTCCATCATGCAGACCGAAGTGATCAAGATCTACCGCGAAGCACAGCGCGTGATCCAGGAACAGCGCACCGGTGGCAAGGTCAACGAAGGCATGTCCGCCATCGTCGAACAGCAGGGCAAGGAAATCGCTGCGTTCACCGCCACCGCCAACGACGGCTCTGACGCTGACGCCAGCCTGGACCTGGGCGGCATGGACCCCGCCAAGCTGATCGATGACGCCGCAGCTGCATCCGTGGCCACCAACAAGGGCAAGGCCAAGGCCAAAGCCCCGGTGCCTGCGCCAGCAGCAGCTGAGGCCGCTACCCCTGCCGCCTGATTCTCTTGGGTGTACGTGGGCATACGTACTTGGGGCCGTGGTGACACGGCCCTTTTTCATTCCGCAACCCAAGAAGGCATCCCCTGATGTCGTCGACCACTGCACCTGAAACGCGAGACGACACCGCATGGCATTCACCCCCAACCAGCAGCAGGCGATTGACCACGACGGACACCTGCTGATCGTCGCAGGGCCCGGATCGGGCAAGACAACCACTTCAGTTGCCAAAGCGCTGCGCATTCTGCGCGACCCCAAGCGCAGCCTGATCATGGTGACCTTCACGAAGGAAGGAGCCGTGGAGATGCGTCGTCGACTGGACGCTGCACAGGAGAAGGCGGGCGGCGCGCCCTTCGGTGAGGATCGCCTGATCATCGCCACGTTCCACAGCATCGCCATCAAGCACCTGTCTCGCCACGTGAACCGCCAGAGAGTGCTGAGCCCCGCGCACCAGAACCTGTTGCTCAACGATGCGATGTTTGCCTGTCTTCGGGACTCCGATCCGAAGGAGGCTCGGCAGATGTTCGAGCGCTACATGTACGCCGTCGACCGGACGCAACTCGAACTGCCATCGGACGTGAGTCGGGCGATTCAGCGCTACAACGAGTTGCTGCGCGACACCGGCCAGACTGACTTGTACTCGATCATGCGCGACTGCGCCCTCAAGGTGCACGCCGGTCAGATTCCGCCCATGCCCTTCACGGACATGCTCGTGGACGAGGGGCAGGACACCGACGACCTTCAGAAGCACTGGATCTTTGCGCACGCGCGCGCTGGCTGCAAAGTCACCATCGTGGGCGATGACGATCAGTCGATCTATGAGTGGCGGCAAGCCCTTGGGTATGTGGGCATGAAGGACTTCATGGACACGTTCAGCGCGCGACGCATCGAGCTGGGCGACAACTTCCGCTGCCGCTCGGAGATCCTGTTCCATGCCGTCACCCTGGTCGAGCTGAACAAGAAGCGGCTGGGCAAGACGCTGGTCGCGCGCCGCGGCAAGGGCGGCAGCATCGTGGCCTACCGCACCGCCAGCGCCGAGCAGCAGGCCGTGGCCCTGGCCACGCTCATCGGAGCCAACCCTGAAAAGCACAGCGACGCAGCCATCCTCGCGCGCCAGAACCTCTCCCTGGACCTGCTGGAGATGGAGTTGCGCGCCCGTCAGGTGGAATACCGCCGCATCGGCAAGAGCATCTGGGAAAACCCCGTCATCGCGGGATACCTCTCGTTCCTGCAGTCCCTCTATGACAACTCCACGGTGGGCGTGCTGAGCGTCCTGCGCTACCACGGCATCGAAGAGGGCACAAAGTCAGCTCTGCTGCGCGAGATGGACGGCCACGCAGGCTCGTTTCTTGACGGCGCCGTTCCAGAGCTACCCGGCATGGAGGCGGCCGAGCGCAAGAAGCTGCAGGATCTCGCGAACAGCTGTGCCTACTGGCGCAACCAGCTTCGCCCCAACGCAACCGGCACCGGCGGCTCCGTGCGTGAGGTGATCATCGAGGTGGGCGACCTGTACGCGATGTGGATGGGCAAGCCGAACCCTGCGAAACTGGTCAACACCTGCGCGGGCATCTTGAGCAACCTCAACGGCACCCTGTCCAGTCGGCTGCGCTTGGTGACCACGAAGTCTCGTTCCGAAAACAAGGACCCCTTGCTGCTGATGACCATGCACGGCTCCAAAGGCCTGGAATTCGAGAGCGTTCACGTGATCGACGCCAGTGCCACCGACAACGACTCCAGCGTGGTGAACTACGAGGCGGAGCGCCGCCTGATGTACGTGGCTCTCACGCGCCCGAAGAACCGTCTCATGGTCTGGTTCAGCGGCAAGCCCCACGCCACCATCACCGAGGCTCGAATCCCCATCGAGAATCAGTTTGCACAAGCCTCGGAGGCCTTCCTCAAGGGCAACTGATGCGCAGGACTCAGGAAGTCGGTGAAATCTCCCACGACAGGCTCCATCACCGCCTGCTGGTCCTGGAGGCCGACAACCTTGAAGAATGGCAGCTGATGGTCAGCAAGGCCACGGCGAAAGGCTGGAGCGTCTACCAGGACGGCAAAGTTCCGGTCAACGGTTGGTACAGCGCCTGGATGGTCAAGCCCCTCTCTCCTCTTGAAAACTGAAAACCACCTGCCAGACTGAACCCATGACTCAGGAAGCTACTTCTTCGTCCGCCGGCAAGCACCCGCCGCATTGGCGCTACCTCGCCCCTCTGCGCACGCTCATCTCGGCCGCAATGACCCTTACGCTGCGCGCGCGGGCCCACATCGCCTCGCCGGCGCGCGAGCGTCTTGTGAGCGGACGCGCGATCCTGACCTCCAACCATGTCAGTCTGCTGGACGGCGTGCTCCTCGTGCTGGTGAGCCCCACACCGTTGGCCGTGGGCGTGGACACCGACTGGTCGGTCAAGTGCGCATGGGCCGCGCGAGGCATGAGCTTGCTGTGCTGGCTGGGCTACGGCTGGGTGGTGCCACTGGACTCGACGACTCCCCAAGGCCTGCGCAAGCTTGCGCGGCACCTGAACGCGGGCCGCAGCGTGCTCATCTTCCCCGAGGGCGGGATCAGTCCGGATGGCTCACCCCAGCCTGAAAAGCCCGGGGTGGTCTGGCTGGCCGCTCGCACGGGCGCTGAAGTGGTTGCAGCCCGCATAGAGGGCGCGGCGCGATCACGAATCTTCGCAAAGTCTGGAGATCACTGGTGGCCCAGAATCAAGATCACGATGAGTTGATTGGGGGTGCCCACAAAAGTGGAGTTGCTGACTCATTTGTTCTTGTGAGCATCAATACTTAACCGGACCAGTTTCTGGGCGAAGTCATCAAGGGACTCCTCGCTTCTACCAGTCGACTCCCAGTGTTTCCAGTAGGCCTCGGCGTTCTTGCGCATATGGGCCAAATCAACCAAGTGAGATCCAGGTTGAAGTTGATAGATCTTGTTAAGCCAATCTTCCGGATGTTTCCATCTGGAAAGAATAGGCTTTTGTTCACTTGAGTACTTACCCGACTGTTTTTCGGAATCTTCCAACAACTGGTTTTCTGATTTCAAAACCACCTTTCCCGAATAAAACGGATCGGTCGAGAACTTCTCCCAAATTTCCCTCGGCTTCTTCAAGATATCGTCAGGTTTTAATGTTGGCCTGATTCCTTTATAGCCTTCATCGCGCGCAAAGTGGAGCAGACTGGCGTACATCAAAGGTCCATGTTTTTTCAGCGCTGCAATGTTGTTAACCACCAGCACGTTGTCCACATCTTGTACCTGCGCAGCCGCGAGAAATTCAAATTCAGGGTATTGAACAGGTAAGTCTTGTGTGCGCTTAAAAAACCAGTCAATTAAGGGCCCTTTAACCCTTGCAGTCTTTTCGACAGGCTTAGCACTGTAAATTCCGCAGAGAAAATGTCCGCTGATTGAGTTATCCCTGGGACTTTCTTTGTTTGGGTAAAACAAAAGATGGGAATGTTTCAACAGTGCCATGAGTGGGCCCTTTGGTTAGCCGCAATGAATTTGAGATCGCCTACTTAAATGGCCGTAACGCGCGTGACGATGAGGCATGTTGAAGCCGGTTCTCAGGTGGGCGTCCACGCTCGCCCGACGTGTGAGGGATGGTTTCGTTGATGGTCATAGCTATATTCTGAAGCGTTGGCCCGAAGAGAGACTTCAGCGAGCCGGTGAGATCATCTTCAGAACAACAGTCGACTCGCACTCGAGAAAAAAGGCCCGCCGCTTGTGAAGCGGCAGGCCTTTTCAGTTGATACCGCTCGATGGCGGTGTGAAGATCAAGCCTCGACGGCTGTCTCCTGTTGCTTTCGCGCGCGCCGCACCTTGACGGACGGGCGCTCGACCTTGTGGCGCTTGCCATCGCGCACGATGCCGAAGCGGCTCCACACCTCAGGGTCCACGCGGAGGGGTGTGACCATCATCCTTTTCAGGTTGATGAACGCGCCCTGCGTGTCCAGACGGCCATCGGTGAACAGCATCCACAGCAAGTTCGCTGCGAAGTCCGACACCGCGCTGTTGATGTACAGGCTCTGTTTGTCCAGCGCCTCAGCCAACGAGCACGATGGCGTGTTGTCCTGATCCTCAGCTGCCGAATCGATGAGCTCCGGGTAGAACTCTGCGATGTGCGGCAAACGCATTGGATCGTCTTTGGACTTGTTGCGCGAGGTGACCTGACCCAGCACCACTTGGCCGTCATGCGATCGATTGCCCGTGTCCAGCCAGTAGCGGGTTCCGCTGGAGCAGTTCTCCAATCCCCTGAGGATCGCGAGTCGAGCTGCACGGTTGTCCACAGCGCCGATGACCAGGTCAAAACCCTCCAGACGGGAGCGGGTGTCCAGCATCGCCGGCTCCGCTTCCCACTGGACGTTCTCAAGCGCCATGTTGGCCCGGTTCACCAGGACATCGCACTTGTAGCTGCCGATGTCAGGCGGGTAGAAGGCCTGACGGCCGATGTTCGCCGCAGACACCGTGTCCGGATCGACCACCATCACATGAAGGCCGCCGGGGTGACCCTTGGCCTTGAGCGCACGGTGCAATGCCACCAGCTTCTCCAGCATGCGGCTGCCTGTTCCGCCTGCCCCCACAAGGAGGACTTTGACGGTTCGGGTCAGCAGCTTCGCTTCGAGTACGTGCATTTTGGTATCCATCACAGGACCACCCCCAGCACGCCCAGCTCGTTGATCGACGCTGGAAAGTAGCGCCCCGCCACGCACAGCCGGATGGCTGAACTGGGCGTTGGCTTGTCGAGGTTGCCCAGCACGACGCTGAACTTCATGGACCCGAAGTCGTCTTGGTCATCCGTGCTGGAGAAGAAGGCCCTGGCCGAGCCGTGGCTGTGGATGTCCACAACCAGGTGCTCGTCATCCTCAAGCCTTACCTCCTCGAACGACACGTAGCCCGGCGTGGCCCGAAGGCTGCGTCGGATTTCGTACCGCCACACATCGATGGTCGAGTTCCAGATCAGGGCAGCTGCGATTTCATTGGGCAGCGCCTGGCGCGCGTCGGCGGTGAATTGACGGATCAGCTCGGCCGGCACTTCAGAGCACCACATTTCGACCGAACTCTCCATCGGCCCGTAGGGCAGCGTGATGTCGGCATCGCACGTGGCCACCGGGTGCACCAGACGAATCCAGGGCAGTGTGATCTCGCGCATCAGGCCAGCCTTGCCGACCAGATAGCGGGTTCCACATTGGGTGTGTCCTGGCAGCGGCTCCGAGGTCGGAACGGCCACAAGGGGAAAGGCATTCAGGATCGCCTTGTCCATGTTGTTCATCAGAATTCTCCTTGGGCCCGAACATGCGGGCGCTCGTAAAAGTCGAGTGCCAACAGATCGTTGACAGTGAGGTTGATGTCCACCAGCACGCTCTCGGGGAACGCCTTGGTGGGTCGGTTGAGTTGCTTCTGCCAGAAGGCGCAGGGCTCAACCCCGAGGGTCAGCCTGTCCTTTTGACCGAAGTTCGGGTGCGTGAAGTGCGATCCAAAAAAGAACCGCTCCCATGCATCCCTGTCGTTGCGCTGATCCTCCTCAGGGAGGGTCGCGTTGCCGGAGCACACCTTGCCGTCGGACCACACGTTGAAGAACGGGGCCTGATACAGCTTGGTGGTCTTGACCGGTGCGGCTTCACCCTTGAAGGCGAAGATGTGCAGCGTGCGAGGTCCAGCCATGAACACCAGCCCCGGGTTGGGACAGATGTTCTTGCCATCCACCTTCATGGCAGCGTGCGAGCTGGACCTGAAGAACATCGGCCGCTTGCGCGCCGAGGTCCACCAAATCAGCCTGCCCATGCCCTTTGCGAGAATGGTGGGGTCGTTCCACTCAATGGTTGGCCGATCCTTGGGCTTGAGGCCCTCGATCAGCGCCTTGTAGTCGCCCTCGGTCAGCGGTGCACCCGGTCGGATCATCGGCTTGCCGTCGATGGTCTGAACGGGATGTTTCGTGGCGTATGACGCCTGGTTGCCCGGCGACTCGTACACGAGTAGAGCGTGCTTGAGCGCATAGCTCTCGCCGTAGCTGTTTACTTCAAGTTTCATCGTCATCTCTCGCTGATGGAAAGTGCGACACGAGCTTTTCGAGCAGGTGCCATCGGTTGAGGTACTCCATGGTGTCTTTCACCAGTTCAGCGAGTTGCTGATCGGTGATGCCGCCACTGAGGGGATAGGTTTTGCGGGCATATGCCTCGACGACTTCGCTGGAGTTGTAGGCCATCTCTTCTGCGTGGCCACACGCGTCCCACACCAAATCGGGGGCATCCCAGGCAATGAAGCACATGGCTCCAATCGACTCAACGTCGTCTTCACGAACGTAGAAACTGAAGTCAGGTGAGTCTTTGGCTTCCAGCGCCTTGTTCAGGTCCAATGCCGCGCGAATGCAGGAGGCTCCTGCGTCTTCTGCGTTGTCCTTGAGCCACTTCCTCACGCGCGCCGTTGAGATGCGTTTGCGGGGAATGACGGCCGTCTTCTTGCTGATGGATATGCCACCCAACCCCAAGAGGTGGATGTGGCCGCCAACGGCTTCGAGGATCTGCGAAGGCCAGAACTGGTACGACTGGCGCATCTCCTCGATCTGCTCGGGAGACACCTCGGTTTCGTCTTCGTATTCACGATCACCCTCTTCGGCGAGGATGACGCGCGCGTAGGCCTGATCGGTGAATTCGTCCAGATCGCTCAAGCGATAGTCCAGGTGGTAGGCCACCATGGTCATGTCGTAGAAGAACAATCCAGCGCACCGGGCACTGCCGAGAACATCCACCACGAACCAGCCGAGACCGGGAAGGGATTGCTCCAGCGCCTCGATCACGGGCTTGAGTCGGAAAGTGTCAATGCCGGCTCGGGCATTGATCAGGACCGTCAGATCCTCATCGGTTACCACCAGGCTCGGGCTACCGAGCAAAGTTTCGCCAAAGTGATCCGCGATGTTTTCGAGGTGGCGGTTCCACTGCTGGGCCACCACCTCTTCAAGGCGCGTGAAGTTGCCACCGGGCAGCTGCAGCCCTTGGGCTTCGCTGGCCAGCGCGAAACGCGCGATAACACGGGAGCGCTCTGAGGCCTCCTCGATGACCACCGGAATCTCCTGCGAGATGGCCGGCAGTGCGAACAAGCCATGCGACGCCGAGGCGCCACGGGTGAGTTCTGCTGTTTCCATGGGTTCTCCAGGTGCGGGAACCCACTTGCCCTACTGGGAAGTTGATTCCCGTAGGGTTGGTTGAGGCGCTGCGTCTAAGCGCAGCACGAGATCGCAATTTGCGAAAACGCCTTGATTTTCGTCTGCCCGTCCGCCGGCGTCAAAGGATGCGGACCAGCCTGACCATTGCCATGAAAACTGAGAAAAATGCCGTAGGCAGTGAGAATGCCTGTCCGAAAAGTCCATGCCAGCCCGATCAACGTGACTGGCGCCGCCCCCTGACGGCACCTTCTTGCGGTCGCAGACACAGCCCAACTGTTCTCAGATCATTTGGCAAATTCTCACGCGTTTGGCAAGATTCTCAACGTGAAAAGCATTGACCCCCGACGCTGCGCCCGTCTGCCGAGGGATGGTGCCTACGATCCGCCGTAGGCAACGGAAGACCGTAAGGTACGAAACTCCGTAAGCGAACGCCCAAAGAAAAAGGCCCGCGTCATGACGACGTGGGCCTTTTCAGTTTTGTGGTTCCTTACCCCCACATGCCGAAGGCAGATGAGGGGAGGCTCATGGCGCGGCCGCTGGTATCCCGCGTCGCGAGCACTTTCACCAACCGCCCCGTGAACTGGGCGCTTTCGCGCACAGGTGCAAGGGAGGGAGATGAAGCGCCGGCAGCACCGGAGGCCACCGCCTTCATGATCAGTTCACGCGCATCGCAGGTTTGAGTCTGCACAGGCGCTTTGATACGACCCTTGGCGCCAGCTGCCCGCATGAACGTCCAGGTGGACACTCCGTTTGCGGTTACCGGGCCTTCGAGCATCGCGTTGTTCAGCTCGGGGTACTGGGTTGCGTAGAACTCGCGCACCTGGTCGGGTGCCATCGAATCGTTCGGGTCAGGCAGCGTCACCGAGTTGTACTTGAACTTGCGGACGAGATTGAGTACTTGCATGCTCTCTCTCCCGTTCAGAACAACGCTGCGCTGAGTTCACCGGTGCTGGCAGTGGTCTTGTCCTCCACTGCACCGCCACCGTTGACCGGAGCACCTTCTTCGGCACCACCACCGTTGCCGGTGGGTCCGCCCGAACCGGTGTCGTCCGCTTCGTCGTCCTCGTCCATCAGCCCATCGGCCATGTTGCGAGGCTTCTTCGTCGTCGCAGGCGTCGCGGTGCGCGCGCCCGAGGTTGCCTTGGCAGGCGCCTTCGAAGCGGTTGTCTTGGCGGCCTGGGCGGCTGCCTTCGCAGCTTCTTCCGCAGCGTCGAGTTCCTTCTGCGAGGCTTCGATCAGGTCGCTGATGCGAACCTGCGATGCCAAGTAGGTCTCCAGGAAGGCTGGCAGCTTCTCGTCCAGCTCGGCCGCGGATGCGACCAGTGCCTTCGGGCTGAGGCTGATGCCTGCCTTGTTTTCCTTGGCCACCGGAATCAGATCCAGCTGCATGTTCTCGCCATTGGCGGAGAGCTTGAGGTGGACCGTCACGCCGGCGGCGATGAGGGGAGCGAATTGTTGAAAGAGGTTCATGTCGTTTTTCTCTGAGGAAAGAGCGACAGGGACCACCCCCCCAACGGGAAGGTGATTCCCGTCAGGAGGTTGTGATGAGAGCGAGGCTCTCAGGGTCTGGGCTTACTGCCCCCAGCGCATAAGGGCTGGGACAGCACCCACGTACTGGAAGCCTTCCACCGCCAACATGCCTTTGACGAAGTCCTTTTTGGGACCGTTCTTGAGCTTGTCGTAGTGCTTGCCGGCCGCATCCGCCAGCCCCAGCTCAATGCACACGGCATCGATCTCGGTCTTGGTGAGGATGTCCAGGAACGTCTCGTTGAGTTTCCAGTACGACTCGATCTTGATGTCCAAGGCCTTGAGGTAGCCCGTGACGTCGTTGATCGATGCCGTCTTGCTCACGTTGGCAGCGAGGTTCTGCAGCGCGGTGGCCAGGCCTGCCTGGTCCAGTGCGAGCACGTTGCCCAACAGCGTTTCAGTGTTCAGCCCGGATTGCAGCTGGGTACCCAGTGCTTTCTCGATGGCATCGCGGCTCCCATGGCTGTCCATGTCGGACGGCCGGTGAATCGCAATGGCCACCAGGAGGGCTCGGTTCTGCATCACCGGCAGCTTTTCAGCTGCCCGTTTGAAGATCGCGCGCCAGATGGCCTCGCGGTACTCTTTGACTGCAGTGCGTTGCTCGGAGCTGGCCGTCACCTTCGGGGTCGCCTTGGGGGCATCCGGGGTCTTTCCAGCTGCTTTGCCTGTCGCTGCCTTCGGTGGCGTTGCGCCGGCGGCGGGTTGCACCTTCACAGCTTCGTTCGACTGGGCAGCCAGTGCGGCCTTCACGACTTTCGCGTTGGCCGCGACCTTTTCAGAGTTGCAGGTCGTGTTGAAGCACGCATCGGTGATGACCTTGCCCAACGCTGTCGGTGTGCCCATGACACAGGCGCCGAAGCTCGCACAGGTGCGGCAGGCCTTCGCCTGTTCCTCACCCACGCCCTTGTCGCCCTGTGCACGAACCGCGGTGACCGAGTTGTTGTCACCAGGACGCACGATGCGCACGACCTGGTAGGTGTCGGCCAGCTGTTTCGCGCGTAGCTGCAGCTCACCTTCGGTCTTGGTCTGGAAACACTCTCTGTTCGTGCAGCGCGAGCCGCCGAAAGAGGTGTCGAACATTGCCTGCTGCTCACCAGTGTTGAACTGGCAGCGCGCGCAATCGGCCTTGTCGAAGATCGCAGATTCCAGGCTCTGCAGCGAAGCTTCGGCCATCTTCTGGAGTTCGTCGACCATGATCTTGCGCTCTGCCTTGAGCATCATCTCGATGACCCGCTGCTGCACTTCCTTGCGGAGGGCAGCAAAGATCTCGACGTGGCCCACCAGAATCTTCTCGTCCAGGTAGGCGTCGCGCACGGGCTGGATGGCGTTCATCAATGCAGCGCGGCGGTCGAGTTTGTTGCGGTTCCAGCCCAGGCGGCGGGCGGCCTCGTCGCGATCGCCGTTGCACAGCCCCAGCATGCGGGCGGCACCTTCGGCGTCTTCGATGGCCGTGGGATCTTCGCGCTTGTTGTTCTCAGCAAGCATGACAGCCGTTGCTTCCGCATCGGTCATCACGCGCACCTCGGCTTTGATCTCCGCCTGCTCACCGAATACATCCGAAAAGGCGAGGAACCGGCGTCCACCAGCGATCAGCTGGTAACCGTCATCCAGTTTGCGGACGATCACCGGCTGCAGCAGCCCTTGGAGCTTGATGTCTTCACGCAGCTCGGCCATCGCCTCCGCGTTGTAGCGGCGGCGATAGTTGAAGCCGGTTTTGACCTGCGAGACAGGGATCAGGCGACTATCGCCGTTGACATTGGTTGTGGTTTCCATGGAATCTCCAAAAAAAAGGGATTCCACGGCCCGCTAAGGGATTCATGGAATCCCAGAGGGGGGTTGGTTGATGGCGCGCACAAGACGCGCAGTCCTCACGGAAGCGAGGGGTTGAGGCAATTCTAGGGGGGCACGTAAACCACCGCAACCGATGACGACCACCTACTCAGCACCAGGGCAAAGCGCCCCATGCCGCGTTTACTCGGCCTTCAGTGGTCGGTTTTCAGCCTTGACGTAGGGTCGACCGAACAGGCGGGCCATGCCCAACGAGTGCTGGGTCTGGATCTCGGCGGCCACCGGGCTCTGTGCCGCCCAGGTGTTTGTCACCGCCACGTACATATCGACCCTGCCCTGCGCCTCGTTCATGAGGTACAGCACGGGAAGGTATTCCTCGTAGCAGAAGATGAAGGCCGCTCGCATGGTGTTGCTCAAGGTGAGGACGTTGCTTGCGGTCCAGTCGGCGACGAAGCTGTTCGTTTCCTGCCAGGGCCGCCACAGGGAGAGCGGCGCGGGCTGGCGCGCAACGGCACGTGCCGAGCGCCCATCCGGGTAGAACGCCACGGCGGCGTTTTCCCAGTGCTTTTCCTTTGTTGGCAAGTCCATGCCGATGATCTGTGTCTGCCCAGATGCCCTAGCCGCCTTGAGCAACGCAATATCGAGGACCGGATAGAGAGCGGGGTCGTAGTTGCCGAGAATCGACTCTGGCCAGATCACGGTCGCGGGCTTCTCCTGCTGCGCCAGCTGTTTGGACATCTGGCCCATGCTTTCCACGCGGCGCAGGACATCGTCCACCCCATCGAGCTTGCCCCATGCCGTGTTCACCGCCACCGTCGCAGGCCCGTAGCTGCTCCCTGGAACGAACTGGAGGATGCCCACCGCCCCCAAGGAGGCGAGAAGCGCACCGAGCACTGCGGCGGTCTGCAAAGGACGCAGACGGTGTTCAGCAAGCCACCAGACGAGCCCTGCAGGCACCGCAAGGGCCAACGCCACCCCTACCCAGCCCAACCCAGGCGTAATCGCCCCCCATGCGATCAGAGGGTGTCCGGGAAGTGCCACCGTGGCTGGGGGCAACAGCGCCACCGTCCAGGCCACCCCCACCGCGAGCGACTTGCGCCAAGGGCGATCCGAACGGCTCCAGCCCAGACACCACACCGCTCCGGAGATGAGCCCGTAGGCCAGCACAGCAGCTGCCCCGATCAGCAAGCTGTCATCGAACCAGCTCCCGATGAACGCCGCCGTGTGCCGCAGCAGTGCGACGGTGTAGCCCAGCCCCAGCAGGAACGCATGGGTACGCGAGCGACTCAGGGCGACCAGGACGGGCAACAGTGCTGCAAGTGCGGGCGCCCTGCCCTCCCCCCAGGCCAGCCAGCCCAGCACCACGCCGGCCGACAGCACCAGCATGGCTTGTGCGAACGCATGAGGTGCAGTGCCCTGAACAGACACAAACATCCTGCGGGCGGGCGGCCAGCCCATCAGGTAGCTGCTCATCCTTCGTTTTTGGGCAACCGGGGGGTTCCCATCCATTGGGGGGTACCGCCCTTGACCAGCAGACCGAATTTTTCATCCTTCACCTTGTGGTTCGTGATGTCTCGGTCCTGAGTCTTGCGGTATTCCTTGTCGCGCCCCACCAGCGAGGCGTTCACGGTGTAGCTGCACTGGACGAGAGCCTTCATCAAGTCGTCAGAACTCATGCCAAAGGCCGAGTAGCTCTTCTTGACGGTTTCCAGTTCCTCTTTGCTCACAGCGGAGCAGCTGAGATCGCTGACCTCGTACGACTTCACGTTGTAGGTTTTCGTGTCGACGTTGGCCACGCGCCATGCCTTCACATCTTCGATGGTAGGGACGGCGTTGGAGGAGGACGAGCCACCGAGGGACGTGTCACCACAAGCACTGAGGAGAGCGGCCACGCTCATCACGGCCAGACTGAGTTTGAGGAAATGAGTGGATTTCATGGGTTCTTTCCGATTTAGGGTTTTGAGGTTGAGGCAGCTGCATGCATTGCCCCGGTCCTTTTCAGGATCTCAAACAACGCACCAGAGTCAAGGGCCTGATGGTGATTTTTTAGAGCTGTGATCGTGATGGCTACCCATCCGAAGAGGTCGGCTGCTTCGACGGGCATGGCCAGCGTCTTGGTGCCCTGGCGAAGCTTCACGTACAAGACGTTTCCCTGCTGATGCAACTCCAGTCGCTTGTCGTGGTCGGGCCCGTGGTTGGTCAACACGAGAGAGCCGCCGGCGTACCCCATGAGCATGGCGCCCAGGAGCGGCAGTTCTCGACGTGTGAACTGGAACGGTATCTTCTGCTCCCAATCGAATGAGCGCGGCGCCACGGCCGGTGCCAGCTCGATCTGGACTGTGAGGCGGCTTGGATCGCCCTCTGCGGCCCTCAGCACGTCCAGTTCGATCTTCATCGCCGCCTTGCCCGCGTAGATATGCATCCCCTGGTCGCGCAGGGCTGCACGCTCAGCACTGTCAGCCGCAGGCACAGCTTTTCGCTTTACCGGGGACGCGGGCGGAACAGGCCTTGAGTTGCGAGATGGCAGCGGCTGGGCACGCACTGCCAACGGTTCCGTGGCGACTGGTGCCGCCTCTCGGTGTGCTGCGTTGATTGACGCGAGGAAGGCTGTCATGCCTTCGGTGGACTCCACACCTTTCGTGACGGCGTTGAGAAACGCGCGCGCCTGTTCAAGCCCCGCTGGATCAAGAGACTTCACGAACGCTGCGCATGCTGCATCGGAGGGTGCCTTGACGCCCCTGTCGGTGAAGACCTGGCGAAGCCACTTGTGCGAAAGAGCGGTCACGGGCGCTTCCCTGCCCTGCTCAGGAGCGCCGGATCGTCTTGATCTTGCCTTCGACCTCGGAGCCCTCGTAGGTCTTGAAGGCGCCTGCCGTGATGTTGGCCTTGGCGTTGACGGTCTCGGTCAGAAACACCGCGCCATGGGCGGTGAGTTCGCTCAGTTCGCCATCATCGCGAGCCAAGATGGAACCGAACAGGTAGGCGTCCTGGTCACAGGTGATGACACCGCAAACGCGCGCTTCGGGCATGAGCACGAACGGGCCACCAATGACGTTGATCGTCCCGGTGAACTCGCCTTCGATCATCAGGCCGCCTGCGCAGTCAATGGTGCCGGACTGTTTGGTGCCTGGCGCGATGCGGTTGACGATCTTCATCGCCACCGGGTCGATGACGATGTCTTCGTTGCGGGTTTCTTCAGTCAAGGCTGTACTCCTTCGTTCCGGCGATGACCTTGCCCTGCGCGGCGTCGATGCTCTTGATCGTGTCGCCGCTGGTCAATTTGTCACCAACCTTGAACTGTTTTGGTAGACGGGTGGCTGGGTCGGTGAAAACCGCCGACTTGCCATCCGGTGTGATTGCGATGAGGCCACGCGCAGGAGCCAGCGCGGGTGCTGCTGGTGCCGACGGAGCATTGGCCGGGGTTGCTGCGACGCTGGCCACCACTGCTGGCTTCACTGGCTGCGATGTCTTCGCAGTTGGTTCTGATTTGACCCCGGCAGTTGGCTTCGGCTTCTCCACCATCTCATCAAGAATGACCGCAGGCGGCTTGGGCTCCTCCTTGGCCGGTTTCGCGGGTGGGCGGGCTTCGGCTCGCGTGCTGGACCTCTCCGAAGTAAGTTCTGGAGCGGGCCCAATCGGCGATGGCATGGGAGCAGGTGCCACAAACGGGAGACTCGCGCCTGCGCTCGCCGAAGCCGTGGTGGTGCCTACTCCAGCGGGAGCCAAGATGGGAAGCGAAGGCGTCCTAGCTGTGGGCGCCTCACCTTCGGCCGTCTGGATCACCTGGAACGATTCTGCGGGCGCGGTGGGGAACGGCTGGTCGACTGTCCGCACATTCTCAGGTGCCTGCACGAGGGGCAACGACTGAGCCGCCGTTGGTTGTGCATTGGACGCCAATGGGGCCTCTCGCGACTGGAGGAGCAACCCCAGGGCAACGCCAGTACCGGCAAGGCCCACCAAAGCGGCGATCACCCATGCGTTCAATCGAAGGCGACGGCCTGCTCCAGCAGGCAAGACCAGGTGCTTGGGCCGCTTCTTTTTGGACAGCACCGAGAGAAGTGACTTCTGGCCCTGCCACTTGCCATCGCGCCACTGAAGTGACTTCGAAACGTCCGAAGAACGAAGGGACTGGCCAACGGCCCGACCCATACCCAATGTGAAGGGCTCGCCCACTACGAGGCGGGTGATGTCAGCTTGGCTCATGCTTGCATGCTTTCAAGTTCGGCGGGTCGCGCGGCACCTGCCATGCGGACCGCATCAGCGATCAGGTTTCCCGCTGTGTCGGCGGGAGCTGGGCCACGTTTGCCCGAGGTTGCGACTGTCTGGGCGTTGTCAGACGTGCGGCGGCGGGTGGGCTGCTCGACCCCGTAGAAGTCGCTCACGAGCTGGAAGTCGTCGGAGAACAGCGCCATCGGGTCGCTGCTGACCGAGCCCTCGAACAGTTCATCCATCACGTCCACAAGCCCATCCGCTTCGGCCTGATCACGTGCAGCCTTCGCTTGCTTCATGGCTTCCGCCTCGGACGGCGCAGCGATGCACAGGCGCAGCAGATTGAATGCCTCGTACTGGCTGGCCGTATTGCTGGCTTGCCACATCTGCAGCTTCAGAGGCACATGGCGAAGCCCGCCAAAGCGCAGGTGCAGGATCTTGAGCTGAGCGGCGAGCGCGCGGTAACTGTTGAGGGAGGACGAGCGGACCTCAAAGACGCTCAGGGGATCGTCCTGGCCGTCGATCTGCACGGTCATCTTCATCTGGCGGCGGCAGGCCACACCAGACTGCTGCGCAAAGGTGCACGCTTCGGCGCCGGGGCACGGCACAGAGCTGAGGGTCTGGGTGTTGTCGCCGGCCACCGTGATCCGCGAGGCGTCCTTGCCATCACCCGTGCACAGCGGCGCGCCGGTATCGGTCGCATAGGCCTTGTATTGAAGGCTGATCGACTTATCAGGACGGTTGAAGAAAATGCGTACGGGAATCTCGACCAGAGCGCCGGCCTGTTTGTTTGCATCGGCGGCCAACAGGGTGTCCTGGATGGGGTGGGCCGCCAACTTGGGCGCATCCATGCTGCCTTCGGCGGCTGCCTGGTGGTGGCGAGCGCACACGACCATGCTGGGCTTGGTCTTGATCGTTCCGGGGAACGCGCCCTCCTCGCTGTCGACCTTGATGATGCCTTGAGCGAAGGGGGTGATGGAGGGGGTGGTGAGGTTCATGGCTTGTTCGCTTTCGTGTGAGTCGGGATCTGCTTCATCCATAAAAACACGAAGCTTTCGAGTGTCAAGAGCGCTCGGCTGACCTTTTTGCAGGGAGCCCACCATCGCGTGCAATATCCATCACCGGCGCCAACGTCATGAGCATCTGCAGGATCTCGTCCACGCCGCGCAACCCGATCTGGTGCTTGCGCAAGGTGAACTGCGTCAGAGACACGGTTGGGCTGTCGAGTCGCAAACTGACTTTGATGACATCGGCAGAACTGGCCACGGGTGAAACACTCCAGCCCAACACCTTGACCGACTGGTCGAGTTCGCGGAGCCAACGGCACACGCCGTCCGTGATGGAGAACTGCACGCGGTCCGGGGTGAGGACCGTCGGCATGTCCGCGTCTTCAACGTGATGCAGGGCATACCCGACCACGTCCTGCAGGCGCTTGTCCGACGTGGTGCTCGGATCAGGAAGCGCTGGCCAGCCGCGGTCGCTGGTCAGAACCATGCACACGAAGCCCAAACGCGGCGCCTCGGGCGGGTAGTCGATGTCCTCTGCCACCGTGGTGATCTTGGCCTGCGCGTTGCCGGGCATGGTGCGGTACAGATGGCTGCGCAGCACCGCTGGACGCCATGTGCCTACCCAGTCGAACGGGCGGATGCCGTTGAAGACAGTCTTGAAAGCCCTGGTGGGCAACCAGCGGTCCAAGGCCTCGTTCACCGCAAAGCTGGCTGATTTCCAGTTGGAGGCATTGCCGATGAGTTCGCTGCCCGAAGGGGCGATCACTGGCATGAGAAACATCTCGGAGAAGCGTGGGCGGTTGTCCACCCGGAACGCCAGGCGCGAAACCAAGGTGGCCATCGCCTCCTGGGCTTCCTCCTGGTCGGGCTGGCGCGCGACCACGTCCCACATGCCGGCGTCATCGTTGCGTCGAATGGCCTCATCGAGCTCGACTTGCCACTGGGCCGAAACGAGAACAGGGTGTGCGTGCATGCCTGGGTTGTTGCTGTGAGTGTTTGTGTTCATTTTTTGGCTACCTCCGGTTTAAGGTATCACGGGCTTCTCGATGTTCAAGCCCCCCTAACGAGGCATCGGCACTGCGTTGATCGCGGTATTTCTTCATGCGATATGCAAGTGCGGCCTTGACATCGAGGCGCGCCGTGTTTTCATAGATCAAGGAAACACCGGAACGACACGACCATGGACAACTTCACGAATTTCAGCGACGTACTGGATCTGGTGGCCGATGCCACCAACGAAGATCAGCCGATGACGGGCTATGCCGAAGGGAGCCTGCTGTACAAGTCCCTGCCCGCTCACATCTATCACGCTGACCGCGACGCGCTCAGCTGCTCGCTCCTGAAGCCCCTGCTGGTCTCGCCTGCCCACTTCAAGACAGCCCTCACGGCACGGCGCGAGGACAGCGATGCCAAGGACTTTGGCTCCCTGCTCCACCTTCTGCTGCTGCAGCCACATCTGGCGGGCCAAGAGGTCGCCGTCTACCCCGGCATCGTTCACTCCTCCAACAAGGACTACAAGCAGTTCTTGGAGAACAACGCGATGAAGCTGGTGGTTGACGAGCCCACTTTCTCCAAAGCACGGCGCCTAGAAGTCAAGGTGCAGGACACGCTCTACAAGGGCCGCGCACTGGGCAAGTTCATCGAAGAGGCCATGACCGAGGTCAGCATCTACTTCACCGAGCCCACCACAGGCCTGCAGCTGCGAATCCGTCCAGACATCTACCACCCGGATCTGGACTTCGATCTGAAATCGACGCGCCATGCCTCAGTTGGCCTGTTCTCGCGCGATGCAGTGAAGCTCGACTACGACCTGCAGGCCTTCATGTATTCGCTCGGCCGCTCCCTCTTCGAGGGCTCAAGCAGTCCCAAGCCCTTCGTGTTTATTGCAGCGGAGACGAGCGAGCCGTTCTCGGTGCACACGCTGGCCGCCGGCGACTCGTTCCTCAGCAATGGGGCAAAGAAGTTCCAGGACTGTCTTGCCGTCTACAAGGCCTGCAGCGAGACAAACCACTGGCCAGACCTGAGCAGTGACGGTGTGATCGAGATTGAGCACTGGCACCAGCACACGTCGTCTCGCGCATGGACGACTGGCCAATCGGCGGGTTGAGCGTGCTGTTGCGCTAGTAGCGGTACAGCACACCGGCGGAACCGCAGGAGGACTAAGTCCGTGCGCGTCACACAGGTGGCGGCGGTGCGTAGGCCCACAAAACGTGCTGCTCCGCTAATAGCGAAGCGTTCCCACTAGGCGGCTCAGGAAACTACTTTGAGCCGAGCTTGCTGGCTTCGTTCACAACCGACAGGCTCGCCTTGTGCGCGCGCACCAAGTAGACCTGGTCATTGACTATCTGGAACGAACGGAGGAAGCCGTGTTCGACCAGCTTGTCCAGCGCATTGCGCAGGTTTCGACGAAACGTGCTCACCTGGGCGTTTGACCGGCACAGCTCGTGGAGCTTCTGTACCGACAGAGGGAGTGGATCACGGTGCGTGGCGTAGAAGGCGTGGAGCCATTGCGCTACGACAGCCCTGTTTCCGATTTTCTTGCGAGTTTCCCACTCCAGCAATGTCGTCGTGTCACTCATGAAGAGTACCGACACGCGCGGCTCAAAACGCACCATCCATTTCGTGTTGCCGTGTTCGTCAGAATCGGCCCAAGCATATTCACGGATCAACGAGCCAGCGTAGCCTTCCGCTTGGTCCTTTGTGGAAATCTTGATGGCTGTGACTTTCAGTCGTTCGATGGACTCTTGCGCTCTGCGATACGACTCGCTGTGCATGCGCCAGCCCAGATCGCGGATGAGTTGATACCCCGTGAACCGCACCTTGTCTGAGAGTGGGTTTTTCCGGGCAAGGTTGATCAAGCTCATCCAGACGCTCAGGTCATCCTGCTGCAGATCCTGCCCCGTGTAGGTGATCTCGTAGTTGCTGAGGCTGGCCACTGCCATGTTGGGCAAGAACTCTCGTTTGGCAGAAGTACCCACGCCGAACAATCCGCCCCGGATCAGTGGATTGGGCACGCCTCGATTGTCGTCATCCCAAAACGGAAAAGAGTCCTGAAGAATGCGAGCCTCGTAGTCGACAGCTTTGCGCGCAGCGACATCGGCCGACCTTGCCTTCACTTTATCCAGAGCATCTTCGTAGCTCTTGCTTCGGGGAAGTCTGGAGGAGGACCGCTTGATTGGGGCCTCGTCGGCGGCGCTATCGGTTTCACCATCGATGCGGACCTGTCCTCGCCGTTCTTTGGGGAGCATGCGCACAACATGCTCAAGGTTGAGATTGTTGATTGTTGTGTTGGGCTTGGCTGGCATGCTTGTTCCGATCTCAGGAAATTAGACCGTACGCAGCTCCCGATGGTCAACCATGACTATTAGCGGAACAGCACGCTTTTTTTTGGCTTCGAGTTTTTGAAAAAAAAGAACGCATCGTGCGCCCAGGTGCTCGAGGTCTCGGGGGTGCACCGGATTAAAGAAGATTTAGAGATAGATTAAAAGCAGATTAGGGAACGCGCAAACCCAGTGTTTATGCGGCTTCCAAGAGGTTTCTCGTTTTCCTGCGCTATTAGCGGAGAGCCACTGCGCTACTAGCGTCATGCCACTCAGCTACTAGCGGAGTGCCACACCGCTATTAGCGGAAGCCAGTTATCCACAGAGCGAGCACAGGTCGCGTGCTCTTCCGCTACTAGCGCTGCAGCACGGGCAGCTGCTCGACGTTCAACTCAGTTCAACTACTAGCGGAGCAGCACGCTGGTCCCGTGCGATCACAAGCATTTACGCGGTGCCCAGCCTGGACTACTAGCGGAGCAGCACGATCTCCAGTAGCCGCAAGCACCCTGCAGCTGGGGGGCACTATTAGCGGAGCAGCACGTTTTCGTGGAAAGGCGCTCACCGTTGTGCGTTGACTACTAGCGGAACAGCACGCTGGTGGGCAGATCTGCCGGGACTCGACGCACAAATACTAGCGGAACAGCACGTTTCGGTGCATTTCGCTCGCTTGGACCGCTGTGAACGCGCTTCAAAAGGCGCTTCGCCATAGCAGTCCCGCGCAGGCATGGCCAGGCGACAGTACTAGCGGAGCAGCACGCTGGGAGGACGACACCAATGCTTGAGTGCCTGGCGCCACTACTAGCGGAGCAGCACGCGTCATGGGGTTTTCTGCAGCGAATCTATTAGCGGAGCAGCACGGGTCACTGCGCTGGGCACTGAATGTCTGGCGCCTGTTGACTGAAGAGAACTTCAAGGGCGTGGACAGGTGAATCACGGGCGGAAAGCAAGCCGCATTCGAGGCACTACTAGCGGAGCAGCACGCTGGCAACCCCATTGTTTTTAGCGTGTAGCGCGTGCCTTGGTTTGTACGTGAGCGGTTACTCTCGTGTTTTCGCAGTCATTGCGCTGCTTTTCGTTTCCACACTGGTCAAACGTGCGCTTCCGCTAATACTGCATTTCAAAGCACTCCGCTCCCAGCCAACGCGGTGCCGACCACCCGTTGACTGGGGCAGGAGCGTTTTTTTTTCCACCCATCACCGAGGGTGGAGAGCGGCACACGAGAATTTACGGCCAGTTGGCCCCGGCGTACAGCGATGGCGACCAGCCGGGAACTTTGCTGGCTCCGGGCTTTGTGCACAAGGGCGCTCACATCGTCAGTTGGCCAGCAAGAACTGCTTCCACCCGACGTTTGAGCTCCTCGATCTCGTCTTCCTTCAGGCCCTTGAATGACAGCGAAAACTCACCTCGCGAAGGCACTACCTTGAGGTCGCCGCGGTGCTCACCGAACTTGACCTGGACGGTGTCGCCGCGAACCCGAGTCTTCTTCCCTTCCATCTTGGACCGCACGAGCTCAATGGTCTGCATGCGACCCAGGCCCTTCTTGATCACTGCCTTGATGACCTCTTCGCCAATGGCCTCCAGCTCCTCGGCATTGGAGTCATTGAGGCCGGTGAAAATATTGCTGATCTCGTATGCAACGGCCAGCGTCGATGTTTGAGGTTCGTCGGCCATCATTCGGCGCAGCGGCATGGGTATACGGTTCAGGCCAAGCGTCTTCGACACTGCAGGGGCATTGGTTTTAAGCCGCTTGGCCAGCTCGTCCTGTGACGCATAGAGCTTCTCGTCAAGAAACTTGGACCAGCGAATGGCATCGTCGAACGGCGTTTGTGTTGAACGCTCGGTGTTGATGTATCGCGAGGTCTCGTACTCGTCGATAGCTGATTCAGGCTGCTCCTGGATGTAGACCTTGAGTGTGGGCATCTTGCCCAGCGTGCAGGCATTGAAGCGCTTCTGGCCATCAATGATCACGACCGCGTTGTCCCTCACGTAGCCGATCGCGGCAACCTTTTGTCCTTTGGTGGAGAGGTTCTCGGCCATCTCCTCGACTTCCCCGGGTTTGTAGAACACCCGCGCGTTGTTGTCGCTGCGGACCAGCATCGACAGGGGAAGGTCATAGACGACACCCACTTTGAGATCATCTGGCCCCATCCGGCGGGGGTCAAAGGGTGCAACCTCCCGGGGCGACGTCAGATCGTTTGGCACCTGCGCAGGAGACCGTACCTCTGCAGGAACCTCGGACGCCTTTGGTGAACCCTCCAATGCCTGAAGCATGGCGTTGCCGTCAGTGTTGGGCTTCAGAGCAAGAGACAGATTGGGGAGGATCTTTTTCTTCATGTTCGGTCCCTTTCAGGTCAGGCTTGGGGATATGCGTTGAACGCTTCGGAAATGGCAGCGATGAACTCGGCCTCGGCCTTTTCGCGCGCGGCAGCTGGCATTTCAAAGATGTGCTTGCCCAGCTTGTGCGCATCGCGCCACACCCTGCGATCTCTGATGGTCGACGTGAGCACCTTTCCCGTGGGGAGGGCCGCCGTGAGTGCGTCAATGGCGTCCTGCGCTTCGGTCGAGTTCCATGCGCCTGGTACCGCATTGACGAGGAAGCACAGAGGTATGTGACCATTCTTGTGCTTGCTGTGGACCGTGTTCAGCGCAGTCGCCATTTCGAGCGATGACATGAGGTCGCCCTGCCCTACTCGTGTGGGTGCGATCCACAGGTCGACGATGCGAGCGAGGTCAGCCAGACCGGCGTAGTCGCGCGCGCCCACGTCGACGACGACTGCGTCGTAGTCCTCGGCAAGCTTGATGATTTCGGGTGCGGGGTTGGAGATCTTCTCCATCACGCGAAATGGAAGCGGCATGCTTGGATCGCGCAGTGCTCCCCATTTAGACGATGTCCGCTGTGTGTCGGTATCCACCAGCATCACTTTTGCGAGGCGCTTCTTCTTCCCCTCGCCTACATGCTGACGAGTTGCAAGGTAAGCCGCCAAGGTCCAGGCGGTCGAACTCTTACCAACGCCACCCTTCTCTGCCCCAATTCCGATAATCATAGTTGTTCCTTTTCCGTTGTTAGTGCGTAGTTGCGTCTACGTTTTCAACATATCTCGGAAGCTGCGATTGTCAAGGCCAAACGTGCTGATGTCTAGATAAATATTGCAGCAATGCGTTTCTCGTTTTGCCCAGCCCACACTGTGCACCCGTACCTGGATGGCTAAGGCAATAAGAGCTAGTGCTGGTTGACGGCTTTAACACCACAGCTTTTCTTCGGTCAGGTGGATCGAACTTTCTCCGGAGAAAGTCTCAGAACGCCTGCTGGCTTGATTGGTATTCGCCACCCAGAGCGCAGACTAGATCGGCTTGCTTTCGGATGCCGCAGCCTTAATGGAAGTCTCGATGTCCATCTGCGGGCCGAGCGCATCCGACTTGTGGACCACTTTCTCCGGAGAAAGATGGAATGCAACTGAGCTGAATTCGAGCGCTAAGAGTGCGATGCGCGGTTCGTTTGCTGTCCAGGAAGCGGGGATTGGGTGCGACTTTCTCCGGAGAAAGTGTGCTCTGTGAGCAGGATTGGCATCCTGAAACACCCCGGCACCCGACTTTCTCCGGAGAAAGTTTTTCTATTTCTCCGCGTCCCGCTGGACCCCTATGTGCCTAGTGGATTGACCTTCGCCATCGCTTTGACGAGGGATGAAGCGTCCTGGCGCAGGTAGGCGCCCGTGGTGGCAATCGAAGCGTGCCCCAGGGCGTGCTTGGCCTGGTTGAGGCCATCGCTGCCGGGGTTGCGGCGTATAACCTCTTTTGCGAAGGTGTGTCGCATCCAGTGAGTGCTGAACGTCATGCGCCGTAGTGCAACTTTGGCGTCCTCAGCAAGGCGGCGCACTTCGACCTGTAGGCGGGCGACTTCTTTGACGTCCCCTTGCTTGGTCGCGCTTGTGAGGGCCGTCTTGACCTTTGCATGCTCGCGTTTCAGAGTGGTTAGGTCGCGCTTGGCGGCGGTTCTCAGGAAATGTTTCAGCGTTTTGTAGATGCCGTGTTTACCCAAAGCGAAGGCACGATTTCCCGTGTTAGCGGGAGCCATCGATGTATTAGTGGCAAACCCTGTGAGGGATGAAATCAGAGGGCGCTCTGATCGGAATGCGAGGAGGCGAGGGGAGTGCGGGCCTTCAGCCTTCTCGATAAGTCGCTCAACGTCGTGATGGTGAAGATCGATGAGTTCCTTGACCTTCGCAGGAAGGTAGATCGTCCGCACCTTCTTCCCCTTGCCCACCACTTCCATCACAAAGTGTCCTGGTGCAGGATGCCCATCAACTTCGGCGGTGGCGATGCTGGAGGCATCGCTGGTGGCTACTTCCTCCAACCGCATGCCTGTTCTCAGCAACAGCTCCAGCAACAAATCGAGTCGACGGGTTCGTGCCTGCATCAGGGTAGGGCAGGGCGCTTCTGCCCCCTCGATGGCGTTTTGCTCGCTCGCCCCGTTCTTGGCGCTCTGTTTGCGGCGTTCCATCAGCTTGTTCAACCACTCCACATCGCCAGTGTTGAGCGAGCGTGAGGTGTCCATCGTCCGATCCATGACGGCCTCAGACTTCAGGCTGGAGAAAGGATTGCCGGTGAGGTAGGCGTGCCTCATCAGTGCCTGGTACATCAGCTTGATCACCGTGAGTGCGTATGTCTGGCTCTTTGCGCTCAGCTGGCCGCGCCACGGTTTCCAGCGTGGATCATCCCGGGTCACACGGTCAGCGCCAATGAGTTCGGCAGGGATCTGCTTGAGGAATGCCTGGTATGCCTGGGCGTGGCCGATGGACACGCTGGACACCGCCACGTGTGCAATGGAGTAGCACCAGATCAGAAACCGCTCGGCTTCACGTCGGTAAGCCTCGAAAGTCCGCGTCTTGTCCGCCACCTGAAAAGACCGCAGCCATACGGTGATGGCATCGAGGTCGGTCTTGGCCTCGTAGAGGTTGGGCCCGCGCACCCGGAACAGGCCTTCCTGCCCATCGAGCCGAGCGGGAACCTGCAAGAGTTCCAGAGGGGCGATGTCCCATCCGGGGCGATGCGAAGCGGGCAGGGCGAGCGCGCCACCGGGCTCAGGCACAAGGTCCACGACCGATCCGCTGGCGCGCTTCAGGGGCACGAGCGCGCTTTTGAGCGGGACGTAGGGCGCCCACGCCGGACCCGTGTTTTGAATCCTCCCGACCGTGTCGGCGTGCTCGCTGAGCCAAGCCTGCAGGCGCGCCGCTCGAATGGGGCCCAGTCGGGGCACCTTCCGATGCCAGTTGCGACCCGTGGCCCCGATGAACTTCACCAGCTGGCGCAGCGTCGTGATCTGCATCTGCGCCAACGTGCTGGCCAGCGTTCCGGCCAACCAGATCGAGGTGTCTGCATCTGGGCGAGGGCGGTAGGCCAGGATCGTCTGGAGCTCGTTGATGGCCTTGACCTTGCGGTCGATGATCACCGCACGGCTGACCTCGGAGGACAGCGCCGCGCGTATCTCGATCCCGTTGTCCTGCAGGTACTCCTGGAAGCGCGCGGGCAGTTCAGCTTCACCGTAGTAGTCGGCAGAGGGCAGGCTGTCGAACCACGCCTCGTAGATCTCGTTGATGTCGCGCTTGTCGGCCTCAGCCCCTTCGTCCGGGATGGTCTGCGATATCACTGCGGCGGCCAGCTGCAGGCGCTTGTCCTCCGATGCTTGGGCGGTTGCGAGGATGCGCTGCTCCAGCTGATCGAACGTCGTTTTGAGGGTGGCTCCATGGGGCACGAGCGGGGCACCCTGCGAGTCGAAATGGATGTTGCCGTAGAAGCGGGCGTAGGCGTCGTGAGGTGACATGCCGTTGACGACGCCGCGCACGAAGGAGAAGTCCTCAACGGTGAGTTCGTCCAGGTCGGCAAAGGTCGGGACTCGGTAGCCCGCCTGCCTGCCCCTGGGCAGCTTGATCTTTTCAAGGGTTAGGGGGGCGGCGTCGTTCTTGCGCGGCCGCCCACGCCCGCGTTTGGACGCCGGCGCGGCCAGCGCGACCGGCTCCACGACCGCGGGCAAGGCCTCGGAGGTCTCTTGCGTGGGATCTTCCTGCATGGGGCCTCCAGTCGGTCGTGTGTGGGGTTGCGGTCTCAGATCTCGCCTGCGGGCCTGTTGGCGTCGCTGGGCGAGGTAGCTGTGGCCTGCAGCACCCCGCGCGCGAAGTCCATGATCAGGCGCTGGCGGGTCTGTACCTTTTCCTGCGCGCTCTGCTCGACTGCCTCACGCTGGTGCGGCGCCCACGTGCTGACGCTCTGCAGCCAGTCGTCGATGGCCTGGATCTCTTTGATCGCCGCATGGGCCTTGCGGTGCCAGTGATCGCGCTCCTGCTCGGTCATGCGCGAGAGCGCGCGGCGGACCGGCTCCATGTGCGCCAGGAACGCTTCCAGCGCGTCAGGCGAGGGCAGGGGGCCAGGGGAGGGCGGTTGGGCTGCCTGAGTGTGTCGTCGGACGGCCAGGTTGTGCCGGCGATTTTGCCGCCGCTCAGCGAGATCGATGCAGATGCCACCCACGACCAGGGTGAAAACCAGCATGCCCAGCCCCTCGAAGAAGCCCCAGTTCATGTCCACGCCCCGCTTCGGCGGGTTGGTGATGCAGTTGGACTCGCAGGGCCGTGGCGCCATGAGCCCGATCGCTGGGAGCTTTGCTCGCGCCGGTCTTTGCATTTCTTCCGAGAAAGTTTGCAGGACTTCTGAGAACGCGCGCTCATGCGTTTCTCACTCAGTTTTGAACCTGGGCGGCCGTGGGAATTTTGTAAGTCGTTGATTTCCATGAAAAAGGTGGGACGCCTAGGCTGGTACAGCACGGTTCTGTATTGTTGAGATGTTTAATTTTACGGCATCCTAATAACGGTTGTGTATCCGTGGTTATTAAATATTGATTTAACCCGGACCGCAGCCGCCCGCCCGGGCAAACAAAGCTGTAGGCGTGAGCGTTCCAACTGGTCGACGCACCGGCATCCAGGTCAGCGCCCATGCCCTTTGCCTCACCAGATTTACGAACTTGACGGACGAAACGGAGTGACCGAAAATGTCGGCATGCGCTGCAACGGAGCAGCTCGTGAACCGGAGAAAACTTATGTTGACTTGGGACGAGACCGAGACGGAGGTTGCTGGCCTGCCTCGGCTGGCCGGGGTTTTTGCTCAATATCAGATCCTTCGCCGCAATGGCGGCCTGATCCAGTACGAGCCCAACAGAATTGCTCACGCCATGATGGGGGCGTTCATGGCGGTGCACGGTGCTATTGCATTCGCCCAGCGCACCTGCAGTGGCTGGCTCCACGGTCTGTGGCGCGCAATCAAACCATCCAAGGTCGGCGCACATGCGGTCAATCCAGCGATTGGTCTTGAACGACCCCACTGTGTGACTTCGCTGCGTGGTCAGTGCAAGGTGCAAAGCTTCTTCGGCAGCAGCAAACCCGACATGCGCAACGCACCTTGAACGGGTGCTCAAGACTCAATCGCCATGAACACATTGACTTCCCCTTTTTCTGTTGCCCTTGACTCTCTCAACCCACGTCGCTCCAGTACGGCCGACCCCTACGCCAGTGAGGCGCAGACGACTGTGTTGCTGCGCCGTGGTGCCGAGTACCGTCGCCAACGCATCAATGCCTCGGACATGATCACGACTGAAGAAGCGGCTGAGCTAAGCGGGACGACCCGTGTGACGATCAACGCCTGGATCAAGAGTGGCCGCTGCATTGGAGTGACGCATCTGCGTCGTGGCTTCAAGATCCCGAAATGGCAGTTTGAGCCCTACGTGTTCCCCGTAATTCAGGCGCTGTCTGAAGCCCTGGGCACCACAGATGGGTGGCAAATGCTGTCGTTTCTGGAAACGCCGCACGAGGCACTTGACGGACTGGCGCCACGCATCGCCCTGGAGCAGGGCGTGCCTGGCCGGCACATCGTTGACCTGGCAACAGCAGAAGGGCATTGAGCTTGACTGCCCATGAAATTCAAAGATATCCAACCACTCGTTATAGAACTGCCTGCACCCCGCGTTTTTCATCGCGTCCAGTTGATTCGGCCCCGCGCCCACAGCGTTCGAATGAATGGCTTGTCGCTACCGCCGGTTGGCTTGATGCAGGGGCGCTTTTGTCTGTCCAGTGAGCCGGTGGCCTATCTGGCGGATAGCCCGCAGACGGCACTGTACGAATCGCTGCTCAGGCGCGAAACGGTGAGCAGAACCCTCTCGGAACTGCGCCGCAGATGCCTGGTCGAGTTCGTCACATCAGGGCCTCTGCGTTTGGCCGACGTGCGAGGCCTGGCCGAGCCCTACCCTGTGCTGCAGTCGCTTCGTGTATCTCAAACACAGGAACTGGCCGCTGAATGCCGAGCCATGGCGCTGGATGGCGTGGTGTACGCTTCTGCGCAGCATCCCCAGCACGCCTGTCTCGCGCTGTTCACTTCCGGCATCGTCCGGCTCAGCAAGCGCAGCTCCCGGCGACTCGTCAAGCCGGGGACCAATCGGCTGCTGCAGGTGTTGCAAACCGCGTTATGGAGCTCGGGCGTGCCGTTGGACGAGCGTTGATCGTTGTCGGGAGGTAGTGAGCGGCTGCGCGCATGAGGCTGGGAGCATGGCGATGCTTGAACGCCTGCTCACAGCGTCCTCTTCTTGACACGCGACGGTTTCATACGCTGTACAGCGTATTTGGCATTTAGAGCGTATCATCTGCTCAGGCGCATCAATACGCTGTACAGCACTTCATCCACGGAGGTTGCGCCATGCTTCTGGAACGCCACGTCACCGAAAAGCTCCTCGATCACTTCCGCACAGCACTCAGTGAACGATTCCCGGTTCAGAGTATGGAGGTCGAGCACGAACCCAGGCTGCGCGACGGGCGCCGCGGTGACCTTGGTCTGGCGATCACCATCGACGGCGAGCAGAACCATGTCCTGGTTGAATTCAAGCGACACGCCTTTCCGCGCGATATCGAGGTGGCGCGAAGGCAACTCGCTGACCTCGCTGGCGCTGACCCGCGCATCAACCAGGTCATGGTCTGGGCGGAATCGCTCAGCGAAGGGGCCCGCAAATCGCTTGAGTCCGCCGGTATCGGCTACTTCGACGGCAGCGGCAGCCTCTCCATTCAGTTGGGCGCGCGCCAACTGCTCATAGACCGCCCCCCCCTGAAGCCCAGTTGGCGGGACGTAGGCTCTCTTTTCACTCCTGAACGCGAAAAAGTGCTGCACGCCCTGCTGCTGCACTGGGACGCCTGGCGCACAGGCTCCGACCTCGCGCAGGCGTCAGGTGCCAGCCCAAATACGGTCTCTGTGCTCATGCGCGAGTTGGAGAAGCGCGGCATGGTCCAGAGCGAAGGAAACGGGCGCAGTGTGCGCCGCCAGCTAACGGATCCAGAGGTCCTTCTGGACACATGGGCAAAGGACTGGGAGAGCAGAAAGGTCAGCAAGCCCCGCTGGTTCGCCTTCACCCAGAACCCGGCCTCCCTTGGGGAGACGCTGGCCAAACGTATGGGAGAAGGACATCACAATGACTGGGCCTTCACTGGACAGTACGCTGCGAACAGCATTGCGCAACTTCTCACCGCCGTCAGCGGCTATGACTTGATCGTACCGATAGGGGCGACCTCGGCTATTGCCGAGCATCTGGGACTCAAGCGCACCGACAGAGGCTTTAACGTCACTCTCCACGAGTGCGAAGATTTCGCTCTGCAGCATCGCCTCCACCTGGCTGCTCGACCGGGATGGTTTGCCAGCCCGGTTGTCCAATACTTGGAACTGGCAAACGCAGGCGGGCGCAGCGGGGAACTGGCAGGCCAAGTGAAGAAGCAACTTCTCGCTGGAGGTGCACGCGATGTCTGACTCCAAGCCAGAAAGCGCGTCGGGCTATTCACTTGAAGTCACCGAGGCTTGTGAACAGGCGCTGGTCACCGTACTCGGGTGCATGGGCAGCCTGAAGGACACGGTACGGTTGGTCGGTGGACTGGTGCCCAGGTATCTCACCCCGGAGAGCCCGCCTGAGGTGCCAGCGCACGCGGGCACCTCTGACCTTGATCTGGTGATCGACCTCGCTGTGATCGCCGCCGGCGAGGACTACACCCCCATCTCGACCCGCCTTAAAGAACGTGGGTTTTCGAAGATGAAAAGGGAGCAGGGCGGTGTGTCCTCATGGCAGTGGGAGGCCAAGACAGAGCGGGGCGTGCCGGTGCGCGTGGAGTTTCTGTGCGATGCGACTGGCGACGAACCTGCGCGGCTTCGCTCGCTGGGTGCGGAATCGATTTCGGCGATGGCCATCCCTCACATGTCGATTGCGCAAACCCTCTTTGAAACCAAAGAGGTGAAAGCGCAACTGCTGGACTGCAAGGGCATTGCCGTGGAGCGCATTCACTACGCCAACCAGCTGGCATTTGTTGTGCTCAAGGCCATCGCGTTCGACCAGCGCGGCGCGAACAAGGACGTGGGGGATCTCATCCACGTTTTGCAGTACGGCAGCGACTTGGAGGAGGGCGCTCGCGCGTTCGCGGCGCAGTTCAAACAAGGTGCCCACCGTGCTGCGCTGGAGAGCGCGTTGGACTGCCTTCGACGCAGCTTCTGCGCCCGCGGTGACACGGAGGGCCATTTCATGAAGGGCTCGGTCGCGTACGGCCGATTTCACAAGCCCGACAACGTCGACGAACGCCTGCAGTTGCAACTTCAGGCCAGTGCTCTGGTGGATATGTATGTACAGCTGGTCCAGGCGGAAAGTGAAAGGGCTGAGTCCGCGACGGCCCGCAAACGAAGCTTGGTACACGGCGAGGCTGGCCGCAGACTGCTCGAAAAGAGAAAGAGGGCACGATAGCCCCCTTTGCACGAGATCAGCGCCGATTACAGAGCGGCGTCCTTGACCTTCTTGAAGAAGCGAGCCTTGACCTTGACCGATGCGGGCTTGGCGGCAAACATGCGCTCGACCTTGGTGAATGGGTCAATTCCCTTGCGGGCCTTCTTGGCAGGCACGTGGGTGGCAGCGACTTTGAAGACGCCTGGCCAAGTGAACTCGCCCGCGCCCTTCTTTGACAAAGACGCGAGGATGGCCGCCTCCAGTGAGCCGAGCACGGCCTTGACCGTTTTGGGCTCGGCACCGGAGGCTTGCACCAGGTGGGCGACCAGCGTGGTCTTGTTGAAAGTTTCCTTGATCGGCTTGAGCACGCTCACCTGTTTGGTGACGGTCTTCTTCGCGGCTGCCTTGGGGGCTGCCTTCTTTGCAGTGGCCATTGTTTTGTGACTCCACGGTTGGGTAAATAGGACGCTGCGCCATTCGCGCAGTACATGGAGTTTATGGCGGCAGGAGAGGCGCTTTTTTCTCGCATGGCATGAGTTGCTCAATCCATGTGCTGGTCTCGACACCGCAGCCGGTCTGTTGAGCGCCACAAGTGCGGCCTTTCAGTGGAACGTTGGCGGGCGGCTGTAGACGTTTTGCCGAGCGATTGATAGCATGTAGATGTTTTTCCAGTTTCAAAGATGTTCTGGCGATTGCAACGTCCTGCTGGTCGCTCCAACACACAAAACCCATGCCGCATCCCACTCCTCGCCTGTACTTGGGTTACGAGTCGTTAATCCGACGTTTCGGTTTGCGCGTGCCGCCTCTGCAGCGGATTTTTGTGGCGACCGAGCAGACGCTGGAAAGGCATACCTTCACCCCAGACGGCAGTGAGCGCATCGAGTTGCCTTTGAGGCGCCTGAGCGATCCCGAGGCATATACGGGCCAACTCACCTTTGCGCTCAAGCGAGAGCACTTGAACCTGACGGTGCTGGGGGCGCTCTTTGAACATCAAGAGGCTCGTGACGGCGTACAGGAATGGCTGCATGCCATGCCCAGCTCGCGTTACTCTCGAATGGCTGGCCACCTCGTGGAATGGCTCTCTGAGCACAAGTTGGACTACTACATGCCCGCCGGCAACCCGCGAATTTTCTTGCTCGACCCGGTGCACCATGTTTGCGGGCCCAAGGTGCTGGACGCCAAGTTCGGCATCATCAACAACGTGCTTGGTGGTCGCGCTTACAGCCCGCTCGTTCGTCGAACGCCTCGACTTACTGCCTTGCTGGAGGAGGGACTTGCTGAGAAGGTGAAAACCGCCATGAGCAGCATCGAACCCGAGATGCTGGCCCGCGCGGTGGACTACCTCTACCTGTCCGAGACTCGCTCGACCTACAACATCGAAAACGAAATCCCCGACAGCCATCGCGCGGGCCGGTTTCGCAAGCTGCTGGAATCCGCCGGCGAACCCGGCCCACTCACGGAAGAGCAACTGTGTGCCTGGCAGAACCAGATCGTCAGCGACCACGCAGCGGAGTACCAGTACCGCCCCAAGCAGAACTGGTTGTCCCGTCCAGGGCGTATGCGCAACATCGCAGACTTCATTCCACCGCCCGTCGCACTGGTCGACCCCATGATGGATGACGTTGCCGCACTGGCAACAGCAGCGTCCGCCGGCGAGCTCGATCCTGTTGTCGCGGCCACTTGCGCCTCGTTCGGTCTGGTGTTTGTGCACCCCTTCTTTGACGGCAACGGGCGACTGCACCGGTTCTTGCTCCACCACGTGCTTCGCCAGGCTGGCTTCACCCCCGGGGGAGTCGTGCTGCCTTTGTCGGCCCGCATGCTGAGCCAGCTTGAGCGCTACTCGAAGCTGTTGAAGAGCTATTCACGCCCACGCACGGATCTGCTGGAATACATGCTGGACGGCGATAGCGCAACGATCCTGGTCAAGTCACCACAGCCGCGGTGGCTGTACGCTTACTTCGACGCAACCGACCTGTGCGAATTCATCCTGGAATGCTGCAAGCTGTGCGTTGAAGAGGATCTGCTGTCCGAGGTGATCTACCTGCGCGCTCACGACAACACGGTCAAGGACTTAGAAGCCTGGCTGGACATGCGCCAGTCCCAGCTGAATACCCTCATCGATGTCATCGTTCAGGGCAACGGCACGCTGTCCAAACGCAAGCGCAAACTGGCGGAAGGCCTGACCGATGAGCAACTTGCCAGGGTGGAGTCCGTCGTAGGCGAGCACTTTGCGGCATACATCGACGCCCGCGTCTGAGTAGATGTTTTTCCGTGGATGCGGACGTTGGTAGACAAATTTCCGCAGTCAAAGACGTTTTTTCAAGCGGTTGGTTTTGGAATGAACGTTTCGGCCACCGCTCGTGCTTCCGGGCTTGGCCCGTCCGAACCAAGGAATTTGCCGTATGACCTCTTGGTCGGCACGGTAAGGTCACGGCCCTGGTGTGCGTTTTCTGGTTATCTACCCAGCATGCTGCGCCTATGCACGACCCTGCACCTCGGCCGACATGCCGCGCCAGGGAACGTCGCTTACTTTGGTAGAGGAGAGCAACACTAGACTAGCTTCTTCGGCGGCGTTCATATGGCGCGCGCCAGCGGGTGCTCACTGCCGGCCTGGATAGCGGCGCTCCAGGACAGTAGACTATCTTCATGATCGGGCGCTGCCAGCGCCGTGACCAACGTCGACTTGCCTTCGGTGAACGTGCTCGCCTTGTCGATCGCGACGGTGTCGACACTGTGCGCGACCTCCAGAGTTTCGGCATCCTTGATCAGGATGCCTTGGCGAACGGCCACCCCGGTGCCGGCCATGCTGCCTGTGGACGTCGCAAGGTCCACGGCCCACGGCACGCGGACACGCGATCAACAGCACCACCGGAACAAGGACGGCACTCACGCGGTCAACGCTACGCTGTAGCGGGGCTTTCTCGGCCTGCGCCGACTCGACCATACGAACGATGCGCGAGAGCGTGGACTCCGCGCCCACCGCAGTGGTTTCCACCCGCAGCAGTACCCGGGCATTGAAGGCGCCGCCGGTGACCTTGTCGCCCGCGTGCTTGGCCACCGGCAGACTCTCGCCTGTGATCAGCGATTCGTCCACCCGGCTGGAGCCGATGGTGACTACACCGTCGACCGGAATACGCTCTCCCGGGCGCACCACCACGATGCCCCCGATCTTTACCTGCGAAATCGCAATATCCACGTTGCCATAAGGCATACGTGCGCGTGCCACCTTGGGCTTGAGGGTGTTGAGCGCCGCGATGACGGCGGTGGTATGGCGCTTGGCGCGCGACTTGAGCCATTTGCCCAGCAGAACCAGTGTGACGATCACCGCTGCGGCTTCGAAGTACGGGTGCGGCGTGCCGTGCTCCGCGTGCTTGAACAGCAGATAGACGCTCAGGCCGTATCCGGCGCTGGTACCCTGGGCCACCAACAGGTCCATGTTGCCGGCACCTGCTCGCACGGCATTCCAGCCCGCGCGGTAGAGGCGCGCGTCCAGCCAGTACTGCACCGGTGGGGCCAGTGCCAGCCTTCCAGTCTGTTCGGTGGCGAACCGACCATCGTGCTGCGCCGCCGCACACTTTATTGGTCGGGGACCGTCTTCCGGCCAGCTTTCTTGATTTGCATCAAGACGGCTTGAGCCCACATGTTTAGCCTTGAATTGTTTCCACAGTTCGTCTGACCAAGATGCACATTCACCGCCGCTCGCTGCGCCATGCCACCAGGATCATCCTGGCGGTGTGGCTGTTTGCATTGGGCGCCGGGGTGGCCAATGCCTGCCTCTTGAGCGAGCCTGACCACGGCGGTCACGATTCTTCAACGGTGTCACCACACCATGAATCGGTTGCACAAGGCCATCACCGCGCACAAAGCGACCCTGTTGATGCGGGATGCTTGAGGTTCTGTGATGAAGCACCGCTGGCCATCACCAAAGTCGATCAGCCCCTCGCCGACGGCAGTTCGGGTTGGGTGGGCGTGCTTTCGCGGACTGGGGCGCCAACCATGGCCACACCCACCGCAGTTCAGCTGCGGGTACACGCCACCAGACCCCCGCACATGGCTTCGCCCATCGCTGCGCGACCCCATCGTTTGACCTTGTAGACCGCTTCGCAGCCCATTGCGAAGAGCGCTCTTGCTGTCTGGGTCACCCAGATGGCGTCCCATCTCCTGTCTGGCATCCCCTTTGTTGCCGCCTGCGGCGGCTCCCCCATTCCTTCAAGAACACCATCATGAAAACCATCCACACCCTTCTCACGCTTTCGACCGCCGTCTTGCTGACCGCTTGCGCGAACCCCAACGCCCCGGCAGCGGGTCCCATGTCGGCGGCCAATGCAGATCAACACGCTGCGCATCTAGCAGCTGTGGCACCGTCTGGGGCGCCGTCAGCCATGCACGACCACATGAAAGACATGCAGGCCATGCGCGACAAGATGATGAATGCCAAGACGCCAGCAGAGCGCCAGGCCTTGATGGCCGAGCACACGAAAACCATGCACGAAGGCATGGCCATGATGAAAGGCATGAAGGACATGCCCATGGACATGTCCAAGCACCATCAGATGATGGAGATGTGCATGGACCTGATGCAGACCATGATGGAAATGATGATGCAGCGCATGCCGGATGGAACCATGCCGCCCGCCGGCAAGTGAAGGAGATCACGATGAACATCATCGATCTCGATGTGCAGGGCATGACCTGCGGTGCCTGCGTCCAGCGCGTCACGACGGCCCTGGCTCCAATCGACGGTGTGCAAGACGTCGCAGTGGATCTGCGAGCTGGCCGTGTGAGGGTCACAGCTGAGGCGAACGTGGCGCCATCGCAGCTGATTTCTGCATTGGCGGCAAGGCGCTACGAAAGCGAGGTGGTCACAAATGGCGCCCCGTCGGGTCAGGCAACCGACAGTCCGCCACCGCCAGCTGCGCCCAAGGGCGGTTGCTGCTGCAGTTGACCCCACCACGGGCTTGGCAAAGCCAGCCTGAAGATTGGAGCCATGCCATGGAGTCACATCGTCATCACGAACACCGTCACGCTGGAGGCCCGGGTGCGCCGGCCTCTCTACCTGTGACATCTCCGCTGGAGGGCACGGTCTACACCTGTCCGATGCACCCGGAGATCCGCCAGGACCACCCGGGCAACTGTCCAAAATGCGGTATGTCGCTGGAGCCGGTCATGCCGGCGCTGGACGAGGCCGAGAACCCCGAACTGCTGGATTTCCAGCGCCGCTTCTGGTGGACCCTGCCGCTCACGGTGGTGATGGCCGTGTTGGCGATGTTCGGCCACAGCTTCGGCTGGTTCGAGATGGCGACCCAGAGCTGGATCGAACTCGTGCTCACCGTGCCCATCGTGCTGTGGGCCGGCTGGCCGTTTTTTGTGCGGGGCGCACAGTCGGTGCTGAACCGCAGCCCCAACATGTGGATCCTCATCAGCCTGGGCACGGGTTCGGCGTTTGTCTACAGCGTGGTGGCCACGGTGGCGCCCCAGGTGTTTCCCGATTCGTTCGTTTCGATGGGGCGCGTGTCGGTGTACTTCGAGGCGGCGGCGGTGATCATCTCGCTCACCTTGCTGGGCCAGCTGCTGGAACTCAAGGCGCGTGCGCAAACCTCGGCGGCCATTCGCTCGCTGCTGGGGCTGGCGCCCAAGACCGCGCGGCGCATCCAGCCCGACGGGCAGGAGGAAGACGTGCCGTTGGCCCATGTCCATGTAGGCGATAAATCTCGACCTCTTCATTGCTTCTCCTTGCGCCCCTTCGGGCTTGCCGGAAAGCAACCGTGCCTCTAGTTTTGAAAAGTCCGGAATTCGGGGGAGACGTCAGAATTAAAGGAAGAGGGCGAGTAGCCCAATAAAAGCGCACGAACTGGACCAAAGCTACTGACAACGGGCGTTCAGCAGTCGGGTTGCGACGTCAAACGCAACAAGGTCCTCTTCAGTACGCGCTGCGAGATGGGCACCTTCCAGCATGGCCAGGGTCGCGGGCGCCTCGTATGCCGGATCAAGGATTGCCGATATGGACCCGTCCCTTTGGCCGAGTTCGAACGTCGCAGTGATCCATTGCAGGATCATTGCGCGGACGGCGCTGACTTTGGCGATGACCACTTCAGACAAGCTTTCCCGGCTGGTTGAAAAGGCAACGCACAGACAAACGGTGCGGCCATCATCCAGGGCTGCTCGGTACAGGGCAATCAGGGCCTTGAGGCGTGCACCGGCGGTGGCGTGGGTTGCTTCGATCTCGGCCAGGCGATGCTGCAGGTTGGTCTGATATCGCTCGATCAATGCTTCGGAAAGATTGGCCTTGGTCGGAAAATGGTGGTGGATCGACGCTTTTCGAATGCCGATCGCCTCTGCCATATCGCCATAGCTGAAGCCGTCGAAACCCCGTGACCGGGCTGCGTGTTCAGCAAAATCCATCAGGGCGACTCTGGTGTCTCTGTTCGTTGTCATTTCACCTTTCTATGTGTCCTAGGTTTGCCAGCGCCAGCTCCGATGCTTCCAGCGCCCCCTCAAGGTATCCTCCGAATTTAGGCGCCACCTCGGTCCCGGCAAGGATCAAATCGCCATCCCAAAGTCCATTGAGAACGCGGGGCAAACCGTATTGCGAGTTGACATGTGGCGCCTGTGCGTCCAGTTCGGTCGCTGTCAAGCGGTCATAAGCCCAGTCCTTGAGACACAGAATACTTGGTGTGGCGGCTTCTGGTCCGAACAGACGGATCAACTGGGCCTGTATCTGTCGGCGCAGGGCCTGTTGGTCGGATCGCGCCCTGGGCGGCACGCCGATGAACCCGAAAAGGGCATAAGGCCCGCCTGAGGCCGGGCTGGCATCATGGATTTCGACCACCGGACCATGACGACTCATGGCATCACCGGAAAGGCCAGCCTCAAGCCAAAAAGGCCGATCATAGACAGCCACGGCCTTGGCATGGCCTGCCATCCAGGTTGCGATTCCCTCCAGCTCTGTCAACGCAGCGATTGGCAGCGTCGGCGTAAAGGACATTCTTACGGCCATGCGCGGGGGCAGGGCCAGAACCACCCGCCGTGCCTGGATGCTCACGCCATCCTCAGACGTTGCGATGATCCCCGGTGCTGCCCGGGTTAGCATACGGATCGTTGTCGAAACACGGCGTCGTTGCGCCGGAACCTCATTCTCAAGGGCCGCGATCAAGGCGCCCAACCCCCCCTCCAGCCGCCAGGCCCCCTGCATTGAGGCATACCCTCGTCCACGATGAACACGGCCCTGCTCATTCTCGAAGATCACATCGCCCTGACAGAACTGATCGAACCGGGACAGCCCTAAGCGTTCGGTGAGCGCTGCGATCCTGGGTTGTCCTGGCCAAAACCACGTGGGACCCAGATCAAAATGAGCGGCACCCTCGCGCACGGTCAGGATGCGACCGCCCAAGCGGTCACGCGCCTCGACCAAAAGGAAATCGCGGCCTTGTGCAGCAAGCTTTGCAGCCAAGGCCAGCCCGGACAGGCCACCACCGATGATCAGGGTATCGGTCAGCATCGCTCAAGACACCTCGCCAGCGAAGGACAACCGATTCGTCTTTGTTGGCCACACAGTCGTCACGATAGACACCCGCGGGTCGGTAGCGGTGGTGCTGTAAGCTCTGCCGGGGAATCTGCCGTAGCCATGGCTAAGCAGCGGGTGCTTTGGCAAATGGCAGGTGTCCTGTCTTCATCCAGATTTTCGCGCCATCGCCCGTCGCCATCGCGGACAAGCTTTGGCCTTCGGGCAGGCGCAGCCAAGTGTGCTTTCCCAGTATCTCGCCTTCCACGGTGAGAGCGCCGTTTATCACCAGCAGCTCTATCCCGCCGGACACCTCAGACTTCAGAGTTGCGCCCGCCTCAAGCCTGCTGTAAGTGACGGTCTCACGATGGTCCTCATATAGCATTGCGCTGGCAATGCCATCCACCGGGGTGCCCAGTTCGGCTTCCATGTCCTTGCGAAACTGTGTGCGATCCGCCATGTCGAATTGCCATAATTTCACAAAGATCGTGCATCCCTCGTCAGAGCCTGGCGTATGGGACGTCGTTGGGGGGTTGCGCACATAGGTGCCGACAGGAAAATCACCGTGCTCGTCTTGAAACACTCCATCGAGCACGATGAACTCCTCGCCCCCCGTATGGGTATGTGCCGAGAACTTGCTGTCCGGCGCATACCGCACGATGGTCGTGGCGCGGGCAACTTCGCCCCCAATTCGGTCCAGCATGCGCCGCTCTACCCCCTTCATGGGCGAGGGTCGCCATTCCAACTCGCGCGAATGCACCACAACACGCTTGGAAAAATCTGCGTTGATCTCCATGAAACCCACTCCTTTGACCCCTACAACCCGGAGATCGCGCATTAACCGGCAATCGAAGGACGGGCTGCAACCTTTGCACGCCAAGCATGGAGATTGACCAGGGACTCGGGGATTTCAACCTTGGCGAAATCCGCAAACGCCAGACCCGCAAAGGCAGTGATGTCAGCGATAGAGAAGTTGTCGCCTGCGAGAAACTCATTTTCCGACAGAACGCTATCCAGATAGGCCATGGTAGCGCTAGCAACTTCCCTCTGCTTGTTGCCCCATTCGGCGCATTGCCAGGTCTCCAGATCCGGACCAAGGCCGGGAGTAGCGTGATGGAAATAGGCGCCGACCGCGTTCATCAAACCGTTTTCTGCCCGCAGATTCATCATCGTGATGCGGGCACGCTCCTTTGGGGTTGCGCCGGTTAGGGAAGGACCATCGAAAACGCCATCGATATATTCAGTGATGGCGTTGCACTGGGCGATACAGGTGCCGTCGTCAAGCTCCAGCAGGGGCACGGTAGCATCCGGATTTTTCGCTTTGAAAGCATCGCAGCGGTGCTCGCCGCTCATCACATCCACTGGGACGAATTCAACCTTGTCCGTTGCATCCTTTTCTGCCAGAGCGATGCGGACTCGCAGTGGGTTTGGAAAGCCTTTGATGTCGTAGATTTTCATTGAGTGTTCTATTGACGATTTTTGTAACGCGCCATTGTACTACCTATCAGTAGGTTGTCAATTCTTATGTGCGGCTTTACAAACAGGCCCCAGGACCAAGCGAAATTCGCTGCTTCAGCTGAGCTGAACCGTTCGCGACATTCACATGATCGGCAGGATCAGCGCGACCCAGCGACGTCAAGTGGAACACCTTCTGCGCTGTTCGGCTCTACGACTGTGACTCGCTTTCAGGTAGTGTCATGGCGCGATCTTCTTGTCTCCACCTTGTTGTGGTGGTTGCGGCCGACAGTCATGCCGTATCTCCGCCATGGAGAAGAACGCCGGGCGCCAATGAAGACTACCGCTGATTGGAGTAGTTCGCGTAGGACGTAGTCGTGGCTGGCCAGTCCGAGAAAACGCCAATCACACCCGCCTCGCGGACGAGCACGTCGAGCACACGCATCATGTCGCCTTAGGTCTTGATGGCCGAATCGAACGTCTGGTAATACAGGCCGTTGTCGCCATCGGCCAGCAGACCCGAGCGCTCCAGGGTCCAGGCAATGATGTCCAGACCGGCCGAGCGGGCGTTTCGCGCGTACTGCGAGGGCGCGATCCACTCTGAAGTGTCGGTGCTCAGCAGGGCGAAGACCGGCGGCGCCATGATGTTGATGCCCTGGCTCTTGTACTTCACGAGTTCGGCCTGGCTGGGCAGATCGGCCACGGTGTTGGCGTCGTCCGGATACACCGCCTGACGCCCAAAGGCGCGTTCAACATCAAGTCCGGCTTTGCCGGGGGGACGTGTATGCACAGGGCCACCACTGCGTCGGTCAGGTCATCAATCGAGATTCCCATTTCAGACTTGAACCACTGCGCTGACCCGTTCAGCACACCAAAGATCAAATGGCGCGCAACCGGAACCTCGACCTGCAAGCAGCCAGTCAGCGAGAGCTCTTGGAGCACGGACGTCCATGTCGCTTCGTATTCACCTTGCAGCTTCGCGATGACTTTGTGTTGCATAGCATTGAGGTAGCGCGACTCGTAGAGCACCACATGCATGAAGTCGCTGTTTGGTCCCAGAATCGTTTCGAAATGCGATCGGATCAATTGCCGCAGCGTGGTCACAGCGTCATGCTCGGCAAGTAGCACGATCATCTGGCGCGCCATCGCGCTGCGCATGCCTTCCTGAATCACTTCATGCAATAGCGCATCCTTGCTTTTGAAGTGACAAAACAGTGATCCGGAATGCATGCCGACGGCGCAGGCGATGTCGCGCGTGCTCGTGCCGTTGAAGCCGTAGCGTCGAAACAGTTTGGCCGCGGCCTTGACGACATCTTGGCGGCGATTGCCTTCATTTCGCTCCTGCGGCGTCTTGCGTGGGCGGCCTCGCGGCCGCTTGGCTGCTTCGAAAGTGGGGAGGGAGCGCACGGCACACATCATCCGAAAACGAGTAGCGAGGCCTGCCAATGATGTCGGGTCGAAAGCTCAGACGACCCCGAAAACGGCGGACGGAGGCCTCGACCGTATTGCGAACATCGGTCTCGGTCTGGGTGGTCGGTACCGGGGATGACGGCCATCGGCTCAGTATGACTTAGGCAAGCCCAATACATGTTCGCCGATGTAGTTGAGCAGCATCTCGTTGTTGATGGGCGCGATTTCCAGCAGGCGCACCATGGGCCACAACGTGATGATGTCGTAGTCGCGGTCGAATCCGTAGCCGCCGTGGGTTTGCAGCGCGGCCTCTACGGCGGCCACCGCCGCTTGCGAGCCCAGCAGCTTGGCCATGTTGGCGTGGGCACCAGCATCCTCGCCGGCGTCGAAGCGCTCGGCGGCGTTGTAGGTCATCAGCCGCGCTGCCTCGATCTGCGCCTTGGCCTGCGCCATACGGTGCTGCAGTGCCTGGTAGGAGCCAATTGGCTTGCCGAAGGGCTTACGCTCCTTCGAATAGGCTACCGCCTTGGCCAGCGCATAGTCGCCCAAGCCGATTGCGGCTCCAGCGGCCAGCAGGCGCTCCGAGTTCAGGCCTTCGAACATCAGCTTGGCGCCCTTGCCGGCTTCGCCGATCAGTGCGTCGGCGGGCAGCTTGACGTTGTCAAAGAACACCATGTACTGGCGCTCGGCGGTTTCGACCTGGATGTTGAGTTGCGTCAGCTGGATTCCGGGCGTTTTCATGTCAAGCACGAACAGCGAGATGCCGTCGGTGCGATGCTTCACCTCGCCTGCCTTGGTGGTGCGTGCGATCACCAGCATGTAGTCGGCATCGCGCGCGCCAGAAATGAAGACCTTTTGGCCATTGAGCACCCAGCCATCGCCGTCCGGTGTGGCCAGTGTGGTCATGGCAAAGCTGTTGGTGCCGGCATTGGGCTCGGTGATGGCAAAACACAACTTCTTCTCGCCGGTGCAAGTCGGCGTGACGTATTTCCTGATCTGCTCGGGTGTGCCGTGGCGCATGATCGGTACCCGGCCCAGCCCTGTGACGACCAGGAACAGCGTGGGCACGCCGGCCAAAGCCAGCGCTTCATTGAGCGCGGTGATCTCCAGTACGCCGCCTCCGGAGCCGCCATACTCTTCCGGGACGGACAGGCCGAGCAGGCCGAACTCGCCGAGCTTTTGCCACAGCTCGTCGGGGAAGCGATCTTCCTTGATGCACTGGAGGATGTAGCTGCGCGGGTACAGGGTGGTGACGCCGCGGGTGGCTTCCTGCACGTCGCGGATACGCGCGCTCAAGGCGGTGGAAGCCGTGTTGGCTATCGCGGTAGTGGCCGAGGTGTTCATGGTGTATTTCTCTGTCTTGGATTGGGGGCAGGGGCGAAAGTTGTCAAAGTGCCAAGTCGGCTGGGATCGGGACTGGAAAATCGAGCAGCATCTGCGCAAAGGCTTTGCCCTGCGAGTCCATGCGAACCGAAGCGATGCCGCCGCCGCCCAGGGCTTCGTGCATCAGAAAGTTCAGCGCGTGCGTGCCGGGCAGGTCAAAGCGCTGCACGCTGCCCTTGACGAGGTGGGCGAACCAGGCCGCCACGGCCTGCTCGGTCAGGGCGGCGCGGATGAAAGGCAGGTAGCCGGGTTGACGCGCCAGGACGCCGATGTTGGCGGCGTCGCCCTTGTCGCCGCTGCGGCCCCAGGCCAGCTTCACCAGCGGCACTATGCGCGTGCCGCGCGCATAGGCGTCGGCGGCAGGCAGCGGGCCGCCGACCTGGGGCAGGGTCGCCGGATCAAACGCCTGGCCGTGCCATGGCGGTGCCGCCACGGTCTTGTCGCCCATGTCGATGCTCGCGGCCAGCTGGGTCTTGGGGATCAGGCAGGAAAACAGCCGAACCACCGGTTGCACCTTGGGTCGACCACCGGTGAAGCCCGTGATGGCCGGGGCCGACATCAGGGCCATCGGCGCCACTTCGCGCGAAAACAGTTCGAGTGCGTCCTTGACCGGGTGGCGCACGCCGACCTTGAGCATCACTTCGCGCGCATCGGGCCGAGCGTGGGGGCCGTAGGTGTCTTCAGCGCCGATGGCCTCGACACAAGTTTCGGTGAAGTCGGGCCAACCGCGCTGTGCATAGTGTCGCCGCATGCGCGCCAGCATTGCGGCGCCGACGCGCTGCCCCTTGGCGCCGGCATTGATGCCGCCGATCATGAACAAGCTCATGGCCCGAAAGCCGTCGGCGTAGGTGACGCTGACTTTGGCCTGATCGGTCGGCGGGAGGCCGCGCGCGCCCTTGACCTCGACGCGGTCGGGGCCGATCTGCGTCAGCGTGACGCTGGTGAAGTCGCACACCACATCGGGCAGGATGTAGGCGCGCGGGTCGCCGATTTCATAGAGCATCTGCTCGCCCACCGTGGAGTGGCAGACCAGCCCGCCAGTGCCTTCGGGCTTGGTGATGACGAAGCTGCCGTCGGCGCGGCACTCGGCGATGGGAAAGCCCATGTCGTCCCAGCCCGGCACCGAATCCCAGTCAGTGTAGTTGCCGCCGGTGGCCTGCGTGCCGCACTCGATCAGGTGACCAGCCAGGCTGCCCTGCGCGAGCAGATCGTGGTCGGCGGCGGTCCAGCCAAAGGCATGGATAAGCGGCGCCAGTGTGACCGCGCTGTCGACGCAGCGGCCAGTGACCACGACGTCGGCGCCGGCATCGAGCGCCGCGGCGATCGGGAAGGCGCCCAGATAGGCGTTGGCGCTCATGACTTTTTGTGGAAAGGGGCTGCCCGCGAACATCTCTTGGATGTTGGCCGAGCGCAGGGCCTCAACCTGGGGCATCAGGTCGTCGCCCAGCACGGCGGCGATGTTCAGATCGACACCTTCGGCCTGGGCTGCAGCCACCAGCGCAGCGCGACAGGCAGACGGGTTGACACCGCCCGCGTTGGCAATGACCTTGATGCCGCGCGACTTCAGTTCCTTCATCAGGGGCTGGAGGGTGGTCACGAAATCCGGTGCATAGCCCTGTGCCGGGTCTTTGGCCTTGGCGCGGCTGAGCAGCGACATGGTGATTTCGGCCAAGTAGTCGAACACCAGGACGTCGATGTTGCCGCGCTGCACCAGTTGGGCGGCGGCGAACTCGGAGTCGCCCCAGAAGCCCGAGGCGCTGCCAATACGAAGGGTTATTTTTTTCATGGATGTCTCCGGGTTATTCGGGGGAGCGGGGTCAGCGCGGGGTGGATGCAATACTGCGCGGCCAGAACACGCGCCAGATACCCTTGGCGGTGGCGCAAACTGTGCCATTGGCATCCAGGAACTCCCCTTCGGCAAATGCCGTCGTGCGGCTGATGCGCACCACCTTGCCGCGTGCTTCGAAGCTATCGCCCACGGCGGCATTGAGGAAGGTGATGTCGAGGTTGATCGTGAACTGGCGAAGCTCGAAGGGATCAATGTCGGACGCCTCGGGCATGGCCAGCAGCGAGGAGATGATGGCCCAGCCAAGCGCACCGTCGAACATATAGGAGATGACGCCGCCATTGAGCACGGTGTCCGAACCGCCGCCGCCGCGTTGGGTGGGAAGGGCCTTAGGAAGTCGTACAACAGCTCGGCCTACAGCTGTTTCTTCAACTTCAAGCCCTTGCGCCTTCAGAAAAGGGCTATCGTTCCAGCCTTGCTTGCAAGCTGCGATGCGGTCAAGGTTGGGGGCGTTGGTATTCATAATGAGCTCCTGTGGGTTGTCTAAAAAGCGTATGGGGTTCAAAGCATCGCGAGTTGCTCGATGCGTTGCACATGGGCCGCCAACGAACGGCGCGCCAGTGGCCAGAGCGCTGCGGGGGTGTCGTCATAGGCCAGAGTTAGCCAGTCGTCCAAGCCGCCTTGCGGGACGGCGCGCATGGCCGCTAGCACCCTGGCCTCGCGCCGCAGGCGGTGCGCCTTTAGCTGCGCAATGGACTGCGCCGCCCAGCCAATGACGTGACCGTGCGCCGGCAGGATGAACTCGATACCGTCCTTCTCGCAGATCTGCGCCAGGCGGTCCAGCGAATCGAGATAGGCGCTCATGTCGCCATCGGGCGGGTCGATGATGGTGGTACTTCCGCTGAGGATGTGGTCGCCCGAAAACAGCAGACCGTCTTCTTCGAGGATGAGGCAGAGGTGGTTGGCTGCGTACCCTGGTGTATGGACCACGCGCAGGGTGCTTTTGTGCTCGCCATCGTGCAGCATCAGGCGCTCGCCGTCGGCCAGAGCTCGGTCGGGGGCGAAGACAGCCGTGGAGCGGGCAGTGGCGGCGCAAGCCAGGCCCAGCACCGGCGGAGTATGGCCTGCCAGGCGGGCGCAGGCCTGGGCCAGCGGCTGCGCGGCGGGGGAGTGGTCCGGGTGCGAGTGGGTGCAGACGATGGCCGTGATCTGGCCTGCCGTGAAAGCGAGCAGGCGCTCGATATGGTCGTTCAGCAAGGGGCCCGGATCAATGACGATGTAGCCGCTGGACGCGTCTCCAAGGATGTAGCTGTTGGTGCCGGGGCCGGTCATGATGCTGGCGTTGGGGGCGGTGAGACGATGCAGGTGCCGCAACAAGGGCACCGGCCGCTCGTGTTGCCAGTCCAGCGGGTGCTCGAGCTGGCCGTCCGGGCAGACCAGCGCGAGTTCGCCGTACGGCGCTTCATGCTCCATGAAACGCTGAAGTTGACCGCTGACCAGACCACCCCGAGGGCAGGAGTTCCACAGTGGCACGTCTTCGGTACAGGCCGCCAGGGCCTGCTCGGCTTGCTCGAAATCCGCCAACCAGTGCAGGGTGCGGATGGTTGGAAAGATCATGAAAAAGTTGCCGGCTTGGTGTTTCGTCAGCGCATCCTCGGGCCTGACCCAGACGGGCTCGAACTGTTCCATTTCGTCGGCCACCGGCTCCTGCTGGTCGGGCATCAGCGCAACGAAGAAGGCGGTGTTGAAACGCTTGGACACGCTGCGATCGGTGGTCCAGCAGGCCAGCATGCGCGCCCGATCGAGCGTTAGTGACCAGCCCTGGCTTTGCAGTTGCGGGTACAGCGCTTCACTGCGGTCCAGCGCTTGAAGGTGGGTGCGGGTGATGGGCTTGTCATCGGCCTGCACCGCCAGCAGGATGCCCAATTCCTCGAAGGTTTCCCTCAGTGCAGCCAGTGCTGCCGTGCGGTAGCGTCCGCCCGCGTTGGGGGCGCGTGCCAGTGTATGCGCCTGGTGGTCGTCAGCGTCCACTCGCCCGCCGGGGAAAACATAGGCGCCAGGCAAGAAGCTGGCTTTTGGCGAGCGCCGGGTCATCAACACTTCGACGCCAAGCGCACCATCACGCAGCAGCAGCAGGGTGGCGGCCGGGTGCGCGGTGACCGGCTCTCTGTGGGGGTGGAGCTGCAATGTGGGGCGGACCATGGGCAGTGTCTGTTGAGCGAGGATGTGGGTTTGGGCTTCAGGCGCTGGCAGAGTGGGTGCGCAGCAAGGCGTCGAGCGTGCTTTCCAGGTGTGCGAGGGAATTGCATTCGCGCGCGATGTGGCAATAAGGGGCGTAGCGCTTCATCTCCGAATCGCCCAGGCCCCAGAACGACACCGGCTCGGGGTTGAGCCAGATGACCCGGCGCGCGCGCTGGTAGAGCAGTTGCATGACTTGAGCCTGGGCTTGACCGCGGTTGTTGCGCGCGTCGCCGAGAATCAGCACGGTGGTGCGGCGATCGATGTCCTCGAGCAACTGCGCCTCGATGTCGAGCAGCGTCTGCCCATAGTCGGTGCCACTGCCGCCCACCGCCTGCATCACTTTGTCGACCGCCTGTTCGACCGGCAGCGACTCAAAGGTGTCGCTCACCTCGACCAGGTGGTTGGTGAAAGCGAAGCTGCGCAGGTCGCTCACCTGCTCACCCAGACTGTGCAGGAACAGCAACAAAAAACGCGCGTACTGGCGCACCGAGCCGCTGACGTCGCAGATCGCCACCACGCGTGGCCGGTCCACCACTTTGGAGCGCCAGAAGGTCTCGAACATTACGCCATCGTAGGCAGCGTTTTTGCGCAGGGTCTTGCGAAAGTCGAGCTGGCCGCGCACCCGCTTCTTCTTGCGCCGCGAGTGGCGATCGGCCAGTCGCTTGGCGATTTTGCTGACGATGACGTGCATGCGCGCGAAATCACGCTTTTCGATGTTGGAGAGCTTTTGCGATTGCAGGAAGTCGTCGTGCAACTGGCGCGTCGGTGCCGTGCCGTAGAGCGCGAGTTTGCGTTCGACAAAATTGCGCACCTCCTCGAACAATTTCTTGCGCATCCGTTCGAGGTCTTTGGCACGCTCGGGCGCCAGCGTCTGGCGTTTGGCGTCAGAGATTTCGCGGTCCAGCAGCTCCAGCCCCATGGCCTGCTGGATCTTTTGGGTGTAGTAGCCCTTTTGGGTGAAAAACCAGATGTCGGTCAGGCCCACCTCGCGCGCGGCTTCCTGCATGCGCTTTGCCAGTGCCGCAGAGTCACCCGACAGCAACAACTGCGACAAGGCCTGGCCACCGCTGCCCTGACAGCCGCCCGGCCCACCGGAACCGGTTGCGGTCTGTTTGTTTTGGGCTGGGTCCGGCAGGTCTTGCGCGGCCATGGCGTCTGAAGCGGGGTTGGCGTTGGGGTCGGTGTCGGGCCTGAAGGAGGGCTTGGCCGGACTGCCTTGCGCGGCCATGTTTTCGAAGGAATTGAAACGGAAGAAGCGGTCAAAGGCCTCGTCGTACAGGGCGCGATCCGGGGTGGTTTTCGCCAGTGTCGTGCCCAGTGCGCTTTTCAGGAGGGTGCGGTCGCTCCAGCCGACCAGCGCCACGGCGCGCGCCGCATCGACCTGGGCGTTGAGGCTGATCTCGAGGTCGCTGCCGCGCAGCGCCTTGAAGAAATCCTCAAGCGTGGCTTGCACGGGGAATCTCCGCATCCTTGCGCGCTTGTTGCAGCAGGGCCGGCAGTTGCTCGCTGGCCGAGGCGATGTCCTGCTCGAACTTGAGGAAGACACTGAGCGTGCCCTTCACCATGTCCAGGCTCAAGTGTTCGGCGTGCAGCAGCAGCAGCGTTTTGGCCCAGTCGATGGTCTCGCTGACCGAGGGCTGCTTTTTCAGGTCCATCTGCCGCACCGCCTGAATGAAAGCGACCAGTTCGCGGTTCAGTGTTTCCGACAGGCCTGGCACGCGGCGCTCCAGAATGCGCCGCTCCAGCTTCGCCTCGGGGAATGGAATGTGCAAGTGCAGGCAGCGGCGCTTGAGCGCGTCGCTCATCTCGCGCGTGTTGTTGCTGGTGAGAAAAACGATGGGCTTTACCTTGGCCTTGATGGTGCCGAGTTCGGGCACCGAGACCTGAAAGTCGGACAGCACTTCGAGCAGGAAAGCCTCGAACTCGGGGTCGGACTTGTCAACCTCGTCCACCAACAGCACGCAGCCGCGCTCCTGGTGCAAGGCCTGATAGAGCGGGCGCGGCTCAAGAAAGTGCTCGGAAAAGAACAGATCGTCGTGCGCATGCAGCCGCTCGATGGAGGCCGCGAGTCCCACCGCGCCTTGCATCATCTCCCCCAGTTTGTCCTTGAGGAGTTGCGTATAGAGCAATTGCTTGCCGTATTTCCACTCGTACAAGGCCTTGGATTCGTCCAGGCCTTCGTAACACTGCATGCGGATCAGGGGCACGTCGAGAATCTCGGCCATGCCCTTGGCCAGTTCGGTCTTGCCGACGCCGGCCGGGCCTTCGACAAGGATCGGCTTTTCCAGATTGAAGCCCAGATAGACCGAGGTGGCGATTTCGCGGCTGGCAATGTAGTCGACCGCAGCCAGCCGCTGCGCCAGGCCATCGATGGAGTCAAAGTGGGGTTGGTGTAGTGTTTTCACGGGGTTCCTTGGAGAGCAGCATTTTTTCGCCGGTTTGAAGTTGTCGGGATTCGGCGATGCCGCGGGCTATGCCCTGCACCAGGCGCAGATCGCGCGCCAGGTTGAGCAGGGTCGGTTCACGGTCGTCCAGGGCCGCGGCAAAGGATTCACAGGTGCCTTGCCAGCGATCAAGCAGGCGGCGCGCGCCCAGATTGAATGCCGCCAACGCCTCGTTGGGTCCGTGCTGGTCCAGGTGCTGGGCGGCATGACGTGCAACGGGCGAGAGGGCATCGAGTTCGAGTTGCAAGCCACCCAGGTCCCGGGTCAATGCAGGGGTCCGGGCGGAGCTTTGGAACCAGCGCGCCAATGTATCCAGCTCGGCTTGCATGGCGCCGAGCATGGGGCCCAGCAGCAGGGCGTCTTCGATCGCGCGCAGCGGCCGAGCGATGGTGTCGAAAGCCTGTCCAGGCTCGCCAAGGCGCTGGCTTTCCGGCACCCGGCAGCCGACAAGTTGCATGCCGCAATGGCCGAGCGGCGCCAGTCCGCGCACTTTGTCGTCCAGTTGGCGGGTCAGGCCCGGTGTGTTGACCTCAACGACGAAAGCATCGAAGCGCCTGCGCCCCTCGTGTTCGCCGCTCACGGCCAGCACGATGACGGCATCGGCTGCCGGGCCGTTGCTGACAAAGGCCTTGTGGCCGTCAAGGAGCCAGTCGCTGCCGTCCTGAATCGCCCGGCAGCTCAGGTGTTTGGGGTGTGCGCCGGTGCCGGGCTCGGAGATCGCGAGTGCCAGTAATGTGTCGCCAAGCGCCATGGATCGCAGCAGCGCACGATGCCGGTCGCTGCGCAGATTCGGCGCCAGCACGAAGCGTCCCAGCATCTGCTGCATCATCCACGCCATGCCCAGACCCAGGCTGGCGGATTCCCGGGCGACGATGCCGGCCACAGCGCTGACCTGCACGGCGTCCGTGACGGGCGCCCCGCCGTCGCTGTCGAAGCCCACACCGAGCAGGCCGCTGGCGCCGAGATGACGCCACCAGGCACGGGGGAAGCCGTGCGCGCAGTCAGGCGCTGGCGCGCCCGACAAGGCCAGGCGCATGGCCTCGGGCAGCGCCGAAGGCGGCATGTGCTGTGTGGGTGAGGCGGCGGACTTCATCCAGGGCTTCCGGCGTAAAACCCGAGCTGGCGCGCCGCCAGGTCGCGCATCACCTCTTCGGCGCCGCCACCGATGGCGTTGACCTTGACTTCGCGGTAAATGCGCTCCACCTTGACGCCGCGCATGAAACCGGCGCCGCCGTGCAGTTGCACCGCCTCGCTGGCGCAATAGGCCATGGTCTGGGTGGCCTGGTTCTTCAGCAGGCAGATTTCGCCCACCGGCGTATCGCCCTGTTCGACGCGCCAGGCGAGCAATTCCAGCATGGCCTGGGTCGCCTCGACGCGCATGGCCATGTCGGCGAGTTTGTGGCGGGTGACCTGCTGGTCGATCAGGCGGCCGCCGAACATCTCGCGCTCACGCGACCAGGCCAGCGCCTCGTCCAGGCAGACGCGGGCAAAGCCGTTGGCGCCGGCGGCGAGAAAGATGCGCTCGCGGTTGAAATTCTTCATGATGGCCTTGAAGCCCTGGTTTTCCACCCCCACCAGGTTCTCCACTGGCACGCGGCAATGGTCGAAATACAGGGCGGCGGTGTCGGAGCACCACCAGCCCATTTTTCTCAAAGGCGTTTGCGTAAAGCCGGGCGTGCCTTTCTCGATCAGCAGCAGCGACACGCCGCCTGGCCCCGGCCCGCCAGTGCGCACCGCCACGGTGTAGAAGTCGGCGCGCATGCCGGAGGTGATGAACGTTTTCGAGCCGTTGACGACATAGTGATCACCATCCCTGCGCGCCGTGGTCTTGAGGTTGGCCACGTCCGAGCCGCCGGAGGGTTCGGTGATGCCGAGTGCGCTGATCTTCTCGCCCCGCAGCACCGGCGGCAAGACGCGCTGCTTCAGCGCCTCGCTGCCCACGTTGACGATGGGCGGGCAGCCGATGGTGTGCGACAGCAGACTCGCCAGGACACCACCAGCACCGCAACGCGCCAGTTCCTGCGCGGCGATGATGGTCATGAACAGGTCGCCGTCGTTGCCGCCGAAGGCTTCAGGAAAACCCAGGCCCAGCAGGCCGATTTCGGCCGCCTTGCGGTACAACGCGACAGGAAAGGACTCGGCTTCGTCCCAGGCATCCACGTGCGGACTGATTTCTCTGGCGACGAAGCGGCGCATCGCGTCGCGGAACGCCAGATGCTCGGGCGTATAGAAGGGACTCTTGGCAGGCAGGGTTTCGGCAGGCATGCGTTTTACTCTCCGTGGATGTGGCGTGTGTCGCGCGTGCCGAGCGGTGCGCGCCTCAATCAGGCTGCTCGACCAGTGACACCAACAATGCGCGCGTGGCAACCTGGTCGCCAGCGCGCACAGCTACCTGGTCCACCACGCCATCGCGACGGGCCAGCAGTTGATGCTCCATCTTCATGGCTTCGAGCACCGCCAGGCGTTGCCCCTTGGTGACCGTGTCGCCATGTTGGACGTCAACGGCCAGCACCCGTCCATTCATGGGTGCGAGCACGCGTGACTCCGTACTGCCTGCCGCCGCGGCCGGGGGGTCATAGGTCAGGTCTTCAAAGCTGGCACTCAGGTCGCCCAGCTCCAAGTGCAACACGCCGCCGGCAAACACCGCAGCCGCGTGCTGCTGCACGCCATCGGCGATCAGGTGCAGGCACTCGCCTTCGCGCCCGCTGAGGGTGATGTGGTGCAGCGCCGCGCCC
>QBMB01000001.1:179312-188738 GCA_003241965.1 Burkholderiales bacterium | reverse complement strand
CGGCGCTGGTGCGGCCCCAGCCCGACTCGCTGGCGCTGGCGCTGGCGGGCACGCTGTGGTTTGAAGCCAGCGCCAGCGCCAGCGAGTCGGGCTGGGGCCGCACCAGCGCCGCAGCGCCGAAGTGCTGGGCGATAAAGGCAGTGGTCGTTTCGCCAGCGGCGAAGGCCGGGTGGCTGGCCACGGCTTCGAGGAAGGCACGGTTGTGGGGCAGGCCGAGCAGGCGGGTGCGTTGCAGCGCACCGATCAGGCGCCGTCGGGCTTCGTCGCGGGTCGCGCCGTGCACAATGATTTTGGCGATCATGGGGTCGTAGTGCGGGCTGACGGTCTGGCCTGATGCCAAGCCGTGGTCAACGCGCACGCCTTCGCCCGTGGGCGGGCACCAGAGCGCAACATCGCCACTTTGCGGCAGGAAGCCGTTGTACGGATCTTCGGCGTACAGGCGCACTTCGATGGCGTGCCCGTTCAAGTGCACTTGCTCCTGCGTCAGCGGCAAGTGCTCGCCACGGGCCACGGCGATCTGCCAGGCCACCAGGTCCAGCCCGGTGATGCACTCGGTCACCGGGTGTTCGACCTGCAGCCGCGTGTTCATCTCCAGAAAGTAGAAGCGCCCTTCGCTGTCGAGCAGAAACTCCACCGTGCCGGCGCCGACGTAGTTCACGGTGCGCGCAGCCGCCACCGCCGCCGCGCCCATTTGCTCGCGCAGCTGGGGCGTGACCGCCGGGGAGGGCGCTTCCTCGAACACCTTCTGGTGCCGGCGCTGGATCGAGCAGTCGCGTTCGCCCAGGTGGATGATGTGGCCGTGCTGGTCGCCGAAGACCTGGATTTCGACATGGCGCGGCTCAATCACCGCGCGCTCCAGGATGAGCTCTTCGCTGCCGAAGGCGTTGCCTGCTTCCGAGCGGGCGCTGGCCAGGGCGACCGCGAGGTCTTGCGGGTGTTCGACCAGTCGCATGCCTCGCCCGCCACCGCCCGCCGCCGCCTTGACCATGATCGGGAAACCGATCTCGGCAGCCTTCGTGAGCAGCGTGGCATCGGACTGGTCGGTGCCCTGATAGCCCGGCACGCAGGGCACGCCCGCCGCCAGCATCAGGCGTTTGGCGCCGGCCTTGTTGCCCATTTTCAGGATGGCCTGCGGGTCCGGGCCGATGAACACCAGCCCGGCGTCCAGGCAAGCTTGCGCAAAGCCGTCGTTCTCGGACAGGAAGCCGTAGCCGGGGTGTACCGCGTCGGCACCGGTGCTGCGCGCCGCCGCCAGCAGCGCCGCAACGTTGAGGTAGCTCTCCCGTACCGGCGCCGGGCCGATGCACACTGCCTCGTCGGCCAGGGCAACATGCAGCGCTTGGGCATCTGCTTCGCTGTAAACGGCCACCGTGCGGTAGCCCAGCGCCTGGGCCGTGCGGATGATCCGGCAGGCGATCTCGCCGCGGTTGGCAATCAGGATTTTGGTGAAGTTCATCAGGGTTCTCACATCCGTGCCACGCCAAAGGTGTTCGAAAGCAAGGGCCGCAACCCGGCTTCCCGACACACCGCCAGGGTGGTGGCGAGCGCGCGGCGGGTGTCGCGCGGGTCGATGATGCCGTCGTCCCACAGGCGCGCGGTGGCAAACAGCGAATGCGATTCGAGGTCAAAACGTGCCAGGATCTCGCTTTTCATGGTGGCCATGGTTTCGGCGGGTGGCTCCTTGCCGGTGCGGGCAAATTTTTCTTCGGTGACGATGCGCATCACGGTGGCGGCCTGCTCGCCGCCCATCACAGCCACCCGCGCGTTGGGCCAGGCGAACACGAAGCGCGGATCGTAGGCGCGGCCACACATGCCGTAGTTGCCGGCACCGAAGGAGGCACCTGTCATCACGGTGATTTGCGGCACGGTGGCATTGGCCACGGCCTGGATCATCTTGGCGCCATGCTTGATCATGCCGACCTGCTCCACATCCTTGCCGACCATGAAGCCGGTGGTGTTCTGCAGATAGACGATCGGGGTGCCCGACTGGCAGCACAACTGGATGAACTGGGTCGCCTTGGTGGCGCCTTGCGGATCAATGGGCCCGTTGTTGCCGATGAAGCCGCAAGGGTATCCCTCGATGGCACCATGGCCGCACACGGTACTGGAGCCGTACAACGATTTGAATTCGAGGAAGTCGGAGTCGTCGATCACCCGCGCCAGCACTTCGCGCATGTCGTAGGGCTGGCGAAAGTCAACCGGCACCACGCCCGCCAGTTGCTCGACCGGATAACGCGGCTCTTTCCAGGTCTTCACCGCGCGCATCGGCAAGCGGTCGTTCCACGGCAGCCGCGCCAAGATGTCGCGTGCGATGCGGATGCCGTCCGCATCGTCCTCGGCCAGGTACTCGGCCACGCCCGACATCGAACAGTGCATCTCGGCGCCGCCCAGCTCTTCGTCGGTGGCGATCTCGCCGGTGGCGGCTTTTAGCAAGGGTGGGCCGGCCAGGAAAGCCTTTGCACGGCCGCGCACCATGATCACATAGTCGGACATGCCCGGAAGGTAGGCGCCGCCGGCAGTTGAGTGGCCGTGCATCACGCAGACCTGTGGAATGCCCCTGGCCGATAGCCGCGCCTGGTTGGCGAAGCCGCGGCCGCCTTCAATGAACACCTCGCCCACATGCATCAGGTTGGCGCCGCCGGACTCGACCAGTCGCACCACTGGCAGTTTGTTCTCCAGTGCGATGGCTTCGGCGCGAAGGCTCTTCTTCATGCCCATCGGTGTGATGGTGCCGCCCTTGATCGCGCTGTCGGATGCGATCACCACGCAACGGATGCCCGACACCACCCCGATGCCGCAGATGATCCCGCCCCCCAGCACGTTCTTCTCGCCGTCGTCGTCGTGCATCCTGAAGCCGGCCAGGGTCGAAAACTCCAGCCACGACGAGCCGCGGTCGAGCAGCAGCGCGATGCGCTCACGCGGCAGCAGCTGTTTGCGGGCGCGGAACTTGGCTTCTTGGCTGTTCGACGTGTTGCGCACACGGTCTTCGAGCGTGCGGAAACTGTCGATCAGCGCGAGCATCTGTGCGCGCTCGCGCTGGAAGCTCTCTGACTGCGGGTCGACTTGACTTTGAATGGCGGGCATGGGCGGTTCTCGCTGAAAGGTCGCAGTGAACGAATGGGGTCACAGGCCTGCTTACAGGTCGTAAAAACGCTCACCCTGGGCGGCCATGCGGCGCAGCAACTGCGGCGGCGCGAAGCGCGCACCGTGCCGCTCTGCCAGGCTCTCGCAGACTTTGACAAAGGCGGACACCCCCTGGCTGTGGATCTGGCCGATCGGGCCACCCAGGTAGGCTGGGAAGCCCCAGCCCAGGATCGCGCCGACATCGGCATCGATTGGTGCCAGCAGAACTTTTTCTTCGAGGCAGCGTGCTGTTTCGACGGACTGGATGAACATCAGGCGCTGCTTGACCTCTTCGACCGTGGGTTGCGTGGCCGCCAGCGGGAACGCCTGCGCCAGGCCTGCCCACAGTTGTTTCTGGCCATCTTGTGGGTAGTCGTAGAAACCTTTGCCGGTTTTTTTACCCAGTCGTCCCAGCTGGTCCACCATGCGGTCGCAGACGTCGTCGACGGCGCTGCGCTGGTAGGCCTTGCCGAGGTCGGTGGCGGTCTGTTTCCTGATGCGCGCCATCAATTCGAGCGAGACTTCGTCGGCCAGCGCCAGCGGCCCCACCGGCATGCCGGCCATGCGCCCGGCGTTGTCGATCAGCGCCGGCTTCACGCCTTCGGCCAGCAGCGCCAGGCCTTCGCCGACGTAGGTCGAGAACACCCGGCTGGTGTAGAAGCCGCGGCTGTCATTGACGACGATGGGCGTCTTGCGGATCGCCTTGACGAAGTCCATGGCACGGGCCAGGCATTCGTCACTGGTGGCCTGGCCGCGAATGATCTCCACCAGCGGCATCTTGTCGACTGGCGAGAAAAAATGCAGGCCGATGAAGTTGGCCGGACGTGCGGACGCCTCGGCCAGCCCGCTGATGGGCAGGGTGCTGGTGTTGGAGGCGAAGAGGGCGCCGGGGGCGATCACCGCCTCGGCCTTGCGCGTCACGTCGGCCTTGATGGCGCGGTCTTCAAACACCGCTTCGACCACAATGTCACAGTCTGTCAGGTCGGCGAAGTCGGTGGTCGGCTTGATCAGGGTTAGCTTGGCAGTGCACTCGGCCTCGGTCATGCGCTTGGCGGCCACGCGCTTGTTCCACAGGTTCTCGCTGTAGGCCTTGCCCTTGGCCGCGCTGTCGGTGCTGCTGTCGAGCAGCACCACTTCCATGCCGACCTCGGCGGCGGCGAAGGCAATGCCCGCGCCCATCATGCCAGCCCCCAGAATGCCGACCTTGCGGTAGCTGGCCTGAGGCACGCCCTTGGGCCGGGAGGCCAGCTTGCTGGCGGCGGGGATGCCAAAGAACAGCGAGCGGATCATGTTCTTGGCCTCTTTGCCGGTCGTCAGCTTGACGAACTCGCGCATCTCGACCTTGCAGCCGGTGTCGATGTCGATCTGGCAGCCGTTGTAGACGCAGTTCAAGATCGCCTCAGGTGCGGGATAGTTGCCAAAGGTCTTGGCGCGCAGCATGGCGTTGCCAGCGGTCAAAGTGTCGTAGCCCATGGGGCTTTGCACGGCGCCGCCCGGCAGCTTGAAACCCTTGCGGTCCCAGGGCTGAACAGCGGCAGCGGCACCGTCAGTCAGCAGCCACTGCCTGGCGCGGGCCAGCAGTTGGTCGGCCGGCACGACTTCATCGACCAGACCCGCATCCAGGGCTTTTTGCGGGGCGAGCTTTTTGCCTTCGAGCAGGAAGGGCAGCGCGTTGCGCACACCGATCATGCGCGGCAGACGCTGCGTGCCGCCGCCGCCGGGCAGCAGGCCAAGGCCCACCTCGGGCAGGCCGATCTGGGCCTTGGGGTTGTCGGCGGCGATGCGTCGGTGGCAGGCCAGCGCGACCTCGTAGCCGCCGCCCAGCGTGGTGCCGTTGAGGGCCGCGACGAAGGGCTTGCCGCTTTTCTCAATGCCGCGCATCAGGGCGTGCAACTGGGTGACGAAGTCCATCATTTCGGCAACGTCCGTGATGGCGAGCATCATGTTGAGGTCGGCACCGGCGATGAACTCGGGCTTGGAAGAGGTGACGATCACGCCCTTGACGGCAGCGTCCGCGACGGCCCTGCGCACGGCGTCGGAGAAGGCAGGAATGGATTGCTCGTTGAGGACGTTCATGGGCACGTCCTGCATGGCCCAGGTGATGGTGGCGATGCCATCGGCATCAAGCTTGTAGTCAATCGTCATGTTGGTGATCCAGGTCTGTGATGAGGTTCACGTCGTGCCGAGGCTTCAGACGCGCTCGATGATGGTGGCTGTGCCCATGCCGGCGCCCACGCACAGCGTGACCAGGCCGGTCGACAGGTTGCGCCGCTCGAGTTCGTCGAGCAGGGTGCCCAGAATCATCGCGCCAGTCGCGCCCAGGGGGTGCCCCATCGCAATCGCCCCGCCGTTGACGTTCATCTTGTCGTGCGTGACTTTCATCACTTCCATGAAACGCAGCACGACTGAGGCGAAGGCTTCGTTCAGTTCATAGAGGTCGATGTCGCTGGCCTTCATGCCAGCGAGCTTGAGCGCCTTTTCCGCCGAATAGGAGGGGCCGGTCAGCATGATGGTGGGCTCGCTGCCGATGGAGGCGAACGAGCGGATGCGGGCACGGGCTTTCAGGCCCAGCCGTTTGCCGACTTCGGCGTTGCCGACCAGCACCGCAGCCGCGCCGTCAACAATGCCCGATGAGTTGCCGGCATGGTGCACGTGCACCATGCGCTCGATCTCGGGATAACGCTGAATGGCCACCGCGTCGAAGCCGTATTTCTCGCCCTGCACCTTGAAAGCAGGCTCCAGCTTGGCCAGCGACTCCAGCGTGGTTTCGGCGCGCATGTGTTCGTCGCGCTCAAGCACGATGCAACCGTTCACATCCTTCACGGGAACGATCGAATTGGCGAAGCGGCTCTCGGCCCAGGCGAGTGCGGCGCGGCGCTGGCTTTCGACCGCGTAGCTGTCGACGTCGCTGCGGCTGTGGCCGTAAAGCGTGGCAATCAGATCGGCCGAAATGCCCTGCGGCACGAAATAGGTCGGAATCGCCACCGCTGGGTCAATCGCCCAGGCACCGCCGCTGGTGCCCATGGGCACACGGCTCATGCTCTCCACGCCGCCGCCGATGACCAGTGGCGACTGACCCGACATCACCTTGGCGGCGGCCATGTTGCAGGCCTCCAGGCCCGAGGCGCAAAAGCGATTGACCTGCACGCCGGCAGCGCTTTCGTGGTACCCGGCGGCAATGGCCGCAACGCGCGCGATGTTGGCGCCTTGCTCACCGGCGGGTTCGACGCAGCCGAGGATGATGTCGTCCACGAAGGCGGTGTCCAGGGTGTTGCGGTCGCGTAGTGCCTGCAGCGCGGTAATGGCCAAACTGATGGGCGTGGTGCCGTGCAGCGCACCCGAGCTGCGGCCCTTGCCGCGCGGCGTGCGCACGGCGTCGAAAATGAATGCTTCGGTCATATTGGGTTTCCTTCTTTCTGAATCTGGGGATGCGATAGGCAAGAGGGCGGAAGAGCGGCAGGCGGCTGGCAGCAGTTGCTACAGCGTGCGGCTGATGATTTCCTTCATGATTTCGTTGGCGCCACCGTAGATGCGCGCGACGCGCGCATCCGCATAGGCGCGGGCAATCGGGTACTCCCACATGTAGCCGAAGCCGCCGAACATCTGCAGGCATTGGTCGATCACCTTGCAGTGCAGGTCGGTGGTCCAGTACTTGGCCATCGCGGCGGTGGCGGCATCAAGTTGACCGTCCATCAGCAGGCCGAGCAGACGGTCGACAAAGACCTGTGCGATCTGCACCTCGGTTTTCATTTCGGCGAGCTTGAAGCGGTTGTGCTGGAAATCGATCACGCGCTGGCCGAAGGCCTTGCGATCCTTGGTGTAGGCCAGGGTCCATTCGAGCGCGGCCTCGGCGCCCGCCACCGCGCCGATGGCGATCTGCATGCGCTCCCAGGCCAGTTCCTGCATCAGCAGGAAAAAGCCCTTGCCATCCCCGCCGAGGATGTTGCTGGCCGGCACGCGCACGTCTTCGAAGAAGAGTTCCGAGGTGTCCTGCGCCTTCATGCCGATTTTTTCGAGATTGCGCCCGCGCGTGAAGCCGGGGCGATTGGTCTCGACCAGCACCAGCGAGGTTCCCTTGGCGCCTTGCGTCGGGTCGGTCTTGGCGACAACGATCACCACGTCGGCGTTCTGGCCGTTGGTGATAAAGGTCTTTTGACCATTGATCACAAGTTCGTCGCCGTCACGGACCGCACTGGTGCGCACGCTTTGCAGGTCGCTGCCCGCGCCCGGCTCAGTCATGGCGATGGCGCCAATCACTTCGCCGGTGGCCATCTTCGGCAGCCAGTTGCGCTTTTGCGCCTCGGTGCCGTAGGCCAGGATGTAGGGTGCCACGATGTCGGAGTGCAGGCCGAAGCCAATGCCGCTGGTGCCGGCGCGCGAGACTTCTTCAATGAGCACAGCACTGTGCAGGCGCGTACCGCCACCGCCTCCGTATTGCTCGGGTATGGCGGGGCACAGCAGGCCGGCGGCGCCGGCCTTGCGCCAGACGGCGCGCGGCACGATGCCATCGTTTTCCCAGCCGGCGTGATGAGGTATGACTTCTTCTTCCAGAAAGCGACGTGCCTGGTCCCGGAAGAGTTCGTGTTCTTCACCGAAGAGGGTGCGGTTGAGCATGGGTCTGTCCATGAAGTTCGATTGGCATTGGCACTGGCATGGCCGACGGTCGCGAAGAGTTGCTCGTCCACGTGGGAAAGCGCCGGAAGCACCCAACGCACGATAGACAAACCAATCGACCAAACGCTTGTTAGATGATATAGTATACGGCATGGCAAAGGAGCAAGACAACCCACTCTCGCGCAGAGATGCGATCCTGGCGGCCGCGGCGAGCCGGTTCCGGCGCCAGGGTTTTGAGCGCACTTCGGTGCGCGAGATTGCCCAAGCCATGGGCATGACTTCAGGCTCGCTCTTCTACCATTTCGCGACCAAGGAGGATCTGCTGGTGGCGATCATGGAGGAGGGTGTTCGCGACATCATGCGGTCGGTGCGCGACGGGCTGGCTGGCGAAGTTCGCTTGCCCGAGCGGCTGCTGTCGATGGTGCGCAGCCACCTGAAGGCTTTGCTGGGTACGAGGCTCGACGCCATGACCGTGCTGCTCTATGAGTGGCGCAGCCTTTCGCCGGCCGCCCTGACCCGGGTGATGGCATCGCGCGACGCCTACGAGACCTTGTGGATGACGCCGATCAGCGAGGCTGCGGCGCTGGGCCTGGTCGATACAGATGTCGTGTTGGTGCGCCAGACAGTTCTCGGTGCCCTCAACTGGACGGCGCAGTGGTACCGGCCTGGCGGGCGTCTGGACATCGATGCGTTGGCGCAGCGCATGTACGCGATGCTGTTTCCTCGTGTGGCCGCATCGGGAGTGAGCCGTGATTGAACGGGCCGGATTCGGCTTTCATCTTACCGTTTTCAATTGTTTATTTTTAGTCACATGGAGATAAAGTGAAGATATTGGTCGCCGTCAAGCGGGTGCTGGACTACAACGTCAAGGCCCGCGTCAAGTCCGACGGTTCGGGAGTCGATCTCGCGAACCAGAAGTTGTCCATGAACCCTTTCGACGAGATCGCCTGCGAAGAGGCGGTGCGCCTCAGGGAGGCCGGTGTCGCTTCTGAAGTGATCGTTGTTTCCTGTGGCCCGGCGGCTTGCCAGGAAACGCTGCGCAGCGCCATGGCCATCGGCGCTGATCGCGCCGTGCTGGTTGAAACTGACGCCGCGCTCGAACCGCTCGCGGTGGCCAAGCTGATGCAGCATGTGGCCCAAAAAGAAGGTGTGCAGTTCGCCATCTTCGGCAAGCAGGCGATTGATGACGACGCTGGCCAGACTGGCCAGATGTTTGGCGCGCTGATGGGCTGGGCCCAGGCCAGCTTCGCCTCCAAGGTGCAGATCAGCGGCGACACGGCCACCATCACTCGCGAGATCGACGGTGGCCTGGAAACCCTGGCCATGAAGCTGCCGGCCGTGATCACGACCGACCTGCGCCTGAACGAGCCGCGCTTCATCACGCTGCCCAACATCATGAAGGCCAAGAAAAAGCCGATGGAGGTGATCAAGGCGGCCGAGCTCGGCATCGACATTGCGCCACGCACCGTGACCCTGCACGTCAGCGAGCCGCCGACCCGCAAGGCCGGCATCAAGGTGGCCGACCCGGCCGAACTCGTCAAACGACTCAAAGAAGAAGCGAAGGTGATCTGATGACAACCCTGATCATTGCGGAACACGACAACGCCGTACTCAAAGCGGCCACGCTGAACACGATTGCCGCCGCCACGCGCATCGGCGGCGACATTCATGTGCTGGTGGCGGGCCGCC
>QBMB01000001.1:169457-179302 GCA_003241965.1 Burkholderiales bacterium | reverse complement strand
CTGCGCTGCCGTGGCCCAGACTGCGGCGGCGGTTGCGGGCGTGAGCAAGGTGCTGCACGTTGACGCGGCGCACCTAGAGGCCCACCTGGCCGAGAACCTGGCCGAGCTGGTGCGCTCACGCGTGCGCGCCGATGTCGGCTACACCCATGTGCTGGCGCCAGCCACCGCCTTTGGCAAGAACGTGCTGCCGCGCGTGGCGGCCTTGCTGGACGCCTCCCAGGTGTCGGACGTGATCGCGATCGAGTCGCCCGACACCTTCCTGCGCCCGTTCTATGCCGGCAACGCGCTGGCCCGCGTGCAATCGAAGGATGCCATCAAGGTGCTGAGCATTCGCACCACCGCCTTCGACCCGGTCGGTGCGGGCGGCACGGCAGCGGTCGAGACGCTGGACGCGGCTGGCGATCTCGGCTTGACCACCCTGGTCGGGCGTGAGGTGGTGAAGCTGGAGCGCCCGGAACTCGCCGCTGCATCGGTCATCGTATCGGGCGGACGCGGACTGGGCGCGGCCGACAAGTTTCACGCCGTGCTGGAGCCGCTGGCCGACAAGCTTGGCGCGGCGATCGGCGCCTCGCGCGCCGCCGTCGACGCCGGCTACGCGCCCAACGACTACCAGGTCGGCCAGACCGGCAAGATCGTGGCACCCCAGTTGTACGTGGCGGTTGGCATCTCGGGCGCCATCCAGCACCTGGCCGGCATGAAGGACAGCAAGGTGATCGTTGCGATCAACAAGGACGCCGAAGCGCCGATCTTCCAGGTGGCCGACTATGGGCTGGTGGCGGATCTGTTCACAGCGGTGCCCGAATTGGTGACTGCGTTATAGGTTGCAGCGGATGCCGAGGTAAAGCAGAGGCCAGGCCTGTTCCTGGCAGTATGGTCGGCGGCACCGGCCAAACAATTCAAAAAGTAGGAGACATCGATCATGAGCCCATCAACCTCCGTCATCGCTGATGTGCCATCCCCTGGCGCAATTGCCCGCGTGGCCATCGGCGACTTCCTGCGCCGCTCGGCAGCGCGAGACCGCGCCAAGACGGCGTTCGTGCTCGGCGATCAGAGCATGAGCTACGGTGAGCTCGATGAGCGCGTGACCCGCTGCGCCAATGCCTTGCTGGCCGCTGGCTTGGTGCGAGGTGACCGCGTGACCACGCTATGCAATAACTCGCTTGAGTTCCTGGTGGCCATGTTCGGCATCCATCGCGCCGGCCTGATCTGGGTGCCGATCAACACCGGCCTGGGGCTGGATGACGTTCGCTACATCATCGACCACTCTGAGGCGCGCTTCCTGCTGGTGGATGCCGCTCTGCTGGTGCGCCCGGAGTTGCGTGCAGCCATCGAGGCGCAGCCCGGTCGCGGATGGGTGCTGGAAGGCGAGGGGGCTGGGGCTTTCTGCAGCTTCGCTGCAGCGATTGCTGCGCAGTCTGCCACTGAGTCCGAGGTCGAAATTCATGACCGCGACGTAGCCCAGATCATGTACACCAGCGGAACCACCGGCCGCCCTAAAGGGGTGATGCAAAGCCATTTGTCGGTGGTGATGGCAGCGATGAACAACGCGCTTGAGTTGGGGGTGTGGCGCGATGCCGTGAACATTGCCGTGCTGCCCCTCTTTCATTGCGCCCAGCACACGCTGATGTGCGGCGTGCTGGCGGGCGGCGGCACGGTGATTGTGATGCGCGCTTTCGAACCCGCCGCCATGCTCGACGCCATCGAGCGTGAACGGGTGACCTTGCTGGTGGGCTTGCCGCTGATGCACCAGGCCATGCTCGATCATCCCTCGCGCCCGGGGCGCGACCTGTCGAGCCTGCGCATGTGCGTGTACGCCATGGCGCCCATGGCCGAGACCCTGCTGCGCCGCCTGATCGCCGAGTTCTGCCCGAATTACTCATTGGCCACCGGCCAGACCGAGATGTACCCGCTCACCATGGCCTTCCGGCCCGAAGAGCAGCTTAAACGCTTTGGTTCCTACTGGGGCGCCAGTGCATTGATCAACGACACGGCGGTGATGGACGACGCGGGCCAGCTGCTCGGCCCCGGCGAGGTCGGCGAGATCGTGCACCGCGGTCCGAACGTGATGGAGGGCTACTACAAAAATCCCGAAGCCACCGCCGAGGCACGCGCTTTCGGCTGGCACCACACCGGTGACCTCGGCATGTGGGTCGATGGCCAGATGATGTTCAGGGACCGCAAGAAGGACATGATCAAGACCGGCGGAGAAAACGTGCCGTCCATCAAGGTCGAGGCCACGTTGCTGCGCCACCCGGCGGTGGCCAATGTGGCGGCGGTAGGTTTGCCGCACCCGCGCTGGGTCGAGGCGGTCACCGCCTTCGTGGTGCTCAAGCCAGGGGCGCAGGCCGACGAGGCCGAGTTGATCAACCACTGCAAGGAGCATCTCGGTGGCTTTGAGGTGCCCAAGGCGATCCGCATCGTCGATGCCTTGCCGATGACCTCCACCGGCAAGATTCAAAAGCATCCGCTGCGTGACAGCTATCGCGCCCTGTACGAGGACATTGAACGATAGGTGTCGGGAAGGTCATGGGGTGTGCAACACACGCCCGCGCCTGTGACCAGGCTGCTTGCAAGGCGTGCTTCGGCTTGAGGTCCTAACTAACCACCGTTCTGTCAATATGTTCGCATGACCTTTATCGAAACCAGCCGGTTTCCGGCAGGCGCGGACAGTCGCCCTTGATCCTTGATCCTTGATCCTTGTTCATCCCACCGTCAGAAAGGTTTTCCATGTCCGTCGTTCCTGCCATCTTGCTTGCGGTTGATGCCGACGGCATTGCGACCCTGACCCTCAACCGGCCCGATCAGCTCAATGCCTTCGATCTTGAGATGGTGGATGCTTGGCGCGCAGCACTTGAGCAGGCCGAAGCTGATGAGCGAGTCAAGGTCATCGTCGTCACCGGTGCCGGTCGTGCTTTTTGTGCCGGCGGCGATTTCGAGGAGATGGCCAAATTCAGCGAAATGGACAGCATGGGACGCAAGGATTTTCTGTACCGCCACGTGCATCGCATTGCGCTCACGCTGGAGCGGATGGAAAAACCGGTCATTGCCGCTGTCAACGGCGCTGCGCGAGGCGCTGGCTGCGACATGGCTTTGATGTGCGATATCCGTTTGATGGCCAGCTCAGCCACGCTTGCCGAGAGTTATATCAACATCGGACTGATGGCTGGTGATGCCGGTGCCTGGTACTTGCCGCGCCTGATTGGCACCGCGCGCGCGCTTGAGTTGTTCTGGACCGGTCGCGTGGTGGGGGCGGAAGAGGCCGAACGCATTGGCATGGTCAATCGCGTGGTGCCCGATGCCGAACTGATGACCGCCACCTACGATATGGCGCGCACCATTGCCGCCAAGCCGCAGCAGGCGGTACGCTTTTTTCGCCGCGCCGTCTACCAAAGCCAGACCATGGCGCTCGCCACGCACTTGGACATGGTGTCCTCGCACATGGCGGTGCTCGAAGACACGCCTGAGCATCGCGCCGGCATTGCGGCTTTCCGCACCCGCTCGCGCGCCAGCAAGTAAAAAAGGGCGGCGCCGTGCAAGGCATTCTGAGTGGCATCACCGTCATCGATCTGTCCCGCTTGATTGCCGGGCCTTACGCGGCCATGGTGCTGGCCGATCTGGGCGCGCGCGTCATCAAGGTCGAGGCGATCACCGGCGAGGAGGGGCGGCATTTTGGCCCGCCGTTTTATGGCGACTCCAGCGTCGCTTTCATGACCTGCAACCGGGGCAAGGAGTCGATCGCGCTGGACATACGCACCCCTGCCGGGCGCTCGGTGCTGGAGCGGCTGATTTCAAAAGCCCAGGTTCTGGTGCACAACTTTCGCCCCGACTTTGCCGAGACACATGCGCTGACCTACGACGCGGTGCGGCGCATCAACCCGACGCTGGTGTACTACATGGTCAGCGCCTTCGGTGAGCAGGGCGACTACCGGCTCAGGCCCTCGGTCGACAGCGTGGTGCAGGGCATGACGGGGGCCTTCTACGCCAGCGGGGAAGAGGGCAATCCACCGGTTCGTATCGGCTTGCCGATCATCGATGTGGCGTCCGGCATGTGCGGCGCGTTGGGCGTGCTGGCCGCGGTGATGCATTGGCAGCAGACCGGTCAGGGGCAGCGCGTGGAGTTGTCCCTGGTGGACACCATGTTCAATTTTCTTGCCAGCAAGGTGGGTGAATATGCGGTTGAGCAGCGCGAGCCGGTTCGTGCGGTGAACCTGCCGATTGCTGTGCCGAGCCGTCACTTTCGAGGCTCCGACGGTGCCTGGTTCAGCGTGTCGGTGGTGAATGAAGGTGCGTTCAAGCGGTTTTGCGCCGTCATCGAGCGGCTGGAGTGGCTCAACGATCCGCGTTACCAGCGCAATGCGGTGCGCATTGCCAACCGGCCGGCGCTGCTGGCTGAACTGGAGGCGATTTTCATCACCCGTTCGGCGGCTACCTGGGTGGCAGCCTTCGAGGCCGCCGATATTCCCTGTGGTCCGGTGAACACGGTGTCCGAGGCCATGGCCGACCCGGTGCTGGTCGCCCGTTTCGTGGAGCATCCTGAGATGCCGGGGCTGCCGCTAATCCCTTTTCCGGCGCAGCTTGCCGCGGGCATGCGCAAGATCGGTGACATGCTGGCACCTCCCGCGCTGGGGCAGCATACCGGGCCGGTGTTGGGCGAACTGGGCTATGGTGGGCCGGAGATTGCCCAACTGGTGCGCGACGGGGTCGTGCGCCTGCACGAAACTGCCATGGCAACCGCAGCAGTAGGGAAACCATGAGCAAAACTTCGCCCGACATTCTGTGGATCCCCAGCGCGGATCGCATCGCGGGTGCCGAGTTGACCTGTTTCCAACAATGGCTGGAACGCGAAAAAGGCGTGCGCTTTGCCGGCTACGAGGCCTTGTGGCAATGGTCCGTGGATGACTTGGAGGGTTTCTGGGGCGCCATCGTCGGCTATTTTGAGCTTCCGCTCGACGACTGGAATGGCCCGGTTCTGAGCGATCGGCAGATGCCGGGCGCGCAATGGTTTGTGGGCGCGCGCACCAACTATGCGCGGCAGGTGTTCCGGCACGCTACGGATGCCAGACCGGCCATCGTTTTTCGCAATGAAGCGGGCGAGCGGGCGGACATGTCTTGGCGCACGCTGCAGGACCAAGTGGCGGCGCTGGCGCAGTGGCTGCGCGCAGCGGGCGTGGGGCCGGGCGACCGCGTGGTGGCCTACCTGCCCAATATTCCGCAATCCATCGTGGCTTTTCTGGCCACGGTTTCCGTGGGGGCGATCTGGTCGGTGTGCTCGCCCGACATGGGGGCGCCCACGGTGCTGGACCGTTTCCGGCAAATCGATCCGAAGGTGTTGATCGCGGTCGATGGCTACCGCTGGGGTGGCAAGCGCTTCGACCGGCGCGACACCGTGGCCATGCTGCTCGACGGGCTGCCCAGCGTCGAGCGCTGCGTGCTCCTGCCCTACCTGGAGCGCAGCGCCAGCGTGGGCGCGCTGCGCGGTGGCGTGCTCTGGAGCGAGGTGGTCAGCGGCCCAGCTGAACTGCGCATTGAGTCAATGCCTTTCGACCACCCGCTGTGGGTGGTGTATTCATCGGGCACCACCGGCTTGCCCAAACCCATCGTGCACGGCCATGGCGGCATCGTGCTGGAGCAGGTCAAGCTGATGCGCCTGCACAACGACCTCGGTCCCGAAGACCGCTTCCACTGGTTTTCCACCACGGGCTGGATCATGTGGAACTGCCAGGTGGGTGGCTTGCTGGTGGGGGCGACGGTCTGCCTGTACGACGGCGCCCCGGCCTGGCCCGACTACACCACGCTGTGGCGCTTCGCGGGGGAAGTCGGCGTGACGTTTCTGGGTGCCGGTGCGGCGTTTTATGCGGCCTGCCAGAAAACAGGCGTAGAGCCGCGCGAGGTGGGCGCGCTGGGGCCGCTGCGCACCGTGGGTTCGACCGGCTCGCCACTGTCCCTGGAAAGCTACCAGTGGATTGCCAAGCATGTCGGGCGCGATGTCTGGATCAACCCGATCTCCGGCGGCACCGACTTCGCAGGGGCCTTCGTCGGCGGCGTGCCGACCCTGCCCGTTGTCGTGGGAGAAATGCAGGGGCGCTGCCTCGGGGCGCGCGTCGAGGCCTTCAACGAGCAGGGCCAGCCGGTCGTGGACGAGGTGGGTGAGTTGGTCTGCACCGCGCCCATGCCGTCCATGCCCCTCTACTTCTGGAACGACCCCGGCAACCGGCGCTATCTGGACAGTTATTTCGACATGTACCCCGGCGTCTGGCGGCATGGCGACTGGCTTCGCATCACACCGCGCGGCGGCGCAATCATCTACGGCCGCAGCGACACCACCATCAACCGCCACGGCGTGCGCATGGGCACGAGCGACATCTACAGCGTGGTCGAGGCGCTGCCCGAAGTGCTCGACAGTTTGGTGGTCGATCTTGAGTTTCTGGGGCGCGAAAGCTATATGCCGATGTTCGTCGTGCTGCGCCAGGGCGTGGCGCTGGACGCGCCGCTGATCGGGCGCATCAAGAGCGCCATCCGCGCGGCCGCGTCGCCGCGCCATGTGCCGGACGAGGTGTTTCCCGTGGCCGAGGTGCCGCGCACGCTCACCGGCAAGAAGCTCGAACTGCCGATCAAGAAGCTGCTGCTCGGCCAGCCCATCGACAAAGTGGTCAACCGCGATGCGCTGGCCAACCCCGCCAGCCTTGACTGGTTTCTTGAGTTTGCGCGCGTGCGTGCCACGCAGACCCGATAGTTTCCCCCAACCAATATCACGAAGAAACACCATGAGCGATCAGGAAGTCATTTACGACGTCAAAAATTACGTTGCCACCATCACCATCAATCGGCCCAAGACGCTCAACGCTTTCACTGGTGACACCATCAAGGACATGGAGCGACTGCTGGCCCAGGCCGGCGACGATCCGAAGGTCGGCGTGATCGTGCTGACCGGTGCTGGCGAGCGCGCCTTTTGTGTCGGCGGTGATGTCAACTGGGAAAAGGGCGAAGGTGGCAAGAGCGGCCTGCAGGACCTGGAATTCAACTTCAACCGCCAGATCGCCGAATGTCCCAAGCCGGTGATCGCGCGCGTCAACGGCTATGCCATTGGTGCCGGTCACCACATTGCCTACTTTTGTGACTTCACGATTGCCGCCGAGCATGCGATCTTTGGTCAGAACGGGCCACGCGTCGGCTCACCGGCCGGTGGCTATATCGTCTCGCACGCGGCCAATGTGCTTGGCCACAAGCGGGCGCGCGAACTGTGGATGCTGTGCCGCCGCTACAGCGCGAAGCAGGCGTTCGACTGGGGTCTGGCCAACTCGGTGGTGCCCATGGCCCAACTCGACGAAGAGGTGCAGAAGTACTGCGACGAATTGCTGTCGCTGTCGCCGACCTGCCTGAAGATTGTCAAGCGTTCGTTCTACCACCACATGGCCCCGATCATGGGCAAGGACATGAACGACCTGATCCAGGAAGTGGCACCTAACTATTTCAGTACCGGCGAGCAGCAGGAAGGGGCCAGCGCCTTTCTTGAGAAGCGCAAGCCCGACTTCAGCAAATTCCGCTAACCGGTAACCTTTGTCCTGCGCGGCTCGGCGGGGAACTTTTAGAGACTGAAAATGATGAACCAAGAACGTTACCCCGAGTTGCGTGCCGCGCTGCGCGATCTTTTCAAACGCTTCCCTGACGAGTACTTTCGCAAGATTGACGATGCCCGTGCTTACCCCGAGGCGTGTGTGGACGCGCTGACCAGGGCCGGCTGGCTGGCGGTGATGATTCCGCAGGAGTACGGCGGAGCTGGCTTGGGTCTGGCCGAAGCCTCGGTGGTGATGGAAGAGGTCAACCGCTGCGGCGGCAATGCCGGCGCCTGTCACGGCCAGATGTACAACATGGGCACCTTGCTGCGCCATGGCTCGGACGAGCAAAAGCGCCGCTACCTGCCAAAAATCGCGAGCGGCGATCTGCGCCTGCAGTCCATGGGCGTGACCGAGCCAACCACAGGCACCGACACCACCAAGATCAAGACCACCGCAGTCAAGCAGGGCGACCGCTATGTGGTCAATGGCCAGAAGGTCTGGATCTCGCGGATTCAGCACTCCGATCTGATGATTTTGCTGGCACGCACCACCCCGCTCAAGGATGTGAAGCGCAAGTCAGAGGGCATGTCGATCTTTATCGTTGACCTGCACCAGGCCATTGGCCAGGGCATGACTGTGAACCCGATCCGCAACATGGTCAACCACGAGACCAATGAGCTGTTCTTCGACAACCTCGAAATCCCGGCCGAGAACCTGATCGGCGAGGAGGGCAAAGGTTTCAAGTACATCCTGGACGGCCTGAACGCCGAGCGCACGCTGATTGCCGCCGAGTGCATTGGCGACGCCCGCTGGTTCGTCGAGCGCAGCGCCCGCTATGCCCGCGAGCGCCGCGTGTTTGACCGCCCGATTGGGCAGAACCAGGGCGTGCAGTTTCCCTTGGCCGAGGCCCACATCGAGACCGAAGCCGCTGACCTGATGCGCTGGCGTGCCTGCGAGCTGTTTGACGCCCACCAACCGTGTGGCGCAGAGGCCAATATGGCCAAGTACCTGGCCGCCAAAGCCTCCTGGGAGGCGGCCAACACCGCCATTCAGACCCATGGCGGCTTTGGCTTTGCCTGCGAATACGACATCGAGCGCAAGTTCCGCGAAACCCGGCTGTACCAAGTGGCGCCGATCTCCACCAACCTGATTCTGAGTTACGTGGCCGAGCATGTGCTCGAGTTGCCGCGCTCATTCTGAAAGAAATTGCCATGCGTCCATTGGAAGGAATGCTGATTGTCACGCTGGAGCACGCGATTGCCGCGCCGTTCTGCACCCGCCAGTTGGCCGATCTCGGCGCGCGCGTCATCAAGGTCGAGCGTCCGGGCGAGGGCGACTTCGCCCGCGCCTACGACAGCCGGGCCCACGGCTCGGCTTCCCACTTCGTCTGGTGCAACCGCTCCAAGGAAAGCCTGACGCTCGACCTCAAACACCCGGCCGCACGCGCCGTACTGCAAAAGCTGGTGGAGCGCGCCGACGTGCTGGTGCAGAATCTGGCGCCCGGTGCTGCCGCGCGCATGGGACTGGACCATGCCAGCCTGGCGCCGGTCAACCCGCGCATCGTGGTGTGCGACATCTCGGGCTACGGCGACGGCGGCCCCTACACCGCGAAAAAGGCCTATGACCTGCTGATCCAGAGCGAAGCCGGTTTTGTGTCGGTGACCGGAACGCCGGAGACGCCATCCAAGGCCGGACTGTCGATTGCCGACATCGCCGCTGGCATGTACGCCTACAGCAGCGTGCTGGCCGCTTTGCTGGAGCGCGGGCGCACGGGGCGTGGCCAACGGCTCGAAATCTCCATGCTCGAAGCCATGTCCGAATGGATGGGCTTCCCGCTCTACTACACGCTGGATGGCCAGCCGCCGCCGCTGCGTGCTGGCGCCTCGCACGCCGCCATTTACCCCTACGGCCCTTTTACCTGCGGCGACGGCAAGCAGGTGGTGCTGGCGGTGCAGCACGACCGCGAATGGGCCACCTTCTGCAACCAGGTGTTGCAATTGCCCGAGCTGACCGCACAGTACCTGGGCAACGCCAACCGGCTGGCCCAGCGCGAGAAACTGCGCGGCATCATCGAAGGTGTCTGCGCCACCCTGACCGCGGCGCAACTGGTGGCGCGGCTGGATGCGGCGCAAATCGCCAACGGCCAGCTCAACGAGATGGCCGACCTGTGGAAGCACCCGCAACTCGCGGCGCGTGGGCGCTGGACCGAGATCGATTCGCCAGGCGGCTCGCTGCCCTGGACGTGGTGCGGCGGGTACAGCGCCGGCAGCGTGCCGCCGCCGCCCATGG
>QBMB01000001.1:24497-169447 GCA_003241965.1 Burkholderiales bacterium | reverse complement strand
TGACCCCCGCCGCACCACGTCCAGGGCAGCGAGCCGCCGCCGCCCATGGGGCCGGTGCCTGCGCTGGGTCAGCACACCGAAGCCATCCTGACCGAGCTCGGCTACGGCGAGACTGACATCGCCCGGCTGCGTGCAGACCAAGCCATCTGACTGCGAGATCGATGCCATGACCCCAGATACAAACCCGAGCGCGACGCTGGCTGCCTTTGCCGCCGATCTGTCATTCGACACCATTCCGGCGCCGGTGCTGCGCCGAACCGAAGACCTGTTCCTCGACTGGTACGCCTCCGCGTTGGCGGGCAAGGGCGCCCGGCCGGTCGAGGCCATCGAAGCCTATGCCCGCACCATGGGGCCGGCCTCCGGCCGCGCCGAGGTGCTGATCTCGCGCCGCACCACCTCGCCCCATTTCGCTGCGATGGTCAACGCGGCCGCCTCGCATTTCGCCGAGCAGGATGACGTCCACAACGGCTCGGTGTTTCATCCCGCAGCCGTCGTGTTCCCGGCGGCGCTGGCCATCGCGCAGGACATCGGTGCCAGCGGCCGCGAGTTCCTGGCCGCCGTAGTGGCGGGCTATGAAGTCGGCATTCGGGTGGGCGAGTTCCTGGGCCGCTCGCACTACCGCATCTTTCACACCACGGCCACCGCCGGCACGCTGGCCGCCGCTGCGGCGGCCGGACGGCTGCTCAAGCTCGATGCGACCACCATGCTGCATGCCTTCGGCAGCGCCGGCACACAAGCCGCCGGGCTGTGGGAGTTTTTGCGCGACGCCGCTGACTCCAAGCAACTGCACACCGCGCATGCGGCGTCCAGCGGCTTGGCCTGCGCCTACTTGGCGCGCGAGGGGCTGACCGGCGCGCGCCAGATTCTGGAAGGCGCGCAAGGCATGGCTGCGGGCATGTCGAACGACGCCGATCCGGCGCGCCTGACCGACCGCCTGGGCCAGCGCTGGGCCACGGCGGAAACCTCGTTCAAATACCACGCCTCGTGCCGCCACACCCACCCCAGCGCCGACGCGCTGCTGGCGCTGATGCAGACGCATGGGCTCAAGGCCGACGATATTGCCGCGGTGACCACCCATGTGCACCAGGGCGCCATCGACGTGCTGGGCCGCGTCACCGTGCCCGCCACCGTGCACCAGGCCAAATTCTCAATGGGCACGGTGCTGGCGCTGGCCGCCGAATACGGCTTTGCCGGGCTGAATGAATTTGAAGCGCATTACCTCGCGCCGCGCGTGGCCGCCTTGCGCGACCGCGTGACGATGCAGCTCGACGCCGAGGTCGATAAGGCCTACCCGCAGCGCTGGATCGGCAAGGTAACGGTGAGCACGCGCGATGGCCACACCTTTGGCGCGCGGGTCGATGAGCCCAAAGGCGACCCTGGCAACACCCTGACACGTGCCGAGCTGGAAGACAAGGCGCAGCGCCTGGCGGCCTACGGCAAGGGGGCCACGCCTGCAGAGGTGGAGGCACTGATCGCACGCGTCTGGGCGGTCGCCGAGGCGCCGCACATCGAGCGCTGGTTGGCGGCATGAGCATGGCGACCAGCACCCCCGGCCTCCATGTCCTGCGGCGTGCCTATCTTTTTGTGCCCGCAGACAGGCCTGAGCGTTTTGCCAAGGCGCGCGCCAGCGGCGCCGACGCGGTGATTGTTGATCTGGAAGACGCGGTTGCCCCCGAGGCGAAGGCGAGCGCACGCGACGCGCTGGCGACGGCGCTTGATGCGTCGGCACCGCTGGTTGTGCGCATCAATGCCGCTGGCACGCCCTGGTTTGAAGACGATCTCGAACTGTGTCGCCATCCTGGTGTGGCGGCGGTGATGCTGCCCAAGGCCGAGGGTATCGATGCCGTGTGCACCGTGGTCGAGATCACCTATAAGGACGTGTTGCCGATCATCGAGTCGGCGCGCGGCCTTAGGGAAATCCACAGCATTGCGAGCGTGCCGGGCGTGATCCGCCTGGCTTTTGGCAGCGTCGATCTGGCGCTCGATCTGGGCATTGACTGTGCGCCCGATGGCGCGGAGTCAGAGCTGCTGGCTTTCCGCTCACAAGTGGTGCTGGCCTCGCGGCTGGCCGGGCTGGCCGCGCCGGTTGATGGTGTCAGCACCGCGATCGAGGACCTGCAACGCTTGCAGGCGGACACTGAACGCTCACGTCGACTCGGCTTTGGTGCCAAGCTGTGCATCCACCCGAAGCAGCTTGCCATCGTCCAGGCGGTGTTCACGCCGACCCCCGAACGGCTTGACTGGGCGCGCCGCGTCTGCAAAGCATTTGAAACGGCGGGTGGTTCCGCCGTGGCGGTTGACAGCCAGATGGTCGATCTGCCGGTGTACCAGCGTGCACAAGCCGTGCTGCGCGACGCGGGTCTGAGCGCCTGATTTTTTAAGCCCACCCCAAACCGACTGGAATTTCTCATGACCCGCAAGAACAAACCCATCCGCTCCGACATTGCGTGGAGTACCCCCGACCGCATCGAGGTGCACGGCAAAAGCCTGCCCGACGAAATTCTTGGCCATCTCAACCTGGGTGATATGGCCTTCCTGCAGATCGTCGGGCGCATGCCGACGCCGCAGGAGTCCAACGTATTCAACGCGATCGCGGTGACGCTGGTCGAACACGGCATCACGCCGAGTGCGCTGGTCGCGCGACTGACTTACGCCGGTGCGCCCGAATCGCTGCAGGCGGCGGTGGCGGCCGGATTGTGCGGCCTGGGCAGCGTGTTCGTCGGCAGCACCGAAGGCACCGCCAAAATGCTGTACGAGGCGCTGCCGCCGGGCACACGCGACGCCGATCTGGAGCGCATTGCGCGCGAAACCGTGGCGGCCTACCGAGAGCGTGGCCAGATCATTCCGGGGCTCGGCCATCCGCTGCACAAGCCGGTCGATCCGCGTGCCCCGCGCCTGTTCCAGATCGCCAAAGACAACGGCTTTTCCGGCGACTACATCCGCCTGGAACAACTGATCTGCGACGAGGCCGAACGCGCCGCTGGCAAGTCGCTTCCCGTCAACGCGACCGGCGCCATCGGCGCCATCAGCTGCGAACTCGGGCTGCCATGGAAAATCGTGCGCGGCATCGGCGTCCTGGCGCGTGCCATCGGGCTGGTAGGGCACATCCTGGAAGAGAGCAAGAACCCGATGGCGGTCGAGATCTGGCAGCGGGTCGAAGACGAGGCCACCCAGCACATCAGGCCGCAAGGCGCCTGAAGCGCTGTGGCTGGCCTTGCAGGCACGATTCGCCCGCGTCGATCTATCGATTGAATTTTGCTGGACACCACTGGAGTATTGCGCGATGAATGACACGATCCTGAGAGAAGAACCCATTCACTGGGTGCAATCACCTTCGCAGACTGCCGAGGCATCGAGCGTGGGAGCCTGGTCGACCGAAGCCGTAGTGGCGCTGTTCGATCAGCCGTTTACCGAGCTTCTGTTTCGCGCGCAGACCGTTCACCGCGAGCACTTCGACCCGACCGAGGTCGAGCTTGCCACGCTGCTGTCGATCAAGACCGGTGGCTGCCCGGAAGACTGTGGCTACTGCCCGCAGTCGGTGCACTACGACACCGGCGTAGCGGCCAGCAAGCTCATGGCGGTGGAAGAGGTGCGCGACGCGGCCGTGCGCGCCAAGGCGGCCGGCGCCACACGCTTCTGCATGGGCGCGGCCTGGCGCGCGCCCAAGGACCGCGACGTGCAAGCCGTGGCCGAGCTGGTGCGCGCGGTCAAGGACGTGGGCCTGGAGGCCTGCGCCACCCTGGGCATGCTCAACGAGGGCCACGCCGAAACCCTGCGCGACGCCGGGCTCGACTACTACAACCACAACCTGGACAGCGCCCCCGACTTTTACGGCGACATCATCACCACGCGCGATTACCAGGACCGGCTCGACACCCTGCAACGCGTGCGCGGGGCGGGCGTCCGGGTCTGCAGTGGCGGGATCGTGGGCATGGGCGAGACGCGGGTGCAGCGTGCGGCGCTGATCGCCCAGCTGGCCAACCTGGCGCCCGATTACCCCGAATCGGTGCCGATCAACAACCTGGTCAAGGTCGAAGGCACGCCGCTGGCCGATCAGGCCGAACTGGACCCGCTGGAGTTCGTGCGCATGATCGCGGTCGCCCGCATCACCATGCCGCGGGCCCGGGTGCGCCTGTCGGCCGGGCGCCAGCAGATGAGCGATGCGGTGCAGGCCCTGTGTTTTGCGGCCGGCGCCAACTCCATCTTTTATGGCGAGAAGCTGCTGACCACCGGCAACCCCGACATCGAACGCGACCGGGCGCTGATGCAGCGCCTGGGCCTGCATGCGCGCCACACTTTGGGCGCCTGAGGACCACGACCATGTTTCGCACCCTGCTGAAATCCAAAATCCACCGCGCCACCGTCACCCACTGCGAGCTGCACTACGAAGGGTCCTGCGGCATCGACGAAGACCTGCTTGAGGCGAGCAACATCCGCCCCAACGAACAGGTGCACATCTGGAAAGTCAACAACGGCGAACGTTTCATCACCTACGCCATCAAGTCGCCGCGCGGCAGCGGCATCATTTCGCTCAACGGCTCGGCCGCCCGGCGCGCCAGTGTGGGCGACCTGGTGATCATCGCGGCCTTTGGCATGGTTCACGAGGACAAGCTCGACGAGGCCGTGCCGAAGCTGGTGTTCCCCGACGCCGCCAACCGCATCGTCGAGACCCGCAGCGAGCCCGCCGGTCCGCAGTCCGGCGATCCGGTCATCCTGCCCCTAGGCGCCGAGCTTTGATGCTACCTGTGTCGGCCAACGACGCCTGGCGCTAGCGCAGCCCGGCTGGGGTTTGGCACCCCTGCACCCAGATGAAGCTGCACGCGTCCGAGGGTGCTGCGCTGCCGCTGATTCCCGTGGCGCGGGCCCAGGAGTGTGGCTGCGCGACCACGGAGGCTGGTGCCATCTGAATGCGATCAGCTCCTGGTGGGTCAACCTGTTCGGGCACAACCACCCCGCCATCCGCACCGCGCTGATCGATCAGTTGCACACGCTCGACCACGTGATGCTGGCTGGTTTCACCCACGGGCCGGCGGTTGAACTGTCCGAGCGCCTGGCTGCGCTCACTGGCCTGGGCCACGCCTTCAACGGGAGCGACGGCGCCAGCGCCACCGAGAGCGTCAAAGTGATCCGCGCGGAACTGGCTTTCGGCGACGCAAAAGAACAGTGTCACCGTTTTGAGGAGGGTTCTCTTCCAACATCTGCCGGAAACGCTGTGCAGCGCTACCGTCGGCGCTCGGCTGCATTGCCACGCCGAGCGCTACCGCGAGCGATGCTTCTGACGACACATCGCGAAACTCCACTCGCCTGGTGGAACCTGTGCTGCATGCTGCAGGGACCAATGCCACCCCGATGCCGCTTTCCACAAGACTGACCAACGTCTGAACCTGCACGGCTTCCTGCGTGACCCGGGGAGTAAAGCCAGCGGTCTGGCAGACCAGCATCACCTGTGCTCTAAGGTTTACCGCGCTCGACGCTGAGTACATGATGAAAGCTTCATTGGCCAAGTCCGATAGCGCCACGCGTTTGCGCCGGGTCAGCGGATGGTGCATCGGCAAGGCGACCACCAGCCTGTCCCATTCCACCGGTCTGATTTCGATCGGTGTGGTTTCTGCCACGGGGTATCGAACGAGCCCTAGGTCCAGCGCACCAGCCTCCAGGTCGCGAAGTATCTGTGTGGTCGTGCCTTCGCGCAAGTCGAGCACCACATTCGGGTAGCGCTCGCGAAAAAGCGGCAGTACGCGTGGCAGCATCGCATAGGTGGCGGAGCCTACAAAGCCAATGCGCAATCGCCCGCCAACGCCGTTACGCAGAGCGACGACAGCGCTGCGTAACTGCTCAGCATGGAAGGCAATCTGCTGCGCATCCACCAGAATGATACGACCTGCGTCGGTAAGACGCACGCCGCGCTTGCTGCGCTCGAAAAGTGGTGCGCCGAGGTCTGCTTCCAAGCGCCGGATGCCCGTTGACAGGGGCGGTTGCGCAATGTGCAGCCGTTCCGCCGCCTTGCGAAAGCTCTGCGTTTCCACCACGGCCAGGAACTGGGTGATCTGCCGGAAGTTCATTATCAAAAGGATATCACTGACGTCTCATTTGGTATTGGACGTGGAATCTATCGATTCGTACAGTGAAGTCCATATCAACAGGAGACAACCCAACATGAAGGTTATCGTCCCCGTCAAACGCGTGGTGGATTACAACGTCAAGGTGCGCGTGAAGAGCGACGGCAGTGGCGTGGACATCGCCAACGTCAAGATGAGCATGAACCCGTTTGACGAAATCGCGGTGGAAGAAGCCGTGCGCCTGAGAGAGAAAGGCGTGGTCACCGAGGTGATCGCCGTCTCCTGCGGTGTCACCCAGTGCCAGGAAACCCTGCGCACCGCCATGGCCATTGGTGCGGACCGCGCCATCCTGGTGGAGACCAACTTGGAGCTGCAGCCCCTGGCCGTGGCCAAGCTCTTGAAGGCCCTGGTGGACAAGGAGCAACCCGGTCTCATCATCCTGGGCAAACAGGCGATCGACGACGACTGCAACCAGACCGGCCAGATGCTGGCCGCGCTCGCCGGCCTGCCACAAGCCACCTTCGCCAGCAAGGTGGAAGTCGCTGACGGTAGAGCCACCGTCACGCGCGAAGTCGACGGTGGCCTGGAGACGCTCTCCATCACGCTGCCCGCCGTCATCACCACCGACCTTCGTTTGAACGAGCCGCGTTACGTGACGCTGCCCAACATCATGAAGGCCAAGAAGAAGACGCTGGACATCGTCAAGCCCGAAGACCTCGGTGTGGACGTGACGCCGCGCATCAAGACCCTGAAGGTCAGCGAGCCGCCCAAGCGCGGCGCGGGCATCAAGGTGGCCGATGTCGCTGCCCTGGTGGACAAACTCAAAAATGAAGCCAAAGTGATCTGAGGACCGACAAATGACTGCACTCGTAATTGCCGAACACGACAACGCCTCCATCAAGGGCGCCACGCTCAACACCGTGGCTGCCGCCACCCAATGTGGCGGTGAGGTGCACGTGCTCATTGCCGGCCACAACGCCGCTGCAGCAGCCGCCGCGGCCGCACAGATCGCGGGCGTGGCCAAGGTGATCCACGCCGACGCCCCGGGCTTCGAACACGGCCTGGCCGAGAACGTGGCAGCCCAGGTGCTGATCATCGCGGCGAACTACAGCCACATCCTGTTCCCCGCCACCGCCAGCGGCAAGAACGTGGCGCCCCGTGTGGCCGCCGCAATCGATGTGGCCCAGCTCTCCGACATCACCAAGGTCATCGCAGCCGACACCTTCGAGCGCCCGATCTACGCCGGCAACGCCATTGCCACGGTGCAGGGCCTGGACGCCACGCACGTGATCACCGTGCGCACCACGGGATTCGACCCCGCAGCGGCCACCGGTGGCAGCGCCACGGTGGAAACGGCAGCAGCAGCAGCCGACGACGACGGTAAGTCCAAATTCATGGGCAGCGAGATCGCCAAGAGCGACCGCCCCGAGCTCACGGCGGCCAAGATCATCGTCTCCGGTGGCCGGGCACTCGGCAGCGCGGAGAAGTTCAACGAGGTGATGACGCCGCTGGCCGACAAGCTGGGCGCAGCACTCGGAGCGAGCCGCGCCGCGGTGGACGCGGGCTACGCACCGAACGACTGGCAGGTGGGCCAGACCGGCAAGATCGTGGCCCCGCAGCTCTACATTGCTGCGGGCATCTCGGGCGCGATCCAGCACCTGGCCGGCATGAAGGACTCCAAGGTCATCGTGGCGATCAACAAGGACCCCGAGGCCCCGATCTTCTCGGTGGCCGACTACGGCCTGGAGGCCGATCTGTTCGTGGCCGTGCCCGAGTTGATCAAAGTGGTCTGAAATTTACATCCTCTCTCTTTACGAACGACTCCACGGAAATACCCATGACAGAACGCGAACAGACACTCGAGCTTCTCATCGATGCCGCCCGCCGCTTCACGCGCGAGGTGCTTCTACCCGCCGAGACGGTGGTGGAGGAGACGCAGGAGATTCCCCCCCACGTGGTGAAGGGCCTGCGGGAACTCGGCCTCTTCGGCATGACCATCCCCGAGGAATACGGGGGCCTCGGCCTCAGCATGTTCGAGGAGGCAAGCCTCGTTTTCGAAATCGCCTACGCGCAGCCCGCCTTCCGCTCCTACTTCGGCACCACCAATGGCGTGGGCACGTTGGGCATCGTCAACGATGGTACCGAAGAGCAGAAGCGAAAGTACCTGCCCAAACTCGCGACCGGCGAGATGATGGCGTCCTTCTGTCTCACCGAACCCGACTCCGGCTCCGATTCCGCTGCTCTGATCACCAAAGCTGTGCGCGATGGCAATCACTACGTCATCAACGGCACCAAGCGCTTCATCACCAACGCCATCCATGCCGGCGTGTTCACCGTCTTCGCGCGCACGGCTCCGAAGGAGGTCGGTTCGAAGGGTATCTCCGCTTTTCTGGTCGATCGTGACACACCCGGCATCACTGTGGCCAAGCCGTACAAGAAGATGGGGTTCGCGGGCTCTCATGAGTCCGACGTGATCTTCGAGAACTGCCGTGTTCCTGCCAGCGCCTTGCTCGGCGCGGAAGGCACGGGATTTCGCAACGCGATGATGTCGCTGGACCACGCACGGCTGCACATGGCCGCAGTGGCCACCGGACTGTGCGAGCGCCTTCTTGACGAAGGAACGCGCTACGCGATGGAGCGCAAGCAGTTCGGCCAGCCCATTGCCAATTTCCAGATGATCCAGTCCATGCTGGCTGAGAGTCAAACCGAGCTGTTCGCTGCGCGCGCCATGGTCGAGAAGGCCTCGCGGGAGAAAGATGCTGGAAAGAAGACCACCAAGGAGGCCGCATGCTGCAAGTACTACGCGACCGAGGCGGCAGGCCGCATCGCCGACCGCATGCTGCAGGTGCACGGAGGCAATGGCTACATCAAGGAATACGCCATCGAGCGCCTTTACCGCGACGCGCGCCTGCTTCGCATCTACGAGGGAAGCAGCCAGATCATGCAGCTCATCATCGCGCGCGAACTGCTCCGCGAGCACGCCTAAGGATCACACGCAACACCAACAGGAGGGCGAATTCATGAGCACATGAAAGAAGCCCATAACCTTGATTCGCCGCGACAAGACCATAACCCTAGGAGACAAGACAATGACCCCGATTCGAACCGTGCTGGGCCTCACCCTTTCTGGCCTGTTTCTCGCCGTCCCTCTTGCGAGCTTTGCGCAGGACTACCCATCAAAGCCCATCCGTATGATCGTGCCATTCTCTGCAGGCGGGCCGACCGACGTACTGGCACGGTCCCTCGCCAAGAGCATGGGGGAAGTGCTCGGCCAGCCCATCATCGTGGACAACCGCCCAGGGGCCGGAGGCAGCATCGGCATCGACGGGGTGGCCAAGGCAGCACCCGACGGCTACACCATCGGAATGGCTCACACCGGCACGACCGCGATCAATCCACACCTCTACCCACGCCACCCCTACGATCCGCGCACCGATCTGACTCCGATCACTCCCATCGTTTCGTACACCAACGTGCTGGTCATCAACCCCAAGGTGCCAGCCAACACGCTGGCCGAGTTCATTGCATGGACCAAGCGTAGTGGTGTTTCGGCCAACTACGCATCGGGCGGCAACGGCGCAACCAACCACCTCTCCGGAGAGCTGCTCAAAGCGTTGACAGGCGCGAAGCTCGAGCACATTCCTTATAAGGGCAGTGCACCCGCCCTGGTGGACGTCATGGGCGGCAGCGTCTCGGCCATGTTCGATATCCCCATCACCTCGCTGCCTCAAATCCGTGCCGGCCATGTCAGGCCGCTTGCCGTGACCAGTGTCAAGCGCAGCAGTTATCTGCCCGACGTGCCCACCATGCGCGAGTCCGGTGTGCCAGGCTTCGACGAAGCGGGTAGCGACCTGTGGTTCGGTCTGGTGGCCCCTGCCAAACTCCCTCAACCCGTCGTCGACCGGCTGTATCAGGCCGCTCTCAAAGCGATGCAGACCCCAGAACTTCAGCAGGCCATTCGTGGCATGGCCTACGAGGCATGGACCTTGCCCCCCACCGAGTTCAAGTCCTTCATGAACATCGAGTATGACAAGTGGGGAAAGGTCGTCAAACTCTCCGGCGCGAAAGTCGATTGAAAATGAGCGGACCTCTTTCTGGCATTCGCGTTCTCGATCTGACGAGTGTGATCATGGGCCCATATGCCAGCCAGCAGTTGGCTGACTTGGGTGCCGATGTGATCAAGGTCGAACCGCCTGGCGGGGACGTGATGCGTCAAGCCGGCCCTATGCGAAATCCTGGCATGGGCCACTTCTACCTGACGACCAACCGCAACAAGCGCTCCATCGTTCTCGACCTCAAGAAGCCTTCAGGTCGCGACGCGCTGCTGCACATGGCAGCCAGCTCAGATGTGCTGCTCTACAACATCCGGCCGCAGGCTATGGCTCGCCTGGGCCTCGGGTACGAAGACCTGAAGAAGGTGTCTCCGAAGATCGTCTACGCTGGCGCCTACGGATTCAGTCAGCGTGGCCCCTACGCCGCAAAACCCGCCTACGACGATCTCATCCAAGGCATGTGCGGCATCCCTTGGCTTACGGGTCAGGCCACTGGAGAGACGCCCCGGTATGCCCCCATGGTATTGGTCGACCGCGTGGTCGGTCTGCAACTGTGCAACGCCATCACCGCTGCACTGTTCTATCGCGAGCGTTCCGGCATTGGACAGCGGATTGATGTGCCCATGTTTGAAGGCATGCTTTCCATAGTGCTTGGTGAGCACCTTGCCGGGCACCTCTATAGACCGTCGACGGGACCTTCCGGATATCAACGTAGTCTCGCACGTGATCGCCGACCCTACGAGACAAGCGATGGCCATATCTGCGTCCTGGTGTACAACGACAAGCATTGGCGTAGCTTCTTCGATGCCATTGGCAAGTCCGAGGTATTTGCGCAGGACGTGCGCTTCAGCAGCCAGGGCAAGCGCCTCGAGCACATTGACCACGTCTACGGCTTTCTCGGCGAAATCTTTCGAACACGAAGCACTGGGGAGTGGCTTGCGCTGCTGGAGCACGCAGATATTCCCGCAGCACGCATGTACAGCATTGACGACATCCTGGCCGACCCTCATCTTGCGGAAACCGGATACATCCAGCAGGTCACTCATCCAAGCGAAGGGGAAATGCTAGATGTAAGCATCCCTACCGAGTGGTCGCATTCAGTACCGGAAAAGAGGCACCATGCACCCAAATTGGGGGAGAACACGGTGGAACTGTTGCGCGAATTTGGCTATTCCGACGAACACATCCGAGCGTTGTTGTCTGAGGCAACGGTTCAACAATGAGCCTATTGCTGTTAAATTTCACTGATCTCTGATCCAAGACTACAAACGGGCAAAGAACACTTGGTCGCGCCAGGAGGCGTCGAGGCCCACCCGCACGGGGTCGGCGTCTTTGCAAGCGCGAAACCATCCTCCCATCAATGTCGTCTTGCTGTAGCCGACCGGTGCAAAGATTGCCACGATCCAATCGTGCATTGACAAGGGCTCAATCGCCCGCCGCGCAACCGTGGTCATCGTCAGGTCAGAGCCCCCTCGACTACAGTCTGGGAGGACGACGCAGCGAAATGGGGTCAGCGAAATCTCGCATTGAGTTGAATCATTTGTTCAGACACGCTCAGAAGGCGCGCAAAGACGCTGTTTCACGCTTGAAGTCCGGCCGCCCGGAATCGCGGCAGCGTCACACCGCCACCGACGGGCTCGCAAACCAGCTCGACGGCCATGTCGAAGGTGACCACCGAAGGATCTGGACCGACGAAGGCGCTGATCATCCGCGGACCTTCTTCGAGTTCTACCAGCAGCACGGCATAGGGCGTGTCCTGTTTGAAGGCCGGCCCGGGCGCCCGGTGAACCACGCTGAACGAATGCACCTTGGCGCGACCGCTGGAGGCGCGGTGCTCAAGGCGCTCGCTACCGCACTCACGGCAGATCGCCTGTTGGTAGAGCTGCACGTGGTCGCACGCTGTGCAGTGCTGCAGCAGCAGCTTGCCCCCCTGAATGCCGCGCCAATAGATTTCCGAATCCGAATCCGGCATCGGCTGCGGCTTGAGGTGGGCGTCTTTTTGGTTGATCACAGCGTGGCCTCCGTTCCCAGGATGGTGGTGGCGTTGGTCGCAAAACCGGCACCCAGGCTGTGCACCAGGCCGAGTTCAGCGTCCGCGACCTGGCGCTCGCCGCAGTTTCCGCGCAGCTGGTTGACTACCTCGTAGAAATGAAACAGCGAGCCCGGCATGCCCGAGTGCGCGAACGACAGCAGGCCGCCATGGGTGTTGCAGGGGATGGCTCCGCCGTAGGTGATCTGCCCGTCCTCGACGAAGCGCCCACCCTCGCCCTTGGGGCAGAAACCGAGGTCCTCCAGCATCATGATCACCGTGCCGGTGAAGCAGTCATAGACGCCGGCCACGTCGATGTCCTTCGGCCTGCAGCCCGCCATGTCGTAGGCCCTGGCACTCGACTGCACCGCGCCCGTGGTGGTCAGCGAGGGCATCAGGAAGATGTGCTCGTGCGTGTAGCATTCGCCGCCGCCGAGGATGTAAATGGGCTTGGCAATTCCCAGCGCCCTGGCGCGCTTGGCCGACGTGACGATGAAGGCTGCTGCGCCGTCGGAGATGAGAGAGCAGTCGAGCTTGTGGTAAGGCGTTGTCACCCAGCCGGAATTCAGCACGTCATCGACGCTCAGCGGATCGGTCATCTGCGCCCCCGGCGTGCGGCGTGCGTGTTCGCGGTGGATCACCGCCACCTTGGCAAACTGCTCGGAGGTGGTGCCGAACTCTTTCATGTGCCGATGCGCGGTCATGGCGAAGGTGTTGGCCACGGGAATGCCGAAGGGCATTTCGTATTGCTGGTCCCGGCTTTCGGTCATCGAGCGCAGGGCAAGGTCGGGGGACAGACCGGTCAGCAGGCTGTCGCCCCCCACCACCAGCACCGTCTCGGCCAGGCCGCCGGCAATGGCGGCGGCGGCGATGTTGAACATGGTGGCCGCCGTGGCGCCGGAGACCTGCAGCGTGTTGGAAAACGTTGGCTGGATGCCCAGGTATTCACTGAAAGCCACGCTGAAGCGGTGGAACGGCGAGGCAAAGGCGGAGCTTGAGAGCACGCCATCGACCTCGTGCTTGCCGATGCCGGCCTCGGCCAGCGCCTTGCCCGCTGCGTCGGCGGCCAGCGCGAGCGCGCTCTTGCCCGGCACGCGGCCGACGGCGGAAATGCCCGCACCGATGATCGCGGTTTTACCGCGAAGCGTATGCGACGAGGGTGCGGATTTGATGTTTGCCATAACTGGGTTCGTGGGTCGGAGTGGGCTCAGGCAGCCGCGGGGCGCAGGTGCTTGCGCAGTTCTGCCTTCAGGATTTTTCCTACCGGGTTGCGCGGGATGGCGTCAAGGTACTCGATGCGCTCGGGCAGCTTGTAAGCCGCCACGCCGATCTGCTTCAGGTGGCCGACGATATCCTCCAGCGCCGGCGGCTGGGCCTTGTCCTTCGGAACGACGAAGATACAGGTCTTCTCGCCCATGATCTCGTCGGGCACCGCCACCGCCGCCACCTCCTGCACGCCGGGATGGGTGAGAACTAGGTTCTCGACCTCGGCTGCGCTAACGTTGAAGCCACCGCGAATGATGATGTCTTTCTTGCGGTCAAAGAAACCGATGTGGTGAACGTCCCGCACGATGAAAAAGTCACCTGTGCGGCAAAAGCCGTCTGGGGTGAACGTGCTTATCTCCAGGTCCGGCCGCTGGTAATAGCCAGCAAACACATTGGGTCCGCGGTAGACCAGCTCGCCCACCTGGCCGGGCTGCGTGCATTCTGCACCGCTCTCATCGAGCAGCTTCATCTCTACACCCTGGATGTCCGAGGGCCACTCGACGCCCGGGCGACCCCACCACGGAAAGTGATCTGCCCGCTTGGCGAAATCGGGCACGTCTCGCGCCCCTGCAAACACCGCGGTGCCTTCGGTCTGTCCCCAGGCGTGCAGGATTTCGATGTTCCAGCGCCGCTTGAACTCCTCCATGCTCCAGCGCGAGGGTTGCGCCGAACCCGAGGCGATGCAGCGCACGCTGGAGAAGTCAAGCTGATCGACGTTGGGCAACTTGAGGATCATGTTCAGCAGGGCAGGCACCAGCAGGGTGAAATGCACCTGGTCATGCATCAACTGCTTGAGAAGCAGCGGCATGTTCAGCGGGTGATGCAAGAGCGTCGTGCCCCCGATGGCCAGCGAAGCCAGCCAGGTTGCCACACCGGTCATGTTGACCACCGGCGCGGTCGCCAGCACCCGGTCCCCTTCGTGCAGCCCGGCCGTCAGCGGGATCAGGTTCATCTGAAAGAGCCAGTTGTTGTGAGACATCGGGCAGCCCTTGGAAAGGGCTTCGGTGCCGGACGACCAGCATAGGCTGAAAATGTCGTTGGCGTCGACACCGATGGCGTCGAGCCTGGCCACGTCGGCCGCACCACGCGCCATCTCGGCAATACGCTCGATCGGCAGCGCGACAAATCCGGTCTTCTCGGCGATGGCGAGTTGATCGGCACCCTTGAAATCGCGCATCCCGAAGAAGAAGCGCGCCTCGGTGAGTTTCTTGACATTCTGGAACTCGTTGTCGCGCCACTGAATCGGCATCGGCGAGAGCACGCCGCCGGCGCGGCTGACCGCAAGAAACATGGCAACCAGTTCCCATACGTTGGGCAGTTGCACGACGACGATTTCATCCTTGCGCAAACCCATGTCCAGCAGCCCGGTCGCGATGGCGTCGATGGCCGCGGCGAACTCCCGATAGCTCAGGTTCTGTGCTGCTGTTCCGGTCAGATCAGGCCGATCAGCCGGGTCGACCACGGCGGGCCGCTCCGGCGCCTTGGCCGCCGTCTCGCGCAGCAAATCGAGCAGGGTGCGCCGGCCCCAGTGGCCGCTTTCGGTGTAACGCTTCAAGGTCTCAGCAGTGTGCAGAATCATCGCTCGGCTCCTTTGGGTGTGCTTGTCGGAATGAATCAAAGGTTCAATCGCTGGCGCGTGAGCTCAGCGAGCCGCGTCGAAACCATGGAAGCTGGAAAACGTCTCCACATCGGTTCGTTCGGTGATGAAGGCGTTCTCCGGGGCCGACAGGTCCTCGTGTCCCAGGGCGATGCCGCAAGCGAGGATTTCGTGGTCGCTGATAGGCAGTTGGGCACGCGCCACTTTGTGGTACCAAGCAAGCGCCGCCTGCGCACAGGTGTGCAGGCCCTGTGCGCGGGCGGCCACCAGAATGTTCTGGATGAACATGCCCAGATCCATGAAGCTGCCGGTGTTCAGGCGGCGATCGAGCGTGACGAGCAGGCCCACCGGCGCGTCGAAGAACAGGTAGTTGCGCAGCATCTGATGCGCGCGCGCCGCCGCATCGTCGCGGGCGATGCCCAGGCTGGCATATAGGCCAAAGCCGCAGCGCCGCCGACGATCCAGGTAGGGCTCGACCCAGGTGGTGGGGTAGTAGGCGTATTCAGGCTGGTGGCGGTCTGGCTCGTGCGTGGCCGCCTCAATGAAGGCATCGCACAGACGCTGCCGGGACTCGCCCGCCACCGCATATACCTTCCACGGCTGCACGTTGTTGCCACTCGGGGCTCGCGCCGCCACGTTCAAAATGTGCTGCACAACCGAGGAAGGAACGGACGTGGGTAGAAACCGCCTGACCGATTTTCGACTGCGAATCGCTTCATCAACATGCACGGACGGACTGCCTTTCTGACTGCGTAGAGCTACGGAGAAGAAACGACGCGGTGAGACCAGCACCGCTGGACTCCCATACTACGTTCGGATAGGATGGCAGCATGAATTCTACCAAACAACCGTTTGAATGGAGGCCCGCTCCTGAACTGATGGCGCGGTCCAACCTGACCGCCTTCTTGCACAAAGTGGGCGAATCGAGCTTCGAGAACCTGAGCGCTCGCGCCGATGCCGATCCGGCCTGGTTGATGCAAGAGGTGTTCGAGTTTTGCGACATGCGCTTCTATCAACCTTACACGCAGATGCTTGACACCTCGCGCGGCATCGAGTGGGCGCGCTGGTGTGTCGGCGGTACCACCAACATCGTGCTGAACTGCCTGGACCGGCACCGCGGAACGCCGGTGTGGGACCAGCCTTTCCTGGTGTGGGAGGGCGAAGACCCGAAAAACCGCAAGTCCTTGAGTTACCGCGAGTTTGATGCCGAGGTTTGCCGCCTGGCCGGAGCGTTGCAGTCGCTGGGCATTGCTCGGGGCGACAGGGTCGGCCTGTACATGCCCAACCTGCCGGAGACCTTTGTCGCGTTCTTTGCGGTCCTGAAGATCGGCGCCGTGTTGATGCCCTTGTTTTCGGGCTTCGGGCCGCAACCCATTGTCGCCCGTTTGAACGACGGACAAGCCAAGGCGGTGCTGACGGTGGATGGCACCTGGAGACGCGGCACCCCCGGCGTCATGAAGTCGGTGCTGGACGAAGCCCTGCGCGAGGTACCCAGCGTGCAGCACGTGGTGGTGCTGCGCCACCTGGGTGAAGCGTCCCCATGCCCGATGACGCCGGAACGCGACCACGACTGGGCCAGCCTGATCGCCGCCCAACCCCGTGACATGCCGACCGCCGAGATGGCCGCCGAGGCACCCGCCGTATTGCTCTACACCTCGGGCACCACCGGCAAGCCCAAGGGCTGCATCTGGACCCACGTGAGTTTCCTGGGCTCGATGGTCACGCGCGACATGCACATCTGCGCCGATTTCAAGCAGAGCGACCGCTTCTTCTTCATGAGCGACATGGGCTGGATGGTGGGTGCCATGTGCGCCTGCATCCCGAGCTATTTCGGCGGCAGCCTGCTGGTGGCCGAAGGCACGCCCGACTACCCCGACACAGGACGCTTCTGGCGTCTGGTGCAGGATCACAAAGTCACCTATCTGGGTGTCGCGCCCACGCTGATCCGCAGCCTGATGCGCTACGGCGACACAGAGGTCGAAAGCTACGACTTGTCTGCATTGCGCATCACCTGCTCCGGTGGCGAGGCATGGACCGAGGCGCCCTGGCGCTGGTTCTTCAAGCACATCTGCAAAGAGCGTCTGCCGTTCCTCAACATTGTCGGCGGCACCGAGGTGGGCGGCTGCAACTTCACCGGCACCCTGCACCACCCCTTGCGACCAGGCTCGTTCGGCGCGCGCGGGCTTGGCGCCGGGGTCGACATCGTGAACGACAACGGTCAGCCGGTCGGCGCGGGCCAGGTCGGCGAGTTGGTGCTGCGCAACCCCAACATCGGCTTCACCAAGAGCCTGTGGCGCGACGACGAGCGCTACCTCGACAGCTACTGGCGCACGCTGCCCGGCGTCTGGGTGCATGGCGACTTTGCGATGCACGATGCGGACGGCTTGTTCTACATCCTCGGCCGCAGCGACGACACGATCAAGGTCTCAGGCAAGCGCACCGGCCCGTCGGAGATTGAAACCCTGCTCACCGGCACCGGCAAGGTGTCAGAGGCGGCGGTGATCGGCGTGCCCGACGAGATCAAGGGCTCGGCCATCGTCTGCGTCTGCGTGCCCATGCCCGGCGTGGCGGCGGACGCGGCGCTGCAAGCTGAACTGTCTCAAGCGGTTGTCCATGGCATGGGCGCCTCCTACCGACCCAGACAGGTGCTGCTGGTCAGCGACCTGCCCAAAACACGCAACATGAAAATCATGCGTCGCGTCGTGCGGGCCGTGTACCGGGGCGACGGTCCGGGCGACCTGTCCTCGCTGGTCAACCCGGAGGCGGTGACCGAGCTGCAGGGCAAGCTGGCAGGGTAGTGGCTGGGCTGGCGAGGCCGCTCGCCCGCTAAACCGACCGTACAAAATCGGCAATAGACGCGTCTGAAGCCAGCACGCTATTGCCGATCAATGCGTTCCAGTGCGCTTCCGAGCCATGGGCAATGCGCCATTCATGCAAACGCCGGGTCAGCAATTGCAGATCGTATTCTTCGGCAATGCCAATGGCACCGTGCAGCGCGTGGGCAATGGAGGCAACCAGCACCGCCGCCTCGCTGGTGCGGGATTTGGCCATGGCAGCGGCGAGCAAGGAGGGCGTGGTCGTGTCGGTACGGAACGCTGCTTCGGCGGCTATCGAGGCAGCAGCCACATGTTCGGCCATGACGCTCAACTGGTGCTGCACCGCCTGGAACTTGCCCAGGGTTTTGCCGAACTGGATGCGGTCATTGCAGAATTGGAGTGTCATTTCGAAGACCCGTGTCATGGCCCCGCTGAGCAGGGCGGCGTGCAAGGCCGCGGCGAATGTCGGCAGCAGTGGGCCAGCGCCGGGCACGTGCGTCGCGATGCGCTCATCGGGCCAGCGCAGGTTGGCGGCAAGGCTCCCATGCACGCCGCTTGCTTCACGCTGCGCCGCTGCGCAAGGCAGCAGCAACAAGGCATCACCATCTTGGGCCAGCACGAAATCGGCCACCCGGCCGTAAGGTGTGAATGAGCACACGATGGCGCCATCGGCCTCGCGCCGCAACGCAGCGCCCAGCGTAATCATGCCGTTGGGCATCGCAAACTGCGACCCCAGCAGCGCTCGCGCCACAATCGTCTGAGCCACCGGCACCGGCACCGTGTAGCGGCCGAAGCTGCACAGTATCGGGAACAGATCGGCCAGCGGGAGGCCGGCACCGCCAGCGTCCTCGGACGCCAGCAGTTCGAGGAAGCCGGCGCCTTGCAGCGCCTGCCACAGCGCAGCGGTCGAGCCGCCCGCCTCAATCGCGCGCACCACGGCGGGCGTGCACTGATCCTCGAGGATATCTTCAATCGCTTGTGCAAACATGGAATGCTCTCGTTTTCAACGCAGGCCCAGACCGCGCGCGATCATGCCGCGCAGGATCTCGCGCGTGCCGCCGCGCAGGGAATAGGTGGGCGCAATCTGGCTTACATAAGCCACGGCGCGGTACAACTCGGCATCGACCAGGGCGTCCGGGTCCATAGCGATGGCGGCTCCGATCACGGCGGGAATGCTCTGCTCGAATTCGGTGCCTATATCCTTTACCAAGGCCGCTTCGACCAACGGGCTTTCCCCGTTGACGAGCTTGGCCGTGACGGCGATCGACATGTTGCGCAGCGTGGCCAGGTGCGTGGCGAAACGCCCGATGGTGGCGGCATGGGCCGAGACCGCCGGTGTACTGCGCAGGCAGGTGATCCAGTGCTCCAGCAGCACGATGCTGGAGTACACCCGCTCCGGGCCGCTGCGCTCGAAGGCCAGTTCGGCATTGACTTGCGCCCAGCCGCTGCCTTCATTGCCGATCAGCGCGTCGTCGGCCAGTAGCACGTTGTCGAAAAACACTTCTGAGAAATGCGCGTCCCCCGTTAGATCCCGGATCGGGCGCACCGTCACGCCGGGCAATGCCAAGTCGACAATGAACTGCGACAGGCCCTTTTGCCGATCCTGCGACTCGCCCGACGAGCGCACCAGCGCGATCATGTAGTGGCAGTGCTGCGCATTGGTGGTCCATATCTTGTGGCCGTTCAAACGCCAGCCACCTTCGCAGCGGCTGGCCCGTGTGCCAACGCTGGCGAGGTCGGAGCCGGCATTGGGCTCGCTCATGCCGATACAAAAGAAGGCCTCGGCGGCACAAATTTTGGGCAGATAGAACTGGCGTTGCGCCTCGGTTCCGAACTTGAGGATCTGGGGCCCGCTCTGGCGGTCGGCGATCCAGTGTGCGGAAACCGGGGCACCGGCGGCCAGCAGTTCTTCCACCAGCACGAAGCGCGAGAAGGCGTCCAGGCTGGCGCCACCGTATTGCGCTGGCAAGGTCACGCCGACCCAGCCCCGTGCGGCCAGCTTCTTGCTGAAAGCGGCATTGAAACCCATCCATGAACGGGCCCGGATGTCGGCGGGCATTGGCTCAAAGCTGGATTGGAGAAAGGCCTTTACCTCGGCGCGAAATGAATTCGTCCCGGCGGGCAGGGCGGCGAACCGGAAAGCGGACAGCAGGTTGTTCAAGAAATTTTCCTCCGAGGGGTTCATTCACCGCCGAGTTGAGGCGCCGCCCCAGGCGATACATCAGATCGGGCTGCGTTCCACCAGCTGGGCGGAAATGATCAAGCGCTGCAATTCGTTGGTGCCTTCGCCAATGCACAGCAGAGGCGCGTCTCGGTAGTAGCGCTCGACGTTCATTTCCTTCGAGTAGCCATAAGCCCCGTGGATGCGCAAGGCCTCCATCGAGTTCTCGACCGCCGCCTCGCTGGCGAACAGCTTGGCCATGCCGGCTTCCATGTCGCAACGATGGCCAGCGTCATAAGCCCGCGCGGCCTGTTCAACCAGCAGACGCGCCGCCTCCGCCCGAGTGGCCATGTCGGCCAGCTTGAGCTGGATCGCCTGGTGTTCGCAGATCGGCTTGCCGAAGGTGCGACGCAGTTGGGCATAGGCTACCGACTCCTCCAGGCAGGCGCGCGCCACACCCACGCCGCGCGCAGCCACATTGATGCGCCCAAGTTCCAGTCCGCCCATCACGTGCTTGAAACCCTGTCCTTCCACGCCACCGACCAAGTTGGCGGCCGACACGCGAAAGTTGTCGAACACCAGCTCGGCGCTGTCGATGCCTTTGTAGCCGAGCTTTTCGAGCTTGCGAGTGGACGTGAAGCCGGGGCCTTTTTCGCAGATGAACAGGCTCATGCCGCGATGGCGCGGTTGCGCTGCGGGGTCGGTCTTGACCAGCACGGCAAAGGCCTGGCCATGGACGCCGTTGGAGATCCAGGTCTTGGTGCCGTTGATGACGTAGTGGTCGCCGTCACGGCGCGCCACCGTGCGCACCGCCTGCAAGTCGGTGCCGCAGTCGGGCTCGGTCAGCGCCAGCCCGCCGCGCAGTTCGCCGCTGGCAAAGCGCGGCAGGAAACGCTGGCGCTGCGCCTCGGTGCCGTTGCGCTGCACGCAGGCGGCCATGATGAGGTGCGAGTTGATGATGCCCGAAACCGACATCCATACCCGCGCGATGCGCTCCACGACCTTGGCATAGGTGCTGGCCGACAGGCCGAGGCCGCCATATTCCTCGCGGATGATGCAGCCGAACAGGCCCATCTCGCGCATGCCGGCCACAATGTCGGCCGGCCATTCGTCGGCGTGCTCGAGCCGCTGCGCCACCGGCTTGATCTCGCGGTCGACAAAGCGCTCGACGGCGTCGAGCACCAGAGTTTCTTTTTCCGCATCAAAGGCGATGGGCGGGCTGGTAGTCATTAAAGGGATCCGGAGGTGTTGGAATGGGTCAGGGTATGCGCCAGAGTGGCGGCGTCTTCGGCGCGATCGGCCGACAGCAGCGCATCGCGCAGGCGCAGCGCCTGATCGCGCGGCAATGCCAGTAGTGCATTGCCCATGAATTTGGCCTCGATGTCAGCGGCCGTGATCGGCCGGCCCGGTGCGCCGCGGTGCGCTGACTCGCGCCAGCGCAGCTCGCGCCCGTCGTTCGTGCGCACGTGCAGTTCGCCGGAAAAGAAGGTGGGGTAATCGGCATCGGGGTCGGCCGCGTGTTCGATGCGGTCAGCCAGCGCCTGCACCTGCGGGTCGCTCAGGTTGGCGGCATCCAGTTCGGCCAGCCCCAGCTCGCCGCGCAGCAGGGCCAGCGCGACCAGGTGGTGAATGCTGAACTGCGATTCATAGACGTTGGCCGGTCGTCGCTTGGCCGCCACCGGCTCGCACACCACCGGGTGCACCCCTGGCGGCAGCAGCACCTGCACCGATGCCACCTCCTCGGCACGCAGCCCCGTCGCCCGCAGCGCCAGCGCGGCATCGATGCTGGCGTGCGTGAAGTGGCAGGTTGGGTACAGCTTTACCGCCACTTCGAGCAGCTCCCAGCGCTCGCCCAAGCCGCGCGTGCACAACGACAAATCGGCCAACAAGCCGCGCGCGGCCAAGTGACTGGCGTACAGACCAAAGCGCCCTTCATAAGGCTGTGAAGGCCCCCGAAAACCGGCACCGGCCAGCGCCGTGGCGGTCAGCCCGCTGACACCGGCCCAGCCCGGGTGCATGCGCTTGGTCCAGGCGCCGTCGCTCAGAAATTCCATGCTACCGGATGCCATCGACAGCACCACGCCTTGCGCATGCTCCAAGCCCACCTGATCCAGCCCCATCAGCTTGCCGGCCGCCAGCGCGCACCCAAAAGCTCCCACCAGGCCGGTCGGATGAAAGCCAACGTCGTGGAAGCCGCCCCCGGCCGCCGCACCCAGACGGGCAGCAACCTCAATCGCGAGCACATAGGCCGTGATCATCTCGGGCCCCGTGGCATGCCGTTGCGCTGCCAGACCCAGCGCCAACGGAAAGGCGCTGGCACTGGGGTGTGTGATCGCGCCGGGGTGGGTGTCGTCGAAGTCCAGCCCGTGGACCAGGATGCCATTCATCAGCACCGCATCGCGCAGCGGCAGGGGTGCAAAGGCGCCCATGACGGCGCTGTCACCCGCGCCACCCAGGGCGCGCAAGCCGCGGTAAGCGCAGTGCGCGAAGTCGTGCTGAGACGAGGCCAGGGCGATGCCCAGAGCGTCGAGCATCAGCAGCTTGGCCTGTTCCACCACGACTGCGGGCAACATGCCAGGCTTGAGACCGTGTGCAAAGGCGGCCAACTGGGTGGCAATGTTGTCGGTCGCGGGGTCTATCGTGTCGGTTGGCACAGGGATTTTCCTTCTTTCTTGATGCGATCAAACGGCCGGGCCGGCGTCCAGCATGGCCAATGAAAGGGTGTACTGCTCTTGCAACTCGCTGACCCCATTGACGCTGCCCCCGACTGGCCGCAGCAAGCCGTCACGCAGGCCGTAAACCAGCCCGTGCACCTCGACTTGCTGCCCGCGCTCCCAGGCGCGGCGCAGGGTGGTGGTGCGACACACGTTGCTGACCTGCTCAATCACGTTCATCTCGCAAAGCCGCGCCGCGCGCTCGTCAACGCCGGAAATGCCGTCGAGCCGATCAATGTGTTTCCGCGCCACGTCCTCCAGATGGCGCAGCCAGTTCTCGGCCAGACCGGTGCGGCGCTGTTCTATCACCGCCTGCACGCCGCCGCAGCCGTAGTGACCCACCACGAGAACATGCTCGACTTTCAACACCTCGACCGCATACTGCAGCACCGTCAGGCAGTTCAGGTCGGAGTGCACTACCAGGTTGCCGACGTTGCGGTGCACGAACACCTCGCCAGGCCGCAGCCCCAGGATTTCGTTGGCCGGTACCCGGCTGTCGGAACAGCCGATCCACAGGTAGCGCGGCATCTGCTGGTGCGCCAGTCGCTCGAAGTACTGCGGATCTTCCGCAGCGCAGCGCGCCGACCAGGCACGGTTGTTCTCCAAAAGAGGGGCCAGGCTGGAGATGGCATCTCCCCGCAGCGACATCAGCACCCCTTCCAAACCGGCTTGCGCTTCTCGGCGAAGGCACGCGGACCCTCCTGCGCGTCCTCGCTGGCGTAGGCGGTGCGATAAATGTTGTGCGCCAGCGCCATGCCGGCCTCACAACCGGCGCTCATCGCCGTCATGATCGATTCCTTGCCCGCCATCACCGACAGCGGAGCGTTGTCGCGGATGCGTTCGGCCAGCGCGGTGGCCCGAGCGCGCACCGCATCAGGCGTGTCTTCCAGGTAATTGATGAAACCCAGCCCATGGAAGGTTTCGATCGGATACAGGTCGCCGGTCAGCACCATCTCCATCAGCAGCGGCTGCGGCAGCATCCACAGGAGGGGAATGGCCCAGGGGCTGCCGCGCCCGGCGATACGGGTTTCTGTGATGCCGACCTGCGTGCCCTTGAGGCCTACGCGCAAATCCGAGTTCAGGCTCAGCATCATGCCGCCGGCAATCAGGTGCCCGGTCATGGCCGCGATGATGGGCTTGGCCACACGGCGCTGGCGACCGTGAAACGGGTCCCTCATCTTGGTCAGGATGTCCACGCCCTCGTCCTTCTTGACACGAGAAGCCTCGCGCAGGTCGAGCCCGGCGCAGAAAGTGCCGCAGTCGGCAGAAGTCAGGATGGCCACGTGCACATTTTTATCGGCATCGACTTCGCACCACAGATCGTGCAGCCGATTGGCAGCGGCCGGTGACAGCGCGTTACGCATCTCGGGGCGGTTGATCTTGACGGTGGCGATACCATCGCGCACGTGATACAAAACGGTTTCTGCTTCACTCATGTTTATCTCCAGGTTAAAAGATGGCTTGGCTTTCGCATGCGGCCGCTGGTTTTTGTCAGGGCCCTGGTTCAGTGGCTCACGACGGGGTCCATTTCACGCGTTGTAGACCCTGTTGCCGTCTCTGCGCGCAGCGGTGGAACGCACCAGCTCCTGAGTCAACTGCTCCATCCACTGGTCGATGGGAACCGAAGGAACAAACCTCTGGTGAATGAGCCGCAAGTAGCGTGTGTTGGCGGCCCACTCGACAAAATCAGCAAAAGGCAGTTGCTGCTGCTCCAGCAGTCTGAACTTCAGCAACACCTTGACCGCGTGATGCGCGTGCCGCTCAGGGTTCTTGACAAAGGCGTTGAGGCGCTCGCGCGCGTAGGCCAGCACCTCGGCACGGTAGCGGAATACCGGGCCGTGGCCGGGAATGACCCAGCGCGGGTCAAGCCGCTCGATCAGGTCGAATGTGGCGGCCACTTCATCGAACGCGGTTTCACCATCGAGTTCCGGAAACACCACGCCGAAGCCTTTTTCCCACAAGGCATCGGCCGAAATCAGGGTTCGGGACTGCGGCTCAAACAGAATGACTGAATGGGGATCATGGCCCGGTGCCGCATGGATTTGCCACGCGGTATCGGCCAGCTGGATGTCCGTGCCCGGCGACAGAAGGCCATCGAACTTGAACCGGGGGCAGTGTTGCCCGGATGGCACATAGTTCAGGGCGACGGGGTCCCACGGCGAGACAAGTGATGCATGGCCTGGCGGAATGAGGGTTTGAAGTTCTGGGTAATTGCCCTGGAGGGCGGCATTGCCGCCGCAGTGGTCGCTGTGCAGATGGGTATTGAGCAGCAAGTCCAGCGGCCGCTGCTGCAAAGCGGCGCTGACCAGCCCGGCCGTTAGTTCCGCGTGTGTGCTGTAGCCACTGTCAACGAGTGCGCTGGATGCCGATCCAAGGAACAGAATGTTGTTGGAGGACAGCCAACCGCGCTCAAAAACCTGAATACCGTTCGGAAGTTGGATGCTGGTCATGGGCCGTCTCGGACACGTCATTTTTAACGGTGGATAACACCAGGTTTGTAAAGATGGGCGCGCATGCGGGGTTTGCCGCCGCTTATTCCGCAGTGCCCTCGGACTCAACCACGGCCACCACCAGGCCGCGCTCGACCATTTGTCCGTTCTGCACCGACAGCGAGCGCACCACCCCATCGTGGTCGGCATTGATGCGCAGCTCCATCTTCATCGACTCCATCGTTGCCACCACGTCGCCGGAACGTACGCGCTCGCCAACCGCCACATGGATCTTCAGGATCATCCCCATCATCGGCGTGCGCAACTGGCCACTGGTCTGGCGTCCGGTGATGGCCTGGTTGAGGTAAGGGGTCACGCCGATGGCGTGGGCAGTGCCGCTGCTCTGCACAAACACGGTATCGACGCTGCGCACGATGGTCAGCACCTCATGTCGATCCCCCATGCGCAAACGCCAATTGCCCCCGGCGATGGCGGTCAGTGCCAAGCGGACTCGTTCTGTGCCGATTTGCACCGTCACCTCGGACTCGGGCGAGACGGCGCCGAACCGGGCCTCGTGCGTTGTGCCGCCCGAGCGCAGCAACAGCGCCGGAACCGGCGTGAGCCGATCGTCGCCGGCGTGCATCTGCCAACCCGTCACGTCCAGGGCCGACCAGGCCCCGAATTGATTGCCGTTGCACCGCGCGTCGAGCAACCACCAAGCCGCTGCAGCGGCCAGCCGCTCCAGCGGCGCACTGCTCGCGCCCTGACTCCCCTCGGCCAGCACCTCGTCAATCAGACGGGTGTGGAAGCTGGCGTCGCGCGTGGCGGGCAGGGCCAGCAGGCGCTGCAGAAAGGCGCAGTTGGTTTCGACGCCGTGCACCTGGGTTTCGCCCAGCGCCCCACTCAGACGGTCCAGCGCCGCCTCGCGCGTGGGCGCATGCGCAATCAGCTTGGCCAGCATCGAGTCGTAGTACGGCGTGACCGCCATGCCGGCGCGCACACCCGATTCAACCCGCACGACAGAAGTTGGGAACCGAACAGCGATCAGTTCACCGGTGGAGGGCAGGAAATTTTGTGCTGAATCTTCAGCGCAGACCCGCGCCTCAATCGCGTGGCCGCGCACCTGCACTTCGCTCTGGCGCAAGGGCAAGCCCTCGCCGGCGGCAATGCGCAGCATGATCTCGACCACATCCAGCCCGGTCACCTCCTCGGTCACCGGATGCTCGACTTGCAGCCGTGGATTGACTTCGAGAAAGTGGTGATTGTCGCCCTGCACGATGAATTCCACCGTGCCGACACCGCGATAGCGCAGCCGCTGTCCCAAGCGCACCGCGTCACCGAGCATCGCCTCGCGCAGCGCCGGGGCGAGGTTCACCGCTGGAGCCTCTTCGATGACTTTCTGATGGCGCCGCTGCAGCGTGCATTCGCGCTCGAACAAGTGAATCACTTCGCCATGGCCGTCGCCGACGATCTGCACCTCGATGTGGCGCCCGCGCTCGACAAAGGCTTCGACGATCAACGCAGTGTCGCCAAAGGAACTCCCGGCCTCGCGCATGGCCGCCTCGATGGTCTCCATCAACCCGTCCAACTGCTGCACCACCCGCATGCCCTTGCCGCCGCCACCGGCGGCCGCCTTCAGAATCACCGGTAGCGGTAGTCCGCGCACGGTGGCTGCCACTTCGGCCGCATCGCGGCTCGGCAGCTCGCTGCCGCCGAGCACGGCCACGCCAGCGGCGCGGGCCTCGCGCTTGGCCGACGCCTTGTCGCCCAGGCGCTCAATGACCTCGGGCGTCGGGCCGACGAAGACGAGGCCGGCTGCCTCGACCGCGCGCGCGAAGACCGCGTTTTCGGCCAGAAAGCCAAAACCAGGATGAATGGCCTGCGACCCGGTCCGCCGGGCCGCATCAATGACCGCATCGATGCGCAGGTAGCTCTCGGCCGGCGCTGCCCCACCGATTTCGATCGACTCGCCGATCAGGTCAACGTGCAGCGCATCGCGATCAGCACTCGAATGCACACCGGCCACCGCAATACCGAGGCGCCGGCAGGTGCGTGCGATGCGGCAGGCGATTTCGCCGCGGTTGGCGATCAGGATTTTTTTGAACATGTCAGAGTCCGCTCCAGCGCGGTGGGCGCTTTTCATTGAAGGCCTTCACGCCCTCCAGCCTGTCGGCCGAGGACACCAGCACGTTGTAGGCGGCGACGTCGAGCATGTAGCCGCTGTGGAAGTCAATCTCGCCGCCGCGCGATGCGGCGAGTTTGGCGTAGTGGGTGGCCATCGGTGCGGCCAGTACGATGTCGCGCGCGTCGGCGACTGCGGCGGCCAGCGCCGTACCCGGCTCGGCCAGGTCTGTGACCATGCCCCATTCGGTGGCTTCTTCGGCCGAGAAGCGGCGCGCGGTGAACAGCAGCTTCTTGGCGCGCCGCGCGCCGACGGCGCGCACGAGGTTCTGGATACCGCCGCCGCCGGGCATGATGCCGCGCCGCAGCTCGGGCAGCGAAAATACCGCAGCGCGCGAAGCGACGATGTAGTCACACATCAACGCCAGTTCGCAGCCGCCGCCATGCGCGTGGCCTTCGACGGCGGCGATCACCGGTTGCGGGAAATCCTTGACAGCCAGCAACACCTCTTCGGCGAGCTGGTGTTGGCGCCGCCATTGACCGTCGGTCATACCGTCGCGCTGCTTGAGGTCTCCGCCGGCCGAGAATGCACGCTCACCGGCGCCGGTGATGATCAGCACACGCAGGCCGTCGTCGAAGGCCAGTTCGTGCAGGGCGTTGCGCAGGTCGATGAACATCTGCGTGTTCATCGCGTTCATCACCTCGGGGCGGTTGAGCACCAGGGTGCGGATGCCATCAGCGAGCTCGGTGCCAGGCGCGGCTTCAACGCGTAGTGTCGTGTAGTCCATGGTGCTTCAGTAAGAGCGGGGCATGCCCAGCAGGTGCTCGGCCACCTGCGCCAGCACCAGGTTGTTGGAGATCGGCGCGGTGCGGAACAGCCGGCTCTCCTTCCATTTGCGCTCGATGTCGTATTCGCAGGCCACGCCGTAGCCGCCGAAGGTGGTCATGGCCGCCTCGGCGGCTTCCCAAGCAGCCTCGCTGGCCAGGTACTTGACCATCGTCGCCTCGCGCCCGCAGGGCAGGCTGGCGTCGAACAGCGTCGCTGCCTTGTTGCGCATCAGTTCGGCAGCCTCGATGTTCATGTGGGCGCGCGCGATCGGGAACTGCACGCCCTGGTTGGCGCCGATCGGGCGGTCGAAGACGACACGCTCGCTGCCGTAGCGCGCGGCCTTGCCGACGAACCAGTGGCCGTCGCCGATGGCCTCGCTGGCCACCAGCAGACGCTCGGAATGCAGCGAATCCAGCAGGTAGTGGAAGCCCTTGCCTTCCTCGCCGATGCGGTCGTCGTCGGTGAGCTCCAGGTTGTCGATGAAGACCTGGAAGGTGTGGTGATTGATCATCGTGCGAATCGGCGTGGCCTTCAGCGACGCGCCGGCCTTCGCTATGTCGATCAGGAACAGGCTAAGGCCATCGGTCTTCTTCTTCACCGCGTCGGTCGGCGTGGTGCGCGCGATCAAAAGGTACATGTGCGAGTGGCTGTAGCGCGAAGTCCAGATCTTCTGGCCGGTGACGACGTAGCCACTTGGCACCTTGCGCGCGAATGTCTTGATCGCCAGCGTGTTGGAGCCCGCGTCGGGCTCGGTCACGCCGAAGGCCTGCAGCCGCAGGCTACCGTCGGCGATGCGCGGGAGCGTCGCGCGCTTCTGCGCTTCGCTGCCATGGCGCAGGATCGACGCCATCGTGTACATCTGCGCATGGCAGTGCACCGCGCTACCGCCGTTCTGGTTGATCTCCTGCAGGATCAGGCAGGCGTCGAGCAGGGGCAGCCCGGCGCCGCCGTATTCCTCCGGAATCAGCGCGGCCAGCCAGCCGGCCTTGGCCATCGCGTCGACGAAGGCTTCCGGATAGGCGCCGTCCTGGGCGCACTGGCGCCAGTACTCGGGGCCGAAGCCCTTGCACAGCTCCTTGACGGCGGCGCGGATCTGACCCTGGGTCTCGGTGTAGTCGAAGTTCATGGGGATCTCGGCCTTGTCTCTGTCAATCGACGACGCGTTGCTGTCGCAGCGCCGCCAGTTCATCGGCATGCAGGCCCAGCGCCGTCAACACCTCGTCGGTGTTCCCGCCCAGCACTGGCGGCGGCGGGCCGCTGCGCCCGCGACGGCCCTGCGAACTGATGGGCAGGCCCATCGTCTGGTGTTGCGGTGCGCCCGGCAGCGGCAGCGCGCCCAGCATGCCGACCGCTTGCACCTGTTCGTGCGCCAGCATCTGGGCCACGTCGTGCATCTCGCTGCAGGGCGCACCGGCCGCTCGCAGCGCCGCCGCGCAGTCTGCGGTGCTGCGCTGCCGGGTGCGCGCCTCGAGCTCGGCGTGCAGCGCCTTGCGGTGGCCGATGCGCGCCGACATGTCGATGAAGCGCGGATCCTGCGCCAGCTCTGGACAAGCCAGCGCGCTGCAGATGCGGCCAAACAGCCGGTCGTTGGCCGCAGCGATGAAGACCTTGCCGTCGGCGCTTTCGAAGAGCTCGTAGGGCGCCATCATCGCCATCGCCGAACCCATCTTGCGCGGTAGGCGCTGGGTGGCCAGATAGTTCGCGACTGGCACCATCATCCACGACAGCCCGGTCTCGAGCAGGCTGGCGTGCACGCGCATGCCTTCGCCCGTGGTGGCGCGGCGCAGCAGCGCGGCCAGGATCGCCATCGTGGCCCACATGCCGGTGCCCATGTCGATCAGCGACACGCCGACGCGCGCCGGCTCGTCACCTTCGTGGCCGCTGACGCTCATGATGCCGGCGAAGGCCTGCATCAGCGGGTCGTAGCCGGGCAGCGCGCGCATCGGGCCGACCTCGCCGAAGGCGCTGATCGCGCAATACACGAGGCGCGGATTGGTCGGCAGCAGGTGTCCGTCGCCGAGGCCGCGCGCTTCGGCGCTGCCGGGTTTGAGCGAATGCACCAGCACGTCGGCACCGGCCGCCAGGCGCGCGACCAGCTGCTGACCAATCGCGCTGTCGAGGTCAATGCAGACGCTCTTCTTGCTGCGGTTCAGCGCCGCGAAGCCGGTCGAGACGCCGGCCACTTCGGGCGGCTTCCACTGGCGCGCATCGTCGCCGCTGCCCGGGCGTTCGATCTTGATGACCTCGGCGCCGAGGTCGCCGAGGATATGGGTGCAGAACGGGCCGGCCACGTTCTGCGTCAGGCCGAGCACGCGGCAGCCGGAGAGAATGGCTTCGAGCATGTTCAATACTGTGGACTAAAAGATCACATGCGGAACACGCCGAAGTGCGTGTCGCGCGCCGGCACACGGCCCGCCAGCTCCAGCAGCAAAGCCATGGTGTCGCGCGTTTCCAGCGGGTCAATCACCATGTCGCACCACAGATTGGAGGCGTAGTTGTAGGGACTGGAAAAGCTCTCGAACTGCTCGCGTATCGGTTGCTTGAATTGCTCGCGTTCTTCGTCGCTCCAGCTTGTGCCCTCGCGCCGGTGGATGTTCTCGCGCACCAGGCCCAGCGTGGTGGCGGCCTGCTCGGGGCCCATCAGCGCGGCGCGGCCGGTAGGCCACATCATCATCACGTTGGGCTTGAACGGGCGCCCGCACATCGCCAGGTAGGCCGCTGCGTACGAGCCTCCGGTGATCAGCGTGTAGCGCGGCACGTTGGCCGAGGCCATGGCCGTCATGAACTTGGCGCCGTGCTTGGCAATGCCCTGCTGCTCCACCGCTTTGCCGACCATGAAGCCCGACACATCGGCCATGAACAGCAGCGGAATGTCGCGCTGGCAGCACAACTCGATGAAGTGCGCGCCCTTGAGCGCGCTCTCGGAGAAGATCACGCCGTTGTTGGCCAGAATGCCGATCTGGAAACCCTTGATGCGGGCGAAGCCGCAGATCATGGTGTCGCCGTACAGGGGTTTGAACTCCTGTAGTTCGCTGTCGTCGATCAGCCGCAGCAGCACTTCGCGGTTGTCGGTCGGATGCCGGTTGTCGGCGCTGACGATGCCGTAAATCTCGCGCGGGTCATGGCGGGGCGGCAGCGGCGGAACCACGTCCCAGCGTTGCTTGGCCACGGTACCTAGGTTGGCCACGATGCCGCGCACGATGGAGATGGCATGGCCATCGTTCTCGGCCAGATGGTCAGTGACGCCGCTGATGCGGCTGTGCATCTCGCCGCCGCCCAGGGTTTCAATGTCAACCTCTTCCTTGGTGGCGGCATACACCAGTTCGGGCCCGGCGAGGAACATCGCACCCTGGTTGCGCACGATCACCGCCTCGTCGCACAGCGCCGGGAGATAGGCGCCGCCAGCGGTTGAGGGCCCATGCACGGTCGCGATCTGGGTGATGCCCTCGGCCGACATGCGGATCTGGTTGTAAAAAATGGAGCCGAACTGGCCGTCGTCGGGGAAAATATGCGCCTGCTCCGGCAGGTTGGCGCCGCCCGACTGGACCATGGTGATGCACGGCAGCCGGTGCTGCCAGGCGAACATCTGGGCCCGCACATGTTTTTTTGCGGTGATGCCGTAGTAGGTGCCGCCCTTGACCGTGGCATCGTGGATCATCAGCATGCATGCGCGCCCGCACACCAGCCCCACCCCGGTGATGATGCTGCCGCCCGGCGGCACGCCCTCGTACAGGCCGTCGCCGGCAAGCTGCCCGAACTCGAGGAAGGGCGAGCCGGGGTCGAGCACGGCAGCCAGGCGCTCGCGCGGCAGCAACTGCTTGCGCTTCTTGTGCAGCAGGCGCGCCTTTTCGGGGCCGCCGATCAGGGCACGTTCGCGGCGTTCATGCAAGTCGTCAATGCGCAGCTCATAGGCTTCGCGGTTGCGCTGAAATTCGGGCGAGTTCGGCGTGGCGGTGGATGTCATCAAACTCATTTAGGCAGCCCTTCCAGTGACTCGGTATGGGTCGGTCATCAGGCAATCAGGCCACCACACGCAGCGTCGCAAAGCGCTGCAGGTGGTGGTCGGTGCTGCCCAACAGGTTGCAAAAGAGCGTCAGGCGGCGAAAGTAATGGCCGATGTCAAGCTCCTCGGTCATGCCCACGCCGCCGTGCAGCTGCACCGCTTGCTGCGCCACGAAGCGGGCTCGCTCACCAATGGCGGCCTTGGCGGCCGAGACGGCGCGCGAACGGGTGACTGCGTCGGGATGCTCGGCATGCAGGGCCGCCATCAACACCAGGGAGCGGCTGGCCTCGACCGCGGCGAACATGTCGACCAGCCGGTGCTGGATGACCTGGAAACTGGCAATCGGCACGTCAAATTGTTTGCGCGTGCCGACGTACTCGCCGGTTTTCCTCAACAGCGCGCCCATGGCACCCAGGGCGTCGGCACAGGCGGCAACAATGCCAAGATCAACCAGGTGCTCGAGCAGTCCCAGGCTTTCGCCTTCCATGCCCAGCAATGCGTCCGGGCCCAGCACGACAGCATCAAGCTGCAGATCACCAGCCCGACTGCCGTCGTAGACCTTGTAGCCCGCCACCTGCACCCCCGGCGTGTGGGCTTCGACCAGAAACAAGCTGATTCCCCGGCGTTCACTGACGGCGCCCGAGGTTCTGGCGGCCACAACAAAGCCGTCGGCCCAGGGCGCGCCCAGCACACCGCTTTTGCGGCCCGACAGCACCCAGCGGCCGCCCTTGGCCATGGCGCTGGTGTGAACATGGGCGAGGTCGTGGCGCGCATCGGCCTCGGTGTGCGCTAGGCTGACAATGCGCTGGCCCGAGACGAGCCCGGGCAGCCAGGTCGCGCGCTGCGCCGCGGTGCCCGCGCGTGCCACCGCCTGCGCGCCGAGCACGGCGCTGACGAGGTAGGGTTCGACCACCAGCGCGGCGCCCAGGGCCTCGGCGACCTGGATCGTCTCGAGCATGCCGCCGCCAAAACCGCCATCGGCCTCGGGCAGTCCGAGCCCAAGCCAGCCGAATTCCCCGAATCGCTGCCAGTGCTTGTGGCTCATGCCGGACGCCGACGCGACGATCTGGTTGCGCGCATCGAAGCGGTATTCGGCGCGCAGAAATTTCTGTGCCGCGTCGCGCAGCATCTTTTGTTCTTCGGAGAGATCAAAGTTCATGACGATCCTTACCGCGTGCCGCCGGCCAGCAGCATCTTGGCCAATACATTCTTTTGCACCTCGTCGCTGCCGCCGTAAATCGTGGCGGCGCGCGAAAAACAGTAGTGCGGCATCGCATGGGCATGGCGTCCGCTTCCAAACTCGCCGCCGTCATGCCAGGGCCAGGCTTGCTCGGCGGCGATCTCGACGCCCAGCTCGGCCAAGGTCTGTTGCACCGCCGTGCCCATGGTCTTGAGCAGCGAGGATTCCGGCCCCGGCGCCTTGCCCGAGGCGGTGGCGGCCAGCACGCGAAAGTTGGTGTGTTCGAGCGCCATCAGTTCGATCTCGGCGCGCGCCAGCTTGAGCCGCATCGCCGCGTCCTCCATCAGCGGTTGGCCACCCGAGCGGCGCTCACCTGCCGCGGCATACAAGTTGGCTAAATGCGCCTTGCAGTCGGCCACGCCGGCGATGCTGGTGCGCTCGTGTGTGAGCAGGTACTTGGCAATGTCCCAACCCTGGCCTTCGCGACCGACCAGGTTTTTTCTGGGCACCCGAACGTCGGTGAGAAACACCTGGTTCAGGTGGTGTTCGCCGTCGATCGAGACAATGGGTTTGACATCGATGCCGGAGCGGTCCATCTCGATCAGCAGGAAGGAGATGCCTTCCTGCTTCTTGCCGGTGTTGGCGGTACGCACCAGGCAGAACATGTGCGTGGCCCAATGCGCATAAGTGGTCCAGATCTTGGAGCCGTTGATGATGTAATCGCTGCCATCGGCCACGGCCGTGGTCTTCAGGCTGGCCAAGTCGGAGCCTGCACCCGGCTCGGAATAGCCTTGGCACCACCAGTCCTCGCAGCGACGGATGCGCGGCAGGTACTGCGCCTTTTGCTCTGGCGTGCCGAAGGCAATCAGCACCGGCCCGAGCATGATGACGCCCATCGACAGCCCCACCGGCGCACTGGCCGCCGCGCGCTCAAGGTCGAAAATATAGCGCTGCGTCGGCGTCCAGCCCGGCCCCCCATGCTCCTTGGGCCAGCCGGTGACCAGCCAGCCCTGGCCATCGAGTCGGCGCTGCCAATGAACGATGTCGTTCTTCTGCAGCATTTCCCCGGTGACGGTCTTGCGCTTGAGATCGGACGGTGTGTGGCCTTTGAACCAAGTGCGAACCTCTTGCTGGAACGCCATGTCTTCCGGGCTGAAATCGATGTCCATCGTGGGCCTTTATGCGTTCGGCTTGCGCTTTAGATCGAGATGCCGCCGCCGCAGATCAGCGTCTGGCCGCTTACGTAGTTCGACTCGGGAATACACAGCAGGTAGACCGATCCGGCCGCTTCCTCGGGCGTGCCGCCGCGACCCAGCGGAATGGTGCGCTCCATCATTTCCAGCAGATCAGGGTTGACGCCGACCTTGATCTTTTGGCCCTGGATGTCAATGGATGCGTCGCCGCTGGCCGAAGCTTCGGTCAGCCGCGTTTTGATCATGCCAAAAGCGACGGCGTTGACGTTCACCTTGTAACGCCCCCACTCCTTGGAGAGCGCCTTGGTCAGGCCAATGATGCCGGCCTTGCCCGCTGAGTAGTTAGCCTGGCCGGCGTTGCCGCCGGTGCCGGCGATAGACGAGATGTTGACCACCTTGCGGAACACCTCCTGCCCGGCTTCGGCTTCCTTGCGCGAGGCGACGCGAATGAACTCTGCGGCAGCGCGCAAAATTTTGAACGGCGCGGTCAGATGCACGTCGATGATCGCGTTCCATTGCTCGTCCGTCATCTTCTGAACCACGTTGTCCCAGGTGTAGCCGGCGTTGTTGATGATGATGTCCAGGCCGCCGAAGCTGTCAATCGCGGTCTTGACGAAGCGATCAGCAAAATCGCCGGCAGTGACGCTGCCCACGCAGGCCACGGCCATGCCGCCTGCCTTCTTGATGTCGGCCACGGTCTGCTCTGCTGGAGCTGCGTCGAGGTCGTTGACCACGATCTTGGCGCCTTCGATGGCCAACTTCATGGCGATCGCACGGCCGATGCCGCGGCCCGAACCTGAAACGATGGCCACTTTGCCTTCGAGTTTTTTCATGATGTGTGTCCTTGTTTTTGATGAAAAGGAAATGAAAGGGAAAAGAATAAGGAGCCGGGCTGCCAAACGGCGGTCTCAGCCTCTCAGTTCAGGGCAACCAGCGCCTCGCCGGACAGCGTGATTTCGCCTGTCGCTTTCGTAGCGCTGATTTGAACGCGCACGCAGGGTCGGCCTGCATGCTCAATCTGTTCAAGCACCTTGCCGGTGCAGCGCACGCGGTCGCCGAGATGGGTCAGGGCCGCGAAGCGCACGCCATAGCTGAGGATCTGGCGCTGCGGCACCCATTCGGTGAGCGCGCGCCCGAGGTAGGCCATCGACAGCATGCCGTGCGCGAACACATCCTTCATCCCCGCACCGTGGGCGAAGTCGATGTCGATGTGGATCGGGTTGTGGTCGCCCGACGCACCGGCGAACAGTGCCAGGGTGGTGCGGCTGATCGGCGGCAATTCCAGCACGGGCATGTCGGCACCGACATCCATGATTTTTACTTGAGCGTTCATGAATATTCCTTCAGGCGTGGCGCACGACGATCACTGAGTGCATGTCGGAGACATGCTCGCCAAGTTGATTGGTGACCTTCGTGTCGTTGACGACAAACTCGAGCGCGCCGCCCTTCTTGTCGTAGATGTCGGCGACCCGGGTCTGAAAACGCAGCGTGTCGCCAGCGCACACCGGGGCGTGGTAGTCGAAGCGCTGCTCACCGTGCAAGACCTCCCGCAGATCGATCTTGAGCGTGTCGAGCAACGTCATCAACACCCCCGAATCGCTCTCGGCGCCAAAGATGAAAGTCGGTGGCGCCACGACGTCGCGGTAGCCAGCGGCCTTGGCGGCAGTCGTGTCGAAGTAGATCGGGTCGGTGGCACCGATCACCTGGGCGAAAAAGCGGATGCGGCCCTTCTCCACATCCCACAGCGTGGGCGGCACCTCGTAGCCGATGAATTGCTTGTCAATCATGGGACTCCAGATCCTGGTCTTCTGCGCCTGTGCTCAGGCGGCCTGGTAAAGCGTGACAACACAAGCGCCGCCCAGCCCGAGGTTGTGCTGCAAGGCCACACGTGCGCCTTGAACTTGGCGTTTGTCCGCCGTGCCGCGCAGTTGGTGAGTCAGCTCATAACATTGCGCCAGGCCGGTGGCGCCCAGAGGGTGCCCTTTCGACAACAGGCCGCCCGACGGGTTGGTCACAACCTTGCCGCCATAGGTGTTGTCGCCGTCCAGCACAAACTTTTCCGCACCGCCGGGCGGGCACAGGCCCAGCGCCTCATAGGTGATCAACTCGTTCTGTGCAAAGCAGTCGTGCAGCTCAACCACGTTCACGTCCTGCGGGCCGATGCCGGCTTGCTGATAGACCTTTTGCGCCGCATCGCGCGCCATATCGAAGCCGACCACGCGCATCATGTCGTGCGACTCGAAGGTACTGGGAAGATCGGTTGCCATCGCCTGGGCGACAATGGAAACGCGAGTGTCGAGCCCGTGCTTCTTGGCGAAGGCTTCGGAGCAGATCACCGCAGCAGCGGCGCCGCAGGTCGGTGGGCAAGCCATCAGGCGGGTCATCACGCCCTCCCACAGCACAGGTGCGTTCATCACGTCGTCGACCGAGATCTCCTTGCGCAACAGCGCCAGAGGGTTGTTCGCAGCATGACGGCTGGCCTTGGCGCGAATGCTGGCAAAGGTCTCCAGTTTGGTGCCGTACTTGTCCATGTGCGCCTTGCCGGCACCGCCGAAGTAACGGATAGCCAACGGAATTTCCGGGCGCCCGACGAGTTCGGCGGTGGCCCGGTCAAACTCCTCGAACGGCGTCGGCCTGTCCTCGAACTGGGCCTTGATGGCACCTGCGGCCATCTGCTCGAAGCCCAGGGCCAGAACACACTCGACGGCACCACTTTCGACTGCCTGGCGCGCCAGAAACAGAGCCGTCGAACCGGTGGAGCAGTTGTTGTTGACGTTGACGATGGGGATGCCGCTCATGCCCACGGGGTAGAGCGCCCGCTGGCCGCAGGTGGAATCGCCATACACATAGCCGACATAGGCTTGCTGGATCATGGCGTACTCAACGCGCGCATCGGCAAGGGCCTGGCGCACTGCCCTCTCTCCCATCACGTGATAGGGTTCACTGGCGCCCGGTTTGGTGAACGGGACCATCCCGACACCGGCAACAACGACTTTCTGGTTCATCGCACTAACTCCTTGGGTTGAAATATTTCGGACGCCGACACTGAGAGGCCATCGGCCTCAACCGCCCTTGGCCTCATCGGCGTACTCGGTCTTGAGACCCCGCTTGAGGATCTTGTTGGCCACGCTGATCGGCAGCGAGCTGCGAAAGTGGATCCGCTTCGGCGCCTTGAAGCCGGGCAGGCGGCCACGACAGAACTCGATCAGTTCGGCCTCGGTCACCATGGTTCCTGGCCTGGCGATGACGGTGGCCGTCACGGCCTCGCCCCAGTGCTCGTTGGGCAGCCCGAACTCGGCGCACGGCATCGCGCCTGCGTGGGCGCCCAGGACGCTTTCGACCTCCCGGCAATAAACGTTCTCTCTGCCGGTCTTGATCCATGTCCTTCTTGCGGTCGGCGAAGAAGTAGTTGCCGGCCGCGTCGCGGAACAGGATGTCGCCGGTATGGAACCAGCCGTCGCGGCACACACGGCGGTTGGCCTCGTCGTTCTTGTAGTAGCCATTCATGATGACCGGGCCGCGCACGATCTGCTCGCCCGATTCACCGTCGGCTACGTCCTTGCCTTCATCGTTGACCAGACGCACGTCGGCGGCCACCGAGGCGACGCAGCCCACCCAGCGGCCGTCCTGGTCGGGCATCTGCTCCCAACCGTCCACGCAGCCACCGGTCAACAAAGAGGCTGTCAATTCGCTGAACCCCTGCACCGAAAAGAAGCGCGACGACGGCGCCGCCTGCTTCCATCCATCGATCATTGACTTGGGGATCGTCGAGGCCCAAGTGCCCAGCTTGGTCGCGCAGCGAAGATCCGACGCGCCGAAGTTGGGGCCAGCGGCCTTCGCCGCGCGGCGAAGGTTGTCGCTCACGTTCTGGCGGCGCAGCAGGTTCATCTCGAGTACATGGGTCAAGGCTGTCTCGTTAGGTTGAAGCTCGTTTGACGCTGATGAATGGTCTCGCCGCGAGCGGCACGACCCGATAGGTCTCACGGGTGAATGCGTCACGGACGGCTACCGTCAATGAATACGCACCAATTCCGTCCTCCGCTTACGCCGCCTCCAGTTCTGGCACAACAAATGAATGTCAGCGATGAATCCTATCTAACGCTTGACAGTTTTGCAATGCCCAATTAAGTTGGGTAAGCCCAAAGAGATCTTGTCCGCGCAGCTTTGGTGCGCGCCGCGGCCCGTTGACCCAACCCACGCATTGATAGGCATCCCTATATGGCCGCCACTCGCAGTTTTGCTCTCTCCGCCGACGACCGCGCCGTACTCGAAGCCGCCGACAAGTTCGCGCGCAAGGAATTCGTACCACTCGCCCGCCGCATGGACGACGAGGAGTGGTGGCCGTCGGATATCTTCCAGAAAATTGGCGCGGCTGGCTTCATGGGGGCCACCGTGCATGCCGAGCATGGCGGCGCGGGTATGGACCTGTTCAGCTCGGGCCTGATCTGCCAAGCCTTTGCACGCTGGAACCCCGCCATCGCCTTGTCCTGGGCGGCGCACGACAACCTGTGCGTTAACAACATCTTCCGCAACGCCAACGAGGCGCAGCGCCGCCAATACCTGCCCGATCTGTGCAACGGCACAAAAATCGGCGCGCTCGGCCTGACCGAACCCGGCGCCGGCTCGGATGCGCTGGGCGCCATGCGCACCAGCGCGCGCCGCGAGGGCGATCATTACATCCTCAACGGCACCAAGATCTACATCACCAACGGCCCGGTGGCCGATGTGCTGTTGGTTTACGCCAAGACCGCGCCAGAGTTAGGTGCCAAGGGCATTTCAGCCTTCATCGTCGAGAAGAATTTCCCCGGCTTCAAGGTGGCTCAAAAACTCATCAAGATGGGTTTTCGCGGCAGCCAGACTGGCGAGCTGGTGTTCGACAACTGCCGCGTGCCGGCAGCCAACCTGGTGGGCAAGGAAAACGAAGGCGTCAAAATCGTCATGAGCGGGCTCGATCTGGAGCGCGCGCTGGTGGCTGGCTTATGCGTGGGCATCTGCGAACGTGCACTCGAATTGAGCGTCGAGTACGCCAGGACGCGCGTGCAGTTCGGCAAGCCCATCGGCAGCTTCCAGATGGTGCAGGCCATGCTGGCCGAGATGTACACCGAGATCGAAGCCATGAAAACCCTGGTCTGGCGCACCCTGGCCGAGGTCAATGATCTGGAGGTGGGCGGCGGAGGCCGCGGCGATGTGCACAAGCTCACCGCAGCGTCCATCCTCTACGCTGGCGAAGCCTGCAACCGGGTGCTCAACAAGGCCGTGCAAGTGCATGGCGGTAGCGGCTACATCTGGGAGTCCGAAATCAACCGGCTGTTCCGTTGCATCAAGATCCTCGAGATCGGTGCAGGCACATCCGAGGTGCGCAAGATGATCATCGCCGAAGAGCTGCTGCGCGGTTGATTCCCAGACCCGCATGGCAAGCGCAGCTGACCACCACACAAACAAGCAGGCCTTGAAGATGCAACCCTCGTTGACCATCCGCTTTGAGCAACGTGGTGCCGTGGCGTGGATCACGCTGAATCGGCCCGATGCGATGAATGCGCTGTCGGAGACAATGTGCGCCGAATTGCGCGATGCGACCGCGCATTGCGAGCGTGACCCGACCATCCGCGTCATCGTGCTGACCGGTGCGGGCCGTGCCTTCTGCGCCGGCGCCGACCTCAAAGGCGTGTTCGAGAGCAGCGCTGGCGGCCCCGGCCCGAGCGACCCGATGGGCGAGTTTCTCGATCTCGTCGGCGGCATGATGGATCGGCTGCGCATGTGCCCCAACCCACCATCGCCGCGCTGAACGGTCTGACGATGGCTGGCGGACTGGAGCTGGCCATGGCCTGCGACCTCATCATCGCCGCCGAAAGTGCCCGCATCGGCGACGCACATGCCAACTTCGGCGTGTTTCCGGGCGCGGGCGGCGCGGCGATCCTGCCACGGCGCATCGGCGCCACCGCCGCCAAATACCTGCTGTTCACCGGCGACACCATGCCCGCACGCGAACTGGTTCCGCTGGGCCTGGTGAACCGTGTTGTGCCGGATGCCGAGCTGGTGTCCGAGGTCGAAAAATTCGCCTTGCGCATCGCCAGTAAAAGCCCGCTGGTGCTGCGCCGCATGAAACAGGCCGTGGCCGACGGGCTGGAGCAGCCACAGGCTTCGGCGCTGCGGCTGGAGCGACTGGTGCTCGACGCGCACCGCCATTCGCACGACATACAATAGGGCCTCGCGGCTTTCGTCGACAAGCGCACGCCCGATTTCAAGGGCTACTGATTTCACCCACTTGTTCTGAAAGGACGCATTTCCATGACCAGCCCGCAAGCCGCCGTCTACGTAGTCGGCGTCGGCATGACGCCGACCGGCAAGTTTATTGACCGCGATATCAAGCAACTGACCGCCGCTGCTGTGAATGCCGCGCTGGCCGATGCCGGACTGTCCATCAGCGACATCCAGTCGGCATACTTTTCTAACGCAACCCAGGGCGCGCTCGAAGGCCAGACCATGATCCGTGGCCAGATTGTGTTGCGTTTGATGGGCTTCGAGTCCATCCCGATCTTCAACATTGAGAACGCCTGCGCCAGTGCCAGCTCGGCTTTCAACCTGGCGGTGCAGTACGTGCGCTCGGGGGCAGGCGAGATCGCGCTGGCCATTGGTGCCGAGAAAATGTTTTGCGCCGACAAAGCCAAAATGTTCAGCGTCTTCGACGGCGCCTGGGACGTGGCCACGGTCGAGGAGAACAAACGCAGGCTGCTGCAAATGGGGCACGGTATTGAGCCGCCTGAAGGGTCCATGTCCAAGGCGCCCTACAGCCTGTTCATGGACATTTACGCCGCCTTTGGTCGCTTTCACATGCGCGAGTTCGGCACCACGCAGCGACAAATTGCCGCCGTGTCGGCCAAGAATCATGGCCATTCGGTGCACAACCCGCTGGCGCAATACCGCAATGCATACACCATTGACGAGGTACTGGCCGCGCCCCCCATCGCCTACCCATTGACGCTGCCGATGTGCGCACCCATCAGCGACGGGGCTGCCGCAGTCGTCGTGTGTTCCGAAGCAGCACTGGCGCGCCTGGCAAAGCGTGGGCGCGCCATCAAGGTGTTGGCATCGGTCATTGCCACCGGCAGCACCCGCCGCCCTGAAGACCTGGATCAACACATCACCGTCAAGGCTGCCAAACAAGCCTACGAACTCGCAGGCGTTGGCCCGCAAGACATTTCGCTGGCCGAGGTCCACGATGCCACCGCCATCGGCGAAATCGTGCAGAGTGAAAACCTTGGCTTCTGTGCGTTCGGCGAAGGCGGGCCGCTCGCCGAGCGCGGCGACACCACGATTGGCGGACGCATCCCGATCAACACCTCGGGCGGACTGGAGTCCAAGGGGCACCCGATCGGCGCCACCGGGCTGGGTCAGTTGCACGAACTGGTCGTGCAGTTGCGCGGCGAAGCGGGGGCCCGCCAGGTGCAAGGGGCCCGCCTTGCCATTGCAGAAAACGGTGGGGGCCTGTTCGGAATTGAAGAAGCCGTGGCCGCCATCACCATTCTCGGTCGCTGAAGGGCAAAAATGATTGTTCACGACAAGGTGGCCATTATCACAGGTGGTGCTTCAGGCCTGGGACGCGCGGTGGCTGATGCGCTCGCCGAAGGCGGCGCGCGGTTGTCATTGTTCGACCGCGACAGCGAGCGTGGTGTACAGGCAGCCAACGAACTGGGTTCTGCCGCCATGTTCGAGCAGGTGGATGTCACCAGTGAGTCACAGGTGCAGGCGGGCATCGACGCAACCCTGGCCCGTTTTGGCGCCATTCACATTTGCATCAACTGCGCTGGCGTGCCCGACGCAGCCAAGACCTTGTCCGATGGAAAACCCTTTCCCCTGGCACTGTGGGACAAGGTGATTGCCGTCAACCTGACCGGCACGTTCAACGTGCTGCGCCTGGCAGCCGTGGCGATGGCGCGCAATGAGCCTGAGGGTGATGAGCGCGGCGTCATCATCAACCTGTCGTCCGGTGCCGCACAGGACGGCCAGATGGGACAGGCGGCCTACGCCGCCAGCAAGGCCGGGGTGATCGGCCTCACGCTGCCGGTGGCACGGGACCTGGCCGATCTGGGCATCCGCTGCGTAGCGGTTGCGCCGGGCTTGTTCGAAACGCCGATGGTCGCGGGCCTGCCAAAGAAGGTCGCACTGGCCATCGTTGACCGCATGATTCTGTTCCCGCGCCGCATGGGTCAAGCCAGCGAGCTGGCCCACCTGGTGCGCTCCATCGTCGAGAACCCCTATATCAATGCGACCTGTTTGCACATTGATGCCGGTGCACGCATGAGCACTCGCTGAACGAGACCGACAACACACCGAGACCAGCACCATGAATTTCCTCCCCACCGAAGAACAGCGCATGGCCGTGGAAGGCTTCACTCGCTTCCTGGAGACCGAACTGCGTCCGATTGTCGAACGCTACCAGCCCGACAAGCTAATTGAAAAAGAGGTGATGCTGGAGATCTTCCAGAAGATGCTGCCCTACGGCATGGGCGGCAACGGCATCATTGCCGAGGAACATGGTGGTCTGGGCATGCCCTGGCTCACCTATGCACTGATGTATGAGCAACTCGCTCGCATCTCCGGCGACGTGGCAATCTCGCTGTTGATTCAGCAGCTCGGCGCCTATTCGCTGGAGGTCTGCACGAACGTGGCCATGCGTGAGAAATATTTGCCACGCATGGTACGCGCCGAAATCATTGCCTGCAGCGGCATCAGCGAGCCCGGGGTCGGCTCCAACGTGGCTGAAGTCACCTGCCGTGCCCAGCGCGATGGCGACCACTACATTGTCACCGGGGAGAAAACCTGGATATCCAACGGCCACTACTCCGACTTTTGCATGGTCATCGTGCGTACCTCACAAGAAGGTTCTGGCGCCATCTCGATGATCTTGGTGGACCGCGCCGAACACGGCTACGAAAGCCGCAACATCGACAAGCTCGGGCTCAACAGCACCTCGACCGCTCAGCTGTTCTTCGATGGCGCGCGCGTGCCGGCCGCCAACATGATGATAGCCCCCGGCACCGGCCTGAAGAACACCATGGTGCTGTTCGAGAAAGCGCGTCCTATGGTCGGTCTTACCTCGGTGGGCATCGCACAGGCGGCGCTCGACAAGGCGGTGGCCTATTCGAAGGAACGCCGCCAGCATGGCAAGCCCATCGGCGGCCATCAATTGATCCAGGGCATGCTTGCCGAAGCCGCGACCGAACTCGACGCCGCGCGTCTGCTGGTCTACCGCGCCTTCAACCTGATCGACCACGGCGTGCGCAGCGAGGTGCAAAGCGCCATGGCCAAATGGTACGCGACCGAGATGGCGGTCAATGTCACGTCGAAAGCAGTGCAGATTCACGGCGGCAACGGCATAACCAAAGACTTCGGCGTTGAATTGTTGTTCAGAAACGCACGCATGATGCCGATTCCCGACGGCACCACCGAAATCCAGAAACTCATCATTGGCCGCGCCCTGACCGGCATCAACGCCTTCTCCTAACCCATGACCTCTAACTCCTCGATTAGCCCATCCAGCGAGGCTTCGGTGCTGCAGGCGCGGGACATCACCTTGCGCTTTGGCGGTGTCACCGCGCTGGCCGAGGTCGCCATCGATGTGCGTGACAACGAGCTGCTGGCCATCATTGGGCCCAACGGCGCGGGCAAGAGCTCTTTGATGAACGTGCTCAGCGGCTTCTATCTGCCGCAACAAGGCAGCGTTCACTACCGTGGTCAAGACATCAAAGGCCGCGCGGTGCACCAGATCGCGCGCGAAGGCGTGGTGCGCACTTTTCAGGGCACCCATTTGTTCTCCAACATGAGCGTGATCGACAACATCCTGGTCGGCCGCTACAGCAAGATGCGATCAAATCTGGCGCAGGCATTTCTCTACTTTCCCTGGACCCAGCGTGAAGAAACGCTGCACCGGGAAGCAGTCGAGGAAATCATCGACTTCCTTGAAATTGAGAATATCCGCCACCAGCCGGTAGGCGCGCTCGGCTACGGTCTTCGCAAGCGCGTTGACCTGGGCCGTGCGTTGGCGATGGAACCCAAGGTTCTGTTAATGGATGAACCCATGGCCGGCATGAACACCGAAGAAAAAGAAGATCTGGCCCGTTTCATCATAGACGTGCGCGAGGCCAAGCGCATCCCGGTTGTGCTAGTGGAGCACGACATGGGGGTGGTCATGGATCTGGCAGACCGCGTGGCGGTGCTCGACTTTGGCCGCAAGATCGCCGACGGCACGCCTGCACAAGTGCAGGCCGACCCGGCCGTGATCCAGGCCTACTTGGGAGCAGCGGCATGAGTGCGACCGACCCCGCCCCAGAAGTCGTCATGACCCTGCCGCAGAAGTTGTTCGCCCACGCCCGGGAACATCCACAGTTGCTGGCGCAGCGCGTCAAGCGCAAAGGTATGTGGCGCTGCCATACATGGGCCGACGTGTTTGATCGAACGCGCAGCATTGCGCTTGGCGCGGCGGCGCAGGGCCTGCAGCGTGGCGAAACCGCGATTGTGATCGGCGAGAACGAACCAGAGCACTACTGGGCGCTGTTTGCGGCCCAGTCACTGGGCGTCAAAATCGTATCGGTCTACCCTGACGCCACCGTCGACGAGTTGCACTACCTGTGCGAGGATTCAAAGGCCCGCTTCATCTTCGCGCAGGATCAGGAGCAGGTTGACAAGGCGCTTGCGCTGCTGGAGCGGCTGCCCGACATCCGGGGCATCGCCTACTGGGACAACTCGGGCATGTGGTCGTACCGGCATACGCTGCTGCAATCCTTTGATGACCTGACCGCTGAAGGTCGGCGCCAGCACGAGAGGCACCCGCAGCGCTTCGAACGTGAAGTCAACGCCGGCCAAGCGGACGATTTGGCACTACTGACCTACACCTCCGGCACCACCAGCAAGCCCAAGGGCGTGATGATCAGCCACCGCTGGCTGATGGACAACGCGGTTCGGATGAGGAGCGCGTTGCCGCTGGAAGCCGGCATGGAATATTTGTCTTACACGCCGCTGGCCTGGATCACCGAGCAGTTGCTGGGCGTGACCCTCGGGCTGATCACGCCGCTGGTGGTCAACTTCCCGGAAGGCCCCGACCAGGTCTTGCCCAACGTGCGCGAACTTGCGCCGCACATCGTGCTGTTTGGCCCGCGCCAATGGGAGAACATCGCCGCCACCATCGAGGCGCGCATGCTCGCCGCGAGTTGGATGGCACGCGGCATCTACCGCTGGGGCATCCGCATCGGCCATGACGTGCATGTGGCGCGACTCGAAGGGCGCGCGGCACCGTGGCTGTCGCGCCTGCTGCTGCCTGTGGCCGAGGCGCTGGCCCTGCGCCCGGTGCGCGATCAGTTCGGCTTTATTCGCAGCGATGTCGCGGTTTCAGGCGGCACCGCCATGGCACCCGACGTGTTTCGCTTATTTCACGCCATGGGCGTCCACTTGCGCAATATTTATGGCTGCTCGGAGTTTGGTCTGATTGCTGGCCACCGCGGCGAGCGCTGCGACCTCGAAACCGTGGGCCCGCTACTGGATGTGGACCCTGCCTTCGGCGCGCCGCTGGAATCGCGCATTGAGGACAATGGCGAACTGTTGCTGCGCGGAGGTACCGGCTTTCTCGGCTACTGGGGCAAGCCCGAGAAGACCGCCACCATCCAGCGCGACGGCTGGTACGTCAGCGGTGACGCAGTGCGCAAGACCGAGCGCGGAGAACTTGTCTACCTCGACCGGGTGGAACACTTGGTCAAACTCGCCAGCGGTCACCCGTATCCCCCGCAGTTCATCGAGACCCGGTTGCGCTTTTCGCCCTTTATCAAGGACGTGATGGTGCTGGGCGACGCCACCCGGCCCTGGGTTGGCGCGCTGATCAACATCGACATGGCTGTGACCAGCCGCTGGGCCGAGGAGCGGCGCATCGCATTCTCCACCTTCACCGACCTATCGCAGCGGCCCGAGGTGCGGCAACTGGTGCAGGGCGAAATCCGCCGCATCAACAAACTGCTGCCCGAAGGCTCGCGGGTGGTGCGTTTTGCCAATTTTCCGAAGGAGCTTGATCCCGACGAAGGCGAACTGACGCGCACGCGCAAGCTGCGTCGAGAGTTTCTCGAGGTGCGCTACGGGGCGCTGATTGACGGACTGTATGCAGGTGCCGCCGACATTGCCTGCGAAATAGCCGTGACCTACCAGGACGGCCGCCAGGGCGTGTTGCGCGCAACCGTGGTGGCCACCGACATCGACCAGACACACACACCATGATCATCGAATTCATCAACTACACCATCAACGGCGCGCTGCTTGGCCTGCTGTATTCGCTGGTGGCCATGGGCTTTGTCGTCATCTACCGCGCCAGCAAGGTCTTCAATATGGCAATTGGCGAGATGATCGTGCTGGGCGCCTTTCTGCTGTGGTGGGCCATCCAGTCGCGCGGCATGCATCCGGTGCTGGGCATCGCTGTTGCACTGTGCATTTCGGTGCTGATCGGGCTAGTGATTGAACGCCTGCTGTTCAGGCGCCTGATTGGCGAGTCGGTGTTCTCTATGATCATGGTCACCATCGGGCTACTGATCCTGATGCGTGGACTGGTGCTGGCGATCTGGGGTCCGCAGGAGCGTCAGTTCCCCGCCATCTTTCCCCTCACGCCAATCATCTTGGGCGAGATGATCATCCCGCGCTCGCTCGCCATTGGTGGCCTCATCGCGGTGCTGGCGGCCGTGGCGCTGCACTGGTTCTTCAACCGCAGTCGCAGCGGGCTGGCGATGTCGGCGGTGGCCGAAGACCACCAGATCGCTCTGGCCATGGGCATCAGCGTGCGCCGCTCCATCGCCTTCGCTTGGGCGCTTGGCGGCGTTCTGTCGGTCATCACTTCGATGGTCTACCTGAGCGGCAAGTCGCTGACCTTCCTGTCCTCTGAAATCGGCTTCGCCGCCCTGCCGGTGGCCCTGCTGGCCGGGCTCGAGTCCATCGGCGGTCTGCTGCTGGCGGGCATTATCGTCGGGGTCGTGCAGGGACTGACCGCCGCCTACATCGACCCGCTGATCGGCGGCAATGCCGCCGCCGTCGTCCCCTATATCTTCATGCTGGTGGTGCTGGTGGTTCGTCCGACCGGCATGTTCGGCTGGAAACGCATTGAAAGAGTCTGACCCATGGATCCCTCCGGCATTTTTTCCACCAGTTATGCGCGCGACCGCGCGCTGATCCGTACGCGCGCCCAATGGGTCACCCTGGGACTGTTCATCGCAATTCTCCTGTTCCTCCCCTGGTTCGCCTCGGCGCGTCTGGTAGCCGTAGCCAACCTGATGCTGGTCACGTCCATCGTGGTGGTCGGGCTGCAGATCACCACCGGCTACGCCGGGCAAATCAACCTGGGCCAGGCCGCCTTCATGGGCGTCGGCGCCTACGCCGCCAGCGTGGTCGAGGTCAAGGCCGGGCTGCCGTTCTGGGTGGCGGTGCCGGTGGCGGGCCTGGTAGCGGCGCTGGCCGGCTGGTTGTTTGGCATGACGGCGGCGCGCATCAAGGGCTTTTACCTCGCGCTGACCACCATCGCGGCCCAGTTCATCTTTCACTTCATTGTGCTGAATCTGCCTTCAGCCTGGCTCGGCGGCGTGAATGGCTTCAGCCTGGAGCCGGCGCGGATGGGCACATTTTTGTTCAACACCGACCGCTCGCTGTACTACCTGTTTCTTGTCGTCACCATGGTGATGGTCATCGGCGCTTTCGGTATCCTGCGCAGCCGCCACGGGCGCGCCTTTGTCGCCGTGCGCGACGACGATGTGGCCGCCGGCATGATGGGCGTTGACGTGGCCGGCGCCAAGTCGCGCGCCTTCGTGCTCGGCGCTTTTTACGCTGGCATCGGTGGTGCCCTGTGGGCCTACCAGGTGCGCTTCGTCTCGGTCGATCAGTTCACGCTGTTCAACTCGATCTGGTTCATTGCCATGATGATCGTCGGCGGGCTCGGCTCGATCGTCGGGGCACTGATAGGCACCGTGCTCATCCGTGGTGTGCAGGAAACCATCACCAGCCTCGGGCCCGACCTGGTCGAGCGCATCCCCAGCCTGAGCAGCGACCTGATCTTCGCCAGCATGAATGTGTTTCTCGGCCTCATCATCACGCTGTTCCTGCTGCTTGAACCGAAAGGCCTGATGCACCGCTGGAACATCCTGAAAACCAACTACCGGCTCTGGCCGTTTCACCACTGAGCCCGCCCGGCACAGCGAGTCGCAATCCCCCGCCCCTTTTCCTCACCACCACCACAATTGGAGACAAGCATGCAACGCAATACCTTTCTCAAACTCACGGCCGCCCTGGCCTCTGGTCTGCTGCTGAATGCGCCCGCCCATGCGCAATCGACGACGATCAACGTGGCCGCCTTTGCCGACTTCGCCGGCCCCTACGCCAACGTCATGTCCCAGATGCAGGGCGGGCGACTCGCAGTGATCGAGTGGTGGAACAAGGAAGTCGGCAGCAAACTCAACGTGCAGATCGTCGTCAAAACCTTCGACACCCGCTACGACGTGGCGCAAACCGCCAGCCTGTGGCCCGGCATCAAGGCCGAAGTCAAACCCGCGATCCTGCTCGGCCTCGGTGGCCCGGATGCCGCCGCGTTGCAGCAGCGCTTGCCGGAAGACAAGATTCCCATGGTCATGGCCACCGCCACCTACGGCTTCGGCTGGAAACCCAACCAATGGGCCCTGAACCTGCGCCCCACCTACGCCCACGAGGCGGGCGGATTCCTGGAATGGTTCCGCACCACCAAACTCGATGGCAAGCGCCCTGTCAAGGTGGCGATCATCACCTCCGAAGCCACCCCCGCTTATGCCGACATGGCCAAGGGCCTGCAAAGCTACACCAAGGCCAACCCGGACAAAGCCACCTTCGTCGAGGCGATCTGGACCGAAGTGCAACCGGCCGACCTGACCCTGGCGGTGCGTCGCCTGGTCAATGCTGGCACCGATGTGATCGTGATCCAGACCAACACCGCCCAGGCCGTGGCCACCAAACGTGCGCTGCAGGCGCTGGGCAAAAACGTCCCGATCATGCTCTCGCTGCACAACGGCGTGGTGGGATCATCTAAGGCACTGGGCGACCCGAATGGCTTTGCCGGTGATTTCGAAGTGGGCGCCATCGCCGATGCCAGCGAAGACGACACGACCGCACGCAAGTTCTACAGCATGTTGCAGGAAAAGCATGGCCTGAAATCGGGCTGGAATGCCATGACCATCATGGGCCTGGGCCAAAGCGTCGTGGCAGTGCGCGCGATTGAGGCCACCATCAAGGCCAAGGGTGCCGGCAAAGTCACTGGCGAAGCGGTGCGCGAGACCTTGATGAACAGCCAGTTCACCAGCAACGACCTGATGGGCATACTGCCAGGCGTGGACTTCAGCAACGACACCCCCTTTCCCACCGGCACCGCCAAGGTCAACATCGCGACCATGAAGGACGGCAAGGTCGTTCGGGCTGCAGCCGATGTGAACGTGCCAGTGGTGCCTAAATGGTGAATTCAGCCATTGCTGCAGCACCGGATCAACGGACCACGCCCCATGCGGCTGCCGATCCGGCGGTGCTGACTCTATCCAACGTTGAGGTGTTGTATGCCGAGGTGATCCTGGCGCTCAAGGGCGTGTCGATGAAGGTCCCCGAAGGCGGGTGCGTGGCGCTGCTGGGCGCCAACGGCGCAGGTAAGAGCACCACCCTGAAAGCCATCTCCGGCGTCATTGACTCGGAAGATGGCCGCGTCTCGGGCGGGTCGATCACCTTCGACGGCCGACCGATTCAGGGGCACGATCCGGCGACCGTGGTGCGCGGTGGTCTGGTTCATGTGATGGAAGGGCGGCGCGTGCTGCAGCACATGACGGTCGAGCAAAACCTCATCATCGGCGGCCACATGTTTCCATCGGCGCAGGCGATGCGCCAGGCGATGGACAGCGTGTACGAAGCGATTCCGCGCCTGGCCGAACTGCGAAAACGCACGGCCGGCTATCTGTCGGGCGGCGAGCAGCAGATGCTGGTGATCGGGCGCGCAATCATGGCCGAGCCCAAACTCATGCTGATCGACGAGCCGTCACTCGGGCTGGCGCCGCGCATGGTCGAGGAAGTCTTCAGCGTGCTGCGCCACCTGCGTGAGCAGGGGCTGTCGCTGCTCATCGTCGAGCAAAACACACGCGTCGCCCTGGAGATCGCCGACTATGGTTATGTCATGGAGAGCGGTCGCATCGTGCTGGAGGGGCAGGCCCAGGAACTCCGCGACAACGAGGATGTGCGCGAGTTTTATCTCGGCCTGGACCGCGAGGGGGTGCGCAAGAGCTTTCGCGAGGTAAAGCACTACAAGCGACGCAAGCGCTGGTTGGGGTAGCAGTCGGTTGGCTGGTGGTTTTAGTTCGGTTTGAGGAGCAACAACAAATGAGTGGTCCCTTGCAAGGTTTGAAAGTGATCGAGTTCGGCGGCATTGGCCCCGGACCGTTCTGCGCAATGTTGCTGTCCGACATGGGCGCCGACGTGATCCGCCTGGATCGCAAGGCCGACAAGGGAAAAGACCGCGGAGATGGCACCTTCCTTGCCAGTGGGCGGCGCAGCGTGTTGCACCGCGGTCGCCGTTCGGTGGCGGTCGACCTGAAGTCGCCCGCAGACGTGCAGCGGGTGCTGGCACTTGTCGACGGGGCCGACGCGATCATTGAAGGTTTTCGCCCGGGCGTGATGGAGCGGCTGGGTTTGGGCCCAGACGTGCTGCTGGCACGCCACCCACGACTCGTCTACGGGCGCATGACCGGCTGGGGCCAGGACGGCCCGCTCGCGCAGGCCGCCGGTCATGACATCAACTACATCGCGCTGTCGGGCGCGCTCAGCATGATTGGCCGCTCGGACGGCGGGCCAGTAGCGCCGCCGGCGATGGTCGGCGACCTGGGCGGCGGCGGCATGATGCTTGCCTTTGGCATCGTTTGCGCTTTGCTTGAAGCGCGCACCTCTGGCCGTGGTCAGGTGGTCGATGCTGCGATCACCGACGGCGCGGCGCTGCTGACCTCCATCGTCTGCGACCTCAAAGCGCTGGGAATGTGGAAGAATGAACGGCAGGCCAATCTGTTGGATGGCGGATCGCATTTCTACGACACCTATGAGTGCGCTGACGGGAAATGGATCTCGATCGCATCACTGGAACCCCAATTCTATGTGTTGCTGCTGGAGAAGCTAGGCATCAACGATCCCGAGTTTCAACGGCAACGCGATCCGGCCGTCTGGCCGACGCTCAAACGCCAGATCGCCGACATCTTCCGCATCCAGCCGAGAGCGCACTGGTGTGCGTTGCTGGAAGGGACCGACGTGTGCTTTGCACCGGTGCTGACTCTGGAAGAGGCTGCACATCATCCACACAACAGTGCGCGCGGCACTTTCTTTGAGCGAGACGGCGTGCTCCAACCTTCACCGGCACCGAGGTTCAGCCGGACGGTGACTGATCGCCCAAGCCCCGCGCCGTTCATTGGCGAACACGACGACGAACTCTTGTAGTCGAAGAATGGTGGGGGCTGGGGAAAATGGACCACAGGCATTCGACGCAGTTTCAGCCCGACCAAATCGAACGCATCAACCGCGAGCTGAAAATCCTTCCGCCGCCCGATGATCATTTGCATTGAGCCGCAGTGCTTTGCCGGGCGGTCTCCGCCGAGCACCGATCAGACCGCTTTGACCAGTGACTTGGTGTAGATGCGGTAGGTGCCGATGCCGCGCGACACGATGTCTCCGTCGAGTGCGTCGAGCGTGACCTTCACCGACACATAGGCCACCGTCTTGCCGATGTGGTCAGGCGTTGCCGATGCAAACAGGATTCCTGTGCCGACCGCACGCATGAAATCCACAGTGAGCGTGACCGTTACCGACGACTGGATGAGCTGGCCGCTGCCCGGGATCGGCCGGTCGATCAGGGTTCTGCCCCCGACCGCATCGAGCAAGGTCAGGGGCACGCCGCCGTGGAGCACGCCGTGGGGGTTGAGGTGGTCGCGCCGGATCGGCAGCCGGAAATACAGGCCGCGCTCGTTGTGCAGGATGTCGTACCCGACGAGCTGCTGAAAAGGCCCGTGGGAGTACGTTGCCGACGGAAGAGGAGGCTGCGAGGTCACTCTTGATCGACCTTGAAGTAGTCGGGCTTTCCGGCTGGCCAGAACTCGCCCCACAGCAGCATCCCGCCTTCGACGTTGAGCACCTCGCCGGTGATGAACTTGCCCGAGGGTGCGGCGAGGTAGACCACCGCCTCCGCGATGTCCTGCACGTCGCCGGCCCGTTTCATCGGATTGCACGAGTAGAAAGTGGAAACGTTTTCCTCGCGGTAGTTGTTGAAACCGTTGCTCTCGATGGCGCCGGCGCCAATGCAGTTCAGGCGGATGCCGTGCTCTGCCCACTCGATGGCCAGCGTGCGGGACAGCGCAATGACGCCCGCGCGCGAGGCGGTGGTGTGCGCCATGCCCGTGAGGCCGCGGTCGATGGCGGCGGTGATGTTGACGATGTTGCCGGGCCGGCCTTGCTCCACCCAGCGCCTGGCCGCGCCCTGCATCATGTACCAGCTGCCATTGAGGTTGGTGTCGATCACCGCGTTCCAGCCCTTGACGTTGAAGTCCATCGCATGGGCGGCAAACTGGCCGCCAGCGTTGTTGACCAGCACGTCGACGCCGCCCAAACGTTCCCACACGGCACTGAGCATGGCGTCCACCTGCTCGGGGTCGCGGATGGTCATCGGGTAGGTGATTACCTCACGGCCCGACAGCGCGCGCAGTTTTTCGGCGCAGTCCTCGAGTTTGTCGGCCTTGCGCCCGCAGATGGCGAGCGTGGCACCCAGCCGCGCGAACAGGAAGGCAATCGCCTTGCCGATGCCACTGCCGGCGCCCGACACCAGCACCACTTTGCCGGCGAAAAGGTCGTCGCGATAGACCGTCGGGAGTGCGGCCAGGGCCTCGTCGCCCGGGCCGAACTTGGGGTGTTGCGAGTCAGCCGAATTCATGTGTTCACCTTGAAGTAATCGGGTTTGGCGATGGTCCAGACTTCGCCCCAGAGCACGCCGCCGCCATCCACCGTGAGCAGTTCGCCGGTGACGAACTTGCCGCTGGGCGCGCTGAGGTAGACCGCGGCCTCGGCCACGTCCTGCACGTCACCGACATGTTTCATCGGGTTGGCTCCGGCGAAGGCCTTCACCGCCTCGGGGGAGTACTGACGAAAGCCGGTGCTGGCGATCGCTCCAGGCGCTATGCAATTGACGCGGATGCCATGCTGCGCCCACTCCACTGCAACAGTTTTAGACAGGTGAGTCACCGCGGCGCGCGCAGCGCAGGTGTGCGCCACGCCCGGCATGCCCCGCTGGAAGGTGGCGACGATGTTGACGATGTTGCCCCGCGTGCCGGTGCCCTGCCAGCGGCGCGCCATCGCATGCATCATGTACCAGGTTCCGTTCAGGTTGGTGTCGATCACCGCCTTCCAGCCCTTGACGCTGTAGTCCAGCGCCCGCTGCGGGAATTGCCCGCCGGCGTTGTTGACGAGCACGTCGATGCGTCCGAAGTGCAGCCAGGCCACGTCGATCAACTGTTCCACCTGCTCGGGATCACGGATCGTCATGGGGTGCACCAGCACATCAGGGCTGCCGAGCCGGCGCAGCCATTCGGCGCAGCTCTCTAGCTTGGCTGGGTCGCGCCCGCAGATGACCAGCTTGGCGCCCAGGCGCGCGTACAGGAAGGCGATGGCTTTGCCGATGCCGCTGCCGGCGCCGCTGACCATCACCACCTGGCCTTCGAAGAGTCCGCTCTGGTAGACGGTGGGGCGGGTTGCGAGGGCTTCATCGTCGAAGCCGAAGGTGGTGTCTTCTGTCATGTTGTCCCTTCAGAATCGGAAAATTCCGTAGTGCGGGTCGGCGATCGGGGCGTGTGCGGCGGCTGAGAGTGCCATGCCCAGTGCGTTGCGGGTGTCAGTGGGCGCCAGCAGACCGTCGTCCCACAAGCGCGAGGTGGCAAAGTAGGCGTTGGATTCGCGTTCGGCCTTTTCGTACACGCGCTGGCGCAATTGCGCCATCTCGGCCTCATCGGGCGTGTGGCCCTTGCGGCGCAACTGGGCGATTTTCACGTCGGCGAGGGTGTTGGCGGCCTGATCGGGGCCCATCACCCCCATGTGCACGTTCGGCCAGGCCCAGATCATCCGTGGATCCCACGCCCGTCCGCACATGCCGTAATAGCCCGCACCGAAAGCTGCGCTGGTGATGACGGTGAACTTGGGCACCTCGCTGCCAGCCTGCGCCATCAACATCTTGGCGCCGTCCTTGGTGATGCCTTCCATTTCGTAGTTGCGGCCGATCATGTAGCCGGTGGTGTTTTGAAGAAACACGAGCGGTGTACGGTTCTGATTGCACAGCGAGATGAAGTGCGCCGCTTTCTTGGAACTGTCGCTGAACAACACGCCGTTGTTGGCGAGGATGCCCACGCGGTACCCCCAGATGTAGGCGTAGCCGCAGATCAGCGTGGTGCCATAAGCGGGTTGGTATTCGTGGAAGCGGCTGCCGTCGACGATGCGGGCAATGAGTTCGCGCTGGTCAAACTGCACCCGGTGGTCGGGCGAGACGATGCCCAGCATTTCGTCGGGGTCGTAGTAGGGTGGCTCGGCATCGCGTTCTGGCAGGTAGCTTTTCGTCGCGGGCTTGAACTGCGCAACGATCTCGCGGCAAATCGCGATGGCGTGGGCCTCATTGTCAGCCGGGTAGTCGACCGTGCCGGATACCTGGGTGTGTAAATCACAGCCTCCGATCTCGTCGGCGGTGTGCTCCTCACCGGTGGCGGCCTTCACGAGCGGTGGCCCGCCGAGGAACACGCCGCCGGTGCCACGCACGATGATGCTGTAATCGCACAGCGCCGGGATGTAGGCACCGCCGGCGGTGCAGTTGCCGAACACCATCGCGACCTGCGGCACGCCGGCCTTGGACAGCAGGCATTGGTTGCGGAACACCCGGCCACCCTCGATGTACACGCCTGACAGTTCTTCAAGGAAGGCGCCGCCGCTGTCGCACAAATGCAGGACCGGCAACTGGTTCTCCAGCGCGATGTCCAGCAGTCGTGCCAGCTTGCGTGGCGTGAGCGTGTACCAGACACCGCCCTTGACGCTGGAATCGTCGGCGTGGATCAGCACCTCGCGGCCACTGACCACGCCCAGGCCAGTGACCACGTTGGCACCCGGGACCTCGCCGTTGTAGTCCTCGCAGGCAGCCAGCGCCGAGAACTCAAGAAAGGGCGTACCGGGATCTAGTAGCAGGTCCAGCCGTTCACGTACCAGTAATTTGCCCTGCGCGCGCACGCGCTTGATCTCATGCGGCGGACGTTGGTGGCGCGTGATTTCCATGCGCTCGCGAAAATTCGCGACGATGGAGCTCATGGCTTGATGGTTTCGCCGGAACGCTTCGGATGCGGTGTCGATGCGGGAGTCGATGCGTTTCATCAATCGGTTCTCAGGGGTCTTGCAGCGTCACGAGGGTGGACTTGAGAGCGAAGGTGTTGCCAACGGCAAAGTACACAGTCTTGACCCGGGCGTCGCGCGGTGCCGTCAGCGTGGTTTCCAGCTTCATGCTTTCGATCACGATGAGCGGTTGGCCCGTGTGCACGGCATCGCCGGCTGCCACATGAACCGCGATCACCGTGCCGGGCATTGGCGCCTGCAGCAAGTCGGAAGCGGCACCGGCCCGGTCGCCGCCGGAGGCTGCGCTGAGATCGATCACCTCGACTTCAAGGGCACCGGTGGCCGCACTGTGCACGAATCGACTGTCGCCTTGCGCGGCGATCCAGACGGCTTGCGGGCGCTGATCCACGGTGACCCGCCAACGGCCATCAGGCAGCGTCTTCCCCTGCATCTCGAATTTGCGTTCGCCATGGCTGACGTGGAACACGCCATTCGCTCCACGTGTTACCACGAGGTCATGGACCTTGCCATTGATGACATAGCGGCGGCGCATCGTCAATTCCTCCAGGGTCCCATGGCGGCGTGCATCGCGGGAATGGAGTGAACGGCGCGCAACAGTTCGCGGTCGGCGAGCACCGCCGATGCCAGTACCAGGTCGATGTCATCGGGGGTGAGAGACTCGCGCAGCTCGTCGGCGCAGCGTGCCAGCATGCCGGTGTCGGCCTGCCCAGCACGGAACTCGGCATGGCGCAGTACCCGCGTGAGGTAGCGTGCGTTGGTGGTCAGACCCAACAGCACCGATTGCTCAAGCGCCAGGATGGAGCGTTCGATAGCCTGTGCACGCGTGTTTCCATGGCAAATAATTTTGGCGATCATGGGGTCAAATGCGGCAGTTACCGCCTGTCCTTCGCGCACGCCGGCATCAACCCGCACGCCGGAACCAGAGGGTGGTCGCCAGCACAGGATGTCACCGGTGGAGGGGCGAAAATCATGCTCGGCGTCTTCGGCGTAAAGCCTGCATTCGATGGCGTGACCAAGCTGCACGATGTCCGCCTGGGTGTAGCCGAGCGGCTCACCCTGGGCGACGCGTACCTGTTCGCGAACGAGGTCAAAGCCCGTCACCATTTCGGTGACCGGGTGTTCGACCTGCAGACGCGTGTTCATCTCAAGAAAGTAAAACTCGCCACCGGCGCCGTAGATGAACTCCACGGTGCCGGCGCCGCGATAGTTGGCGGCGCGGGCAATGCCGGCTGCGGCTTCGCAAATATCGTGGCGCTGCACCGGTGAAAGGGCCGGGGAGGGGGTTTCTTCAATGATTTTCTGGAAGCGTCGCTGCACTGAACATTCACGCTCCCAGAAATGCACCAACTGGCCATGCGCGTCGCCCATCACCTGCACCTCGATGTGCCGCGGGCGCTCCACATAGCGCTCGACAAACAGCCGACCGTCGCCAAAATAGCGCTCACCTTCGCGCCGTGCGGTCTCGATCTCGCGATCCAACACGGCGAGGTCACGCACGATGCGCATGCCCTTGCCGCCACCGCCGGCTGAAGGCTTGATCAGCAGCGGCGCGCCGAGCGCCCTGGCGCGCTCGACGAAGCTGGCCGGGTCATCGTCCTCGATGGCGCTCGGTGCCACCGGAAAGCCGCGTTGGGCGACGAAGCTGCGCGCGCGCACCTTGTCGCCCATCAGTTCGATGCTGTCCGGACGCGGGCCAATGAAGACGATGCCAGCAGCTTCCAGCGCACGCGCAAACGCCGCGTTTTCAGACAGGAAGCCGTAACCGGGATGCAGCGCCTGTGCCCCAATGCGCCGACACGCTTCAACCAACTGCGCGATATCGAGGTAGGCCGCCACGGGCGTCAAGCCGTGCAATTCGACCGACTCGTCAGCCTCCAGCACGGCCGGGCTATCGGCGTCCACCGCGTGGTGGGCCACCACGGTGGCGAGCCCCATGCCCTTGAGTGTGTGCAGGATCCGCAGCGCGATCTCGCCACGGTTGGCGATCAGAACTTTTTGAAACACGGGCGGAACCAGTTGTACGGCGGGTGACGAACGGCGTCTGGTGTCAATCGAGCACGGGGATGGGTTCGGACACGCGCTCGAAGCGGGAGTTTTTGGCGTCCGAGCGCAACACGAGCACGCTGCTCGGCGAGTGCCGGTCATTGGGGCCGAAACTGATGGGAGAAGCCAGCCCATCGGTGCTGAAGTTCTTGGTTGTCTCCAGCTTCTCGACGACACAGGCGCGGGTCAGCGCCTTGCCACAGCGGCGGATCGCGTCTTCCATTAGCAGCGCACCGACGTAGGCTGTGATCGAATAGCGGTTGAGCGACTTCAACTCGTCGGCTGACAGATATTTCTGTGCCAACCCCATGAACTTGGCCATGCCTGGCACCGACAGGTCGGTCAGAGGCGGGACATAGTCTGCGACGAAGTAGCCGTCGCCCGCGGCACCGGCGAGCGCCTGAACAGGGGTCAGGTGGGCCGAATGCACGGCAAGGAAGGTCAGCGACATCTGGTTTTTAGCGGATTCCTTCATCAGCATCGAATGCTCGGCTACCACGCCGCCCGACGCGAGAAAGGTCGCTCCCACCTGCTTCAGACTCAGCATCTCAGCCGAGAAGTCCTTGGTGCCACGCTTGAAGGAGATCTCGGACACGCTGTTAAGCCCCAGATCCTTGATCGCCTTCTGGTAGCCGCAACGCACGTCGCTGCCAAACTCGTCATCCTGATAGACCAGCGCAAACTTCTCCTTTTGCAACTTCTTGCTAGCGACCATGTTTTTCATGGCGGAGCTCAACTCCTGACAATAGGTTGGCCCGATCACAAATACCGTTTTGTTCGGTGGAGTGAAGTGCGCTGCTGCCACGGCCATCGCGTTGATAGTTGGCAAGCCTTGCTCGTTGATGTAGGGCAGCATGGCTTGCAGCATCGCTGAGCCCGAGGTGCCGATGAGGCCGAAGATGCCTTCCACGTCGACCAGTCGCTTGACGCCTTGCACAGCACGCTGAGGCACATAGCCGTCATCTTCCTGGCGAATTTCCACCTTGCGGCCGTTGATGCCACCACGGGCGTTGACATCCTGCTCCCATACCCGCAAGGCAAGCATGTGGGCTTTGCCCAGCAGGCTAGGGGGGCCGCTGACGGGCGTCACCGAGCCGAGGACGATTTTGGCGTCGGTCACACCGGGGTCGGCAGCAGCGGCGGTCGTGGCCGTCAGGCTGATAACCATGCTGAGCAGACTGGTGGCGGCATATCGAAAGTATTTGCGTGTCATGAAAAGGCACTCCTGGTTGAGTAATGGGGGAGGGGCTGGTGGCACGTCGTCTTGATTACTTGGAACTCAGAAATTCAGAGGCTCGCTCGAATTTCCCGGCGCTGGCATTCGCCTTGAGCAAAATGGGGCGGGTCCCCGACTGTCGAATATTGGGCCCGAAGGTCAATGGGGCCATGATGCCGTCGCTGGTGAAATTTTTGGTCTGCTCGAGCTTTTCGACCACGCAGGCACGTGTGAGGTTTTTGGCACATGCGTTGAGCGCTGATTCGAGCAACTGGACACCTACATAGGCGGTCAATGAATACCGGTTCATGTCCTTGACCTCATTGGCTGAAAAATATTTGTAGGTCAGTGCGGTGAGTTTGCCAATGCCCTGTGTTTGTATGTCGGTCACTGGAGGCACATACTCGGCGACGTACACGCCGTCTGCTGCCGGGCCGGCCAGGGCCAGTACCGCAGGCAGATGCGAAGGGTGAGCGGCCAGGCGCACGGCTTGCATCTGGTTCTTCGCGATCTCTTTGAGCATGGCGGCGGTTTCGGTGATGATGCCGCCGGTCAGCACGAAGGTGGCGCCGGCGCGCTGCACGCTCAACACCTCGGCGGAAAAATCCTTCGCCCCGCGTTTGTAGGCAACTTCGATGCTGCTTTTCAAGCCGAGCTCTTTCAGGGCCTGTTCGTAGCCGCATTTGACGTCGGTGCCGTAATCGTCTTCCTGGAAGATCAGGCCGAACTTCGATCCCTGCAGCTTCTGGGATGTGACCAGATGCTTCATGCTGGCAGAGACCTCCTGGCAGTAAGTTGCCCCGATATTGAACAGCGTCTTGTGCGGTGGGTTGAAGTGGGCGCTGTTGACGGCGATATGGTTGATGGCGGGAATTTTCTGCTCGTCGATGATGGGCAGCATGGCCAGCAACTGCGACGAGCCGGAGGTGCCGATCAATGCAAAGATCTGTTCGACATCAATCAGTTTTTTCAGACCCTGGACAGCGCGCTGCGGCACATAGCCGTCGTCCTCAATGCGAATGTCGACTTTGCGTCCGCCGATGCCGCCGCGCGAATTGACGTCCTGCTCCCAAACTTTCAGGGTCGTGGCAATGGCCTTGCCAATGATGCTGGGCGGGCCGCTCAGCGGGATGACCGCGCCAAGCACGAGTTTCTCGTTCGTGACCCCGGGATCTGCCGCCAGTGCGCTGCCGAAGGTCAGTGCGGCGAGGGCGCCGAGGCAAAAGCGCTGGGTCAGCTTCGGTAGTGTTCGCATCGCAGGTCTCCTATGGAATAAGCAGCGCGTGTGCTGCGGGGTCAGAATCGGAAGGGCCAATGGGTCCAGTAATGCTTGATGTCGCGCCATCGCCCCATCAGGCCATCGGGCTCAAAACGCAGGAACAACACAATCGCGAGTCCATAAATGACGCCTTTGATCTCATAGGCGGCAGTGGAGCCCGACCCGCCGAAGCTGGCGCCGATCATGCCGAACACGAAGCCCAGGCTTTCGTTGAGCAGGACGATGAAAGCCGTTCCGAGCAAGGCGCCGGCTACAGAACCCAGGCCGCCGACGATGAGCATGGAGAGCGCCTCGATCGATATCAGCAGGCTGAAGCTGTCGACATTCAGGTAGCGTGTGTAGTAGGCCAGCAAGCCCCCGGCGATGCCGGTGTAGAAGGCGCTGACCATGAACGCCAGCAACTTGTAGCGCACCAGGTTGACGCCCATGGCCTTGGCTGCGATGTCGTGCTCCCGAATCGCCTGGAACGCCCGGCCAATGCGGCTGCGCAGGATGTTCAGGGTGATGAAGGTGAACACCACCACAAAGCACAGCACCACGTAGTAGTAGCCACGTTCTGCCCCCAGCGCCTGACCGAACAGCGAGGGTTGCGGCACCGTCAAGCCTTCCGAGCCTCCGGTCAGGTCGCCACCGTTGAGGATCAGGTGGTTGATGATCACGGCAAATGCCATCGTCGTGATGGCCAGGTACAGCCCTTTGAGACGCAGCGAGGGTATGCCCACGATGATCCCGGCGATGGCCGCGCTCACGCCACCGGCAAAGATGGACGCCAGCATTGGCCAGCCAAGTTTGCTGGCCACGATGCCGGCCGTGTAGGCGCCGACCGCCAGAAACCCCGAGTGCCCGAGCGAGATCAGCCCGGTGGTCCCGGTCAGCAGGTTCAGGCCCAACACCCCCACCGCTGTGATCAGCAGCAGCAGAATGACGGAGACATAGTACTTGGCCAGCAGCAGTGGCGCGGCCGCCAGCAGCGCCACCAGCAGACACGACCAGACGATGACAGGAACCGAGTCGGTCAGTGCCAGCAGCTGACGATAGTTTTGTTTGAAGTTTCCGCTACGCATCAGACACGCTCGATTTCAGGTTTGCCGAACAGGCCATAGGGTCTGACCATAAGGACGACGAGGATCAAAACAAAACCGGCGATCTCCTTCATGCCGCGGCCGATATAGCCTTCCGACAGATTCTCGACCACCCCGATCAGGATGCCGCCGAGTGCGGCGCCGAACACCGAGTCCAGCCCGCCCAAGATGACCGCGGGAAAGCTGCGCAGACCTGTCGTCCACATGCCGGGATTCACGTCGTAGATCACGCCGATCAACACGCCCGCAATGGCGGCGAGCCCCGCCGACAGGGCCCAGGACAAGGCGAAAATGCGCTTGACATTGATGCCCATCAGCAGGGCTGCAGTTTGCACGTTGGCGGTGGCACGCATGGCGATACCGACCCGCGAATAGCGAAAGAAGGTCCACAGGCCGAGCAGTACGGCCGCCATCAGCCCAACGGAATACAGCTGCGCCGGGTACAGGCCGGCCGGGCCGATCTTGATGACCTCCGTTGGCAGGCCGGCATTGAGCGGCATGGGGTCTGCGCCCCAGATCAGCACCACCACCGAGCGCAGGATCACGGCCAGGCCAATGGTCACCATCACCGTGGAAAACACCGGCTGACCAAGCATCGGACGGATCAGCAAGACCTCGATCAGAAGGCCAATCAGCACCGAGGCCGCGACAGTTGCTGCCAGCATGAGCCAGAAGCCAAATTGGAAGGTGCCGGCCAGGGTGAAGGCGATGTAGGACACCAGCATCATCAGCTCGCCCTGGGCGAAGTTCACCACGCCGGTGGCGCGGTAAATCATCGCAAAGCCCATGCCGATGAAGCCGTAGAGCAGGCCCACGGCGATGCCGGAAATGACCAGTTGCAGAAAATAGTCCATCAGCCCGCTCCTGCGCCGTAGATGATCGCGATCTCTTTCGCGAAGGTTTTTTCGATGACGTTGCGGCGCACCTTCTGGGTGGCGGTGAGTTCGCCGTCGTCGTGGTCGAGTTCTTTTTCCAGGATCAGGAACTTGCGGATGTTCTCGACCCGGGCAAACAGCTTGTTCACACGCTTGACGTCCTCGTCGATCAGTTCGCGCACCTCGGGCAGCGCGGCCAGGCTCTTGTAGGTGGTGTAGGCCAGTTTGCGTTCTTGTGCCCACTTGCCGACCGTTTCGTAGTCGACCTGGATCAGCGCCGCCAAATAGTGGCGTCCGTCGCCCAGGATGATCGCCTCGCGCACATACAGGCTGTCCTTGAGCGCGTTTTCGATCTCCGAGGGCGCGATGTTCTTGCCGCCGCTGGTGATGATGATGGCCTTCTTGCGGTCAACGATCATCAGCTCGCCGTTGTCAGCCAGCGCCACGATGTCGCCCGTGTGCAGCCAGCCGTCCACCACGGTCTTGGCGGTGGCGCCTTCGTCGTGGATGTAGCCCTTGAACACGGCGGGGTGCTTGACGACGAGCTCGCCGTCCTCCGCGATCTTCCAGTTCAGGCCGTCGATGGGCAGGCCGGTGGCGCCCAGTTTGATCGCTTTTTCATGCTGGAAGAAGATCACCCCGCCGGACTCGGTCATGCCGTAGACCTGGTACACCGGAATGCCGAGGATGCGGAAGAACTTCAGTACCTCGGGCGAGACGCTGGCGCCGCCACAGAAGCCGCACTGCATGCGGTCCAGGCCGACGAATTTCTGCAGATTGCGAAACATCAGCAACCACAGAACGAAGAAGTGCAGGCGATCCGACAGACTGCGCTGGCCCCCTTGCGCCTCGACCTTTTCGAACAGACGGCGCCCGGCATCGAAGCAGCGCTGGAAAGCCCAGCGCTGAAAGCGCGAGGCGTCCTGCATGCGGATCAAAATGCCTTGCTGCAGCTTCTCCCAGATGCGCGGCACGCCCAAAAACACCGTGGGTGCGATCTCGCGCAGATTGACGGCTACCGTGTCGATCGATTCGGCGTAATTGACCACGCCACCGGTGAGCAGGTGCATGACCGTCGAGAAGGCACGCTCGGCCACGTGGCACAACGGCAGGTAGCAGACCACTTCGTAGTTGTGCCGGTCGAGCTTGAAATGGGTTTTGAGCTTGTCAACGGTGACGATCAGGTTGCGGTGCGACAGCATCGCGCCCTTGGGCGGCCCGGTGGTGCCCGAGGTGTAGACCAGCATGCAGGTGTCATCGGGCTGGGTGTCCTCGATGGCACGATCAAAGGCGCTCGCGTGCTGGGGCGATGCCGCGGCGTTTTGGTCTCCTAGCTCAAGCACGTCCTCGAACGACATCAGCTTGTCGTGTTTGTAGCCGCGCATCCCCTTCATGTCGACGCAGATGATCTTCACCAGGTCGGGCAGGCCGGTGTCGTGCTTGGCCATGGCGTCGAGCACCTTGTCGACCTGTTCCTGATCGCCGCAGACCACGAACTTGCTGTTCGAGTGGTGCACGATGTACTGCAGTTCCGGCCACGGGTTGGTGGGGTAGATGCCCACCACGACACCGCCGATGGCTTGCGTGGCCAGGTCGGTGAACATCCACTGCGGACTGTCCTCGCTGGCAATCGCCAGCCGGTCGCCCTTGTCGAAGCCCAGAGACTTGAGACCGAGGGCGAAGCGGCGCGCCGTTTCGAAATAGTGCTGCCAGGTCATCCGGTTCCAGATGCCGTAATCTTTCTCGCGAAACGCGAGCGCATCCGGAAAGCGCTGTGCCCAGTGCTGGAGCAGCTTGGGGAATGTGGTGTTGCCGTCGCGCAGTAACGCGTCCAGGTTGTCGATCACGCGGCCTCCTTGGTTTTGCTGCCCAGGTAGGCGTCGATCACGGCCGGGTTGGCCGATATCTCGGCCGGCGTGCCCTCGCCGATCTTGCGGCCGAAGTTGAGCACGCAGACGCGGTCGGAGATGTCCATCACGATGCCCATGTCATGCTCGACCATGAGGACCGAAATGCCGAGTTCGTCGCGGATGTCCAGCACGAAGCGGGCAATGTCTTCGGTCTCCTCGCTGTTCATGCCCGACACCATTTCGTCCAGCAGCAGCAACTTGGGCTCGGTGGCCAGTGCGCGTCCCAACTCGACCCGCTTTTGCAGGCCATAGGACAGGGTGCCCACCGGCATGTCGCGAATTTCCTCGATTTCGAGAAAATCGATGATCTCTTCCACCTTGCGACGGTGTTCGAGCTCCTCGCGCCGCGCCCGTCCGAAGAACCACGAGGCATCCAGCACGTTGGTGGCCATGTGGCAGTGGCGGCCGACCAGCAGGTTGTCCACCACGCTGGCATGTTTGAACACCGCCAGATTCTGGAAGGTCCGACCGATGCCGATGGCGGCCAGGCGGTGTGCCGGCATGCCGGTGATGTCGCTGCCATCGAAATGCACGGTGCCGCTGCTGGGCTTGACGACGCCGCTGATCATGTTGAAGGTGGTCGTCTTGCCGGCCCCGTTGGGGCCGATCAGGGAATAGATTTCACCGCGCCGAACGTGAAAACTGACACCGGCAACGGCTTCGACGCCGCCGAAGCGCTTGGACAGGGTTTCGACCCTTAACAATGTGTCGTTCATGTTTTTTTTCTCAGGACAGCCAGCGTTTGCGCCGCTTGTAATGCTTCACCTCGCGCATGTTCTTGCGCGATCCACCTTCGCCGAAGCCTAGGTAGAACTCGCGCACGTCGTCGTTGCGCAGCATCTTGTCGGCCTCACCGTCGAGCACCACGCGGCCGTTTTCCATGATGTAGCCATAGTCGGCAATGGCCAGCGCCATCTGTGCGTTCTGCTCCACCAGGAGAATGCCCATGCCTTCCTGGCGGCACAGGCGGGTGATGATGTCGAAAATCTCTTCGCTGATCTGTGGCGCCAGACCGAGCGTGGGCTCGTCGAGCATCAGCAGTTTCGGGGACGACATCAGCGCGCGGCCGATGGCCACCATCTGCTGTTCGCCGCCCGACAGGTAGCCCGACACCGTGCTGCGTTTTTGCACCAGACGCGGGAACAGCCCATACACCATCTCCATCTGGCGCCTGGCGTCGGTCAGACTGCGTGTGTAGCCGCCCATCACGAGGTTTTCCTCGACCGTCAACTGGTCGAACAGGCGGCGCCCCTCGGGCACCATGACCACGCCGGCGCGCACGATTTCGTCCGGCGCCAGGCCGGTCAGCTGGCGGTTTTCAAACGTGATCTGGCCACCCTTGATCTCACCGTCTTCCGGATACAGAACGCCCGAAATGCCTTTGAGCGTGGTTGATTTCCCGGCCCCGTTGGAACCGAGCAGGGCGACTATGCGACCTTTGCCGACGGCCAATGAGACCTCTCGCACCGCCTCGATGGTGTTGTCGTAAACGATCTGGACATTGGTGAGATTCAGCATGACAGGCCGCTACTTGCGCTGTGCTGCGGCGACTTAACCATTGAACGGGTTTGCCGGTCGAGCGTAGTGGAGGGGTGCGCCAGGATGGCAGCCGCAGTCGTGCAGACCTTCGGCTCGGATGGGCCGGGTGCATGGGCGCGACCATGGTCTCTGGTTGCCAGGGTGCCGTTCGAGGGGGCAGTTGATTTTCTCAAAGGTTGTCTCGTGTTGGCCGTGTTGGGCAGCGTGCCTGCCATGTGCCTTGCCGTTCGGTAGGCGCGATGCCTTGTTTGCATGGCGTTAATCTAACGGTAGTTAGTCTGGCTTCAACTCGGGAAATCCCTATGCAGGTGCCATCAAGTCCGGGTGCGAGTGCGGGCGGGAACTTCTGGCCAGGTTCGCTTCAGCATGAATGCCGGTGATTCACCGTCAGCGGATTCAAGACTGAAGTGCAACACCTGCCCCCGAGTACGGTCCGCAGATGCAAAGCAGCCCACCCAAGCGCAAACGACTACCTCGCAACAAAGGAAAAGGCCGAAGAGCTCAGATACTATTGCTCCGGCCCCATGAATTTTGAACTTTCGTGGATCGTTTGCCTGTGGCAGTCGGTCCACGACTCGCGACTTCAAAGGGCCGGAACAATAGATGGACATGGTGAGCATCCATGTGCGTCCGCCCGAGATTGAAGACCGGCAGTTGCCCGGGCACGGGGAGGGTGACCTGATCAAGGGTGCTGCGAACGCCAGCGCGGTGGGCACCCTGGTGGAGTGCACCAGTCGGGCTGCTCATGCTCATCAAGCTGCACGGGTTCAAGCCCGCCAGCGCGGTCAGTGTCCTGCAGGCCTTTTCTGACAAGCTGCTGAGGCTCGCTGAGCCTATGTGCCAGAGCATGACGTACGACCAGTGCCGGGAGAAGGCGATGCGCAGGGAACTGAGCCGACGCACGGACATTGCGGTGTACTTCTGTTACCCCCACAGCCCTTGGCAGCGAGGCTCTAACGAGAACTCCAACGAGCTGGTGCGCCAGTACCAGCCCAAGGGCTCGGACCTCTCAGGGTACAGCCAGGAGCAGCTCGATGCGATTGCCGATCAGATCAACAACCCGCCCTGGAAGGGGTAGGGCGCACGATCCCCCTCTGGCAGTCTATCGGGACCTCCTGCTCAATAGCACGCAACACCCACCCTCGTTCATTGAAACCCAGGGTATTGCACTTTAGATTTGAATCACTCTCGGCTACATTCCCGCGTAGTTCGGCCCGCCGCCGCCTTCGGGCGTCACCCAGACGATGTTCTGCGTCGGATCCTTGATGTCGCAGGTTTTGCAGTGCACGCAGTTCTGCGCGTTGATCTGCAGCCGGTCCGAGCCGTCGTCGTTCTTTACGAATTCGTAAACGCCGGCCGGGCAGTAACGGCTCTCGGGGCCGGCGTATTTCGCCAGATTGATCTGCACCGGCACGCTGGCGTCCTTGAGCGTCAGGTGCGCGGGCTGGTTTTCTTCGTGGTTGGTGTTGCTGACGAACACGCTGGAGAGCCGGTCGAAGGTGAGCTTGCCGTCGGGCTTGGGGTAGCTGATCTGCGGCATCTCGGCGGCCGGGCGCAGGCTGGCGTGGTCGGCCTGGGTGCGGTGGATCGTCCAGGGCGGACGCTTGATGCCAAGCCTGGGCAGCAGCCACTGTTCAATGCCGGTCATCAGGGCTCCGACGAGGCTGCCCTTCTTGAACCACTGTTTGAAGTTGCGCGACTGGTCGAGTTCGGTGTGCAGCCAGCTGTTTTCGAACGCAGCGGGGTAGGCGCTGAGTTCGTCGCCGCTGCGTCCGGCGGCCAGGGCTTCAAACGCGGCTTCGGCGGCCAGCATGCCGCTCTTGATGGCGGCGTGGCTGCCTTTGATGCGTGCGGCGTTCAGGTAGCCGGCATCACAGCCGATCAGCGCGCCGCCCGGGAACACGGTCTTGGGCAGGCTGAGCAGGCCACCGGCGGTGATGGCGCGCGCGCCGTAGCCGATGCGCTTGCCGCCTTCGATGTGGGCGCGAATGGCGGGGTGGGCCTTCCAGCGCTGCATTTCCTCAAAGGGGCTGAGCCATGGGTTCTTGTAGTCGAGCCCGGTGACGAAGCCAAGCGTGACCTTGTTTCCTTCCAAGTGGTAGAGAAAACCGCCGCCGTAGGTCTGGGTGTCCATTGGCCAGCCGGCCGTGTGTACCACACGGCCGGGTTGGGCGCGGGTCGGGTCGATCTCCCAAAGTTCCTTGATGCCGATGGCATGGCTTTGCGGATCGCGGCCTTCGTCAAGCTTGTATTTAGCGATGAGTTGCTTGCCCAGGTGGCCGCGCGCGCCTTCGGCAAAGATGGTGTATTTGGCATGCAACTCCATGCCGAGCTGGAAGCCGTCGTGCGGCAGGCCGTCCTTGCCAATGCCAAGGTTGCCGGTAGCTACTCCTTTGACCGAATCGTTGTCGTCGTACAGAACCTCGGTGGCTGTGAAGCCCGGGAAGATTTCCACGCCCAAGCCTTCAGCCTGCTCGCCCAGCCATCGGGTCAGGGCGCCCAGGCTGATGACGTAGTTGCCCTCGTTGTGGAAGCAGTCGGGCACCAGGAAGTTGGGTGTGCGCCTGGCACCGGTTTCGCTCAGGAAAAGCACGTCGTCGCCGGTAACGGGTTGGTTCAGCGGTGCGCCCAGATCCTTCCAGTTGGGGAATAGTTCGTTCAGTGCGATTGGGTCCATGACCGCGCCGGAAAGAATGTGAGCGCCGGGCGCGGAGCCTTTTTCCAGCAGCACCACCGAGACGTCTTCGCCCTTTTCAGCCGCGAGCTGCTTGAGGTGGATGGCCGTGGCCAAACCTCCGGGGCCGGCGCCCACCACCACCACGTCATACTCCATCGCTTCGCGGGGACCGTATTGTTCGAGCAGGGAGGTGGGCTTCATGCGGAGAGGGTCAAAAAGGTGGCGACCCTGGGGCCGAAGTTGACGAAAAAAAGGGGGGGGTCAGGGTCGGTTGTCGACCGGCAGCGGCGGTGCGGTGCGCGGTGCGCCGTCACGTTTGTAGACCATCACCGTGCGTTTGAAGGTGCAGACAATGACGCCGCTCTGGTTATAGCCTTCGGTGCGCACCGTGACGACGCCGACATTGGTTCGCGACCGCGACTCGCGCCTGTCCAGCACCGTGGAACGTGAATAGAGCGTGTCGCCTTCAAACACCGGATTCGGAAGTCGAACTTCGTCCCACCCCAGGTTGGCCATGACGTTTTGCGAGACATCGCTCACCGTCTGCCCCGTCACGAGGGCCAGCGTGAGGCAGGAATTGATGAGCGGACGGCCGAACTCCGTCTGCGCGGCGTAGTGGGCATCGAAGTGCAGCGGAGCCGTGTTTTGCGTCAGCAACGTGAACCAGATGTTGTCGTTCTGGGTCAGTGTGCGACCGAGGCCATGCCGATACTCGTCGCCGACCTCGAAGTCTTCATAGAATCGGCCGCGCCAGCCTTCTTTGATGGTCATTTGCTGCTCCTGCGGCGGGTTGTCCAATTTGGGAGTCCCCAGACGCAGCCGGTCAGCGTGCCACTGCGCAATGTAGGCGACATGTGGACTATTGCTGTCAGTTTCTCGGCCCGGCTTGTTGAAGTTGCCGGCAATGCATCGCGACTATGCTTTGTCATGCGTGAGAATTCCATCGAACACGATCCCCGTTATTTGACGCGAGAAGTCACGAAAAGAGCCGCGTTGGGGGTTGTACCATTCGACGGTCCAGTTCAATGCCCCAATCACGAAAAGCCGAATCATGGCCGTGCTGGTGTCGTCGCGCAATTCGCCACTGGCGAGCGCTGATTCGAGAAGCTGATCCCAATAGTCTGCGTAAGCCCGCCGCACGACCCGGTGGCGATTTTTTGCGCTGGTCGGGATTTGGCCGTAGATGCGGATGTTGGCTGACGTGAAGTCGCCATAATGCAGCATTCCCCAGAGATGGCCTTCAATGCCAGCGGCGATTCGATCTCGCCAGGGTGCACTTTCGGGAAGAGCCGCAACACGGGTGCGTACGGCATCTGCGACGATGGTGATGCCTTTGTCCAATACCTCGCCCAGGATCTGCTCTTTCGATTCGAAGTGATAGTAGATACTGCCGGCTTTGACGCCGGCAGCATCCGCAATCTCGCGCAAAGTAGTTGCTGCATAACCATGATGCCTGAATAGCCTTGCAGCTTCGAGCAGCACGCGTTCGCGTGTGGCGTGACCGTCCACCTCATTTTTGCTGGGTTTTGCGTCTGTATTTGACATCATTTGACCGTTTGGTAGATCCAAATTTCGAATCGTATCAAACCTAGCTTTGGTCGAAGGGGCGGCCTTGAGCAACGTCTCGTCGCGCGGGGTTGCTCACTTGCGACCATTCGCCCACTGCCTGAAATCAGGCCGGCGTTTTTCCAGGAAAGCGCTCACGCCTTCTTTGGACTCTGCCGTGTCGTAGTACAGGCTCAGCGCTTGAAGTCCCAGGCTGCCGATCCCGCGAATGTGCTCGGTGGATGCATTGAACGAACGTTTCGCGATCGCCAGAGCCGTCGGACTTTTTTCGACAATTTCCTTGCACCAGCGGGCGACTTCGGCGTCGAGCTGGTCGTGGGGCACGACGGTGTTGCACAGACCCATGGCCAAGGCCTCCTGTGCACTGTAGCGGCGGCACATGTACCAGATCTCGCGGGCTTTCTTTTCGCCAACCACATGGCTCAGGTAAGCTGTGCCCCAGCCAGGGTCGACCGAGCCTACTTTCGGGCCGACTTGGCCAAACACGGCCTTTTCCGAGGCAATGGTCATGTCGCACAAGGTGGCCAGGACATTGCCGCCGCCAATGGCGTAACCCTGCACGCGGGCGATCACGGGCTTGGGCACGTCACGAATGGCGCTGTGAAACTCTTCCACCGGGATACCGATGGTGCCCCGGCCGTCGTACTGGCCGGCATGAGCCGACTGATCGCCGCCGGTGCAGAAAGCACGGTCACCCGTCCCGGTGAGCACAATGGCGGCGATTCGCTTGTCCCAGCCTGCTTTCATGAATGCCTGCAGCAGTTCCTCGACGGTCTGGCCGCGAAACGCATTCATCACTTCGGGGCGGTTGATCGCGATGTAGGCCACCGAGTCGAGTTCTTCGTAGAGGATGTCCTTGAATTCCATGGGTTTTCCTTTTTGTCTGTTATTTCAATGCCGCATGTCTTTCGACCGTGCCCGGGCGTTTACCCAATCATGCTGTAACCACCAGACACTGAAAGAACCTGCCCGGTGACATGGCCCGCAGCCTTCGCTGAAGACAGGAAGACGACGGCATTGGCAATATCCTGCGGCCGTCCCACCTTGCGCAACGGCAGCGCCTTGGCGACTTTTTCCAGTTGCTCCGGCGTGAACATACTGTCGGCATCAATCCACATGCTGCTTCCGCCCACTTCGTCGGTGGTACTGGGGATAGTGACGCCGGGGCATACCACGTTGCAGCGGATGCCGTAACGCCCGTTTTCCTTGGCGATCGTTTTCATGAAGCTGTTGATGGCAGCCTTGACGCCGCCATACACCGCTTCACGTGGCTCACCTTGCCGACTGGCATCAGAGCTGATGGAGACGATTGAGCCGGCGTTGCGAGGAACCATGACTTCAAGCGCGGTCTTGGTGCAGTTGAGAACGCCGAGGTAGTTGATGTTGATGATCTTTTGCCACAGATCGGGGGTCGTCTGCGTGAAGAACATCAACTGGTCCCAGCCGACGTTGTTGACGAGGACATCGACGCCGCCGAACTTGTCCGAGGCTGCCTTGAACATGGCTTGCACCTGGTCAAGTTGGGTGACATCGGTCTTGACAACCTGCGCCGACGCCGCGCCGCTCGCCAGCGCGAGTTCTGCCGTCTTTTGCGCCTGACTTTCGTCGATGTCGCCGATGGTGATGTTGGCGCCTTCCGCGGCGAAGCCGAGCACGATGCCGCGGCCAATGTTCGAGCCGCCACCCGTGACGATGACCGATTTTCCTTTTAGTTCGAGATCCATACTGATTGCTCCTTGCGCTTTAGGCGCCACATTGGTGAGGATGAAATTATGACTATCTAACGATAGTTAGATAGCGGGCGAGATTTCCTGTGTTGGATGGTGCGCCTGGCAGCTACCACTGCAATCCACTGTGGCATAGGCTGCCACCTGTCGATTCAAGAGAGGGATGAAAATCCGAGAAACAAGATGGGATGGTTCACTATCAGTGCGCAACGCGTCTGACCGTGATCCATCCCAAGGGAAGGCAATTACTGTTTGTTCTTGGCGAACTCGCCAGATTCTTTCTTCACGATGTCCTGGACCACATCGTCATACGCCGAGAACCAGTCAGTCTGGGGCACCCACTTGGCGCCGTCCCACATGTCGATGCGGGTTTTGCCGCCGCCGCCATGGTCTTTGGCGGTCACCGTCACGGGGGCGATCAGGCCTTCGGCATCAAAGTTTTTCAAGCTTTCCAGTCCGCGCTTCATTTTGTCAGGGTTGAGGGGCCAGCCACTTTGTTTGATGGCTAGGCGAGCGCCTTCGAAAACGCTGGCATAGATGGCCAGACCGGTGTTGTAGTAAACATCGTTGAGATGCTTGCGGTCACCGCTGCCCTTGTTTTTCTCATACAGGTCCTTGATGATCTGCTGAATCAGCGGGTGGCTCTGTCCACCCGTCACGTTGGTGCCGCGCTTGAGGCCTTTTGCGTTTTCCAGACCAATGTTGGCAAGGTCAACTTCGTTGAGCCAATTGACGGAAATGTACTTGTCCATCGGGATGCCGTTGCGCTTCATTTCGCGCGAGGCGACGACGTGCATGCCGGCCAGGTTCCAGCTGATCACCCAGTCGGGGTTGTTGCGGCGGATCTGGGACCAAGCGGCGGCCTGGTCATTGCCCGGCATCGGGTTGGGAACCAACTGCAGGTCAAAGCCCTCTTTGGCCGCAAGTGTCGTCAACACGCCGATCGGTTCCTGCCCGAACGGATAGTCGGGGTAGATGAACGAAATCTTCACGCCCTTGAGGTTGTTGTTGGACTTGGTTTTGATGTAGTGGATATTGTTGGCCATTTGACCCCAGTAGGTGGGCCCAATGGGGAAAATCCACTTGAACACATCACCATCGACCGCATCGCCACGACCTACAAAGGATTGCACCATCACATTGCCATCCGCCATGGCGCGCGGCAGAACGGCGCGGGAAACCGGCGTGGACAGGAAATCAAAGGCAACGGCGCCTTCGCGTTTCATCTTTTCGTAGCACTCAATGCCACGCTGCGGCTCGTTGCCATGGTCTTGAACCAGTATCTCGATTGGGTGGCCTTCAATGCCGCCTTTCTGATTCAATATCTTGGCATAGTCATTCGCCGCCTGGGCAATTTGTGGCGTCACAAAGCCGTAGGATTTACTCAGGTCATAACAAAGCGCGAATTTGACGGGCTGGGCTGGTGCCTGCGCCTGCGCGGACTGCAGACCGGCCAGCGCCAATCCCAGGCCAGCAAGAATGGAAAGCTGTTTGATTTTCATGATGATGTTTCCTGTTTAGTTATTACGGGGTGAAATGCAGTCTGTAGAAGGCACGCCGTACAGTCGTGCCCGAGGCCTGACCGAGGCGTATCGCTACTGCTTCGACTTGGCGAACTCCGCCGATTCCTTCTTGGCGCTTTCCTGGACTACATCGTCGTATGCGGAGAACCAGCCAGTCTCTGGCACCCACTTCGCGCCATCCCACATGTCGATGCGCGTCTTGCCGCCGCCGCCATGGTCCTTGGCCGTCACAGTTACAGGGGCGATGAGGCCGTTAGCGTCGAAGTTGCGCAGGCTCTCCAGCCCGCGCTTCATCTTGTCGGATGTCAGAGGCCAGCCATACTGCTTGATTGCCAGACGCGCGCCTTCGAAAACAGGAGCGTAGGTGGCCAGCCCAGTGTTGTAGAAGATGTCATTGGTATGCTTGCGGTCGCCGTTGCCCTTTCCCTTGTCATACAGATCCTTCAGGATCTGCTGGATCAGCGGGTGCTCCTGACCGCCCACCACATTAGTGCCGCGCTTGATGCCCTTGGCTGCGTCGGCGCCAATGTTCGCGATGTCCACTTCGTTGAACCAATTGACGGCGATGTACTTGTCCATCGGCATGGCGTTGCGTTTCATTTCGCGCGAGGCAACAACGTGCATGTTGCCCAGATTCCAGCTGATGACCCAATCGGGGTTGAAGCGGCGGATCTGGGACCACGCCCCTGACTGATTGTTACCAGGCAGCGGGTTCGGGAACAATTGGAGGTCGAAGCCTTCCTTTGCCGCGAGTGTCTTCAACACGCCGATGGGTTCCAACCCAAACGCGGTGTCCAGGTAAAAGAATGCGATCTTCACCCCCTTGAGGTTGTTGTTCGACTTGGACTTGATGTACTGGATGTTATTGGCTGCTTGGCTCCAATAGGTGGGCCCGATGGGGAATATCCACTTGAACACATCGCCGTCGACTGCATCGCTGCGGCCAGTAAAGGATGAAATCATCACATTGTTGTCCTGCATTGCGCGCGGCAGCAGCGCGCGCCCGACCGGCGTGGAAAAGAAGTCGAAGGTGATCGCACCCTCGCGCTTCATCTTTTCATAGCACTCGATGCCCCGCTGCGGTTCGTTGCCATGGTCTTGAACCAGAATCTCGACCGGATGGCCTTCGATGCCGCCTTTCTGGTTGAGTATCTGCGCATAGTCGCGCGCGGCCTGGGCAACTTGCGGTACGGCGAAGGCGTAAACCTTGCTCAGGTCGTAACATAGCGCAAATTTAATCGGTTCGGTCTGGGCTTGGGCCAGCGCGGGCTGGACGTTGGACATCGCCATCCCCACGCCAGCAAGAATTGAAAGCAGTTTGATTTTCATGGTGATGTCTCCTGTTTAGCTAGCACGGGGTGAAATGCAGTCTGTAGTAGGAATGCCGGTCGTGCCCAAGACTTAATGCGAGAGCTCGACGCGATGTGGAGGTGTCCATGCTACGAGAAACTAGTTTCAGGTGAGCCAGCGTTTGCGCCGACTATAGTGTTTGATGTCATGGAAGCTTCGCCCTTCGGTGCCTCCTAGATAGAACTCCTGGATGTCCGGGTTTTTCTTCATGGCTTCTGCGCTGTCATGCATCACCACGCGTCCGTTCTCGATCAGATAGCCATGCGAGACGACCTCTAAAGCTGCAATTGCGTTTTGTTCCACCAGCAGAACGGACAGGCCTTCTTCCTTGTTGATGCGCCGAACAATGTCGAAAATCTCGGCCACCAGAAAAGGCGCGAGACCAAGACTCGGCTCGTCAAGCATCAGCAGCTTGGGTTGCGTCATCAAGGCACGGCCAATGGCCAGCATCTGCTGCTCGCCGCCTGACAGGTAGCCGGACTGCGCGGTGCGCCGCTGATGCAAGCGCGGGAAATAGCTGTAAACCATATCCTTGTTACGCAGCATGTCTTGGCGGGTGCCACGAACCGCCGAGGCCGCCACCAGGTTTTCGTCAGGCGTCATGTGTTCGAACACACGCCGCCCTTCCAGCACATGCACGATACCGAGCTTGACGCGCTCCTGCGGCGCCAGTGCATCGATGTTCTGACCCAGGAATTGCACCTCACCGCGGGTTACCAGGCCGCGCTCAGGGCGCAGCAGGCCGCTGATCGACTTCAGCGTCGTGCTTTTGCCAGCGCCGTTGGCGCCCAGCAGTGCCACCATGGCGCCTTGCGGCACATCGATCGAAACGCCCTTGATGGCGAGCGATACATGATCGTAGATGACCTCGACATTGTTCAGTGACAATATCAATGCAGGTTCCGCAGTCTGGTTTTGCATCAGCGTTGGGTTGGAAGTCAAGTTGTCAGTCGCCATGATGTCGTTTTTACTTTCGGGCGTAGCCGAAGGGCCAGACCAGCAGGTAGTTGCGCAGATTGGTGTACATCTTGCCCAGCCCCATAGGCTCAACCAGCAGGAAAATAATGATCAGTGCGCCATAAACCGCATGTGGAATGTGGGCCAGCGTTTCGATCCCGAGCGAGATGCCCAGGAGCTGCGCCAGCCAGCCGATCAGACTGTTCATCAGGCCGGGCATCAACAGAATGAAGGCGGCCCCAAAATAGCTGCCGATGATGCTGCCCAGTCCGCCGACGATCACCATGGCCAGCAACTCGATGGAGACATTGACGGCAAATTGCTCCGGTGTGGCTGCTCGGTAGAAGGTGAAGATCAGGATGGCGCCGCTGATGCCGCCAATGAAGGACGAGGTGGCGAACGCCACCAGCTTGTAATACAGGCTGTGCACGCCAATGACCGCCGCAGCGAAGTCCTTTTCACGCACCGCAATGAGCGCGCGGCCAAGCCCGGTGCGGCGCAAGTTGAGCATGAACACGGTGACGATCAGGCACCAGCCCAGCGCCACGTAATAGAGTCCGGTATCCGAGGTGATGGCCTGGCCGAGCAGGCTGATGTCAGGTGCCTGCAGTGTGGCCTGGGTGCCGCCGCTGATGGCCGGCACGTGGGAGATCACCCAGTCCATCACGAACTGCAGGGCCAGCGTGCTGAGCGCCAGATACAGGCCTTTCACGCGCAGCGCCGCGAAAGCGAAAACGATGCCGATCACAGCGGCCATCACGCCGCCGAGCACCATCGCGATCTCCCAGGGAATGCCGTTGCGTACGCCGTGCACCGCCGTGTAGGCGCCGATGCCCATGATGGCGGCATAGCCGAAGTGGAACTGTCCGGTCCAGCCCAGGATCAGGTTCAAGCCGAGCACGGCCGCAGTCCACACCAGCCACGGTAACAACTGGGTGCTGAGGACGAGCGTGCTCATGGTGAATGGCGCAGTTAACGCAAAGGCCAGCAACAAGCCGATCATCCAGCGATCCGCGGGGAGCGGAAAAAGCGAGCGCGCGTTGGCGTAATTGGTATGGAAAATTCCTGATTGACGAAATAGCATGACCTTCAGATCCTTTCAATGTCGTGGCGCCCGAACAGGCCATGCGGCCGAATCAGGATGGTCAGAATCAGTATTGTGGCAACCACCAGGTCGCGGCTACCACCGCCAACCAAGGGGTCGAGATAGCCAGATGCAACGCCTTCAAGAAGGCCCAGCAGCAAGCCGGCCAGAATGGCGCCGCCGATGCTGTCAAGACCGCCCAAAACGGCGACGGTCAAGCCCTTGAGCAAAAGCAGCGCCAGCGCCTGGCTGACCCCTTGAACCGAGCCCCACAACACGCCGGCCGTGGTGGCCAGAACCGAGGACATGGCCCAGGAAAACGCCACCCCGCGTTCAACCGAAATACCGATCGACCACGATGCGATGTAATCGTCGGAGATGGCGCGCAGAACAATGCCCCTGCGCGTGCGAAAGAAGAACATCAAGACCAAAAACAGCGCGATGGCCACCACGGCGCCGACCACATAAGCCCGACTGAGCAGCACCGGCCCCAGAAACAGCGGGTCGTCGCTGATGCCAATGGACAGCGGAAGGCCAGAGCCGCCCCAGATGGCCATTGTTGTCGCGCGTATAAAGATGTCCAGCCCCAGTGTCATCATCAGGATCATGATGATGGGGCGGCCCGCCAGCCGGCGCAACGCCACCCGCTCGATGCCCATTCCGACAAAGAACATCGTTCCCATGGCCAGCGGGATGGCGACCCACATCGACACGCCCAATCCATTGGCGATGGCCAGCACGACATAGGCACCCAGCATGGTCATCGCACCTTGCGCCAGGTTAGGCACCGAGGATGACTTGTAGATGATCACGATGCCCATGGCGACCAGTGAATACATGAGCCCCGACAGCGCGCCATTGATGGCCAATTCGGCAAACAGTGAAAAATCCATAATTTAAATCTCCTGCACCGAGAGTTGGCGCTCGATGGTGCCGACTTCACCGGATTCATACGTGATCTGCGCCTTCATCGTGACCGTCTGCTGGCCGCCGTAGATCGCATCAATGATGGGCGCATAACGCTCCTCGACCACGTTGCGGCGCAGCTTGCGGGTTCGCGTGACCTCTCCGTCGTCGGGGTCGAACTCCTTGTGTAAGGACACGAAGTGATGCAGTTTCAACCCGTCTGGCAGGATGCTGTTGACGCGCTTGACCGCTGCCGTGACCAGTTCGATCACCTCGGGTTTTTGCGACAGGTCGGCATAGGACATGTAGGAAATGCCCCGTACCTCAGCCCAATGGCCCACCGGCTCCATGTCGATGCAGATGATGGCCGCCAGCGTGTCGCGGCCGCTCCCGAGCACGGCCACATCCTTGATGTACGGACTGAATTTGAGGCGGTTCTCAATGTAGTTCGGAATGTAGCGTTCGCCTTTGGAGGTATACACCACCTCCGACAACCGTCCGAGCACCACCATGTGTCCATCAGGCTCGATATAACCTGCATCGCCCGTGTACAGCCAGCCGTCCTCAAGTGCTTCACGGGTGGCATTTTCAAGTTTGTAGTAACCGGAAAACACGCTCCCGGAGCGAATCAAGACCTCTCCGTTGTCGCCGATCTTGACTTCCACACCGGGCAGCGGTTTGCCGACCGTGTGCAGGCGTACTTCTTCGGTGTCCTGCAAGGCAGTGAAGGCGCTGCTTTCAGTTTGACCATAAAACTGTCGCAATTTCACGCCCAGTGCGCGGTAAAAAACAAAAGTGTCTTCGCCAATGGCCTCGCCGCCGGTGAAAGCACCTCGCAGGCGGGTGAGGCCCAACTGGTCCTTGATCGGTCCGAAGATCAACCACTCTCCCAGTTGCCGCATCAGACGCTCTGTCAGGCTGGGCTGTTTTCCCTCGAGCTTGCGTCGTTCGGACGCCAGCGCCGAGTTCATGAAAACATCGTAGAGCCATTTCTTGAGCGGCGTCGAATCCTCCATGCGAACCTGGATGGTGGTCAGCATGTTGTCCCAGCTGCGGGGTGCGGCCAGATAGAAAGTGGGAGCCACCTCGCGCAGGTCGTGCAGCACCGTTTCCTGGCGTTCGGGGATATTGATGGTGAAGTGCAGCGCAACACCGGCGCCGACCGTGATGGCAAAGTCGCCCACCCAAGCCATGGGCAGATAGGCGAGGATGGTCTCGCCAAATGTGAAGGCGCCCCCGCGATGGGCGTTACGCACCCCCGCGAGGAAATTGCGGTGGCTCAGTACCACGCCCTTCGGCTTGCCCGTGGTCCCCGACGAGTGCACGAACACCGCCGGTCCGTCGGGCAGCGCCCGTTCGATCAAGGCATTTCGCAGTTTCGGCTCGGCACGCAAGCGATCTGCACCGATGGCCTGCAACTTTTCCCACGAAATCAGTCCGGGATTCGAATAGTTGGTCAAGCCGCGTGGCTCGTCGTAAATGATGTTCTTGATCGTTGCACCCTGATCGCCCAGATCAAGCACCTTGTCGACTTGCTCCTGGTCTTCGGCCAGGACAAAGCGGACATGCGTCTCATGCATGAAGTGACGGATTTCGTCGGGTGTTGCAGTAGAGTAGACGGGCATCGCGTAGCCGCCCAGCACGCCGGCCGCGAGCATGCCCATGTAGAGCCGGGGTCGGTTGTCGCCCAGGACCAGCAAGGCATCCTCTGCGCTAAAACCCAGGCTTTCCATGCCGGCCGCGTAGGCGAGCGTGGTGTCCAGCATCTGCGACCAGGTGGTCTCCTGCCATATTCCCAGGTGCTTTTCGCGCATGGCCACGCGATTGCCCAGTAACTCGGCGTTGCGAGCCAGAATGTGGATGAGGGTGGTGTCGGTGCCCATATCCCATGTGGTGTTGCTGCCCTTGGCAGCATCGGTTTCAGTGCTTTGCATGCGCACCCCCCAGGTAGGCCTTGATCACACGTTCATCCTTCATCACGTCGGCAGGAATACCGGTTCCGATGGTTTCACCATAGCTGAGCACCATCATGCGGTCGCAGATACCGGTGATCACATCCATGTGGTGCTCGATCAGCAGCACAGTGACATTGCGCTCGGCACGCGCATCGAGGATAAAACGGGCCATGTATTCCTTTTCCTCCTGGTTCATGCCAGCCATCGGTTCGTCAAGAACCAGAAAGCTGGGTTCGGCCACCAACGCGCGTGCCAGTTCGACGCGCTTTTTCAGCCCGATCGGAATGCTGTCCACCAGCTCGTCGCGCACGCTCTGCAGCTGCAGGAAATCGATAATCTCTTCGACCTTGAGCCGGCTCGCCATCTCATCCTTGCGACCCAGCCACCAGTAGAGGGCGGTTTTTGCCACGCCGGGCTTCATGTGGATGTGACGCCCCAGCAGGATGTTGTCAAGCACGCTCATGCCGTTGAAGAGCGCCAGGTTCTGGAACGTGCGCGCGACGCCCAGAGCTGCGACCTTGTGCGGCGCCATGCCGGTGATGTCGCGGCCATTGAGCCATATGCTGCCGACCTGGGGTGGAAAGAAGCCGGTGATGGCGTTGGTCATGGTCGTCTTGCCGCTGCCGTTGGGGCCGACCAAGCCGAAGATCTCCCCACGCTCAATGCGCAAATTGGCATCCTTCAACGCGACGAGGCCGCCGAATCGCCGCTCCAGCCCTCGGCATTCGAGGGCGGGCACTGCCGCCGCGTTGCTGGCTTTCATCGGAGTTGGCCGCTGCTCTTTGGTACTGATGGTGTTTATCACTGAGGGTGCCTATGACATAGCACGGTCGACCACCTGCCTGTGCGCAGCTTGCCGATCCGATTTTCTGTTCTGCATAAAGGCTTTCATTTTCTCACCTAACATTAGTTAGGTATATGGGGTTTCCCCTAGTCTCTGGCAGGCAGAGTTCATGTCGCAACGTGTTCTACGATGCTTCCCCGTGCGATCAGGGCATCAATGGTGGCGGCGCCGTAGCCGTGCTCCGTCAGCAGCTCACGTGTGTGTTGGCCGAAGCGCGGCGGCGCGCTGTGGGCGCGCCCCGGTGTGCGTGACAGCTTGACCGGGATGCCGATGCCAGGCACACCCTCGACCTGCACCACCATGTCCCGATGCAGGGTGTGGGGGTCCGTCAATACCTGCGGAATGGCCCTGACGGCGCCGGCCGGAATACCGGCGGCCAGTAGGTCACGGCACAGCTGTTCGCCATCCACCTCTTGCAACTGCGCCTCTAGCAAGGCGCGCAGTTCGTCGCGATGGCGAAAACGCTCGGCGTTGGTGGCAAAGCGCGGCTCGCTGGCCATGTCGGGATGGCCGAGGAACTCGCACAGTTTTTTCCACTGCCCGTTGTTGCCGATGCCCAGGAAGACCTCGCAGGTCCGGGTCGGAAACTTGTCGTAGGGCACGATGTTGGAGTGCGCATTGCCGCTGAGCCTGGGTGTCTGGCCCGACTGCAACCAGTTTGCACTTTGCGGATGCAGCAGCGACACGGCGGTGTCGTACAGCGTGGCCTCGACGAACTGCCCGCGCCCGGAGCGCTGCCGCTCGATCACCGCCAGTAGCACGCCTATCACGGCCGACAGGCCGGTGGTGATGTCGACCACCGGGACACCGACCCGCAGCGGGCCGGTGTCCGGCGTGCCGTTGACGCTCATCAGGCCGCCCAGTGCCTGTGCCACCGCGTCGTAGCCAGGCGCGCCGCCGAGCGGCCCATCGGCGCCGAAGCCGCTGACCCGGCAGTGGATCAGGCGCGGGAAGCGCTCGCGCAGCGTCTGTTCATAGCCGATGCCCCAGCGCTCCAGCGTGCCGATCTTGAAGTTCTCGATCAGCACGTCAGCGTCTGCCAGCAACTTGAGCACAATCTCGCGCCCTTCGGGCTTGGACAGGTCGATCACGATGTCGCGCTTGTTGCGGTTCAGGCCGTTGTAGTAGGCCGCCGTGCCGTCGTCGGCAAAGGGTGGGCCCCAGGCGCGGGTCTCGTCGCCAGCGGGCGGCTCGACCTTGATGACCTGCGCGCCGTGGTCGGCCAAAATCTGTCCGCAGTACGGGCCACCGAGCACGCGTGAGAGGTCAATCACCTTCAGGCCGGCCAGGGCACCAAAGGCGGGCAGGGGAGCGTTGTTACCCATGGTGGCCTGTCAATAGGAGCGCGGCAGGCCCATCACATGCTCCGCGATGTAGTTCAACACCAGCTCGCGGTTCAACGGGGCCGTGCGCAGCAACCGCACCAGACCGTACAGGTCGTAAATGCCGTATTCCTTGGTGAAACCGTTGCCGCCATGGGTCTGGATCGCCGCGTCAACGGCGTGGATGCCGGCTTCGGCACCCGCGTACTTGGCGATGTTGGAAAACTCCCCGGCAGGCAGGCCCTGGTCGAAGGCCCAGGCGGCCTTTAGCGCCATCAGTGAGGCCATCTCGATCTCGCAGCGGGCAATCGCCAGCGGGTGCTGCACGCCCTGGTAGGCGCCGATGGGGGTGTTGTTGAACACCTTGCGGTCGTTGGCATAGGCCACGGCCTTCTTCAAGGCAAAGCGTCCGACGCCGGTACACAAGCCCGACAGGATGATGCGCTCGGGGTTGAGCGTGTCGAACAGGATGTTGAAGCCTTTGCCGACTTCGCCCAGCACATCGGCCTCGGTGAGCTCCACGTTGTCAAAGAACAGCTGCCACTGCGTTTCTGGCACCGGGAAGGCAATCGGAATCAGTGTCTTGCTGATGCCTTTTTTTTTCATGTCGACCATGAAGATGGTGAAGCCGTCGGTCTTTTTCTTCACGTCAGCGCGCGCTGTGGTGCGGGTCACGACCATGGCGTAGTCGGCGCAGTTGGCGTCGGTGATGTAGACCTTCTGGCCGTTGAGCTTGAAGCCGCCCTGGCCATCGGACTTGGCGATGCTGGTGATCTCGATCGAGTTGGAGCCGGCGTTCGGTTCGGTGATGGCGAAGCAGAACTTGATGTCGCCGGAGCAGCCGCCCGGCAGAAAGCGGCGCTTCATGTCCTCGCTGGCGTGCTTGGCCAGCAGACCCATGGTCATGGTCGGGCCGACCACCAGGTTCAGCAGCGGAATGCCGTTGTTGGCCAGTCCCTCCATGAACAGCAGCATCTCGGTCATGCCCTGGCCGGCACCGCCATAGGCCTCGGGCACCATGATGCCGAGAAAACCGTCGTTGGTGATCTGCTGGTACAGCTCGGTGGGGCGCTCGTTCTTGTCGGCGTAGCCGCGCCAGTAATTGTGGTCGAACTGCTTCGAGATACGGTCGCCGTACTCGTAGATCATCCGTTGTTCTTGGGTCAGTGCGAAATCCATGGGGTGTTCTCCTGTGTGGTGGGGCGTTTTGGCTCCTTCCCCCAGCGGGAGAAGGAGCGAACTCAATCAGACCTGGGCCGAGGGGAACTTGGGCGCGCGCTTCTCGCGCACCGAGGCCACGCCCTCCTTGGCGTCTTCGCCCAGGAAGCACAGCATTTCCATCGCCAGCGAGCTCTCGAAGATCGGGCGCGCCACGTTCATCCAGCCGTTGAGCGAGCGCTTGGTGAAGCGGATCGCCTGCTGGCTGCCATTGGCCAGTTTGTTGGCCACGGCCATGGCCTTGTCCATCAGCTCGGCGCGCGGCACGCACAGGCTGACCAGACCGATGCGCTCGGCTTCCTTGCCGTTCACGAACTCGGCCGTCATCAGGTAGTACTTGGCCTTGGCCATGCCGCACAGCAGCGGCCACAGAATGGCTGCGTGGTCGCCGGCGGCGACGCCGATCTTGACATGGCCGTCGGTAATCTTGGCCTCCTCGGCCATGATGCTGATGTCGGCCAGGAAGGCGACTGCCAGACCGGCACCGACGGCCACGCCGTTGATGGCCGAGATGATGGGCTTGTCGCAGGCCATCATGTTGTAGACCACGTCCGAAGCCTCGGTCATGGTGTTGGCGATTTCCTTCGGGTTGCCGACCATGCCGGCCACCCATTCCAGGTCGCCGCCGGCCGAGAAGGCCTGGTCGCCCGCGCCGGTGATGACCGCCACCTTGGTCTTGGCATCGTCAGTGACCACGCCCCAGATCTTGGTCAGCTCCCAGTGCAGCCGGCCATTGGTGGCATTCATGACCTCGGGGCGGTTGATGGTGATGACCAGCACGCCGTTGGGCTTGTGGTCGAACTTGAGGAATTGAAAGTCAGCGTAGTTCATGTTGAGGCTCCTTGAAAAAAATTGAAAACGAAAATGAAAGGCAAAGGACGGTCAGCGCAGCTCGGCGCGTCCGTTGTTCAGCACGACGATGTCGCGTTCGACGGCGCGGGCGCGAAAGGAAACGACCTTGCCATCCACCCAGAGCTCGGTGCGTATCGTTTCGCCGGGGTAAACGGGTGACGAAAAACGCACATCCAGCGACTGCAGGGCGCTCGGGTCGCCGCCGCAGACGCGCTGGGTGAGTGCCCAGCCGGCGATGCCGTAGGTGGCCAGGCCGTGCAGGATGGGCTGCTTGAAACCAGCGGCGCTTGCCACCGCGGGTTCGGCGTGCAGCGGGTTGTAGTCGCCCGAGAGGCGGTAGATCAGCGCGGCACGCGGCTGGGTGGCGAAATCGTCGCTGTGATCAGGCGCGCGCGTGGGCAGCTCATGCACGGTTTTGACCGGCCCGGCCGGGCCGCCAAAGCCACCGTCGGCGCGGCAGAAGGTGGTCGAGGTCAGCGTGGCCAGCAGTTCGCCGCTGGTGGCGTCCGTCACCGTGCGCTCGGTGTAGATCAGAGCCCCCTTGTCCGGCCCCTTGTCGATGATCTGGCTCACCCGCGTGCGCCCGATCACTTCACCCTCGGGCGGCACCGGCCGGTGCAGGCGCAAGCCCTGTTCGCCATGCACCAGCCGCACCCAGTCAACGCCGGTGGCCGGGTCCTTGAGCCACATGCCGGGATAGCCCAGCACCACCGGCAGCGTGGGCAGCGCCAGCAGGTTCTTTTCATAGACAAAGCGCAGCTCGGTCTCGTTGGTCGGGTCGGTGCCCAGGCCCACGCCCAGTGCGTAGAGCATGGTGTCGCGCTGGGTGTAGCGATGGCGAACGTCCTCGAACGGCCATGCCATCAGTTTCTCGTAGTTGATCGCCATGGCAGATGACGTCAGACGGGATCCCAGGAGAACACGATGTTCGAGCTCTCCAGCGGATAGAAGTTCTGCTTCATGGCGGGCAACACGCGCTCGGCGATGGTCTCGGGTGTCCAGCCCTCGGCGGTGTGCATGCCGCGGATCGGGCGCGACTGGCTCATGAGGAAAATCTCGTTGCCGCGCACGGCGAAGATCTGGGCCGTGACGTCGGCTGCGGCATCGCTGGCCAGGAAGGTGGCCATGGGCGCAATCTGCTCGGTACCGAGTTTTTTTAGTTTTTCCACGCGTGCCTGCTGCTCGGGTGTGTCGGTGGGGATGGCGCCGATCATGCGGCTCCAGGCGAACGGCGAGATGCAGTTGGAACGCACGTTGTAGCGTTGCATGTCGCCGGCGATGTGGCGCGACATGGCCACGATGCCCAGCTTGGCAGCGGCGTAGTTGGCCTGGCCCAGGTTGCCGATCAGGCCGGACGTGGAAGTCATGTGCACATAGGCACCCGACTTCTGCGTCTTGAAGTGCGGGGCGGCGGCGCGCGAAGTGAAGAAGCTGCCGTTGAGGTGCACGTCGATGACGGCGCTCCACTCCTCGGGCGACATGTTGAAGAACAGGCGGTCGCGCAGGATGCCGGCGTTGTTGACGACGATGTCGATGCGCCCGAAGGTGTCGGCCGCGCATTCGATGATGCGGTTGGCCGTGGGCCAGGTCGAGACGCTGTCGGTGCTGAGAACGGCCTGGCCGCCAGCGGCCTTGATCTCGTTGACCACCTGCTGGCCGTGGCTGGCGTCATTGCCTTCGCCGCCGACCGAGGCGCCGATGTCGTTGACCACCACCTTGGCGCCTTGCGCCGCCATCATCAGTGCGATGTCGCGGCCGATGCCCCGGCCCGCGCCGGTGACCACGGCGACTTTGTCTTGCAGCATGTTGCCCTTGCTCATGAAATGACTCCTGGTTGTTGATTTGAAAAATCAGACGGTGGCGGCCGTGCCCAGCAGGGCCGTCACCTGGCTGGAGAGAACGCCGCCGTTGCCGTGACACAGGGCGATCTCTGCGCCCGGTACCTGGCGGTCGCCGGCCTCGGCGCGCAGTTGCTGCACGGCCTCGATCAGCAGGAACATGCCGTACATGCCAGGGTGACAGCACGACAGACCGCCGCCATTGGTATTGACCGGCAAATCGCCCCCCGGTGCGATGCGCCCGTTGCGCACGAAAGCGCCACCTTCTCCCTTGGCGCAAAAGCCCAGGTCTTCGAGGAACAGCAGCGTGTTGATGGTGAAGGCGTCGTACAACCCCAGCACGTCCACGTCCTTCGGTGCCAGACCGGCCATGGCAAAGGCGCGCGGCCCGGACTCGGCGGCTGCGGTGACAGTCAGGTCGGGCATGGAGCCGATCTGGCGGTGCCAGGTGGCCGCAGCCGTGCCTAGGACATAGACCGGCGGTTTGGGAAAGTCGCGTGCCCGCTCGCTGCGCACCAGCACCAGGGCGCCGCCGCCGTCGGTGACCAGGCAGCAATCGAGCACCGACAGCGGATCGCTCACCAGCCGCGAAGCCAGCACCTGTCCGATGCTGAGTGGATCTCGCGTGTGGGCCAGCGGATTGAGTTGTGCCCACTGGCGCGCTGCCACCGCGATGTGCGCCAGGTCCTCGCGCGTGGTGCCGTATTGGTGCATGTGGCGCGCTGCGGCCAGGGCGTAGCTGGAGATCGGGTAGCGTGGCTCGTATGGCGCCTCGTACAAGGGCGTTTCGGCCATCGACTTGAGCTTGCCGAAGCCCGAGCCCTGGTTGCTGCCGTAGCAAATGAGCGCCACGTCGCACTGGCCGGTGTGCAGCGCCATGGCCGCAGTGAGCAGGTGGCCCACATAAGACGAGCCGCCGACCATCGTGGCTTCGCAGAACTTGGGATGGATACCCAGATATTCGGCCACCGATAAACCTGCAAGGAAGTGATAGGACGAGCCGGTGAACAGGCCATCGACATCGGACAGCTTCAAGCCTGCATCGGCCAGCGCGCCGTGCACCGCTTCGCCCAGAATTTCGAGCGCGCTGCGACCGGGGGCCATGGGCACGCCGCCCAGGCTGGCACCCACGATGGCGGCCGCGCCGCGCAGGGGAGAGATGGTGCTCATGGAGGACCTTCGTGCTGCGCACTGCGGTGCGAGCTTGCTTGGGAACGGCCCGACGCGGCGCTCATGGTGTGGCGCCCTCGGGGATGAAGACCAGCAACTTGCCCTTGGCAGGATCGTCGATCACGCGCGCCTGCACCCGCATGCCGATGCGCACCTGGTCGGGTGCAATGCCATCGATGCGCGACATCAGCCGCGGCCCTTCGGCTAGGTCCACCAGCGCCACGTTGTAGTCGCCACCGGCTTGCGGCTTGCGGCGCACCGTGGTGCTGGAATAGACGCAGCCGACCCCGCTGGGTTCAATCCAGTCGAGCTGGGCCGAGCCGCAATGGGTGCACAGCGCGCGCGGATAAAACACATGCTGACCGCAGGCGCTGCAACATTGGATTTTAAAGCGACCTTGCGCCAACCCTTGCGCGAACAGCGCGTCCGGGCCGCAGCCGTCAAATGCCGGATAGCCCGATGCGCTCATGACGGCAACTTCAGCACGCTGGAAGCCAGGATGTTGCGTTGCACTTCGTTGCTGCCGCCGTAGATGGTGGCCGGGCGCGCATTGTAGAAGGTGGTCAACGCATCGGTTTTGCCACCGGGCAGGGCTGTGGAGCCGGGCGTGCCGCCACTCGATCCCATGACATCGACCAGCAGGTCGGCCAGCCGCGAATAGGTTTCGGTGGCGAACAGCTTGAGCATCGAGACATCGGGTCCCAGGGTTTCGCCGCGCTTGACTTGATCGATGAAACGGCCATAGAGCGCGCCCAGGTCGGACACGTCCAGCGCCAGCTTGGTGTAGCGGTCCACGAAGCCGGTGTCTTCGAACAGGCCGAGGCGCTGCGCGGCTTCCTGCACGCGCGCCAGCGCGTACTGGCTTTGTTTGGGGCTGCCCAGGAAGATGCGCTCGAATCCGAGCAGCGCCTTGGCGATGGTCCAGCCCTTGTTAAGCTCGCCGACGATGCTGGTGCGCGGCACGCGCACGTTTTCCAGGAAGACCTCGCAGAAGTCTTCGCTGCCCGCGATGTTGCGGATGGGGCGCACCGTGATGCCCGGCGTGTTCATGTCGACCAGCAAAAAGCTGATGCCTTCCTGCTTCTTGGCCGATTTGTCGGTGCGCACCAGCAGGAAAAAGTGGGTGGCGTCCTGTGCCAGCGTGGTCCAGGTCTTTTGCCCGTTGACGATAAAATCGTTGCCATCGACCACCGCCTCGGTGCGCAGACTGGCCAGGTCGGAGCCCGAATTGGGTTCCGAGTAACCCTGGCACCAGATGTGCTCACCGGAAATGATCTTGGGCAGGTAGTAGGCGCGCTGGGCGTCGTTGCCATGGTTGATCAGCAGCGGGCCGACCATGGTGATGCCCATGTCGGGCGCGCGCGCCACGCCCCAGCGCTCCTGCTCTTCAATGAAGATGATGAGTTTCTCGGGTGAGAGTCCCATGCCGCCGTACTGCGTGGGCCAACTCGGCGCGACCCAGCCTTTTTCTGAAAGCCTCAGGTACCAAGGGCCGATTTCGGACCAGCGCAGGCGCCGTTGCGGGTAGCGCCATTCGCTGGGGAAATGTTCTTCAAAGAATTCGCGCAGTGTGGCGCGAAAGCTGGCGTTGTCGAACGCATTCCAGTCAGTGGAAGTGGAGGCGGTGGTGTTCATGCGTGCTCCTGCGCGGTGGCGTTTTGGGTGAGGTTGGCGTAGCGGCGGCGCTGCTGGTTGCCATTGCCCAGCCAGGCGGCCAACACCAGAGCACGCTGCAGATACAGGCCCAGGTCGTATTCGTCGGTGACGCCGATGGCGCCGTGCAGTTGCACCGCCTCCCGCGCCACCTGCAGCCCCGCATCCGACGCGCGCGACTTGACGCGGCTTGCCAGGGCAGAGCGCGCGCTGGCGTCGGCGGCCGGGTCATCTAGCAGGGCCAGAGCCTGCGTCACCACGCTGGCAGTCAGTTCCTGCTGAATCAACAGGTCCACAGTGCGGTGCTGCAGTGACTGGAAGCTGCCTATCGGCTTGCCGAACTGGATCCGCGTTCGCAGGTAGTCTTGTGTCATGGTCAGCATGCTGCGCACAAGGGCCAGCAGTTCAACGCTGGCCAGTACCAGGGTTTCGTCGTAGGCGCGGGTCAGCGCGGCCGCGGCGGCGGCCCCTTCGGCCAGCAGGTGGCTGGCGGGCAGGCGAACGCTGTTCAAGTTGAGCTGTGCTGCATAGCTGCCGTCGGCCAGCGGCTGGCTCGACAGGGTAAGGCCGGATGCATCTGCCGGCACCCACACCAGGACCAGACCTTGTGGGTTGGTGGCGCTGACGATGTAGCCGTCGGCCCCGGCACCGGGGCGCACATGGCGCTTGTAGCCATGTATCAGCAGGGAGTCGCCCTGGCGCTCCAGCCGGGTCGCGGCCAGACCGGGCTGGTCTTTCGCGCCGGTTACATCTTCCTGCCAGGCCACGGCGGGTAGCGTGCGACCCTCGGCGAGTTCGGTCAAGAGACGCATCGATAGCTCGGTGGCACCCACATGGGACAGCAGCCGGCCGGCAAACACCAGCACCGGCACCACCGGTTCGGGCGCGACCTGAGAAGCCAGGGCGGCCGCCACCTCGGCCATCTCAGCGAAACCCTGGGCGTAGCCGCCCAATTGTTCGGGCACCAGCAGCCCGGTCCAGCCCTGCTCGGCCAGGGCGCTCCAGAAGCGGCGGTCGTAGCCCGGCACCTGTTGGCGCAGGGCGCGGGCACGGTTGAGTGGTGATTCTTTGGTGACGAAACTTAGCGCGCTTTCGCGCAGCATGGTCAGTTGTTCAGCGCGTTCGCTGTCGTGGGTGGTAGTCATGATGGGGTGGGTGCTGGCCTGGGTAAAAATTGGGTATTGCTGGCCTCAGCGGGAAGAAAATCGGTCGCGAGCTCGTGAATGTCAATAGGATTTAGGCAGGCCCAGCACCTTCTCAGCGATGAAGCACAGGATGAGTTGCGGGCTGATCGGCGCGATGCGCGGAATCATCATTTCGCGCAGATAACGCTCGACGTGGTATTCCTTGGCATAGCCATAGCCGCCCAGCGTGGCCATGGCGCGCTGGCAGGCGTTGAAACCAGCCTCGGCCGCCATGTACTTGGCAGCATTTGCGTCGGCGCCGCAGGGCAGGCTGTTGTCGTATTTCCAGGCCGCGCGCATCGCCATCATTTCAGCGGCCTCAAGCTCCATCCATGATTGCGCCAGCGGATGCTGGATAGACTGGTTCTGCCCGATGGGCCGGTCAAAGACCACGCGCTCGCGGGCGTACTTGACGGCTACCTGCAGCGCCGCCCGACCCAGGCCGACGGCCTCGCCCGCGATCAGCACCCGCTCCGGGTTCATGCCATGCAGGATGTACTCAAAGCCGCGGCCTTCTTCGCCGATGCGGTCTCCTACCGGCACGCGCAAGCCGTCGATGAAGAGTTCGTTCGAGTCGACCGATTTGCGTCCCATCTTTTCGATTTCGCGCACCTCGACAAAACTGCGGTCGAGGTCGGTGTAGAACAGGCTCAGGCCGAAGGTCGGTTTCTTGCAGTCCTCGATCGGAGTGGTGCGCGCCAGAATGAGCATCTTCTCTGCCACCTGGGCGGTCGATATCCAGACCTTCTGGCCAGACAGCACATAGTGGTCGCCTGCCCGTTCGGCGCGGGTTTTCAGACGGGTGGTGTTCAGGCCGGTGTTGGGCTCGGTGACGGCGAAGCAGGCCTTCTCCTTGCCCTGGATCAGCGGAGGCAGCATGCGGCGTTTCTGCTCCTCGTTGCCAAACACCGCCACGGGCTGCAAGCCGAAAATGTTCATGTGCACCGCCGATGCGCCAGACAGCCCCGCACCCGACTGTGAGATGGTCTGCATCATCACGGTCGCTTCACTGATGCCCAGTCCGACGCCGCCATATTCCTGTGGCAGACAAACGCCGAGCCAGCCGCCGTCGGCTAGAGCGCGGTGCAGCTCATGCGGAAAGCCGCCCAGCCGGTCCCGTTCGAGCCAGTAGCTGTCGTCAAAGCGAGCGCAGATTTTGCCGATTGCTTCGCGTATCGCTTCATGTTCCTGGTTGTGGGCGAAATCCATGGTGGTGTTCCAGTGGACTCAAATCGCCAGACCGAGGCGTGTGCCTTGGTCAATGGCGCGCAAGGCGTCGAGTTCGGCGGCCAGCTCGGCGCCGCCGATGACATCGGGCGCCAGGCCGAGCGCGCGCAATTCGGCGACCAGCGCGTTCTCGCTGTCCTGGCCGGCGCAAATCACGATGGTGTCCACGTTCAGCGTCTGCGGTACACCGTTGACGCGCAGGTGCAGCCCGGCGTCATCGATGTGTTCATAGACGCATCCTGGCAGCGTGCGCAGGCCGCGCCGCGCCAGCTCGGCCTTGAGTGCCCAGCCAGTGGACATACCCAGACTGCGTCCAGGCTTTTCAGGTTTTCTCTGCAACAGGGTGACTTCGCGTGGCGCGCTGATTGGCTGTGCCGGTTTGAGGCCACCCGCAGCTGCGGGCGAGGTATCGACGCCCCATTCAGCGTAAAACTGCTCAAGCGCCTGAGGCGCGTTGGCAGCATTACCCTCATGCTCGTCATGCAGCAGGAAGGTGGCTACATCGAAACCGATGCCACCGGCGCCGATCACCGCGACCCGGCGGCCTGCCTGCACCCGACCCGACAGCAGATCGGCATAGCTCATCACTTTCGGGTGAGCCATGCCCAGGAGCTGCGGCAGGCGCGGGCGCACGCCGGTGGCTATCACGATGCGGTCGTAGTGACCGGCAGCTAGAGATGGGGCATCCGCCCGGCTGTTGAGCCTGAGCGTCACGCCATGCCGAGCCACGCCTTGCCTGAAATAGCGCAACAGTTCGTTGAACTCCTGCTTGCCCGGCACGGCCCGGGCCAGGTTTAACTGGCCGCCAATCTCGGGTCCAGCCTCGAACAGGGTGACCGCATGACCGCGTTCCGCCGCAGTCAGCGCGCAGGCCAGTCCGGCCGCGCCGGCACCGATCACCGCCACCTTGCGCTGCATGGCCCGTGACGGCATCAGCGAGAACTCCAGCTCGCGCCCGGCGCGTGGATTGACCAGACAGGTGGCGGGGCGGTCGGCGAAGATGTAGTCGAGACAGGCTTGGTTGCAGGCGATGCAGGTGTTGATCTCATCGGCGCGGCCCTGCGCCGCCTTGCGTACGAAGTCGGCATCGGCCAGGAAGGGGCGCGCCATCGACACCATATCGGCGTCACCGCTGGCCAGGATTTCTTCGGCCAGATCGGGCGTGTTGATCCGGTTGGAGACGATGACAGGAATCGTCACTGCTTGTTTGATGCGGGCCGCCGCAAAGCGCCACGCCGCGCGCGGCACCACGTAGGCAATGGTCGGGATGCGCGCTTCGTGCCAGCCGATGCCTGTATTGAGGATGTCAGCGCCTGCGGCCTGCACCGCCTGGGCGAGCTGGATGATGTCGTCAGCCGGGGCACCGCCCTCGACCAGATCGAGCGCCGAAACCCGATACATGAGCAGAAACTGCGACCCCAGGCGTTCGCGCGTGCGCCGCACGATCTCCACCGGCAGGCGATGACGATTTTCCATGCTGCCGCCAAATTCGTCGCTGCGGTTGTTCGTGCGCGTGACGGTGAACTGGTTGAGCAGGTAGCCCTCCGAGCCCATGATCTCGACGCCGTCGAAGCCGGCGCGTTGCGCCAGTTCGGCACAGCGTACATAGTCTTCCACCGTTTGCCAGACTTCGGCCGTGCTCAAGGCGCGAGGCGCGCGGGAGTTGATCGGGGAGGGGATGTCAGAAGCGCCCACTGGCCTGGCGACTTTTGCGTAGCGCCCTGTGTGCAGGATTTGCAGAATGATCTTGCCGCCCTCGGCGTGCACCGCCTGAGGGATCGGTCTGAGCACATCGGCTTGTGCCGTCGTGATAAGCAGGGGACCCGTTTCATCCAGCAGGCCATCCTGGCAGGGGGCATAGCCGCCCGTGACAATCAGGCCCGCGCCGCCGCGTGCGCGCTCGGCATAGAACAGGGACAGCCGGTCGATCGACCGGTCCAGCGACTCCAGACGTGTGTGCATCGATCCCATCAGCGTTCGGTTGCGAAGGGTGTGCGCGCCTACCTTCAGGACGGAGAGTAGCGTCGGAAAGAAAACAGTGGCTTCGGTGGACATGGGGAACGCCTCTTTAAAAATCTAACTAACACCTGTTCGATGATATCATGCGACAACGACCAGCCATGCAATTGGCGAGCACCTCAAATTCTTCGTCCGGATTGACGGTGTGATGCAGGCGGCGATTTCGACAACAGTCAGTCAGGAGATTTACCCATGATGTTCGACGATGACCAGATTGCGCTGCGTGACGTGGCGCGCCGCTTTGCACGAGAGAAGCTCAGGCCCGATTACCAGAAGCGCGAATCGCAACCTGGCATCGACCGGGCCTTGTTCAAGGAAATGGGTTCGCTCGGTCTGATCGGTGTTGATCTGCCCGAGGAATATGGCGGCTTGGGCCTCAGTGGCGTCACGGCCGGCATGATCACCGAGGAAATTGCCTATGGTGACTTCAACGTCAGCTACATGCAGCTGCTCAGTTCGCTGATGGGCGCCATCATCCATGCCAATGCGTCCCCCGAGCTGGCGCGCACCTGGAACAGCCGGATCGTGGCGGGCGAGGCCATCGTCGCGCTGGGTCTGACCGAACCACGGGGCGGCTCGGATGCCGCCAATCTGCAACTCAAGGCGCGTCGCGTGGGCGACGAGTACGTGCTTTCCGGCGAGAAAACCTCCATCACTTTTGCCGACCAGGCCGATGCCATGGTGTTGTTCGCACGCACCGGAAAGCCCGAGGATGTCGCACGAGGCATCAGCGCCTTCCTGGTCGATCTGAATCAGCCCGGCGTGCAACGCACGCGCTTCAACGATGTTGGTAGCAAGATCATCGGCCGTGGTTCGGTGTTTTTCGACGATGTGCGGGTGCCGGTCGAGAACCGGCTGGGCGAGGAGGGCAAAGGCTTCACGCAGGTGATGCAGGGCTTTGACTTCAGCCGCATCCTGATCGCGCTGCAGTGCGTGGCCGCCGCGCAGGCCTCGATCGACGAAGCCTGGGAATACGTGAAGGAACGCCAGACCTTTGGCGCGCCGCTGGCGCAGTACCAGGGCGTGAGCTTTCCCCTTGTCGAGTTCGAGACCCTGATCGCCGCTTGCCGCCAGCTCTGCTACCACGGCCTGGCCCTGCGCGATGCCGGTCAGCCGCACACCGCGGAAGCGGCCATGGTCAAGTGGATGGGCCCCAAGACCGCTTTTGACGCGATTCACCAGTGCCTGCTGACCTTTGGGCACTATGGCTGGTCGATGGACCTGCCTCACCAGCAGCGCCTGCGCGACGTGATGGGCCTGGAAATCGGCGACGGAACGGCGCAAATCATGAAGCTGATCGTTGCCCGCGAGCGCGTGGGACGCGCCGCCGTGCAGTACGCCAAGGAGAGCAAGAAATGATTCAGACATCCCCAGTGGAGATCAGCCGTGCCGGCGCCGTTGGAATTATCGAGTTAGCCCGCCCCGAAAAATTCAATTGCCTGTCGATGTCCGTTCATGCGGCCATCGAGGCCGCCATCGACGGATTCGAGAAATCCGACTCCGGTGTGCGCGCCATTCTGATCCGGGCGCAAGGCAAGCACTTCTGCACCGGCGCCGATCTGGATGAGGTGAAGTCGCTGCGTGGCGATCCAGCCAGGCTCAAGCACTTCATCAGCTATGGTCACAGCGTGCTCAAGCGCCTGGAACGCAGCGATTTGCCGGTGGTGGCGGCCTGCCAGGGTCTGACCCTGGCCGGTGGCAGCGAACTGATGCTGGCCTGCGACATCATCTTTGCGGCCAAGGACGCGCGCTTTGGCGACCAGCATGCCCAGTTCGGCCTGATTCCCGGGTGGGGCGGCAGCCAGCGCATGCCACGCATTGCGGGTCTGCGCCGTGGCCTGGACCTGTTCTTTTCGGCGCGCTGGATCGATGCCGCCACCGCCGAGCAGTGGGGGCTGGTGAACTATGTGGTCGAGCCTGAGCAGTTGGGTGAAGCGGCGCTGGCGTATTGCAGCAAGATCGCCACGCGCAGCCGCATCGGCATGGCCACCATGAAACGTTTGGCACGGCAAGGCATGGAGGGTTCGTCGGAGGTCGGTCTCCAGCTTGAGGAAGACCTGGCCAGCGCGGCTCTGCTCGATGACGACGTCAGCGAAGGTCTGGCGGCCTTCGAGGCACGCCGTACACCGGTGTTCAAGGCCTGAGCGGCTGAATGCTTTGTCTCGCGAATAGGCGCAATCACATATGACCATCCTTTCCTCCCGCATATCGACTTCCGACGACGAATTTCGGCTCAACCAAAAAGCCTACCAGGCCGTGATTGCGGACCTGCAAAGCCGTCGCCAACTGGCGCTGGCCGGAGGCCCCCCGAAAGCGCGGGAAAAACACCTGGCGCGCAACAAGATCCTGCCGCGCCATCGCGTCGAAGTGCTGCTCGATCCAGGTTCGCCTTTCCTAGAGGTCGGCATGCTTGCCGGCGAGGGCATGTACGACGGCGTGCCGCCGGGTGCCAGCATCATCACCGGCATCGGTCTGGTGCAGGGCCGTCCGTGCATGATCATTGCCAACGACGCCACCGTGAAGGGTGGCACCTACTACGGCATGACCTGCAAGAAGCATGTGCGGGCGCAGCAAATTGCCTGGGCACACCGCTTGCCCTGCATCACGCTGGTGGACAGCGGTGGCGCCTTCCTGCCTGAGATGGCCAACATCTTTCCCGATGTGGGGCAGTTCGGCAGCATTTTCAACAACCAGGTACGCATGTCGGCCGAGGGTATCCAGCAGATTGCCGTGGTGATGGGGCCTTGCACGGCGGGTGGCGCCTACATCCCGGCGCTGTGCGACGAGGCGGTGATTGTCAAGGAACAAGGCTATATGTACCTCGGTGGCCCCGAGTTGACCTTTGCCGCCACCGGCGAGACGGTGGATGCAGAGTCGCTGGGCGGCGCCAAGATGCACTGCAGCGTCAGCGGTGTCACTGATCATATTGCCGAAGATGACCGCCACGCGCTGGCCATCACGCGTGAAATCGTACGGGACCTGGGTGAGCAGCCCAAGCCACGCTGGACGCGTCAGCCGTCGGTGCCTCCGCGCTTCGATCCGCGCGAGATTTACGGCATCATCAGCCGCGACACCAAAATCCCGACCGACACGCGCGAGATTCTGGCGCGTTTCGTCGATGACAGCCGGTTCCAGGAATTCAAGCCGATGTACGGCGACACCCTGCTGACCGGCTTTGCTCGCATTCATGGCCACGAGGTTGGCATCCTGGCCAACCAGGGCGTGCTGTTCCCGGAAAGCGCGATGAAGGCGGCGCACTTCATCGATCTGTGCTGCCAGCGAGACATCCCGCTGCTGTTCATGGCCGACGTGACCGGCTTCATGGTCGGGCGCGCCGCCGAGCAGGCTGGCATTGCCAAAGCCGGGGCCAAGATGATCACGGCGATGGCCTCGGCCAACGTGCCCAAGTACACCATCATCATGGGCGCCTCTTACGGTGCAGGTTACCTGGCGATGTGTGGCCGCCCGTTCAACCCGACCGCGATGTTTGCTTGGCCGACCGGCCGCGCGGCCATCATGGGTCCGGATCAGGCCGCCACGGTGATGGCACTGGTGCGCAGACAGATCAACAAGACCGAGGGAAAAGAGTGGACGCCCGAGGAAGAAGAGGCGTTCAAGGCGCCGGTACGCAAGATTTACGAAGACTTCCAGCCTGCTGCGAACTTCTCCTCGAATTTGTGGGTGGACGGCATCATCGATCCGGTGGAAACACGCGACGCCATGGGACTGCTGCTCGACCTCGCATCCCGGACTGCCGCCAAACCGACGCCGTTCGGTGTCTTCCGTTTTTAACCAGGACGCCAGCCATGCAACGCATCCACACCGTCTTGATGACCCACTTCGCCGCAGGAGTTGGGCATGCTTAAGAAAGTCCTCATTGCCAACCGCGGCGAGATCGCCTGCCGCATTGCCCGCACCTGCCGCAAGCTCGGCCTGGAAGTGGCCACCGTGCACTCCAGTGCCGACCGGTTTGCCCGCCATGTGCGTGAGATCGGTGAATCGGTCGAACTCGGGGGTGCAGCGCCCAGCGAGAGTTATCTGAACATCGATGCCATCATCGCGGCGGCCCGGCGTGTGGGCGCGGACGCCGTTCATCCGGGCTACGGTTTTGTCTCGGAAAATCCGGCCTTTGTGCGCGCACTGGATGCGGCTGGCTTGACCTTCATTGGACCCCGGGCCGACACCATCGAGCGCGTCGGCGGCAAAGCCAGTGCCAAGCGCGAGGCAGCCCGTCTCGGCGTGCCGGTCATTCCCGGCAGCGAAAGCGGCATGACCGACCCAGCCGAGGTGTTGAATCTGGTGCGCGGTATGAAGCTGCCCGTGCTGCTCAAGGCCGTGGCTGGTGGCGGTGGCCGTGGCATGGCGGTGGTCGAGACGCTGGAGGGGCTGGAGTCGCGCATCGAGAGTGCCATGCGTGAGGCCGAAAAAGCCTTCGGCAACGGCGAACTGATCGTCGAGCGCTACCTGCCGCATGTGCGCCACCTGGAGGTGCAGGTGGCCGGTGACGGCCAGGGCCACGCCATTCACCTGTTCGAGCGCGAGTGCACCTTGCAGCGACGCCATCAAAAAGTGATCGAAGAAGCGCCGTCAAGCGGTCTGAGCCCGCGTCTGCGTGAAGCTATCCTGGCCGATGCGGTCAAGCTGGCCTCTGGCGTGAATTACCGCGGCCTGGGCACGGTTGAGTTTGTCGTCACGGGTGAAGAATATTATTTCCTGGAGGTCAATCCTCGCTTGCAGGTCGAACACCCGGTGACCGAAGAAGTCACCGGCCTCGATCTGGTCGAACTGCAACTGCGCATTGCCGACACGGACAGCCTGCCGCTGGCGCAAGCCGACGTGCGGTGCACCGGTCACGCCTTCGAGGCCAGGCTGTGCGCTGAAGACGCCGCTGCGGGATTTTTGCCGGCTACCGGGCGGTTGCAGGTGGTCGATTTTTCGCGCGCGGGCGTGCGCGTCGAGTCCGGGGTAGACAGTGGCGACGAAATCTCGCCGCACTACGACTCGATGATCGCCAAGCTCATCGCGCACGGGCCCGACCGCGAGTCGGCGCGCCGGGCGCTGGTGGCCGGATTGCGCGAAAGCACGGTGATCGGCCTGGTCACCAACCTGGAATTTCTGCATGAACTGCTGGAATGGCCGGAGACCCGCGATGCCACATTTCACACCCGCCTGATCGACGAGCGCCACGCGCAGCGCGGCGTGGTGGCTCCCGCCGCGCCGCCTCTTGAGCATCTGGCTGCTGCCGCGCTGCACTGGCTGGCGCAACGGCGTGCCGAGTCGTCCGCGCTGGGCTGCTGGACCCTCTGGGACGGTTTCACGGGCTGGCGCCTGAGCAGTGGGCCGATTCAGGCCGCACCCCAGCCGGTCCTTGTGTTGAAGGCGGGCGCGGCGGAATGGCCCGTGCGGTTTTCGATGCGCGATGACCAGGGCAGCAGTGCGCTGGTCATTGGCGAGCAAAAGGTGCGCGCTACGCTGCAGCCGCTCGCGGGCGGACGCTTCCTGCTGCAATGTGGTGGGCGGGCGCTGGAACTGACGATCCGGGGCGACGCGTGGCAGGCCGAGCTCGCCAGCGCGTTGGGCAGCAGCTTGTTCACGGCACGACCCTATCTGGGGGGGGGCGCCGGTGACGCTGCCGCCAGCGGTCAATTGGGCGCGCCAATGATGGGCAAGGTGGTGGCGGTCAAGTCGGCGGTCGGTGAGAAGGTTTCCATCGGCCAGACCGTGATCGTGCTCGAATCGATGAAGATGGAGCTGCACGTCATGGCGCCATTCGAAGGCAGCCTGAGCAGCCTGCGCTGCCGGGTCGGCGACATGGTTGAGCGCCACCAAGTGCTGGCCGAAGTCAGCCCGGCTTGATCGAAGGAGGTACAAGCGATGAGCAACTTGCCTACCTCCGTCGAGTTCCATGAGGAGGGACCGCGCGAGGGCTTCCAGATGGAGCCAAAAACCTATCCGCTGGCGGACCGCGCCGCGCTGATTGATGCCTTGAGCCTCTCGGGTCTGAGGCAGATCCAGGTTGCGTCCTTTGTCAGTGCGCGCGCGGTGCCGCAGATGGCCGACACGTCCGAATTGTTCGCCGCCATCATCAAGCGCCCTGGTACCCGCTACACGGCGCTTTGGCTCAACGACAACGGCTTCGAGCGGGCGCGCGCCTGTGAACAGGTGGATCTGGACGGCAAGCTGATGTTCTACACAACCGAGCCGTTTTCGCAGCGCAACAACAATTGCAGCGTGGCCGAGATGCGTGAACGCCAGCTCGGCTGGCTGGACCGCTACATCGCCCTGGGCATTCCGGTGGAAAAGGCCTACGTGATCACGGCCTTTGGCTGCAATCTCGGTGGCGCCGTGCCGCTGTCGGTCCTCACCGATCAGGTCCGCTGGCTGGTCGATGCCTGCGCCGACCGGCGTGTGCCGCTGCCGGCGGTCTACTTGGCCGACACCATGGGCTGGGCAAATCCCGAGGAGATCAAGCGCCGCGTCGGCGCGGTGCGCGCGATCCTGCCGGAGGCTCAGATCGGCCTGCACCTGCACGACACGCGCGGCGTCGGCGGTGCCAACGTTTATGCCGCCTTGCAAATGGGCGTGCGGCTGTTCGACAGTTCGGTCGCCGGTCTGGGCGGCTGTCCGTTCGCGGGTCACACGCACGGTGGCGCGGCCGGCAATATCTGCACCGAAGACATGGTGTTCATGTGCCAGGAACTGGGCATCGAGACCGGCATCGATTTAGAGGCGCTGATCGAGGCGTCCCTTCTGGCCGAACGCGTCATCGGCCGCACCCTGTCGGGCCATGTGATGCACAGCGGCTCGCTCAAGGGATTTCGCGCCGGCCAGCGAATGCAAGAGATTTGTGGGGCGGTGCGCTGAATCACATGACAAGGAGAAGGTCATTGGTCGAGTACAGGACAAGGTCATTCTTGTGACGGGCAGTGCGATGGGCATGGGCCAGGTCCACTGCGAGCTGCCTGTCGCGGACATGAACGCCGGGATTGGCGAAACCGTCGCGGCGGGCGTTCGCCAGCGCGGCGGAGTGGGACCGCATGTTCAACGTCAACGTGCGCTACCCCTTTTTCGGCACGCGGACGGGGGTGCCGACGATGAAGTAGGCAGGTGGTGGCTCGATCATCAACATCCTGTCTATCTACGGCCGTTAGGCGCACCCTGTGCCTATGGGGCTTCCAAGGGCGAGGTACGGCTGTTCAGTATGGCCAGCGCGCCCTATCTCGCCCCTTTCAATATTCGTGTCAATTCGGTTCACCTTGGCGCCATCGAGACGCCGATGACCAAGGACTTGTTGAGCGATCCGGCCGATCACAAATCGCTGCTCGGCACCACTCCAATTGGGCGGGCGGTGCAGCATCAGGAAGTGTCGGCGGTGGTGCTGTTCCGGGGCCTCCGATGAGTCGTCCACCGTCATGGGTGCCGAGTTGGTGGTCGATGGTGGCTACGCCGCGGTCTGACCGCGCTTCAAAGGACGAAACAGGATGTCCGTGATTCAAACGCTGGTCGATGTGCAAGGTCCGAGCTTCCGCGACAACCTTGCACACCACGCGGGCCAGATCGCTCTTCTGCGCGCACGCCTGGCCGAGGTGGCCACCGGCGGGCGCGACGCGCACATCCAGCGCCACCGCGAGCGCGGCAAGCTGCTGGTGCGCGAGCGCATCGACTTCATCGTCGATGACGGTAGCGCCTTCCTGGAACTCTCGCCGCTGGCGGCCTGGGATCAGTATGGCAACGAGGTGCCGGGTGCGGGCATCGTCACCGGCGTCGGGATGGTGGCCGGGCGGCCCTGCATGTTCATTGCCAACGATGCCACCGTCAAGGGCGGCTCGTTCTTCCATGAAACCGTTAAAAAACACATACGGGCGCAGGAGATTGCCCAGCGCCTGCGCCTGCCTTGCCTGTACCTGGTGGATTGCGGCGGCGCCTTTTTGCCGGAGCAGGACCGCGTGTTTCCCGACAAGGACCACTTCGGCAACAGCTTCCACCGCCAGTGCCGCATGTCGCAGGCTGGCCTGCCGCAGCTCTCGGCCGTGTTCGGCGGTTGCACCGCGGGCGGCGCCTACATTCCCGCGCTGTCGGACGAAGTGGTGATGGTGCGCGGTAACGCACGCATTCATCTGGGTGGCCCGTCCATCGTCAAGATCGCGATCAACGAAGTGGTAGACGGCGAAACCCTGGGCGGCGCGGAGATGCACAGCCGTGTCTCCGGTGTCAGCGACCACCTGGCCGAGGACGAGCATCAGGCGCTGGCCATGCTGCGTCAGATCGTCGCCAGCCTGCCGCCCGAGCCGCCCATGGTGCCGCCGCTGCCGCCCAGCGCACCACGTTACGACCCGGTTGAGCTCGATGGCCTCGTACCGGTCGACCCCAAACAGCCCTACGACGCGCGCGAAATCATTGCGCGGCTGCTCGACGGCAGCGCTTTCCACGAGTTCAAACCGTTGTGGGGAGATACGCTGGTGACCGGCTTTGGCGCGATCCACGGCCAGCCGGTCGCCATCCTCGCCAACAACGGCGCGCTGCTGTCCGAGTCGGCCCTGAAGGGCGCGCATTTCATCGAACTGGCCAACCAGCGCGGAGTACCGCTGCTGTTTTTGCAGAACATCCCCGGCTTCATGGTTGGCACCGAGGCCGAGCGTGGCGGTATTGCCAAGCACAGCGCCAAGATGGTGTATGCCATGGCTTGCGCGCGCGTGCCCAAGCTCACGTTGGTGGTTGGCGGCTCTTATGGCGCCGGCAACTACGGCATGTGCGGCCGCGGCTTTGAGCCCGAATTCCTGTTCGCCTGGCCCAGTGCCAGAGTTGCCACGATGAGCGCCGACATTGCCAGCAACGTGATGGTCGAGCTGGCGCGCTCTAACCTGCGCGGCCCGGCTGATGAGGCGCGGCTGCTGGATATCGAACGCAAGGTACGCGAGCAGTACGCGCGCCAGAGCGATCCCTATTACGCCACCTCCCGGCTGTGGGACGACGGTCTGATCGAACCCTCGGCCTCGCGCGACGTGCTGGGCCTGGCGCTGGCGCTGGCGGCGCGCCGTGCGTTGCCGAGTACGGCAACCCCTGTTTACCGCATGTAAGAGAACCTCTATGAACACCCCCACCTACGAGACCCTGCAACTGGTCGTCGACGCGCGCGGCGTGGCCCGCCTCACGCTCAACCGCCCCGACACTCATAACGCGCTCAACGCCACCCTGATCAGCGAGTTGCGCCGTGCCGTCGATTGGCTGGCCGTAGCGCCGGGCGTGCGCGCGGTGGTGCTCACCGGCACCGGCAAGACCTTTTGCGCCGGTGGTGACCTGGGCTGGATGCAGGACAACATGAAAAAGAGCCGGACCGAGCGCGTGGGCGAAAGCGGCGATCTGGCGCTCATGCTGCGCGCCCTGAACGAGCTGCCTATGCCCGTCATTGGCCGCATCAATGGCCCCGCGTATGGCGGCGGCGTCGGCATGATCTCTGTCTGTGACATCACGATCGCGGTCGATACCGGCATCTACTCGCTGACCGAGGTGCGCCTGGGCCTGCTGCCGGCCAACATCGCGCCCTACGTTGTGGCGCGCATGGGTGAAGCCAACGCCCGGCGCACCTTTCTGACGGCGCGCCGCATGAGCGCGGCAGAGGCGCAGCGCCTGGGCCTGCTCTCAGAAGTGGTGGCGGCCGATCAGCTCGACGCGGCCATTGAACGCGAACTCGCCGACCTGCTGCAGTGCGCGCCCGGCGCGGTGGCGGCCACCAAGAAGCTGGTGGCCTATGTGCAGGCGCACGATCTGCCCACCAACATGATCTACACCGCTGACAAGCTGGCCGACGCCTGGGAAACCGAAGAAGGGCGCGACGGCATTGCAGCCTTTTTTGGCAAGCGGCTGCCGGTGTGGCGGCAGGTCTGAGTGTTGGCATGAAGGCGTGCGACTGATGTTTAACACCCTCCTGATTGCCAATCGCGGGGAGATCGCCTGCCGCATCGCCCGCACCGCGCGCCGCATGGGCTTGCGCACGGTGGCGGTCTATTCCGACGCCGACCGCGAGGCGCTGCACGTGGCCCTGTGCGATACGGCCGTGCGCATCGGAGCGCCGGAGGCCGCGCGCAGCTACCTTGATGCCGCTGCCATCGTGGCCGCGGCGCGTGCCGCCGGTGCGCAGGCCATCCATCCGGGCTACGGCTTTTTGTCGGAAAGCCTGGCCCTGATTGACGCCTGCGAAGCCGTCGGGCTCATTTTTGTGGGCCCCTCGCGCGAAGCGATTCGGCGCATGGGCTCGAAGATCGAATCCAAGCGCATCGCGCTCGGAGCCGGCGTGCCGGTGGTGCCGGGCTACCACGCCGACGACCAGGACTCTGCGGTCTTGCAGGCGGCGGCCGGGGGCATCGGCTACCCGGTGCTGATCAAGGCCTCGGCCGGCGGCGGCGGCAAGGGCATGCGGGTGGTGCGCAGCGCGGCTGACTTCTCGGCCGCGCTGGATACCGTGCGACGCGAAGCGAAGGCTTCGTTCGGCGACGACCGCGTGCTGCTGGAACGCTACCTCGACGAGCCACGCCACCTCGAAGTGCAGTTGCTGGGCGACAAGCACGGGCATCTGGTCCATTTGTTCGAGCGCGAATGTTCGATCCAGCGCAACCACCAGAAAGTGATTGAGGAAGCGCCCGCGCCACACCTGCCTCCCGCCGTGCGCGAGGCCCTGTTTTCGCACGCGCTGACGATCGGGCACGCCATCGGCTACGACAGCACCGGCACCATCGAGTTCATCCACGACAGCCGCAGCGGCGACACCTTCTTCCTGGAAATGAACACCCGGCTGCAGGTCGAGCACCCGGTGACCGAGTTGACGGTCGGTATCGATTTGGTCGAATGGCAGCTGCGGGTGGCCACTGGTGAGCCGCTCGGCTTCGCCCAGCCGGACCTGACGCAGCGCGGCTGCGCGATCGAGGCGCGTGTCTGCGCGGAGAATCCGGCGGCGGGTTTCGCGCCCGAGATCGGCGCCCTGATCGACTACCGCGAGCCGCGCGGCGAGGGCGTTCGGGTCGACAGCGGCATGCGCAACGGCAGTCACGTTACGCCTTATTACGACTCCATGCTGGCCAAGGTAATTGCCCATGCCGACGACCGGCCGACCGCCGCACGGCGGCTCGCCACGGCATTGGACGACACGGTGCTGCTCGGCGTGCACAGCAACCTCGGTTTTCTGGCCGATCTGCTGCGCCATGACCACTTCGCGCAAGTACTCACCACACATTACATCGAACGCGCCTTTCCCACAGGCTGGCAGCCGCGCACGGACGATGGGCTGGCCATCGCGGCTGCCGCCGTGCACGGCGTGCTGATCAAACAGGCGACGGCCGGGCGCTCGGCCTGGCAGTCGCTCGGGGCCTGGCGCGCGGCCGGCGCTGGGAGTGGCACTGGCAGCACACAGGTGCTGCTCGAAGACGAGCAGCGCTGCGTGCATGAAGTCAGCGTCTCGCCGCAGGGTGACAGCTGGCGTGTGTGCGTCGGCGATCGGGAGTTGACCCTGGCGGCGGTATTGGTCGGCGACACCCTGGCGTTGCAGTGCGACGGCCTGACGGTTCGCTTCACGGTGGCGGTGGAGCAGCACGCCAAGCAAGGCGAACGCGTGTGGCTCTCTGGCCTGAGCGGCACGTGGGCCTGGCGCCGGCTCGATCGCTGGCAGCGCGCACTCAAGGGCGCGGCGGGTGCCGATGAGCTGGGCGGCAATCTCCTGCTCGCCCCCATGCCCGGTCTGGTGACGCAGGTGCAGGTCAGTGTAGGCATGAGTGTGAACGCGGGCGACACGCTGGTGCAGATGGAAGCTATGAAGATGGTGCATACGCTGAGCGCGGTAGCGCCGGGACGTGTGGCCGAGCTGCGTTGCCGCGTCGGCGACGCGGTGCGCGGTGGTGATGTGCTGGCGATCATGGAAACAATCGAATCCGAGGAAAAGCAATGAACGAGCCGATTTATTTTGACGAGCAACACCGGCAGTTCCGGGACAACCTGCGCCGCTTTGTCGAGCAGGAAGTAGTGCCGCACGCCGCGCTCTGGGAAGATCAGGGCATGGTGCCGCGCGCGCTGCTGCGCAAGATGGGCGAACTGGGCTATCTGGGCATACGCTACGACGAAAAGTACGGCGGCTCGAAACTCGACACCGTGTACAGCGCCATCCTGGCCGAAGAACTCGGCCGTTCCACTTACGGCGGCTTCGCCGTGACGGTGATGGTGCACACCGACATGGCCTCGCCGCACCTGGCCAACTTTGGCACGCCAGAGCAGCTCGCACGCTACCTGCCGCCCATCATCGGTGGCGAGAAGATCTGCGCTGTGGCGGTCACCGAGCCCGATGCCGGCTCCGACGTGGCCGGCATCCGCACACGCGCGGTGCGCGACGGTGAGCACTGGGTCATCAACGGAAGCAAGATGTTCATCACCAACGGCGTGCATGGCGACGTGTACTTTGTCGCCGCCAAGACCGATCCGAGCGCCAAGGGTTCGCGCGGTATCTCGATCTTCATCGTCGAGAAGGGCACCCCGGGTTTTCGGGTCGGGCGTGCGCTCAACAAGAGCGGCTGGCTGTGCAGCGACACCGCCGAGCTGGTGTTCGAGGACTGCCGCGTGCCGTCCGCCAACCTGCTGGGCGAAGAGAACAAGGGCTTCTACCAGATCATGCGCAACTTCCAGAACGAGCGCATGGTGCTAGGTGCGCAGGTGATGGGCGAGGCCGCACGCGCGATCGAGCTGACGCTGGCCTATGTGCGCGAGCGCAAGGCCTTCGGCGCCACGCTGTGGGACAAGCAGGCGATTCGCCAGCGCATGGCCATGCGGGCAGCGCAGGTGGCGGCGGCCCGCCAGTTGGTTTACCACGCGGCCTGGCTGGACGCGCAGGGGCGCGACTGCGTCAAGGAGGTGTCGATGGTCAAGGCGCTGTGCGGCGAGCTGGTCAACGATGTGGTCTATGACTGCCAGCAGTTCCACGGCGGCTTCGGCTACATGCGCGAGGCCGCGATCGAGCGTATGGTGCGCGACGCACGCGTCCAAGCTATCGGTGGCGGTGCCACCGAGGTCATGCTCGAAGAAGTGGCGAAACGGTTGTGAACATGAGCACCTCTCGAGCTACTTCAGTCATTGACGGGTTGGTCGAGCTGCCTCTGAAGGAGGTCCTGCCCGGCATCCTGATGTTCACGCTGCCGGTGGACTATGGCATCGACCACGTCAACATCTACCTGATTCGCGACAGCGAGGGTTGGTGCCTATTCGACACGGGTGCCGATTGCGAGGCGGCGCGGGCCTTGTGGCTGCGCGCATTGGAAGGCCCGCTGGCGGCTGGCTTGACGCGCATCATCGTCTCGCACCACCACCCCGACCACCTCGGGCTGGCGGTGTGGCTGCACGAGCGCACCGGGGCTCCGATCCTGATGCGCGAGGAGGAGGTGGCGGTGGCGCGGCAGACGCACGTGGTCAGCATCGATGACCGCGCTTACTGTATCGACTTCATGTGCCGCCATGGGGTGGCGCCGGAAGATGCGCATCAGGTGGTGGGCGGGGTGTTGCAAAGCAATATGGCCTGTGCCGTGCCGACTCGCGTCGAGCCGCTCGAAGCCGGCCAGACCTTGCACATCGGCGATCATGCTTTCGACGTGCTGGTGCTTGGTGGACACAGCATTGCCCAAATCTGCTTGTACGAGCCCAAGCTGAAATTGCTGCTCACGGGCGACCAGTTGCTCGAGCGCATCACACCCAACATTGGTGTCTGGCCCTATGGCGAAACCGATCCGCTGCCACGTTACCTGGATAGCCTGCGCACCATTGCGGGACTGGACATCGAGTACGTCTTGCCAGCCCACCACGGCGTCTACCACGCCGGGGTCGAGCGCGCGCATGGACTGGTGGCGCACCACCAGAGGGCACTGCGCAAGTTCTTGGCGCGTCTGGGCGAGGGGGGCATGAATGCCACCGAACTCGGCTACGCCGTTTATGGCGCGCAGAGCGACCCGCTGCATGCTTACCTGGCCATGGGCGAAACCCTGGCGCACCTGCTGTGGCTGCAGCGTGCCGGCCATGTGCGCCATGAAGAAACGCCAGCCGCGACCCGCTGGTATCCGGTGACGGCGGCCAGCGAAGAGCCCACCCTCACCTTGTCTGGAGACATGTCGAGATGACAGAAACACACATCATCAAAGAAGAAGAAATCGCCAAGCGATGGCAAAAGTTCGCCCATGTGTCGCCGTATAACCGCGAACTGGGCTTCCTGCCGCACGCGGTGCACACCGACTGGTGCGTGCTCAAAGTCGAGTACCAGGAAGCACTGGTGGGCGATCCGCAGACCAGGGTTTTGCATGGCGGAGTCATCACTGCGCTGCTCGACGCCGCGCTCGGATTCGCGATTTTCGTCAAGCTGCCGGAGATACGGCCGATGGCCACGCTGGACTTGCGCATCGACTACCTCAAGCCCGCGACGCCCGGGCGGGCGATTCTGGGGGGAGCCGTTTGCTACAAGTTGACTGCAGAACTGGCGTTCGTCCGTGGCGCCGCTTACCACGACACGTTGGACGACCCAATAGCCACCGCAGTCGGCATTTACATGTTTACTTCCGGGCGACCGGTATTGCGCAACGAGGATGTGCCACGATGAAATGGACCGAACAAATTGACCATGCGCGCGCCCAGGGTGACTGGAGCGAAGTGATCCAGGCGGTGCCCTTTGCGCGTTTTCTGGACCTGCGCATTGATGTCAAGGGCGAGGAGTTCACCTGCGTCTTGCCTTTCCAGGAAAAACTGATAGGCAACCCCATGCTGCCGGCTCTGCATGGCGGTGCCACCGGAGGGTTTCTGGAATGCGCCGGATTGTTCTACCTGCTGTGGCACATGGACAGCCGGGACTTGCCCAAGACCATCGATTTCAACATTGATTACCTGCGCTCGGGCCGTCCGCAGGACACCTATGCCAACGTCGTGATGGTCAAGCTGGGCCAGCGTGTGGCGAACCTGCGCATCCAGGCATGGCAATCCAGCCCCGATAAGCCCATCGCCCTTGGCCACGGCAATTTCATGCTGCGAGCCTGAGGGTGCAGAAAGGAAATGTCCATCATGTCTCAATCTACCTACCGTTCCGTGTTCCGCCCTGGCCTGTTTGTTGGTCAAACCGTTATCGTCACCGGTGGTGGCAGTGGCATTGGCCGCTGCACCGCGCACGAACTGGCCAACCTAGGGGCCAGCGTCGCGCTTGTCGGTCGCCGCGTCGAGAAGCTGGAAGCTGTGCAAGCTGAAATCACGCAGGCCGGCGGCCGGGCCAGTATCCACGCTTGCGACATTCGCGACGAGGCGGGCGTCAAGGCCATGATCGCCGACGTGATCGCACAGCACGGCAAGATCGATGGTCTCGTCAACAACGCGGGTGGCCAGTACCCGCAGCCGGTCAAGGACATCAGCCTGAAGGGCTGGGATGCGGTGGTGCGCAGCAACCTCACCGGCGGCTTCCTGGTGGCGCGCGAAGCCTTCAACCAGTCCATGGAGTTCCATGGCGGCGCCATTGTCAACATCATCGCCGACATCTGGGGCGGCATGCCGACCATGGCGCACAGCGGTGCGGCGCGTGCCGGCATGCTGTCGTTCACCGAGACGGCGGCTTGCGAATGGGCCTGCGCCGGCGTGCGTGTCAACGCCGTGGCACCGGGCTGGATTGCCAGCAGCGGCTTTGATACCTACAGCCCCGAGATGCAGGCCGAACTGCGCAGCCTGAAGACCAAGGTGCCGCTGCAACGTTATGGCACCGAGGCCGAGATTTCGGCGGCGATTGTGTTTTTGCTGTGCGAGGCGGCGGCTTTCATCACGGGTTCTTGCATTCGGGTCGATGGTGGCGTGCCCAATGCCCGACCGACCTGGAAATTGCAGGCTCATGATCGATCCAAACCCTTCAATGGCTTTGCGCTGGCCGAACCGCCAAAGTGCCTGAGCGTCAAGGATCAATGACATGGAAGTGACTATGCAAACCCCAATCACCCCTTCGAACGATCCGTCGGCTTATCTCGCGCCCGGCCGCTACGTGGACAGCGATCACTCGGCGGTGATCGCGTTCGCGCACCGGGTGGCCGACCCTGCCATGGCGCCGCGCGAGATCGCAGTCAAGCTCTATTACGCCGTGCGTGACGAGTTTCTCTACGACCCCTACTGCTTTGACACCACGGTCGAGGGTTTGAAGGGCAGTCGCGTGATCGAGGCCGGGCGTGGCTTTTGCGTGCCCAAGGCGGCGCTGCTGGCAGCGGCAGCCCGCGTCCTGGGCGTGCCGGCACGGCTGGGCTATGCCGACGTTCGCAACCACCTGAGCAGCAAGCGCCTGCAAGACATGATGGGCACCGATCTGTTCGTCTTTCACGGTTACACCGAGCTGTGGGTTGACGGGCAGTGGCTCAAGGCCACGCCCGCCTTCAACCGCTCCTTGTGCGAGAAGGCCGGTATCCATCCACTGGAATTCGATGGCCGCGCCGATTCGGTCTTTCATGAATTCGATGTCAGCGGCCGCAGGCACATGGAGTATGTGCACGACCACGGCACTTACGCCGACTTGCCGCGCGATGAACTGCTGGCCTCTTGGCGCGCACATTACAAAACCTTCGCCGACTGGGGACAGACCGCGGACAGCGGGGCCGACTTCGCCCAGGAAGTGGGGCCGTCATCATGACGACGCGCCGGGAATTTCCCGGCTTTGCCGGTGGCTCTCTGGTGGCCGACGTCTATGGCCCAGTCGGCGCGCCCACGGTGTTGCTGCTGCACGGTGGCGGGCAAACCCGCCATGCATGGGGCAAGGCGGCAAAGGTGCTGGGCGATGCGGGTTGGTACACCGTGGCGCTGGACTTGCCGGGCCACGGCGACAGCGCCTGGGCCAAGGATGGCGATTACCGCATCGAGACGCTGGCCGACACCATGTGCTGCATCTGGCGCGAACTGGGCACACCGCTGGCGGTGGTCGGTGCCTCGCTGGGTGGCCTCATCAGCATGGCCACCGTGGGCCGCGCCGATGCGCCGCCGATCAACGCGCTGGTGCTGGTGGACATTGCGCCGCGCATGGAAGAAGTCGGTGTCGAGCGCATCGTGCGCTTCATGCGGGCTCGGCCCGATGGTTTTGCGTCACTTGAAGAGGCCGCCCAGCATATCGCCGCCTACCGGGGCCGACCCATGGAAGGACCGGTTGAGGGGCTGAAGAAAAACCTGCGCATGAATGCGCAAGGTCTCTGGAATTGGCATTGGGACCCGCAACTGATGAGCGAGGCCAACCACAACCACCGGCGCGATGCGGACGGCTACGAGCGCGCTTTGCGCGGCCTGCAGGCGCCCACTTTGCTGCTGCGCGGCCAGCGCAGCGACGTCATCAGCGAAGAAGATGCGCGCGCCCTGGTGCAAACCCTGCCGCGGGCGCGTTTTATCGATCTGAAGGGTGCTGGTCACATGATCGCTGGTGATGCCAACGACGCCTTCGCCGCCAGCGTGGCGGCGTTTCTGCACGAAGTGATGCCGTCGACACAGTCCCCGTCGGGTGAAATCTGAACCAGGAGCCTGAAATGAGTTTGCGATCTTTTACGCTGCACGATCTCATCAACCGCAACGCGCGGTTGTACGGATCGAACACCGCTCTGGTGTTCGGCAATCAGCGGATCACGCACGCCCAGTACGCCGGGCGCACAGCGCGCCTGGCAGCCGGTCTGGCGGACGCAGGCGTGGGCCAGGGTGACCGGCTGGCGATACTGGCCCCCAACTGCCTGGAATACGTCGATCTGTTCGGCGCCGCAGCCCAGTTGGGCGCGATCGTGGTGCCGATCAACTGGCGGCTGTCGGCCGAGGAGGTCGCCTATGTCATCGAGGACGTGGCACCGCGGGTGCTGATCGTGGCCGATGAATTCCAGGCCCTGCTGCCGCAGCGCGGTTTGGACGACACGCTGCGCTACACGCTGGGCGCCGCGCCAGCGCCATGGCAACCCGTCAGTGAGCTGTATCGGGAGTGCGATACGCAGGCGGCGGATCTGCCCGGTCTGGCCGACGACAGCGGTTTGCTCATCATCCACACCGCCGCCGTGGGCGGTCGGCCGCGCGGCGCGCTGCTCTCGCACCGCGGCCTGATTGCCGCCAGCCTGCAGACGCAACTGGCCTGGCACCTGACGCCGACGGACGTCAATCTGGGCGTTTTGCCGCTGTTTCACGTGGCCGCCATCGGCTTCATGCTGGCCACGCAGCAGGCGGGCGGGGCGACGCTGCTGTTGACACGTTTCGATCCGCCCAGTCTGGTCAAACATATCGACGAGGACGGGGGCAGCCTGATCGGCACCTTTCCACCGATGCTGGGTGCCCTGCTGGACGCCGCAGCCGCCCAAGGCTCTTCACTGGCCAGGTTGCGCGTGGTGTCGGGGATCGATGTGCCCGAGACCATCGCGCGCTTGCGCACCACCTGTCCCCAGGCGACCTTCTGGAGTGCCTACGGCCAGACCGAGACCTCGGGCTCGGTCAGCCTGGCGCCATTTGACGAGCGCCCCGGCAGCGCCGGGCGTCCCACCGCGCTGAACATGGTCGCGGTGGTGGACGAACTGGACCGCCCGTTGCCCACAGGCGCCACCGGCGAAATTGTGGTGCGGGGGCCGATGGTGTTCCAGGGCTACTGGCGCTGTGAAGCAGACAACGCCTTCACGCTGCGCAACGGCTGGCACCACACGGGCGACATGGGGCGCGTCGATGCCGAGGGCTACCTCTGGTACAGCGGGCGTTCACCGGCCAAGGAGTTGATCAAGCCGGGGGGCGAGAACGTTTATCCGGCTGAAGTCGAGCGGGTCATTATGGAGCACCCGGCGCTGGCGCAGGTGGTGGTCCTCGGTGTGCCGGACGTTCAGTGGGGCGAGGCGGTCAAGGCTGTCTGCGTGCTGAAGGCGGGGTGCACGCTGAGTGCCGAGGAGTTGATCGAGTTTGTGGGCGGTCGCATCGCACGCTACAAAAAACCCAAGCACGTGGTGTTTGTATCGGCACTCCCCTTGGGCGGTGCCGATAGCATTGACCGCGCGGCCGTCAAGGCCGCGCACGGTGGCGCCTGATGGCCATGTCAGCCCGGTGTGCTCAAACCGCCGTTGACGCTGAGCGTCTGGCCGGTGATGGCATCGGACTCCGGTCCGGCCAAGAACGCCGCCGAGTTGGCGATGTTCTGGCAATGCACTGGAAACAGCATGCGCTTGCGCGGGTTCTCGATCATGCCCGCACCATGGCCGTCTTCGAGCGCTGGCGAGCCCGGACCCCAGCGCGGCTCGGCATCCCAGATGTAGCTCATCGCCACCGCGTTGACGCGAATGCCGTCGCGCCCCTGTTCACGTGCCAGCACGCGGCACATTTGCATCATGCCGCCTGTGGCACCGCCAATGAAAGATTCGCCGACCGTGGCCACGCGGCCCGCGGCGGTACCCACCGCGACGATCTTGCCGCGACCGTGCAGTGCCATGACGCGGGCGGCCGCCTGGATCGCATACACGCGGGTGAGCCAGTGGGCGCGGATGTAGTTGTCGAAGCCGCCGTCGCGCATTTCCTTGAAAAGGCGAAAGAACGGCAAGTCGGCACTGGCATCTGCGCCGCTGGCCACCAGGATGTCAAGGCGACCGTGGCGCTCGGCAACTCGATCCACCATGGCATGAACCGCATCGCTATTGGTCAGGTCGGCTTGTTCAAACGTGGCGCTGTAGCCGTTCGCAGCGATCTCGTTGATCACCGCCTGCCCGGCTTCGGGATTGCGGCCGTTGACGACCACGTGCGCGCCGCGCCGCGCCAACTCCAGCGCTATGGCACGACCGATGAAGGCCGTGGCACCGGTGACGAGGGCGATCTGGCCCTGAAGTGGACCGCCAGTCAAGGGTGCTGGGTTCATCCGCTGTTCTCCGGCGCTGGATACATAAAAACCCGACTTTGTCAAAACAGCGGGACAGGCCGATCGAGGGATTGCCCGCAGAGGACCACTTTCATCCATCACCACCCCCCATCCATCACCGGACTTCAAAATGACCAAGCTGACCGACAGTGCCAAGTCGCATCATTTCAAGACGCACCGGCGCACCATCAGCGAAACCGACATCGTCACCTTCGTCAATGTGGTCGGCTTGCATGAACCATTTTTCATCGACATGGAGTACATCCGGGAGAACATGACCGGATCGCATCGCAGCCGCTTTGCGCCCGGCCCGATGGTCATCTCGCTAGGCATGGGGCTGCTGGCGACTTACGTGGCGGGCATCATCAAGGGCACGCTCAAAGGCCACGAAGTCGGCCCGTTCGGCGGTATGACCGGCGTACAGGCGCGCCTGCGCGGTGCGCTGTTTCCGGGCGACACCATTCATGTCGAAGGGGAGGCCCGGTTGCTCCCCACGACCTCGCGCGGCTACACCCTGATGGAGTTGCAACATTTGGTGATCAATCAGCGTGGCGAGACCATTGCCGACTTCACTGAAACCATTACTTTTTTGCCTGCTGCTCCGGCTCCATGAATTTTGAACTTTCGTGAGTCGTTTGCCTGTGGCAGCCCGTCTACGACTCGCGACGTCAAAGGGCCGGATCAACAGTACAGACCGGGTGGACCGGGATATTCAACACTAGGAAACTTCCAACTATGACAAAACGAGAAGCTGTGATCGTCGGCGTTGCCGACCTGCCACTGAAGGACGGCAAGGTCCTTGCGCCCATGTCGGTCCTGCAGGCCCAGGCGCTGGTCGCCCGCGACGCCTTGAAGGACGCCGGCATCGCCATGCACGAAGTCGATGGGTTGCTGACCGCCGGCATGTGGGGGGTGCCCGGTCCGGGCCAGTTGCCGACCGTGACGCTGTCGGAGTACCTGGGGATTACGCCGCGCTTCGTCGACGGCACCAACATCGGCGGCTCGGCCTTCGAGGCGCATGTGGCGCATGCCGCCACCGCCATCGAGGCTGGCCGCTGCGAGGTGGCGCTGATCACTTACGGTAGCCTGCAGAAGAGCGAGATGAGCCGCAACCTCGCCGGGCGCCCGGCGGTGCTGACCATGCAGTACGAGACGCCTTGGGGCATGCCCACGCCGGTGGGCGGCTATGCGATGGCGGCCAAGCGCCACATGCACGAATATGGCACCACCTCCGAGAACCTGGCCGAGATCGCGGTGGCCACGCGCAAGTGGGCGGCGCTCAATCCGGCGGCCACCATGCGCGAGCCGCTGTCGATCGAGGATGTGCTCCAGAGCACGATGATCTCCGACCCGCTGCACCTGCTCGATATCTGTCTGGTCACCGACGGTGGTGGCGCGTTGGTCATGACCACCGCCGAGCACGCCAAGGCGCTCGGTCGCAAGCCGGTGTTCGTGCGCGGTTACGGCGAATCACACACCCACTGGACCATCGCCGCCATGCCCGACCTAGCGCGCCTGACGGCCGCCGAAGTGGCCGGTCGGGACGCCTTTGCCATGGCGGGCATCCGGCATGACGCCATTGACGTGGTTGAGGTCTATGACTCGTTCACCATCACCGTGCTGCTGACGCTCGAAGCGCTGGGCTTTTGCAAGCGTGGCGAGGGTGGAGCCTTTGTCGCCAACCAGCGCACCGCGCCGGGCGGTGTATTCCCGCTTAACACCAACGGCGGCGGTCTGTCTTACGCACACCCCGGCATGTACGGCATCTTCCTGCTGATCGAGGCGGTGCGCCAGTTGCGCGGTGAATGCGGCCCGCGCCAGATCCAGGACGCCGTGACCGCGCTGGTCCACGGCACCGGCGGCACGCTCTCCAGCGGTGCCACTTGCATTCTCTCCACCCGGTGAACACCATGTACGACAAACCCCTGCCCGTCATCGATGGCGAGAGCCGCTCCTATTGGGACGCCCTGAAACAACATCGCCTGACACTCAAGCGCTGCCATGACTGTGGCAAGCACCATTTCTATCCGCGCGTCCTGTGCCCGCACTGCCATTCCGACGCCGTCGAATGGGTCGATGCGCGCGGCACCGGCACCATTTACAGCTACACCATCGCGCGCCGGCCGGCCGGTCCGGCCTTCAAGGCCGACACCCCCTACGTGGTGGCGGTGATCGACCTCGACGAGGGCGCGCGCATGATGACCAACATCGTCACCGACGATGTGGAGGCGGTGCGCATCGGCCAGCGTGTGACGGTGCAGTACGACGACGTGACCGACGAGGTCACGCTGCCGAAGTTCCGGCTGTTGTAGCGCCGAGGTTTCCCATATGGACTTCACCATCGATCCCGATACCGTGGCGATTGCCGAGGCAGTGCTGCGCTTCGTGGAGCGCGAAGTGCTGCCACTGCAGCAGCGCCACCACGATCTGCTGGGCAGCGAACGCACTTTGTTCGACGCCAGCGGCCGTTATGTGCCCGAGGCGCTGGCGCTGCGCCAGCAGGTGCGCAAGCGCTCCGCGGAACTGGGCTTCTACACCTTGTTCGGCGACGAAAAACTGGGTGGTGGCGGGCAGGGCGCGCAGGTCATGGCCCATGTGCAGGAGAGCCTCAACCACTGCGTGGGTCCGGCCCAGCCGCTGGTGCAGACGGTGGTGCTGCCCTCGCCCTTCACCAACGGTCTGTCGCCTGTGCTGCGGCATCTGAAGCCGGACATCTTCGCGCAGTATCGCGACGACATCGCCAGCGGCGACAAGACCCTGTGTTTTGGTCTGAGCGAGCCCGATGCGGGCTCCGATGTATTCGGCATGCAAACCCGCGCCGTGCGCGACGGTGACGAATGGGTGCTCACCGGCACCAAGCAGTGGATAACCAACTCGCCCTACGCCGATTACGCCATGGTGTTCGCGCTGACCGACCCCGAAGCCGCAGCGCGCCACAAGGGTGGTGTCACCGGTTTCTTCGTCGACACGCGCGCGTCAGGTTTTTCAGTGCCGCGCATCATCAACACCATGGGTCACCTAGGCGGCGACACCGGCGTCATCGTGCTCGACGGCGTGCGTGTGCGCGACGACCACCGGCTCGGCGACGTCGGGCACGGCTTGGCGGTGGCCATGGACGGCGTCAACGCCGGGCGCATGGGCATGGCTGCATCCTGCCTGGGCTTGGCCCGCTGGGCGCTGGACCAGGCGGTGGACTACGCCAAGGTGCGAAAAACCTTTGGCGTGCCCATTGCCGAGCACCAGGCCATCCAGCTCATGCTGGCCGACAGCGCGATGGACATCTACGCTGCCAAGACCATGATTCAGAACTGTGCCTGGCGCCTGGACAGCGGCCGCTCAGCCAACGCACAGGTCAGTATGGTCAAGGCATTTTCGACCGAGATGCTGGGGCGCGTGATGGACCGCAGCATCCAGATCCACGGCGGCATGGGCCTGACCAACGAACTGCGCCTGGAAGAGGGCTACCGCTTCGCCCGCGTGATGCGTATACCCGACGGTACGGGCGAAATCCAGCGCCGCACCGTCGCGCGCCAACTGCTGACTGGACAGGCCGACCTGTAGGCTGTGTGGATCCTCTGCAATGCCCAACCCGGAGGCAGATTGACATGATGAAAAAGAACGAAATGAAGGAACACGAACTGTTTGCGGGAGGCCATCGGCTGGCCGCCACCACCTGGGGTGATGTGGGCAACGGGCAGCCGACCATCGTGATGATGCATGGCGGTCTGGACTGCATCACCACCTGGAAAGACCTGCCTCAGGTGTTGGCCGAAGCCAGCGGCTGGCCGGTGCTGGCCTATGACCGGTATGGTTATGGGCGATCCGAGAGTCTGGTGGGTGGGCGCGAGCCCAGCTACCGGCGTGAAGAGGCTGGGCCGGTGCTTGGCGAGGTGTTGCGCCACTTTGGAATCCACAAGGCGTTGATGTTCGGCCACAGTGATGGAGGAGCCATGTCGGTGCTGGCTGCGGCGGCGCATCCTGAGCTGGTATGCGGCGTTTTTGCCTGCTCGCCAACCATGGCTGTGGATCAGTTCATGGTGGACGCCATGGCCGTCGCGCGGCGCGCGTTTGAGCAAGACGGCTTGCGCGAAAAACTTCGTCGCCACCATGGCGACAACACCGACACCATGTTCTGGGGCTGGTACGAGCCCTGGGCCAGCCCGCAGGCACTTCAATGGGACATGAGCGTCGAGCTTGCCGCAGTGCGTTGTCCGGTCTCCGTGTTGTTCGGCAATGACGATGAATATGGCTGGCGGCCCAGCGCGATTGCATTGTTTCGCCACGGTCTGATGCCGCTTGAAGTGACGGCGCTGCCTGGAGTTGGTCACCATCCGCAGCAGCTGGCCCGTGGGGAGACCAGGAGCATGTTGCAGCGCTTGTTTTGCCGCATTGGGCGCAGCCCTTCCGCGGAGAGCAAAAACGCCGACCAATGAGGGGTATTGCACGTCTCTTTTTTTTCCGCACGCCAGCCTGCCCGCACCAATAAACGCTGTTAGTGTCGATCAGCGCACGCTTGGCGAGCCAGCATGCCTGCCAGCGGCGAGAGGTCGGTCAGTTCGTCGAGCCGTGCCACCAGGTCTATCAGCTCGTCGCACTCGTCAGGTATGAGCACAGACTTGACCAGCAGGCGAAACTTTTCCTCCAGGCGCTGCTGCTGCTCCAGCAGGTCGCTGGCTGGGCGCCCACTGTCGTAGCGTTGGCGCAGCACTGTGCCGCTCTGAGTCTCGATCACCACCTCGCTGAGGGTGAGGTCCGGGCATTGAGGTGCGAGCAAAACCTGCACCCGATCACGCAGCGCCACCACCTCGGGCGCGTATACGGCTTCGTCACTGAACGCGTCCAATCCGGCGGTGTCGACCCCGGCCAGCGCCATCGCTACCGTGTGACGGAGACTGAACTTGGCCTCCAGCCCGGTGCGCGGCTCCGCGATGTTGCATACACCCTCGCAGGCGGAACTGGCACGCACCGTCACGCGGCACACGTCATCAACCCGCAGTGCGTGTTGCAGGCGCAAGTGGCTCGCGGCCTCAATGGCGGCATGTGTGCCATAACAGGCGGCGTGGAACTTGAACAGGTTGTGGCGCAGATGCCAGCCGCCGTTCGGCGTGGCCACCGCAGCTCCCAACGACGCGGTACCACCGTGCGTGGCGATGAGGCCTTGCGGACATTCAATCGCATCGGCACGGCTGGTGAAGCCGCGTGCGGCCAACTGGGCCGCCTGCAGGCCGTCGGCACTGGCCCGCCCGGCATGCAAGGGTTTGCACATGGTGCCGAACATCGATTTCAGCCCAGCCGCCATGGTGCTGGCGATGCCCAGCGCGGTCGCGGTGTCGTCGGCATCGAGTTGCAGCAAGCGTGCGCAGGCGGCGGCCGCACCGAGCGTGCCTAGCGTGGCTGTGGTGTGGAAGCCGTTGGAATACTGTGCGTCGCCGCACACCAACCCCAACTGGCACATGGTTTCGTAGCCGGCGGCGAAGGCCGTCATGAAGTCGCGTCCGCTGGCGCCGCGCGATTCGGCCAGGGCGAGCAAGGCCGGGATCAGGACCACCGAGGGGTGGCCGGTGCAGGCCATGTTGACGTCGTCATAGTCGAGTGCGTGCGAGGCCGAGCCATTGATCAATGCCGCCTGCCGGCTGGAGGTCGTCATGGCGTGCCCGACGACGGTGGCCTGGGCATGCCCACCCTGTTCACGGGCTTCTTCGGCCAGCATGTGAACCAGTGGCTCGCACGCGCCAGCCAGCGTCACCCCGATCCAGTCGAGCAGGCATTGCCGGACCCGCAGGCGCACGTCCTCCGGGAGATCGGTGTAGCACAGGTCAGCGCAGCGCGCGGCCAGTTCCCGCGTGATGTCAGCGATTTGGATAGCGGACGACGGTGCGGGTTTTCTGGTTGTGGTCATGCTCATTTCAGTGCCCCTTCCAGACCGGTTTGCGCTTTTCCCGGAAAGATTGCGGGCCTTCCAGGGCATCTTCACTGAGGTAGACGGCATCAAACGCTCGGTTGGAGGCGCGCAGCGCGGCGGTGCGGCCCATCTCGGTGGACAGGCGCACCATTTCTTTGGCCGCGCGCACCGTCAGTGGCGCATTGGCCATGAGCCGGGTCGCCAGCTCTTTGGCCCCTTGCAATGCTTGCCCCTTGGGCATCAGGCGGTTGATGTAGCCGAGTTCGTAGGCGCGCTGCGCTGTCAGCGGGTCGCCGGTCATCGCGACTTCCATCAGAATGCGCTGCGGCAGCATGTGGATGACCGGCGAGGCCCACGGCATGCCGCGCCCGACCTTGGCCTCCGTGATGGCGAATTTGGCGGTTTGGTCGGCCACGCACAGGTCGCACATCTGCGAGAGCAGCCAACCGCCTGCATAGGCATAGCCCTGCACGGCAGCGATGACGGGCTTGGTGACCTCGATGTTGTCGCCGAGCACGGCGATGAAGCCCGCTGGCGGGATGCGCAGTTGAGTGTCTGCGGCTTCCACCAGGTCCATGCCGGCGCAGAAATTGTCACCGGCGCCGGTGAGGATGGCCACCTGCGCCTGCCCGTCAGCTTCGAAGCGGCGCCAGACCTCAAAAAAGCCTTCGCGCACGGCGCGATTCAGCGCATTGCGGCGCTCGGGCCGGTTGATGGTGATGACGGCAATGCCGTCGTTCACTTCGTAAAGCAGTTCATTGTTCATGGGGGTGTCTCCTTTTGAAGTTTGTGCCTGTTACCGCGAGCGGCGGGTCTGGGGCATTGGTCTGGCTTGATTCGTTGCCACCTCACGCGATTCCGGTCCCGCACGGTAGCCGAGTGCCCCCGAGATGCTTGCGGCGAGTTCCATCACCAGGTGCTGCAGCGCATCGGCGACGGCGCGACCGCGCTCGATCGGCGCGGCGATGATCAGCGCTGCGTTCACGCGCCCGTCAGGTTCGAAGATCGGGGCCGAAAAGCCGGCAACGTCAGGTGTCACTTCTCCGAATGTGACCGCCACCCCTCTCACCCGGGCTTCCTCGATGATCCGCGCCAGTTGCGCCGGGTCGGTGACCGAGTGCTCGGTCATGGCCCGCAGATCGGCCCGGCGCAGGTAGTCACGCCGCCATGCCTCTTCCTGGAACGCGAGCAGCACGCGCCCGGCGGACGAGGCAAACAGCGGCCGTGTCGTGCCGACTGGCACGGCGTATCGAATCGTCCGGGTGCTCTCGAAGATCGGGTTGTAGACGAGCCGATCTGCGGTGCGGTCGATTCTGGCGATCAGGGCGGTCTCGCCGGATCGCGCCACTGCCTCCCGCAGGAAGGGCAGGGCCACAACGTCGAGCGAGCGGGCCGACACCAGAGATGCCCCTAGTGAGAACGCCTCGGGGCCCAGTTCATACAGGTCATTGCTGCGCTGCAGGTAGCCATGCGCCGTGAGGCCGCGCAACAGCGAGAGTACGCTGGTTTTTGGTGCATTCAACGCCAAGCACAACGGGGTCAGGGCCAAGCCAGCAGGGCGGTCGGCCAGTATCCGCAGCAGCCGCAGCACGCGGGTCACGGCCATGGGAGAAGCCTCCGCGCGGGTATTGATGCCTGTGCATTCGCGCAAGCTGGCCGTGGGCATGTTCATAGAATCGAAGCCTCCTTGTGTTCTGATATGGGAACATTTGTTTGGTAATCAGAATATCGTTAGGATGGACGGCCGTCAATCCGGTTTTTCCTCAGCACTCGGCGCTGAGGCAGCCTGGCATCGAGAAATCAGAGGAGACACAGATGACAAGCCAACACAAGCAGGCAGCACCCGCCGGGCCACTCGAGGGCGTGCGGGTGATCGACCTCAGCGCGGTGCTGATGGGGCCCTACGCCACCCAGATCTTTGGCGACCATGGCGCGGACGTGATCAAGATTGAATCCCCTGAGGGCGACTCGACACGCTGGATCGGCCCCGGACGCCATCCCGGCATGGGTCCGCTGTTCCTGCACCTGAACCGCAACAAGCGCAGCGTGGCGCTTGACCTCAAATCGCCGGAGGGCGCGGCTGCGATGCGGCGCCTGATCGAAGGCGCCGATGTCTTCGTGCACAACCTCCGCCCGGCCTCCATCGCCCGGCTCGGGCTGGACTACGAGAGCATCTCGATGATCAATCCACGCATCATCTGGTGCGGCGTGTACGGTTACGGCGAGGACGGTCCCTACGCCGGCCGCCCGGCCTATGACGACCTGATCCAGGGCGCGGTCGGCATCGCCGCCTTACAGCAGCAAAGCGGGGCGAGCGAGCCGCGCTACGTGCCGCTGACGATTGCCGACCGCATGGTCGGCCTGCATGCAGCGCACAGCGTGGCCATGGCGCTGTACGGGCGCGAGCGCAACGGACGCGGCTGCCGCATCGATGTGCCGATGTTCGAAACCATGGCCAGCGTGGTGCTTTCGGACCACCTATATGGGCGCACCTTCGAGCCGCCCAGTGGTGACGCTGGCTACGTGCGGCTGTTGTCGCCCGGGCGCCGGCCATACGAAACCAGCGACGGCTACATCTGCGCGCTGGTATACAACGACGGCCACTGGCAGCGTTTTCTGCATGCCATCGAGCGCGACGATTTGCGGGTCGATCCGCGCTTCGCCGACTTGGCCAGCCGCACCCGCCACATTGACGAGGTGTACGGCTTTCTGGGCCAGACGCTATGCGTGCAAAGCACCGCGCACTGGTTGGAGCTGTTCGAAGACATCGACGTGCCGGCGGTGCCTCTGAACACCGTCGAATCACTGTTGGATGACCCACACTTGGCGGCGGTGGGCTTCTTCCGTCAGGTCGAGCACCCGAGCGAAGGAGCGATGCGTACCTTTGGCGCGCCAGCGCGCTGGGTGGGTTACGACGTCAGCAAGCTGGCGCCCGCGCCGCGATTGGGGGAGCACACCGAATCGGTGCTGCGCGAATGCGGCTTTGATGCAGTTGCGCTGGCGTCCTTGCTGGTTGGTGGCGCAGCGGTTCCACTCCTCGCCGATGCGGAGGTGTCAGAATGAGGCTTCCGGCATCAAACGCGACTCGACTGGTCAGCGCGTTGGGCCCCAATTCCGTGGATGGGCAAATGCAAGGATAGCGTTGATGAAGCGGGCTGGAAGATGCTTTTTTGACCATTGATGACCCTGCCCGTATCGCGTTCATCGACATCCACCCCGACCAGAAGGCGCTCAACGCGGTGCAGTTCTCGTGCAACGCCCACGCCTACTACGCCAGTCTGGGTGTGCGCATCTAGCTCCCGCTCATCGACAACGGAGCGGCCTTCCGCTTAAGAGACTTCGCACAGGCCTGCCAAGATTTGGGTATTTGTGACCGATTACCAGCTCGTGGCGGTCCCAAACCAGCGGCAAGGTCGAGCGCTTCATCCAGTCGGATCTGAGCGAATGGGTCTATGGCTTCGCTTACCAGAACTCCAGCGAGCACACTGCTGCGTCGGACCATTGGAATCACCACTACAACTGGCACCTTGGAGTTGGAGTTGGAGTTGGAGTTGGAGTTGGAGTTGGAGTTGGAGTTGACCCGATTTCGTGACCTGCTCGGCGGTGTGTTCAAACCGGCCAAGCGCGCAACCTATCCAAACAACACCGGTCTTAGAGATCCAGTACCAACAAATTGGAACGACAACCCGACACACAGATCATCATCGACTTGTTGGCTGCTCGCTCTTGCTGTGTCAGGATGCTGTCCCGGTGATCCACCTCGCCAGCCAGAACTTTGGTTTCGCAGGCACCGCAGATCCCCTCCTTGCAGCTGTAGCTAGGAATGATGCCCGCATCCATCATGGCGTCGAGAATGGTCGAACCAGCCGGCACTTGAATGATCCTCTGACTCCGGCGCAGTTCTACGGTGCAGCCATTGGCGTTGAAGGGCGGCGTCCCCACAGGTTCCACGGCGGCGAACCGTTCCAGATGCACGTGGGTGTATCCCAGACCGTCGCAAGCCTTCTGGAACGCGTCCAGCATGGGGCCGGGGCCGCAGCCATAGAAATGGGTATCGGCCGGATACGCTGCCAGCAGTGTTGGCAGGTCGGGAGACGCACCGACTTCGTCATCGAAGTGGTACCGCACTTTGAGCTGGCCTGACTCCATCGATTCCAGCACTTGCAAGAACGCAGCATCCCGGCGGGAACGAGCGAAATAGAGCAGCTCGGCAGATCGACCCAGCGAAGCCAGTCGATTGAGCATGCACAGCATAGGTGTGATGCCGATGCCACCTGCAACCAGCACGGAGTGCTGAGCACGTTCTTCCAGCGGAAAATTGTTGCGAGGCACCGAGATGTCCAGAACATCGCCCACGCGAACCTTCTCGTGGACATACTTCGACCCCCCACGGCTCTGACGATCCTTGAGAACGCCCACCACGTAGCGTTGCTTATCGGTGATCGGGTTCATCAGCGAGTAGCTGCGAACCAAGCCGTTTCCCAGATGAAGGTCGATATGTGAGCCAGCGGCATGAGGTGGGAAGACAGTGTCTGGTGTGGCTGGCCTAAATTCGACACTAACAACGCCGGGGGCTTCAAGCCTCATGTTGTAGACAAGTGCAGAAAGCTTGGATGTTGACATTGCGGAGTTCTAGACAAGAACCTTGGGGAACATGTCCCCAATAGCTACATGATGTGCAAGCCACCGTCGACCATCAGCGTGGTCCCGGTGATGAAGGAGGCCTCGCTGGACGCTAGCCACACGATGGGCCAGGCAATCTCTTCCGGCGAGGCCCAGCGCCCGATCAGCGAAGTATCCTTGCGCTCGGTCCTGAGCTGCTCGACGCTCTTGCCCGAGCCCTGCGCGCGGCCGACGTGAAAATCCGTCAGCGTGGAACCGGGGCACACCGCGTTGGCGCGCACGCCGTGCGACGACTCCTCAAACGCGAGGCTGCGCGTGTAGGCCAGTTGCGCGGCCTTGGTCGCGTCGTACAGCGCCATGCCCTTGCGGCCGGTGACCGCGTAACACGACGAGACGTTGACGATGCTGCCCGCGCCCGATTGCCGCAGCGCCGGCAAGGCCGCGGCGCAGTAGTTGGACATGCCCACCAGGTTCACGCCCACCATGGCCTGCCACTCGGCGGGCGTGGCGTCGGCGGCGGCCGAGTAGTTGCGCATGGCGGCGTTGTTTACCAGGATGTCCAGGCCACCGAGCTGCGCGTTGCATTGCTGCACGGCGGCGCGCGCGGCGACCTCGTCGGCCACGTTGGCCGCCACGCACAGCACGCGCGCGCCGGGCAGGGCCTGCACGATGGCTTGGCGGGTGCGCTCCAGCGCCTGGGCGTCGGCATCCACCAGCAGCACGGCCGCGCCTTCGCGACAGAACAGCGTGGCCGCCGCGGCGCCAATGCCGGCACCGCCGCCCGTGATCAGCGCGGTCTTCTCAGCGAGTCGGGGTGCGCTCATGTCGGCTCACTCCGCCTTGGCGCCGGTGTCCTTGATGACCTTGCCCCAGCGCACGATCTCGGTGCCGATCCAGTCGCTGAACTGCTTGGGCGAGCTCGCGACGATTTCGAACTCCATCTCGTGCAGGCGCTTCTGGATGTCGGGCGAGTTGAGAATGCGCACCATCTCCTCGTGGTAGCGGTTGATGATGGCCGGCGGCGTGCCGGCCGGCGCGAGCAGACCGATCCACGAGGTGGCCTCGAAGTCCTTCAGCCCCGACTCGCTGAGAGTCGGGATGTCCGGTGTACTCGGAAAACGTTTCGGGCCGGTGGAGGCCAGCAGCTTGAGACGCCCCTCCTTCACGAAGCCCTGCACGTTGCCGGGCACGAAGAAGCCGGCCTGGATGTTGCCCGCGATCAGATCGGCCACGGCTGGCCCGGCGCCGCGGTAGGGAATGTGCGTCATGCGGAAGTTCGCCCCCGACTTCATCATTTCCATGGTGAGGTGCGAGGCGCTGCCCATGGCCACCGAGCCGTAGGCATACTTGGTCGGGTTGGCCCTGGCCTTGGCGATGAAGTCCTTCACATCGGTGATGCCGGTGGCCGGGTTCACCACCAGGTATTGCGGCGACTTCACCGCCAGCGTGATGGGCGCGAAATCCTTGGTAGGGTCGTACGGCATCTTGTCGAACAGGGTGACGTTGATCGCCAGCGGCCCGTTGTAGCCGATCAGCAGGGTGTGGCCGTCCGGCGCGGCGCGGCTCACCTCGTATGCACCGATGTTGCCCCCCGCACCAGGTTTGTTCTCGACCACAAATGGCTGGCCGAGCGCCTCCTGCAGCTTCGGCCCGATCAGGCGAGCGAGCACGTCGTTGGTGCTGCCGACGATGGGCACGATGATGCGCACCGGCTTGCTGGGCTTCCAGTCGGACGCGCCTTGCGCCCAGGCGGCAGTGGCCGCGCAGGCCCCGAGCGCGACAGCCGCCGCGAGTTTCAGGTGGGTTTTCATAGGTGTCTCCGGTGCTGTCTGTCGTGGGGTGGAAAAGTGAAGTCGCTCAAAGGCTGAAGACCGGTTTTTTCGTCGCGTCGGCGAGCTGCTCGCGTGCCCACGCAACGGGGTCCTGTTCCTTGGGCAGCAGCACTCCGGCGGGGCGCACGTGCTGTGCGCTTGGGTCCAGCGCGGGCGGGGTCTGGCCATCTGCCAAGCCGAGCGCGGCCTCATGCAACATGCGGCGCGCCATCACGATAGCCTTGTCAGTGGGCAGTAGCTTTTCGGCCTCGTGATTCTGGATCGTGCCCATGCTTTCCTGCAGCGAATAGTCCTGCGCGGAGAAGCCGAACACGCCGCTGTAAGAGCGGTCTTCGCGTTGCGCCACGCGGTCCATGCAGTAGTCGTTGTCGCGGTTTTGCTTGGGGATGAAGCTGCCGGGCGCTTCGTATTCGACATGAATGCCCTTACCTTCTTCCATCGCGGTGCGTTCTTCGTCGGTGAGGGGATGGGCAGGCTGCCAGTTGATGCTCCAAGCCCAGCAGCTATGGTCGTCGATCGGCACCCACACATGCCCGCCCAGCGCATGCTCGCCAAACGGCGCGATCAGCGTGAACCAGGGGAACAGCCACTGCGTGATGCGCCAGTAATACGAATCGGGTTCGCCGTTGCGGCGGCCGAACAGACTCAGGCCGAAGGGCGTCTGCTCGATCTCGAACTTCACGTTGCCGTCGGCCTTGATGTAGTCCAGCGCCTTCACTCCCTGGTGCATCGGGTCGGTATCCACCTCGTAGCGGTGCACGTAAGAGACGTGTGCGGTGTCGATGCCGCCTTCCATGGCCTGCAGCCAGTTGCTGTACTGCAGGCGCTTGGAGACATACACATGTTCGGGCGGCAGCGTGCACCACTCCAGCTCGGGCGGTGCGGGCTGCTGATCGGCCGGGCCCATGTAGGTCCACACGATGCCACCGCGCTCCACGCAAGGGTAGCCCTTTATGTGCATGCGCGCGCAAGCCTGAGGCGCGGACGGCACGTCCACACATTGCCCCATGCCGTCGAACTTCACGCCGTGGTAGGCGCAGCGGATGCCGTTGTGCTCGTTGCGGCCGAAGTACAGCGACACGCCTCGGTGCGAGCAGAATTCGCCGATCAGGCAAGCCTTGCCATCGCTATTGCGAAAGGCGAGCAGCTTCTCGCCCAGCAGTTGCACGCGCACCTGCGGCCCGTCGGCTTCGGGGATTTCGCTCGATGCCAGTGCCGGCACCCAGTAGCGGCGCATCAGGTTGCCCATGCGCGTGCCGGGACCGACGCGGGTGAGCGCTTCAGACATTTCCTTGTTCATAGACAGGTCTCCAAAATTGATCGGCATGTCCACTGCATGACATTACAGTCCATTTTACGGACCGATTGAGCTCTGTCAAGTTTTGAATAGTCAGTCCATCAAGTGGACTGGTTGGCGGGTACCATGATAGAAGTGCAACCTTGGGTGGAGTTATGGGACCAACTGAAAAACCGGGCGAGAGTGTCCGGGCCGTGGACAGAGCGCTGGAAATCCTCATGGCGTTCACGGCAACCGACCACCAACTGACAGCGGGTGAGCTGCTCAAGCGGGTGGACCTGAGCCGTCCAACCCTGTACAGGCTGTTGCGCACGCTGGAACACAGCGGGTTCATCGTGTCGTCCGGTGATCCTCAGCGCTTCGAATTAGGTCCCTCGGTGGCGCACCTTGCACACGTGTGGAGCTCCAGTCTTGACATAGCGACCCTGGCGCAACCGATGCTGCGCCGCTTGTGGGACCAGACGGGCGAGACTGTTGCCTTGCTTGTTCACCAGGGCAACAGTCGAATCTGTGTGGCCGAATTGCCCAGCGCACAGCCGCTCAGTTTCAAACGCGGCTTGGGCTATCGGGAAGACGTGACGTTGGGCGCTAGCGGGCGTGCCATCCTTGCCCATGTTCCCACACCCGAAAGCTATCTGAACAAGAGCAGAGAAACCGTCAATGTATTGGCCTATCTCGACAGGCTGCAGCAGATCCGGGAACAGGGGTATGCGATAAGCCGGGACGAATTGATCCAGGGCGCGGTGGCGGTTGCTGTGCCGTTTTTTCTGGGGAACGACAAAGTCATGGGGTCTTTGGCCGTTTTCGGTCCTGGTGTGCGCGTGGACCAAGCGCGTGTCAGCGTATTTGTTACGCTCCTCAAGGAAGAAGCACGGAAACTCTCGCAAGCACTTGGGCAGCGCTAGCTAGCTTCAAGGGGTCGGCCGGGGCGACACTGATTCTCATACACCCAAGTGCTGCTCCAGCAGTTCGGGCTTCGACAGGAGCTCTTCGGAACTGCCTTCAAACACCACCTCGCCCTTGACCAGGATCGCGTTGCGGTCGGTGATCTGGCTGACGTGTTTCCAGTTTTTGTCCACGATGATGCTGCTGATGCCGCTTTCGCGGATCAGACCGCAGATGCGCCAGATCTCGCGCGCGATCAGGGGCGCCAGGCCTTCGGTGGCTTCATCGAGGATCAGCAGGTCGGGGTTGGTCATGAGCGCACGGCCGATGGTGAGCATCTGCTGCTCGCCGCCGCTGAGCTGCTGCCCGCCGTGGTTCAGGCGCTCGGCCAGGCGCGGGAACGTTTCCAGCACGCGCTCGTAGGTCCAGTCGCGCTGTCCCTTGGTGCCGGCACGCGCCGACATCACCAGGTTTTCCCTCACGCTCAGGTTGCCGAAGATGCCACGGCCCTCGGGCACGTAGGCCAGGCCCATGCGGGCGATCTCGAACGTGGGTGCGCCGGTCATGTCGCGGCCTTTCACATGCACCTGGCCGCTACTGGGCTTGACGATGCCCATGATGGATTTGAGCAGCGTGGACTTGCCCATGCCGTTGCGGCCCATCAAGCCAATGGTCTGGCCCTGGCCGACGGTGAAGTCAATGCCGCGCAGGATGTGGCTGGCGCCGTAGTGGGTGTTGAGACCCTTGGCCTCAACCAAGGCGTTCGTCAATGCGCTCATCAATGCTCCTCACCCAGGTAGGCTGCCTGCACGCCGGCATCGCCGCGCACGTCGGCCGGCGTCCCGCTGGCGATCACCTGGCCGTTCACCATCACGGTGAGCTGGTCGGCCAGGGTGAACACGGCGTCCATGTCGTGCTCCACCAGCATGATGGCGTGGTCCTTTTTCAACCGCAGCAGCAGCGCCACCATGCTTTCGGCCTCGGCCTGGCCCATGCCGGCCAGCGGTTCGTCGAGCAGCAAGACGGTGGGTTCGGTGGCCAGGGTCATGGCGATCTCCAGTTGGCGCTGCTCGCCGTGGCTGGTGGTGCCGGCCACCACGTTGGTACGGGCCGTGAGGCCGGCGAGTTCCAGGGCACGTTCGCAGCGCTGGTTCACGGCACCCATGGCGCTGGCCGATGACACCCAGCGCAGCACGTTCCACGGCGCGTGCCGTTCGCGCGATTGCGCGGCCAGGCGCACGTTGTCCCACACGGTGAAGGGCAGGAAGATGTTGGTCTTCTGGTAGCTGCGGCCCAGGCCCAGGCGGGAGATCTTTTCAGGGGTCTTGCCGGCGGTCTCGACCCCGTTGAGCGTGATGCGGCCTGAGGTGGGCGGCAGGTCGCCCGAGAGCAGGTTGGTCAACGTGGACTTGCCGGCGCCGTTGGGGCCGATCACCGCGTGGATACGACCGCGGTGCAAATCGACCGACACGTCGTTGACGGCGGCGAGGCCGCCGAAGCGCTTGGTGAGGTTGCGGGCGGAGAGCAGGAGTTCGCTCATGGCATGCCCTTCTTCCTGGTGAAGCGCTCCACCAAACCCAGCAAACCGCGCGGCGCGAACACCACCACCAGCACGATGAAACTGCCCATGAGCAGCTGCCAGTGTTTGGTGAGGTCCTTGAAGAAGTGCATCACGTATTCAAACGCGAAGGCGCCCACGATGGCCCCGGCGAAGTTGCCCATGCCGCCGAGGATGACCATCATGATCGCGTGTGCGCTCATGTGAAACCCCATCAGCTCCGGGTTCACATAGCCGGTTTGCGCCGCCCACAGAAAGCCCGCCACACCGGCCAGCGCACCGGCCAGTGTGAAGGCCGCGAGTTTGTAGCCGAAGGTGCCATAGCCCACCGCGCGCATGCGGTGTTCGTTCACGCGGATGCCGGCGAGCACGCGGCCAAACGGCGAGAACAACAGCCGGCGCAGGAAGGCATAGACCAGCACCAGCAGCAGCAGCGTGAAGTAATAGAAGGTGGTCTTGTTCTCGAGGTCGATGCCGGTCCAGCCGAACACCGAGGCGTCGGGCCGGAAGTTCACGTACACACCGTCCGAGCCGCCGAGCGCCTTGTTGTCGAAGAACAGGAAAAACACCATCTGCGCGAACGCCATGGTGACCATGATGAAGTAGATGCCATGGGTGCGCACCACGAAGAAGCCGATGATGAGCGCGGCCAGTCCCGCGCCCAGCGCCGAGACGGGCAGGGCCCACCACAGGCTGATGGGGGTGTCGGCCGGGGTGAGGAAGGCCAGCGCATAACCCGCGAGACCAAAGTAGGCCGCATGGCCGAGCGACACCAAACCGCTCACGCCCTGCAAGAGGTCAAGGCTCATGGCGAAGATCGCCAGGATCATCATCTGCGAGAGCATCTGCAGGTAGAAGTCGCCGCCGGTCAACGGGATCAGCGGGAATGCGGCCAGCGCGATGGCGCCCAGCACCAGGATGGCCTGGATGCTGCGCGGCAGCTTCTCGAGTTGGGCTTTGGGTGAGCTCATTGTTTGAAGAGCCCTTCAGGCTTGTAAAGGAGCACGCCGGCCATCAGCATGTAGACCGCCATGCCCGCGATCTGCGGCACCAGCACCTTGCCGAAGGTGTCGACCAGGCCCACCAGCAAAGCAGCCACCAAGGCGCCGCGCACCGAACCGATGCCGCCGATCACCACCACCACAAAACACATGATCAGCACCGAACTGCCCATGCCGGGGTAAACGCTCGCGATGGGCGAGGCGATCATGCCGGCGATGGCGGCCAGCGCCACGCCCAGCGCGAATACCACGCCGTGGATCAGGCGGATGTTGATGCCCAGCGATTCGGTCATCTCGCGGTTGAACGCACCGGCGCGGATCTTCATGCCCAGGCGGGTCTTGGAAATGAGCAGGTACAGACCGAGCGCCAGCGCGATGCACACGCCCGACATCACCAGCCGGTAGACCGGGTAGGAGAGGTTCTCGGTCAGCGGGATCGACCAGTTCAGCACCTCGGGCACCTGCACCGCGTGCACGTCGTCGCCCCAGAGGATGGAGCGCACCTCTTCAAAGATGTAGATCAGGCCAAAGGTCAGCAGCACCTGGTCGAGGTGGTCGCGATGGTAGAAGTGCCGGAACAGGGTCCACTCCAGCACCCAGCCCAGCGCCACGGCGATCACCGTGCCCACCACGATGGCCAGCACCAGGCTGTCGAACTGGCCAACCAGGAACCACGCGAGATAGGCGCCCAGCATGTAGAAGCTGCCGTGCGCCAGGTTGACCACACCCATGATCCCGAAGATCAGCGTGAGGCCCGCGGCCAGCATGAACAGCAACAGGCCGTACTGCAGGCTGTTGAGCAACTGGATGAGGAAGTTGGCGAAATCCATGAGTTAAGGAACAAAAGGACGAAGAAAAGCGGCGGAACATCTTTTGGACGAACTCCGCCGCTGGAGGACAACCGGGGCGCGAAAGACTCAACCCATGCGGCAACCCGTGGCGGGATCGGCCACAGCCTTCTGAGCAATGCCGATCACCTTGTTGTCCTTGTTGACCACCTGGCGCAGGTAGATGTCCTGGATCGGGTTGTGGGCCTTGCTCATGGTCCATTTCCCGCGCGGACTGTCGATGGTGGCGCCTTCCAGCGCTGCGTACAGTGCCGGTTTGTTCGACAAGTCGCCTTTGACTGCGTTGGCACCCTTGACGAGCAGCAAGCCCGCGTCGTATCCCTGAACGGCATACACATCGGGCTGCGCCTTGAACGCCTTTACATAGTCGAGGCGGAACTGCTTGTTGCGCGGGATATCCAGCGAGTCGCTGTAGTGCAGCGTGGTGAGAACGCCCTCGGCAGCTTCGCCTGCTGCATCGAGCACGCCCTCGGTCAGGAAGCCCGAGCCGTACAGTGGGATCGTCTTGTTCAGGCCGGCCGCAGCGTAGTCGCGCAGGAACTTGGCTGCACCGCCACCGGCGAAGAAGCAAGCCACGGCGTCGGGCTTGTAAGACGCAATCTCGGTCAACAGCGACTGAAACTCCACGTTGGGAAAGGGCAGGCCGAGCTTCTTGATGATGGTGCCACCGGCTTCGGTGTAGCTCTTTTCGAAACCCTCAAAGGCCTCGTCGCCTGCGGCGTAGTTCCAGGTGATCCACACCGCCTTCTTGTGGCCTCGGTCGACCATGGCCTTGCCCAAAGCCAGGGTAGGCTGGGCGTTGGTGAAGCTGGTTCGAAACACATTGGGCGCACACTGGGCCCGGGTGGCCACGTGCACGCCGGCATTGGGAATGATGTTGAGAACTCCTGTATCGCGTGCGACCTTGTGAATGCCCATCTGCACGCCCGAGTGCACCGAACCCACCAGCACGTCGACCTTGTCACGCATTACCAGGCGGGTCGCGTTCTCGATGCCCTTGGCCGGATTGGATTCGTCATCGACCTTGAAGAACTCCACCTCGCGGCCACCGAGCTTGCCGCCGTTTTGCGCCAGCGCCAGCCGGAAGCCGTTTTCGACGGCGATACCGGGCTGGGCAAAGGTACCTGTGAACGGCAGCATCAGGCCAACCCGCAGATTGCTGGTTTGCGCCTGCGCCCACCGGGGCAACAAAATGCCGCTGGAGGCCGCGCCGATCAGCGCGGCTCCTCGTGTCAAAACAAAGCGCCGTGAGTTCATCTGTGTCTCCTGTTGTGGTGGGATCGGGAAAACATCAGGCAGCGGATTTTTCCGCAACCAGCAACCGATCGATGATGCGGCGGGCTTGCACGCCACCGCCATCGATGTTCAGGCTCAGTAGCTTGCGCCCGGCGTTGCGCTCCAGGTTCTGCTGCTGCATCTCCAGCATCTGGAGGTCCTCGGAGAAAACCTTGCTCAGGCTGGTGCGGATCTGCTCGCTCAACGCCTGGTCCTGCGCATTGAAGTTCCTGGCCATGCCCCAAAAGTACCAGGTCGAGGACTCGGTTTCAGGTGTGATGAAGTCGATGACTGTGCTGGAGGCTTTGACCTTGGGGTCTGCATTGAAGCCGCCCTTGCCCGCGTGCGCCACACCCACATCGATCAGCACATGGCTTGGCGGATAGAAGCGGCAGATTTGCCACCGGTCCACTGGAACATCGTCGGCCAGGTTGTTTCCGCGCAAGCCCGCACGCCAGAATGGCGGCGCCATGATGCCTTCCATGTAACGCTCGGTGATGGCGCAGTCTCCATCCATCCGCGTCTTGGGCGGCGACTCATCGATTTCCTTTTGACCAATTGAGTTCGGGTGCAAGTAAGTCTCGTGAGTCAGGTCCATGAGGTTGTCGATCATGAGCCGGTAATCGCATTTGACGTGGTACAGCCCACCGCTGTAGGCCCACTCGGGGTCATCGGCCCAGGCCAGATGGTGGATCTTGGAGGGGTCGGCCTCTTGCGCATCGCCAGGCCAGACCCAGATGAACCCGTAGCGCTCCACTACGGGATACGTCCGCACGGCGGGGAAGCCGCCCACGCGTTGGCATGGCATGGCAACCGTCTTGCCATCGCAACCCATTTCCAGACCGTGGTAGCCACAAACCAGTTTGCCGTTTTCAACCTTGCCCAGCGACAACGGAGCACCGCGGTGGGGGCAAAAGTCTTCGACAGCGGCCACCTTGTTGTCGGGGCCACGGAAAAACACGATGGACTCGCCGCAAATCTTGCGGCCAAGGGGCTTTCCATCGAGTTCGCTGGGCGTAGCGCCTACATACCACGTGTTTTTGGGAAACATGATTCGTTCTCTCCTATAAGTTCTAAGGATTCGGGCAGGCTTGTGGGGTCAGCCCTTGGGTGGCTCAAGCACACCTACGTTCTGATAGATGTGTTTGATCTCGGTGAAATCGATCAACGCGTCAAAGCCGTGGAGACGGCCCAAGCCACTGCGGCGATAGCCGCCGGTCTCCGCTTCAGCGCACAGCTTGTTGTGGTCGTTGATCCAAACGGTGCCGTTGCGCAGCGCTCGAGCGATACGCCAGGCGCGCGCGCCCTGCTCGGTCCAGACACTCGCGGACAACCCGAACTCGGTGTGATTGGCCCGCGCCACCGCTTCGGTTTCGGTTTCAAACTTTTCCAGCACGACCAAGGGGCCGAAAATCTCCTCTTGGACAAAAGATGCACTGGCATCCCGGTGCGCGACCAAGGTGGGCGAGACAAACCCGCCAAGCCGCAGGTTTCCGCCGAGACGCTGACCGCGCAGGATCACTTCGTCTGCGTCGTCCATCGCCTGCTCGATGCGACGTTGCACCAACTCAGTGGTAGAGAGATCGATCAAGGGACCCATCTGGGCGCCCGGGGTATTTCCGGGCGCCACTTTGATTGCCGCCAGTGCATTGGCCAGCGCTTTTTTCATCGCCTCATAGCGTGACGCGTGAACCAACACCCGGCGCGCCGCCGTGCATTGCTGACCAGAGATGACCGTCGCAGCGGCAGCCAGTTGAGGCGCGATGTGGTCGATATCGGCATCTTCAAAAACCAGGCAGCATGACTTGCCACCCAGTTCGAGCGACAGTTTCTTCATAGTGGGAGCAGCGGCGGCCATGATGCGCTGCCCCGTCAGGTTGGAGCCCGTGAAGCTGACCACATCCACCTCTGGCGAGGAGGTGAGCAACTGCGCCACGTCGTGGCCTTGCTCACTCACCAGGTTCACCACACCGGGCGGCAGTCCAGTCACGTCGGCCAGTTCCCTGATCACCGCAGCGGTGATGAGTGCGGACTGCGGTGCAGGCTTGACCACGCAAGTACAGCCAGCGGCCAACGCGGGGGTGATCGACCGGATAAGCAGGATCACGGGAGCGTTCCAAGGGACGATGATGCCGGCGACGCCGGCCGGCTCTTTCAGCATCGTGGAAAATACGCCGGGTTCCACCTCGAGCACGTGGCCTGGTATGTGCCGGGCCAGACCCGCGTAGTAACGGATCTCCGAGATGGCTCCCATCAGCTCACCCCGCGATTGCGCGATCACCTTGCCATTCTCTTGCGTTAGCAGTTGGGCCAGTGCTTCAGCCTTGTGCTCTAGCCGGCTTGCCCATTCGTTCATCACGTTCTGCCGCAGCCGCGGCGACTGGGCCCACGTGGGCTTTTCAAAGGCTCTGCGTGCAGCCGAAATGGCCGCCTCTGCGTCTGCCCGGGTGGCAGCGCTGAAGCAACCGATCTGGCTGCCGTTGGCCGGGTCCAGGCTGGGCACTTCGAGGCCCTGGCTGGCGGGCATCCACCGGCCATCGATCAAGAGTTCTGCTGTGGCGTGCATAGGAGTGCTCAATGTGTGACCGATCCGCCATCAACCACAATCACCTGACCGGTGACAAAGTCACTGTCGGCGCTGGCGAGGTAGATCAAGGTGCCGGTCAGGTCGTCGGGTACCTGATCACGCTTGATGCAGCGGGACGAAACGATGCCTGAAGCGATTGAGCCTTGCCAGTCGGGATTTGCGCTGACATTGGCGCTCAGGGTCAGGCCCGGCGCCAGTGTATTGACGCAGATATTGTCGTTACCCAATTCACGCGCCAGACAGCGCGCCATCGCCACCACGGCGCCCTTGGAGGTGACGTAGTGCAGGAAGAGCGGCGTGCCCTTGAAAACCGTGCCGGAGGCGATGTTGATGATCTTGCCGTAGCGCTGCTGACGCATCACGGGGCTGACCGCTCTGGCGCACTCGAAGGAGCCGCGCACGTTGACGGACATCACCTTGTCCCACTCGGTCGACTCGATCTGCTCGAACGGCTTGAGGGCAAGGTTGCCGAAAATTGCGGCGTTGTTGACCAGCACGTCAATGCGGCCGAACGCCTGAAGTGCGGACCCAACCATCTTCTCCACCGATTCGCGGGACGTCACGTCTGTGTGGACAAACACCGCCCGGCCACCCTTCTCAATGATCTGGTTGACCACCCCGGTGGCGTCCAGCACATCGGCACAGACCACGGAGGCACCTTCTTGAGCCAATGCACGAGCGTATGTCTCTCCGATACCTTGCGCCGCGCCGGTCACGATCGCAACCCGGTTGGCCAGCCGTGGGGTGTTTTCTTTGGGCAGTTGATTCATGGAGTGTCTTTATGTCTTGGTAGTTTTTGTGTGCTTTTCGATCAAGGCCCGGGCTGTTGACAAAAGATCGCGACCATCGAAGCCGCGGCTCTCCATGTCCTTGACCCATTCGACCTCTACCTGGCTTGCTGCGCGCCTGAACTCTTGGGCTTCGACCTGCCCGAAGTTATGGGTCACGTTGCCGCGTGCCTCCACCAACTTGCGGGCAGGGTCGTCGCCACATTGGTGGGCGCGCCCCAAGGACGCAGAAGCGGTTATGCCCGAGTTGGGGTCCAGCACCTTCCGGACATCTGGCGGCAGGGACTCGTACTTCCGTTTGTTTGTTGCCGTCACGAATGTCGTGGTGTAGAGCGCGCCACTGCCTGGATCGAACTGACTGTGAAACTTCGTTAATTCGTGCACCTTTACGGAGGGAACGACATCCCAAGGGATCACGCAACCGTCGAGAGGCCCCTTTTGCAGTGCGTCGGGAATCTTGGGCAGCGGCATGCCCACAGCATTGGCGCCGAGGTATCCCAGCATCTTCGTAGTTTGTCTGGTTGGACCGCGCATTTTCAGGCCGCGCAAGTCGTACGGAGCCTCAAAGAGGCGGTCGCGGGTGTGGAGCATCCCCGGCCTATGAACCTGCACTGCAATGGGATGCACTTCCTTGTGTTCGTTGGACGCTTTTGTCTTGATGAACTCCCAGAAAGCCTTGGAAGTAGCCTCGGCGTTGGTCGTCATGAACGGCAGGACAAACACCTCGCTGCAAGGAAAGCCTCCAGGTGAATAGCCGGTCAGTGTCCAAACGATGTCAGCCACGCCATCCCGTGCCTGGTCGTATGGCTGCACAGGCGCGCCATCAAGCTGCATCGCGGGGTACGCCTCAAACCGGATGCGCCCATCTGATTCCCGTTGCACCTTTTCCATCCATACCTTGTTCATGCTGACCCATACGTTGGACATGGGAGACATGAAAGTGTGAAATCGCAAGGTGATCGACTGCTGAGCAAAGCCTGTCAGCGAGGGAGCGCCCAAGGCCATCCCTACTGCCAACTGAACGATGGTTCTGCGGTTGATCATTTGGTGAATTGAGGAGAAGGCGTGAGTACCTAGGAAGTGAGACTTGATCCAGTTCGCAATCCGGATTGTCCGTCTGGTGATTATGTTGTTCATTCTACGGTTATGTTCACTCCACGAAATCAGGGTAAACACTGGGGGCGTCGTGAGCGGTTACCAAAATGACCTTCGATGTTGTTAGGCTGGGTCGGCACGAAACATCCGGCGCTATCGCCAAATCCACAAGATCACGACGAGAACCGCAAGGACCGAGTCCTCATGTGCGCCACAGCCAAGCACCAGCGTGCAGGCCGTGGGATGTGTGGAGTCCTCGGACCTGCTCGTGCTAGATGACCAGTCTCTGGCCCGGCGCATCGCCGACATCAGCGACGAACTCCTCTATGCCATCGTTCACCAGCGCTACAACCTGCGCCGCGCCATCGTCATCACCTCAAATCTTTTGGTGCAGGACCTGAGCAAGTACCTGGCTGACGTCACCATGGCCACCACCATCCTTGATCGACTGATACACCGCTGCTCGACGCTGGGGTTCGAAGGCAAGAGCTACCGTCTGAAGCAGTCCGCCTCACGAATCGCGATCGCACCCGAACAGTCGGAATTCGAACGACTTTGTTAGCGCAGTTTGGGTTGACCATAGGAGGAGACTGTCAAATTTAAGAAGTCACTCGCTCAGCGTGGAGTTCAGCAGGTAAATCGTGCGAAGCAAGGCCTCGGGACTGGCAATTCCCTTGCCGGCGATGTCCATGGCACTTCCATGCCCGACACTGGACAGCACGACGTTGCCTCCCACGCTGAGGGCACTTGCGGCGTGGGGCGCCAGCAACTTGATTGGAATGTGACCCTGGTCGTGGAAGACGGCCACATAGAGATCGTGCTGCCTGTTTGCCAACAGCGTGTCTGCACCTGTGGGCCCACTGACATGGTGGCCTGCTGAGCGCAGCTGCGCCACCGCAGGCACCATCAAGCGAGCGTCCTCCGGTCCGAAAAGCTCACCTTCGGATGCGTGTGGATTGATACCGAACATGCCGATGCGAGGCGTTTCCACGCCCAGCCGCTGACACGCGACGATGCCTGCCTGAGTGGCGCGCACGATCAGGTCGGTGCTCAGACGATCAAGTGCTGTTTGAACGCTCTCGTGGAGCGTGACGTGCACGATGCGTAAGCCCGCCCCCACCAGCATCAAGAAAACGGAGTCGGCAGATTGGCCGCACACACGCGCCACAAGAGAGGGGTACCCGCTGAACGCTATACCTGCCTGCGTGATCGCTGTCTCGTGGTGAGGACAGGCGATCACGGCGTCGAACTCGCCAGCCTGCGCAGCCTGAATGGCCGCCGTGGCGCTGGCCACCGACGAGGCGCCAGCGGCCGCGTCGATGCGACCAGGTACAGCTGCAGCCGGATCGAGGGCGCCTACCTCGTTGCAACGAACACCATCTAGCATCCCGCTAAGGTTCAATTGCTCGGCGCAGCGGCGCAGCACCGAATTCGGGCCGAACAGCGTAATACGGTCGCGCTCAGACTCTGTCAGAGTGGCAAGTGCCTTTAGCGTGATCTCCGGTCCGATGCCGTTCGGATCGCCGATCGAGATGGCCAGGCGCGCAAGGCCGCTCATGCAGCCTTTGGTTTATGTTTGGCAATGAGCGCCTTTGCGCCAGCCAAGAGCTTGGCACCGTCCTGCCCGCGCTTGTCCATCTCCTGGACCCATTCGCTGGCGATGGTGCCAGTCAGTTTGACAAACTCGCTGGTTTCCGATTCGCTGAACACGTGTACCTTGTTGCCTCGATCGGTCGCCATCTTGCGGCTGATGGGGTCATGATCTTGTTGCACCTTGCCGAACCAAGCCGAGGTTTCCAGGCCCGAGTTGTCGTCGATCACCTTTTTGATATCCGGAGGCAACGATGTATATTTTCTTTTGTTCATCACCATCACAAACGCCGTGTTGTAAAGAGCTGGCTTGCCGGGCGCGAACTCGCTGTGGTGCTGAACAAGCTCATGCACCTTGACCGAAGGAATCACTTCCCAGGGCAAGGCTGCGCCGTCAATGACGCCTTTGGACAGCGCGTCTGGAATCTGTGGCAGCGGCATGCCTACCGCGGATGCTCCTGCTGCTGCGAGCAACTTAGTCGCTTGGCGGGTCGGCCCTCGCATCTTCAGGCCGCGCAGGTCGGAAGCGCTGTTGATGGCCTTGCTTTTCGAGTGCAGCACTCCTGGACCATGGGTATGAAAAGCGAGTGGTTGGACGTCCTTGAACTCATCGCTGGCGTGGGTTTCGAGGTACTCCCAGGCGGCACGCGACGCTCCGATGCCGTCCATGGTCATGAACGGCAGTTCGAACACTTCGGTCCGAGGGAATCGACCGGGGGTAAGTCCAGCCAAAGTCCATACGATATCGACAACACCATCCCGTGCCTGGTCGAAAAGTTGACTTGGTGAGCCCCCCAGCTGCATGGCAGGAAAGCCCTCGAAGCGGATACGTCCGCCCGAGTCGTTCTCCACTTTCGACATCCATGCCTTGTGTGCATTGAGATAGACATTCGAGGTCGGCGCCATGAAGGTATGGAACTTCAGGGTTACCACTTGCTGGGCGAAGACGCCAAGGGTGGGGGCTCCAAGGGAAGCGGCTGCCGCCGCCGATTTGATGAGGGTTCTGCGTTGCATCATGAGGTTGTCTCCTGGATTGAAGGGAAAGGCGGGTCCGGCCCCCTGGGCGGTGCTGGCTTCTTGTAGTACTGGTGATCAAGCAGGGCTTGCCTGCGAAACGAATTTAGTGACGAGGTAGCCGTCGAAGGTTTCGCTGCCGCCTTCGCTGCCGATGCCGCTGTCCTTCACGCCACCGAACGGCGTCTCGGCCAGCGTGATGCCGAAATGGTTCACGTTGACCATGCCCACCTCGAGGCCGTTGACCATGCGCTCCGAGGTCTTGATGGAGCCGGTGAAAACGAAACCGGTGAGGCCGAAGGGCAGGGCGTTGGCGCGCTTCAATACCTCGTCGGTGTCCTTGAAGCGCGTGATCGGCGCGACCGGACCGAAGGGTTCTTCGACCATCAGGCGCGCGTCGTCGGGAATGTCGGTGAGGATGGTGGGCGGGTAGAAGTAGCCAGGGCCAGCGAGCCGCGTGCCGCCGCTGGCCAGCTTCGCGCCACGCTCCAGCGCATCGGCCACCAAGCCTTCCATGGCATCGACCCTGCGCAGGTGCGCCAGGGGGCCCATCTGCGTGTCCTTGTCCATGCCGTCGCCCACCTTCAAGCCACCGTAGGCTTTCGTGAAGGTGTCGAGAAAGCGGTCGTACACCTTCTCCTGCACGAAGAAGCGGCTGGGTGCAATGCACAGCTGCCCCGCGTTGCGCGCCTTGAAACGCGCCAGCAGATGGGCCGCGTCGTCCACGTCGGCGTCGTCGAACACCACCACCGGCGAGTGCCCGCCCAGCTCCATGCTGATGCGCTTCATGTGCAGGCCGGCGAGCGACGCCAGCTGCTTGCCCACCGGCACCGAGCCGGTGAACGATACCTTGCGCGAGATCGGCGAGCGGATCAGGTGGTCCGACACCTCGGCCGGCACACCCCACACCACGTTGAGCACGCCCGGGGGCAGACCCGCGTCGTGGAACATGCGCGCGAGCGCGATCACCGCGCCCGGCGAATCCTCTGGCCCCTTCAGCACAAGCGTGCAACCCGCGCCGATCGCCGCCACCATCTTGCGGATGGCCTGGTTAAACGGAAAGTTCCAGGGCGTGAAGGCCACGCACACGCCCACGGGCTCGCGCAGCACCAGCTGGCGCACGTGGGGCAGGCGTGCGGGGATCACGCGGCCATAGATGCGGCGGCATTCTTCGGCGTGCCACTCTGCGTGTTCGGCACAGGTGGTCACCTCCAGCAGCGCCTCGCTCAGCGGCTTGCCCTGGTCGAGAGTGATCTGGCGGGCGACCTGCGGTGCGCGTTCGCGCGTGAGCTCGGCCACGCGGCGCAGCACCTTCGAGCGCTCGAGCGGCGAACTCTTGCGCCAGCTCTCGAAGGCGCGTTGCGCCGCGTTCAGTGCGCGGTCAAGGTCGTCGCGGCGCGCGTGCGGCAACGAGCCGATCACCTCGCCGTTGGCGGGGTTGATGATGTCCTGGTGTTGGCGGTCGCCGCCTTCGATGAATTCGCCATCGATGTAGAGGAAAGGCTTGCCGTATGCGGTGTCGGTCATGGTGAGTCAACCGATCAGATGAATACCGAGCCACCGTCGACGGCGATGGTCTGGCCGGTGATGAAGCCCGCGCCGTCGCTGGCTAGGAAGAGCAGGGCGCCCACCAGGTCTTCAGGCACCTGGTCGCGCTGCAGCGAGCGGCTGGTCTTGCGCACCACGTCGCCCATCTTGCTGTGCAGGTCGTTGTCGAGCACACCGTCGCTCAGCGTGAAGCCCGGGGCAATGGCGTTGACGGTGATGTCGTCCTTGCCGAGTTCGCGGGCTAGCGAGCGCGTGAACGCGATCACCGCGCCCTTGCTGGCCACGTAGTGCAGCATGTTGGGCGTGCCCTTGATCGGCGTGGTGGACGCGATGTTCACGATGCGGCCGAACCCGTTCTTGCGCATTTCGGGCACGACCGCTTTGGCGCACACGAAAGGCCCCAGGGTGTTGACCTCCATCACCCGCATCCACTCGGCGTCGCTGATCTGGTCGAACGGTTTGAGCGTGAGCGTGGTGAACAGGCCGGCGTTGTTCACCAGCACGTCGAGCCGGCCGAACGCCTTCACGGCCTGTTCGACCATGCCCGCCACGTCGGCGGGCTTGACCACATCGGTCTGCGTGCCGATGGCCTTCAGGCCCTGGGCACTGAGGCGTTCGGCCGCTTCGACGGCACCGCGCAGGTCGGCGATGACGACCTGGTGGCCCGCGCGCGCGAGGGCTTCGGAGAAGGCGAAACCGATGCCGCTGGCGCCGCCAGTGACCGCGATGACCCGGGATGCTGCTGTCATGTGTTGTCTCTTTCTGTGGGAAGGTGTGGATGTCGAATGGGACTGAGGGAGCTCAGGTCGGTGCTAGCACCGGCGCGAGGGCCGTGCGCGCGCGCATGTGGGCGGCAGGGTCGTTGAGGGATTCGACGGCGCTGAGTTGATCGCCGCGGTAGCGCAGCACCGAAAAGCGGCCGCTGGCCGGATCGCCCTCGATGTCGCTGCGGTCGCCCGGCGCGGCCAGGCCGGCCATCTGCAGCCGGCAAGGGCCTTGCTCGCTCCAGAACCAGGGCACCTTGGCGTACGGCAGGGGTTGACCGCACAGGCGCGCGGCGATGCAGCGCGCCTGGTCAACGGCGTTCTGTACCGACTCGATGCGCACGCGGGAGCCGCCATCGGCCGCGAACGGAAAGTTCGCGCAGTCGCCGAGCGCGGAGATGGCGGCGTCGCTGGTGAGCAGCAGCTCGTCGACCTCGATGCCATTGCCCACCGCCAGCCCGGCGTCGCGCGCCAGCTGGTCGTTGGGCGTGACGCCTACCGCGATCACGATGAGGTCGGCGACGATGCGGCCACCGCCGTGCAGGCGCAGGCCGGTGGCGCGGCCGTCCTCGCCTTCGATGGCGTCGAGCTGCGTGTTCAGGTGGAATTGCGTGCCCTGGGCTTCGTGGAAGGCTTGCAGGTGTCGCGCCATGGGCTCGGAGAGGGCGCGCAGCAGGGGCCGTGCCGTGGCCTCGATCACGTGCATCGGCAGGCCCTGGCCGCGCGCCACGGCCGCGAGTTCCAAGCCAATGAAGCCGGCGCCGACCACGGCCACCGAGCGCGCGCGGGCCAGTTGCTCTCGGATGCGCCGCGCGTCCTCCAGACCGCGCAGCACGTGCACGCCGGACAACCCCGCTCCGGGCACGCACAGGGTGCGCGCGGTCGCGCCGGTGGCCAGCACCAGGTGGTCGTAGGGCAGGGTCTGGCCGCTGGAGAGGTGCACGCCACGCGCCGCGCGGTCGATGCGCGCCACGCGCGTGCCGCCGAGCACGCGGGCATCGATGCGCTGGTAGAACGGGGGCGGGCGCAGCAGCAGGCCGGTGTCGTCCACCTTGCCTTGAAGGAAGGCCTTGGACAGCGGGGGGCGCTGGTAAGGCAGGCCGGGCTCGTCGCCGACCAGGGTGATGGGATCGGCATAACCCGAATCGCGCAGCGAGGCCGCGAGCTGGAAGCCGCCCTGCCCGGTGCCGACGATGACGGTGCCGTGGGCCATCAGACCTGCCGCTCCGGGATGTGCACGATCAGCTGGTCCACGCCGGGCGCCAGCGCGAGCTGGCAGCCCAAGCGGCTGTGTTCGCGGCGCTCGCCCGCGGCGCTGGCCAGCATTTCGTCCTCGACGTCGCTGATGGGCGGCAGGAAGCCGATCGAGGCCGGGTCCACGTACACGTGGCAGGTGGCGCACATGGCGGAGCCGCCGCACTCGGCGACGATGCCGGGAATGCCGTGGCCGACAGCGGTCATCATGACGGTAGCGCCGGGACTGGCGGGCACGGCTTCTCGGGAGCCGTCGGGTTGTACGTAGACGATCTGGGGCATCGTGGGTTTCTCTCTTCTAGTTCGAATGGGGCGGGATGTCAGTGCACGGCGGCCAGCAGCGGCTCGACCGTCACGGGCATGCTCTTGAGCCCGCGCACCGTGTTGTTGAAGTGCTGGACCGGTTCGCCGTCGAGGCGGATCGAGGCCACGCGGCGGGCCAGTGCGGTGAGCACGATCTCGCCTTCGAGGCGCGCCATCATCTGGCCGGCGCAGCCATGAATGCCCGTGCCGAAGGCCATGTGGCCGGTGGCGCGGCGGGTGATGTCGAAGCGGTCGGCTTCGGGCCAGCGGCGCGGGTCGCGGTTGGCCGAGGCGATGAACACCACGATCTTCTGGCCCTGCTTCACGGTGATGCCGCCGAGTTCCACGTCCTGGGTGCTGGTGCGGTAGAAAGAGTGGAAGGTGCTGTCGTAGCGCAGTACCTCTTCGAGTGCCTGGCGCGCCAGCGAGGGGTCGTCGCGCAGCAGGGCCCATTGACCGGGGTTGCGCGCGAAGCTGGTGAAGGCGTTGCACAGGGTGAACACGGTGGTGTCCAGCCCGGCGGAGAGCAGGGTGCGAACCAGCATGCCGGCCTCGTCGTGGCCTATCTCGCCCGCGTCGGCGGCGGCGAACAGCTGGGCGCCCAGGCCGTCGGGCGTGAGCGCGTCGCGCTGGCAGACCTTGGCGATCCAGTTCACCGCTTCGCCCGAGCTGTTCATTCGGTCTTGGAAACGCTCGTTGATCGGGCCGAAGCCATTGAACACCATGTCACCGTAGGGCAGCAGGTGCTCGCGCCCCTCGGCGGGCAGGCCCACCGCGTCGCCGAAGGCCTTGATGGGAAAGGCCTCGCACAGTTCTTTGGCGGCGTCGAACGAGCCGCGTTCCACGAGCTCGTCGACCATGCGCGCGGCCACGTCCTCGAAAGTGGCGCGCAGGCGTCCGATCGATGCGGGCGAGAGCACGCGCGCCACCACCTTGCGGGTGCGGCTGTGGTGGGGCGGGTCTGCTTCGAGAATGATGCTGGGCTTGCGCCAGGGCGTCTCGGTGTGGAAGTTGGCAAGGCCCACGCCCGCGCTGGAACAGAAGATGTCGGGCTGAGACAGGATGCGCTGCACTTCGTCGTGGCGTGCGACCGCAAGCACGCCGTAGCGCTCCAGCCAGGCCCAGGGGCCGAGTTCGCGCAGCTGCTCGTAGTGGGGATAGGGGTTGGCCAGCACCTCGGTGGCGTACGGGTCGAAGTCGCTGGTGGGAACGTTGTCGTAGGGGTTGGGATGGGTCATGGAATGGCTCTTCTTCGGGTGTGCTTCAGTCGGTCAGCGCGGAGGTGCGGGGCTGGGCCACCACGAACGCGTCGCAGAAGAACGCATCGGGCGGCAGGCCGCGGGTTTCGACGAAATCGCTGCGCGCCGCGCTCACCATGGCAGGCGCGCCGCAGGCGTAGACCTGGTGGCCGGCAAGACTGTCGTGGTCTTGCAGCACGGCCTGGTGCACGAAGCCGGTGCGACCGCTCCAGCCGGCCTCGGGTTCGGAGAGCACGGGCACGAAGCGCAGGCCGGCCTGCTCTCCCCAGCCGCGCGCCAGGTCGAGCAGGTACAGGTCCTTCTCGGTGCGCGCGCCCCAGTAGAGTGCGATCTCGCGTGCCTGGCCCCGGCGCAGGCCGTCCTCGACCATCGACTTGATGGGTGCGAAGCCGGTGCCGCTGGCGAGCATCACGATGGGCGCGGTGCTGCCCTCGCGCAGGTGAAAGTCGCCATGCGGCAGTTCGACCCGGAGGTGGTCACCCACCTTGAGGTCGTGCGCGAGCCAATGCGAGAACGCGCCGCCTTCCAGCATGCGGATATGCAGCTCGGCGCCATCGTTCTGGTGCGGCGGGTTGGCCATGGAGAAGCTGCGGCGCTGGCCGTCGGGCAGCAGCACCTGCAGGTACTGGCCGGCCTTGAACTTCACCTTCTCGCCCGCCGGAAAACGCAGCTTGAGGCGCGCCACGTCGCTGGCCAGAAAGTCGATGCGCATGACCCTGGCGGCGAGCTGGCGGCGCGCGTTCGGATCGGTTTTCTCGATCTG
>QBMB01000001.1:0-24487 GCA_003241965.1 Burkholderiales bacterium | reverse complement strand
GGCGCGGTTCGATCTCGATGTCGGTGAGCGGGCGCGCCTGGCAGAACAGCACCTGTCCGTGCGCGATCTCGTCCGCCGTGAGCGTATGCTCACCCGCCGCGCCGGGGTTCACCCGGCCCGAGACGACGCGGCCCTTGCAGCTGGCGCACACGCCCGAGTTGCACGAGAACGGCATCTCGTAGCCGGCCTGTCGCACTGCGTCGAGCACTGTCTGACCAGCGGCGCAGGGGATGGCGGTGGCCATCCCGGCGATGCGTATGAGGTGCGGGGTGCTCACGGCTTGCTCACAGGGGAATGGCCAGCAGCGTGTCGATGTTGTGGCTGTCGCAGACCACCACACGGCTGGCCAGGCGCAGGGTATCGCCTCCATCGATCACCAGCTCGTCGAGGTAGCGCCCGGTGGCGAAGAGGCTGGTCTCGCCGCCACGCATGATGCGCACCACCACAAACGGGGTTTCGCTGCGGCGCCCGCGCGGCGTGTCCTCCAGCAGGGAGGGCAGGCCCACCAGGTGGCGGTAACGTTGTTTCTCGTAGACGTTGGCGGTGCGCAGTGAGAGCACGCGGTCGTTGAGCATGGCGCGCGAGTCGGCGTAGATCAGGCTGGCTTCCATGCCTTGCGCATGGTTGTCGGCGGTGGTCACGCGGTAGAGGCAGTGTTCGGTGAAGAACTGCGTCCAGGCTTCGAGCTCGTCGTTGTCGATGCAGCGCGCGCAATGCGCGTTGAGCGCCAACGCGCTCGCGGTGTCGATCACCGCGTTCATGCATCCGCTCCCATGTGCAGGCGGTAGGCTTTCCAGAAGCCGCGCACGGACGCTTCCGTGGTGCGGCTGCTCTGCGAGCGCACGCTGTCGCCGCCCATCTCGACGATGGCTTCCTGCGCGCCAGCGGAGGCAATGCCGCGTTGCACAAAGCCGCCCACAGCGCCGTCCTCCATCGATACGAAGCCGGCCGGCCCGATCAGGTTGGACTGCTTGTGACGCATGGTGCGCAGCTCGGGTGTGTCGTCCTGGAAGCCGAGGTACACCCAATTCAGGGCGGTGGTCTCCAGGCCTTCGGGCAGCACCTGGCGTACCGCGATGGTGTTCTGTATCTGCGCCAGCACGAAGCCCGGAAATACCGAGAGGATCTGCAGCGTCACGCCATCGCCGAACTCGTCTATTCCTTTCAACAGCGTGGCGTCCTCGAGCTTGAAGTCGTCCTTCTCCGAACGCAGTTCCTCGGTCTTGTAGTCCTCGCTATTTTCGGCGATGGGGTCGATGGCGGAGAAGCTGATGTGGTTGCCGCCACATTCGCTCACCACCACGCCGCCCTTCTGCGAAAGGCGGTTGAGCCGGAACGTGGTGAAGAACACGTGCAGCAGGCTCGCGTGGTACGTGTCGCGCACGTTCTCCACGTAGAGCTTCCAGTTGTTGGGCAGCGTCTGCTTGAAGCGGCCGAGGATCTGCACCGGCTTGTGCAGCACGCGCGAGATGCCGCGCGCGATTTCCGGGCCGAGGTAGTCCTCCAGGTCGGGCACGTCGTCGCTCAGGCTGCCAAATACCAGGCCACAAAACACACTCGTTCTCAATTTGCGCGGACCATGACTCTTCATGCAGAAAGCAGGGTCCATGCCGCCTTCTCCGTTTACGCCGTTCTGGAACGCGATGCCCTTGAGGTTGCCCTGGCGGTCATAACGCCATGCGTGGTACACGCACTGGAAGTCACGCGCGGTGCCGCCGTCGTCCAGGACGATCAGTGCGCCGCGGTGCGAGCAGCGGTTCTCGAACGCGTACACCTCGCCGTCGCTGTCGCGCGCCACCACCACCGGCATGCGGCCGAGGAACGTCGTGCGGTAGCCGCCGGGTTGTGGCAACTCGGCTTCGAGACACAGGTAGTTCCAGGTCGCGCCTTCGAAGATGCGCTGTTGCTCGGCGTCGAGCACGGCCGGTTCCTGGTACAGGTGGTATGGCACGCGGGTGAGGTTCCCAGGTGGCCAGAAGGTTAGGGGTGCGCTATTCGCAGGGGCGGTGACGCTCATGATGCAGTGGGGTTCTTGCCTTGGAAGAATTCGGATACCGAACTTTTGACCGTTTGGTGAACCGCGACTGTATTTTTTGAGTTGATGAAGGTCAACAAAATCCGGCAAAATGTTCGAATACCGAACTTATTCAACTTCGAGTGGGGCCGCAAATGGACGATGAAGCGCGTGCAGTTGACAAGGAATACGTCATGGGTCTGGAGAAGGGCCTACTCCTGATCGAGGCCTTCGGCGTCAGCAATTCGCCTCTGACGCTGACCGAAGCGGCCGATATCACAGGCCACAGCAAGGCCTCGACTCGCCGCGCCCTGCTTACCCTCGTCAAGCTAGGCTACGCGCGAGCATCGGGGCGGCATTTTTTTCTCGAGCCGCGCACCTTGCGGCTGGTGCACGCCTACGTGAACTCTACGCCCCTGACCAAGGTGGCGCAGCCCATCCTGGAGATCACTAGTGAGCGCACGCGCGAGTCCGCGTCGCTGGCGGTGCTGGACTCGCAGTTTGTCGTTTTCGTTGCACGCTCAACTCAGCGGCGCAGCTTGTCTTTCGGACTCGGTATCGGCGCGCGATTGCCCGCCTATTGTTCTGCAACCGGGCGAGTGCTTCTCGCGGGTATGTCAGACGAGGAGGTTGAATTCCGCCTTCAGCGAATGAGTCGCCAGGCGATTACGCCGAAAACAAAGACTGACGTGGCGGCACTGATGAAGGAGGTGCAGGCTGCGCGCGAGTGCGGTTATTCGATGAGTGACGAAGAGCTGGAAATTGGCTTGCGTTCCATTGCCGTGCCGGTGCGCAATGGAAAGGGTGAGTTGCTGGGGGCTATGAGTCTTTCCGTGGCCACTTCGCGCATGTCACGCGACGATGTCGTGAACAAGTTGATGCCAGAACTTGAAGTGGCACGAAGGACGTTTGCACTGCAGTTGTAGAGCCGCCTGTTGGCTTCCGTTGAAAACTGACGCCCTGTAGAGCGGCAGAGATCAGTCGAACTCAACACGACGTATCCAGATCGTCCAAATGGAATGATCAACTTGCGCAGAAAGGGGCTCTGACCGACCTTGCGGCACGTGAATGGTGAAGTCTTCAAGGTGGCGGCGCCGGCGCGGATCCGCGACCGAGGTGCGTGCGCACGCGCTCGATCGTGGGCCGCTCGCGTTGGGCGAGCACGCCGTCGGCCACGGCCCAAACGTCATCGACTTGGACGCCCGGGAGGCTCTCGTACTTTTCGTTGGCATCGCCCTGCTCCGTGCTGTAAATTACTCACGATAAGATATATTTATCGAGACCTATCGCTCCACCGAGCCCCGGAGGAGTGGTCCCACGGTCGGAAGCCCAGTTGACCACCTATGCGCCTGCCCACGCTCCAGAAAACGCCCGCGCTCCAGCCGCACGAACTCACCGATGTGACCGCGCAGGCCGTGGCCGACCTGATGCGCGAAGGCGAATCGCAAAACACACAAGCCAGCTACAGCAGCGCTTTGAGGTACTGGGCCGCGTGGTTCGGCATCCGCTACGGCGTGCAGATCAGTTTGCCGTTGCCCAGCTCGTGCGTGTTGCAGTTCATCGTGGACCACGCCCAACGAATGACGCCCAAGGGTTTGGTGCACGAACTGCCCGCTGAGATCGATGCCGTCCTGGTCGACGCCGGCTACAAGGGGAAGCTCGGGCCGTTGGCCCACAACACGCTGGTGCACCGCTTGGCTGTTTTGTCCAAAGCCCACCAGGTGCGTGAGGTGAAGAACCCATGCCAAGACCCCAAGGTGCGCGAGCTGCTCTCTCGAACGCGCAAGGCCTATGCCAAACGAGGGGAGCTGCCCAAGAAGAAGGACGCGCTGACGAAAGACCCCCTACAGCGCGTTCTGGCCACCTGCGATGACTCAGTCAAAGGCAAGCGCGATCGGGCGCTGTTGCTCTTTGCCTGGGCCAGTGGCGGTCGCCGGCGTTCCGAGGTCGCTGCGGCCGACATGAAGTTCCTCAAGCGGCTGGGCCCCGGTGAGTTCAGCTACGAGCTGGCGTTCTCCAAGACCAACCAGAGCGGCGTTGATCGGCCCGAGAACCACAAGCCGGTGCTGGGTGCGGCCGGCGCCGCGCTGGACGACTGGCTGGTGGTCAGTGGGATCGATGAAGGGGCCATCTTCCGCCGCGTGCTCAAGGGAGGCAACGTGGGCGGCGCGCTGTCGGCCGCTTCGGTGCGTGACATCGTGCAAGCCCGCTGCCTGCAGGCCGGTGTGGAGGGTGACTTTTCCGCCCACTCACTGCGTTCGGGCTTCGTGACGGAGGCCGCGGCGCAGAACGTGTCTATCTCCGACACCATGGCCATGACTGGTCACCAGTCGGTGGCTGTGGTGATCGGGTACCAACGCCGAGGCGCGCTGACCACCAACCCGGCATCCACTCTGCTCGAATAGGCCACTCAGTGCCCCCAAAAAGAAAGGGCCGCATCTTTCGATGCGGCCCTGCCATTTGTTGCTCAGTCCCTGAGGGGCAGACTCATGTTGAAGCGCCGTACACAGCCTGGCATTCAGCATCCAGGATCTCTTGTCCCACATGCCAGAAAACAGGGCTGGCTAGACAGCCACTTTAGGCGGGGTGCGAGTCAGCCGATCCGCACGTAGTTGACTTCCGCAATCATGGCCAGCGCCCCAAACGCAGCTGCATCGAGTTCCTGCTGACTGGCGCCTGGTGGTGCCGAGAAGTCCAACTGGGTGCGCGTGCCGTCGATCATCACGTAGCCCTAGAAGAACTCTTGCTCCGAGGAAGCGAAGGCGTCAGGGTCGACGCCGATCTCTTCGAACTTGCTGAATGAGATCCCCTGGCCCGAATAGGAGCCGGTGCGCCCGTAGGCGTACATGCGGCTCGTCTTCAGTCCAGCCGCTTTGATCTCGCCCAAAGCCAGCTTGAACGCGTCACGGTTGAAATCACCGTCGATGACGACAATGCCCACGTCCGTGGTCCGGTGTCGCGCCGCCAGCAGCTGGTAGCCGCTCAATGGTGCGATACCGTCACTTTCGTAGACGGCGCTCAGAACGAGCGCCTTGAGTTCTACAGAGCTTCCCAGGCGCTTCGCGGTGGGCACAGTTTTGCTTTTGGCCGCGGCTTCAGACATCGATGCTCTCCACGATGAAGGCCTGTTCGCCGTTGGGCAGTACGGTGGGCACGATGGTCACGTTCGTCTCGGGTCGAAGGATGTACTTGCCACCCTGTTTGAAGACGGTCATGGCCATCTCGTCGTCGTTGAAATGTAGGTGCATCGCCTGCGTGTGCGTGCGACTGCCCGGCAGATTGCTGATCTCGAACGAGGCGGTGAGGATGTCATCGATGTCGCCATCTTCGGCGCCCACATCAACGAACAGCTGACCGGACTGCTTTCGCTTGTCGACCACTTCCATGAGGAAGCGCTCGCCGGCTGGCTCCTCTCCTCGGTACTCAGTTCCGTGCCAGTGCGAAACCGGAACGATGTCCGGCTGCGTCTCGTTTTGATTTGACTTTGTTTCAGCCATGGTGTTTTCCTTGGTGGATGTGCACCGGGGGTTGCCCGGCGCGTGTTGTTTCAAGTGAGGAGCCCGTAGTAGCGGGCGTAACCGACGAGGTGTTCGCGCCAGTCTTCGTCGCGGGGACGCGGGTGGCGAGGGCTGGTGAGAAAGCCGTCTTCGTTGGCTTCGTCGACCTCCTCATCCCGCAGCTCGAAAACGAGCGAACCGTCAGGTCTGCTCAGGGCGAGGTGTTTGCGATCACGCTCGAACCAGACGCTGACCTCAAGGGTTGCGGTGTTCGTCTGCGCGGTGCTCATGCCTGACCTCGTGCTGTGATGAAAGGCACCGCCTTGTTGGGGCGAGCTACCTTGGCAGCGGCGGCCAGTTCCAGGGCGGCAGCTTTGAGCGAACTCTTGCTGGCCACCTGGTCGCCCTCCATGGTCAGCGCCTGGTAGTGCGCCCTGCCCGCGCGAGGCGCGCCGCCGAATACTTCCCCCGCGCGCATGGCATGGTCGGTACCTTCGGCAACGCGAATGAGGAAGCGCCCGCTGCCCACCTCTTCGGCAAACAGGCCTGGCGCGATCTGAGAGCCGCAGTACACGGCGCCCAGAACAATTTCTTTGGACTTGCTCATGGATGAGTCTCGATGAACGAGTCCTACCCGCACGCGGGATTGGACCCGCTGGGGTTGACGTTGTGGCCAGCTGGTGTGCTGGCCGTTGAGGCTTCACGCGCGAGGCGTGAGCGAATTCGCAGTGATGCGAGAACACATCAATTGTCTGAACCTTCGGCACTTCGCGCCACCGATGCGGACCACCCATCTCTTGCCCTGTGCTATCCTTCGATCACCTTCGGTGCCTGCACCAAGAGCAGTTTTTGTGACTGCAAACAACTTGACGACATTTCGATGTCGTCGCATCCCTCACGGGATTACCCCGTTCATACGCACCTTGTGTGTGTGAGCAGTGGTCAAAGGGCGCTTTCGTTCAAAGCTCAGGCTTGGGACTCTCCCGCCGCTCTCTTTGACCCGTGCATCGTGGCCTCTCCAGGCGAGCCGGTGCGCGTCGTTCCTTGTGCGTTTTCTCAGCGAGAACGCAGAAGGGGCGACGTGCCCGGTTTCAGAATGGAGAGTCCCATGATTGCCAAATGTGTGAATGCGCCAAAGGGTCCTGCCCTGTTGGCGAAAGCGGGTGTCACTTTTTCGGATGCTCAGTGGCTGTACGCTCAGCGTGCAACCGCGAGCGAGAAGAGCTACGCCAACGACCCACGTTTTGTGGCGATCAAGCAAAAGGTTTCGGCCTTCTTGTCGCAGCAGATCGAAGTCGCCAGTGCGGAGCTTGCCTTTGCCTGAAGTGCCGTCATCACATCCCAAGAGGGGCGTTCCATTCAGTTGGACGCCCCTTTTGTCTTTTGTGCGTCGGCCTCGTGCTCCAACAATTGAGTCTGTAGAAAAACAATTGAGTCTGTAAATCGCGCTCAGCAAAATCAAGCACTTACGCGCGCTCGGAATCTGGTTTGTAGTTTTGCGCGCGACTCACCCCCAAGACGCCCCACCAAGAAGTTAGTTCTTGAACCGAGGGTACCCAATCGCCCATGAAAAAAGCCCCCCACTCTCGTCAGACGAGGATGGGGGGCTTTTCTGCTTTTTGGCTTGCGGCTTGCACCGCTGCCGTTCAGGTTGGCCGAGCCTTGGGCAGCTCGCCGACCTTCACCGACACCCAGTCAAAGAAGCCCATGCGGGTTTCCTTGTTGAGTGCGGCATGGAGCCAGTCGGCTTCTTTGTAGAAGTCGCGGGCTTTGCTGGCTGGGAGCACGAATTCCGTATTCCCCTCCTGCACGATCACCAGTGTCTCGTAGCTGATTCCTTCGATGTCGGCAATCAGATCCATGCTCACTGGTTGTTCGCCATCGCCCATGTCGAGCATGAAGCAAGACGCGGACGCTGGTCGGGAGATTACGCGTTCCCCTGCATGAAAGCGGCTGACCACCTCGCGCGCCAGGGACGGCTCCTCCAGTTCATCGCCTCCGAAGTCGCCGACTTCTACGACGCCCTCAGCGCTCACCTGCATCCAGTAGAGCCCATCGTCTTCGCCAAACTCCTTGCGATGCGCACGCGCAGCCGCGTCGCGATCATCGGAGTTCGAGAAAGGACCGACCCTGAGGGCGTTCACGTCCTGCTGTACAACCAGCAAGTAGTGTTGTTCGCCGCCGGCGAAGGCACTGCCCTCGGCGTAGGTGCCGGACGCAATGCTATCTTCGATCGCAGCAGGGACATCGAGGGCCCGTGAAGGCACTGCGTAGTCCAGGATGAACGAGCCTTCTGCGCAGCCCGACCCCATGGGGTGGGTAATCGTGCGAAGGGCATCGTTGAGGCCGTCGATGATGTCGGACTCATCGTTCTCGCTCACGAGCAGTTGAATGGTGACAAGTTTTGCCATGTGTTTTCCGTTTTGAAATGGGGTCACCGCCCCCTGTTGGGAGACGGTGACGGTTGGTATGTGACGCGTTCAGGTGGGGCCGCAGCCGTGGCGGAAAGCGCCTGGTGGCAAGACCCATGGGTCCATGAACACCGGGTGGTTGAAGGTTCGGCTGTTCGCCACTTCGACCCAGTACGGATCGACTGGAAACGGCACGCCTTGATCTGCTTGCTCAACGACAGAGAGCTTGCGGTGAATGGTCACCTTGAACTGTTGTTCGTATGAGGCGATCCTGTTGAACTCCACAGGTGCGATTTGACGAATGGTGGCCCACTCGTTTTTTCCCGAGAACACACACTGTCGACACGACATTCGAGACCACATCAGCCAGTACGAAGGATGTGCACACACCTTCCACCGTTTCATGATGTCCCAAACCTCCTGTTCGCTCCATCCGTGGACGGCGCGCCAGACATCGATATGTCGTTTGACCTTGCGGCCGTTGCGAAGGTCGCACTTGTGCGGTTCGAACACCCTGTACTTCGAGCGCGCGCTGCTTTCCTCTGCTCGTTCTCCCGTGAGGACCAGCGTGCGTCCATGCTCAAACTTCGGGTGGTTGTTGAGGTAACGTGCGAACACGTCTATCTTGCTTGCCCCGGAGCACCACCTTACTTTCAGGTCGGCGGAAACTTGGGGAAACTTGAGTCTTGTACCGGGGGGACCATCGCCACCGATCTTTCGATGCCCATCACCATCCGGTATGAAGACAGGTGCTGTTGCATCCCCGTCTCGCGTCATTTCGCGCTCGATTCCTCCTTCTCGCCAGCTGTACGTGAGTGCGATGCCGAATGCCTTCGCGATCGCTTCGCAGTAGCCCTCAGTCACCGGCCAATCCATCAACGTGCTGCCCTCTCGGCCATCCACGAGGTGGTGATGCAACTCAATGCGTTCGCGCGGCACGCCCAATTCGAGCAAATGCAACAGCAGAGCCATGGAATCCTTGCCCCCGCTGAATGCCACGATACACTTTTGATAGCAACGTGGGTCCACTTGGGCGACTTCACCGGCTTCGACAACCAAAGGATTCTCTGCCTTTGAAGCGAGTGCTCCAAGGTCGAACCCTTCAGCAAGCAACCACTCTTCGTCAGTGGTGCGCTCCTTGAGTTCTTCGGTCATGCTGGCACCGCCCTATCGGCCAACACCTTTGTGGCAAGTTCGACGGCCAGAGCGCCCTTGGCGTTGGTCATCGCATACCCCAGTGGTATGCCTTCGGAGACGGCGGGCTCGCGGAAGCGAAATCCATCCTTCTCTTCTTGAGGCGGCCGCAACACGCTCCAGAGGAAGGGTCCGTGCCAGACATAACCTGCAGGCAGGCGCTCCAGCGAAGCAGCACCGCGCTCGATCAGGAAGTTTCTCAACTCCAGATCGCTGCTGCGGTAGTGCTGGCTGGGCACGTAAATCGTGACCAGGTCGCCATGGCTGTCGCGTCCGAGCTTGCCCGAGCTGCTGAGACGGTAAAAGGTCTCCGCGTGGAAGAACTTCGACTGTCGGCCGCTCGGTGTAGACGCCCACCAGAGAAAGGTGATGGGCGCACGCATCAGGTCCGTATGGATGTACGGATGTCGCTCGTAGCCTGACGCCTTGGCCGAAACCAGCGGCGCGAGCTTCGCGCGTTCAATTTCATTCATGGGTCTCTCCGTGAGGACAAGCCCATGACCCAGCGGGCACGTGGGCCCATCCGGGTTGATTGAGGTGCAAGTGGCTGCATGACAGCCCCGCACATAGCGCCAGTTGGCGTTACAGGCTGGATTGTCTGTGCCCTTGCCTGACTGCGCCAGCGATGGCGACCAGTGCCCAAGCCAGGCCCACGCAGGTTGGCGTTCCGACACGGAACTATTGCTGAGGCAAGAAAATGGCAGTACGATTTCTTTGCGGTCTACTTGGCCGCGGCGGACCCAAGGGGCCGTTGCGCTGGCGTGCAGAATCTCAACGAGAACCCGGAAGCGACTGCGTTCGATTCCACTTCCACGATTCATCCTTCCTCGTGGTGATAGCCAGCATCACTACGAGCAACACAGGAGAATCGCATGGCCATCACACCGTTCGTCTTTTCGTCAGAATTCCTCCCTCGGCTCAAAGCGAAACAGCTGTCCAAGGTGTTTCCTTTTCTGAAGCTCTCGACCGCGCAGGAAGCTACTGCCCAGGCATTGGGGTACTCCTCCTGGTACGAGTGCATCCAGCGAGGAACCAAGGGCAAAGCCAGTCTTTCGGATCAGGATGCCGGGATGCCTGTTCGTGTGGGACGGTACTACCATCAGGCTGCTGTGCTGACGAGCCTTGGCATCGCGCCTTCAGAGGCAGATGTGTGGGTGCGCGGTTGGGGATTGACAGGTCACCCGTCCTTGGCTCCCAGGCGGGCCATCCCGACGTACCAGCAGTGGAGTGATGCGCTCGAGCGCCTTGAGCGCGGAGAGATCAGCGAGGAACTGGCTCGGGAGATGTGGGAGGGTGAGTTCTCCAAGTACCCTGAGATTTCACGTCCAGAGCGGGTGTGTCCCGGCGTGATTCTTGGTCCGTGCGGCAAGTACCCTCACTACGCCGTGGACCCAGCCATCAGTAGGCGCATTCCTATTTACTTACGTGGCGGTGCAGGTCTCTATCACCTTGAAGATGATCATGACGTCCTCGCAGTGACGGTAGAGGGCTTTCCATCAAAGCCCGAGTGCGCCGAATCGTTCAAGGAGCGCCTTAACTACGTTCATCATGAATGGCACTTTGGAGTAAAGCATCCGCGGGTGAGCAAAGCGTATCTTCCGCGCCTTGAAGAAGCCGCACTGGCAGCACCCGATGCCATGGTGGTGATTTCACTGAGGGCGATGCCCGATTCCCACGGCAGTTTCGACTTTGATTTGTGTGCGCTCGCATGCTTGCGCGGCCGGGATTTCTTGGCGTTCCTCCGTGCTAAGGGCGTAATCGATCCAACCAAGGTCGTGTGGTACCGCAATCTTGACGCGCGCCGACTGCACATCGGATGGCCCAACTCCAATGACACATATGACGGCTTCGGGGGCGCCGGACTGCCAGTGTTCGCAGATGCCAACAAACATCGACCCTCCCTGCCGCTTTACAGCTACCCCTTCATGCGAGCGCCCATGCTCCAAGACGAATACTCACAGATGATCGAGTCCTCATGCCTGCTTCCACTTGACGAAGACTATTCTGATGATGAAGGCGACGACGATGATGACGGTGGCGATGATTTCGATCCTGCAGGACCAGCTCCAGTTCTGGAGGCGACTCACTGAAAATGATGGCGAGGAATGATCACCCCAGATTTGCGCGGTCGGCTCGGCCGCGTTTGCATGGTTGTTGAATGCAAAAAAAACCGGCCCCCTCTCGGGTAGCCGGTCTTCAGGTTGTATCGCTCCCTCAGGCGGCAGGGGCGACGGTGACACCGGGTGACGGTGTGGCTTGGGGTTTCTTTGTGCTCAAGCGCAAAGTAGCCTCGACCTCGTACTGATGCTTGCCTATCCGCCTGGGCACCACGCTCTCGACCTCAAGAACTGCGTTCTCAAGTTGGAGGTGGGTCCAAGCGGAGGGGCACGACAGATGGTCGATCAATGCGTCATGGACGATGCGCTTTTTGTGCGACTCGGACTCCACGGCGCAAGGTTGTGTCACGGTGAGCCGACCATCTCGGACGATCTTGCCGTCTGGGTACCGCGGCTTTTTGAGAAAAGCGCATCCGTCGGGTATGTCGATCAGTCGCCCCGTTCGGGTGCTCGTGCAATCTTCCTCATCGAAAGTTTCGGTGTGGTTCCATCCAGACATTCGACGCTGGCGGTTGAATTCCAGTTGTTGTTTGCGGTTCATCACACCGCCTTCAGTAGTTGAAGGTGATGCTGGTGCGGACTGCAAAGTCGCGCTTGCCCAGCACACGAACTTGAACGTGGCGTGATGCGCAGCCGCAGCAGTCATGTTCATGGCGGCAGCGTGAGCCGCCCAGCGTGTCGACGATCGCCTGGACGGCGTCAGTGGGTTTCACGCCGGCAGGAAGGCGAGCGCGCTGGATGAAGGTGGGGCCTTCGTCGTATCCCCTGCCCTCCTTCAGCACTCTCGGCTTGGTCAGCTTCATGCGACCCAGGTAGCGAGTTTCGTCCAGGTGGTCATATCCCGGGGCGTATCGCCGCGTCGTTTTGAGTGTCAGCCCGGTCGTGATCATTTGGCTGGCTCCTCAATGGTCACGATCTCGGCCTTCATCGCCGCGATTTCAGCCAACGCGTAGCGGATGGCTACCTTCTTGAGCTTGCGGTGGCCGCGACCACACGAGAAGTGGCGGCCTGCGAAGTCACCCGTGGTGATCAGGAGATGATCCTGGACCGACTTGGCCATGGCGTTAATGGCATCGTTGACCGCCTCATCCACTGCTTCGTTGAGCTCTTGCAAAGCCTTCAGGTCGGCGTCGGTGAGTCGGTATTCGGAGGCAGGATCCACCTCAACGCGACCTGTTGGGTCCATCAGGGGATCGTTGATCACGACCCCGGAGCCTTTGTGGAAGAAGCGAATGTTCCTTTCGCCCTCATGGTCTGACTCGACCAGTTCATGGGGGAACAGGTAGATCGCGGCGGGCTTGACATGGAGCACCGTATCCACGGGGTAGCCGATGTGGTCGATGCCCTCGTAGCCGATGACCACCGTGTTGGGGTCTTCGACTTCCTTGTGAGCAACTACGCCGTACACCATCCCTGCCATCGCGTGATTGCGCAGGTACGGGCATGAGGTGAGGTCCACCATGTCGTTGATCGCCAGGTCGGAGACGCGGCGTTTGAATACTTTGGTCATGAGTTTTCCGAAAGAAAGCCTCAAGACGCGCCCACCCCTGCTGGGATGTTGCACATCCCGAGGCGGGTTGGTGAAAGTCGGCACGCGGCCGACGAATTGGCGTTCGCCAAAGACCGACCAAAGATAGCCTGGTGCCCAGGCCGTGGCAATCGATGGCGACCAGTCGAGCGGCCTGCCACCTCAAGGGCGGCCTATCGGGGTGTTCAGCCCCAGTTACCACCAGCTCGTTCCGGCCACGCCGCTCGAAAATCGAACGGTGGGTCGTACCCTGCGCCCTTCCCTGCCCGACTGGCTACCGAGGAAACACCGTGAATCGAGAACTTGAACCGCTGACGTTGCACGTCGAGACGCGCAAAGACGCCATCCACATCGAAGACAGCGTTGGCAACATCACCACCCGGCCGCATGCCTCAAGCTGCTACACGAAGGACGGCGCGCTGGTGATTTGCGCCTATGGCAACGTCCAAGAAGTGCTCGCCGCGGGCACCTGGAAGCGCTACTGGAAAGCGGCCGCCCCGGTTGACGCCGAGGCTGCGACCCTCCTCTCACTGCGCAGCACGGCCGAGATTGGAGGCCCCCTGTGAACATGCCCTTTCAATCTCTCCCCCCAGCCATTCGCAACACTTCGATCGTTGGCCTCGCTCTATTGGTGCTGGGCGCCACGGCGGTGGGCATGCCTACGCAGGACTTCTTCTACCTGCTTGGGCACCTCTCCTTCGTCATCACCTTCCTTGCGTACGCGCAGAGCAACCTGATCCGGCTGCGGCTCATCGCGGTCTGCAGTCTCGTGGTCGGCCTCGTCTACAACACCTACGTCCACATGAACATGCCAGACGGTCAGAACCTCTGGCCTGTGCTGCTCTGGATGGGCGTGTTCCTGGTGCAGAACATCGTGAACAGCGTGCGCGAGGTCAACCGTTCCTTGGAGATCGCGGTCCCCGCCCACGAGCGTCTGATTCAGGCGAGCGCCTTTCCCCGCATGCACTCCCGCGACTGGATGGCCATGAGCGCTGCCGCGAAAAAGAGCCTCCTGCCCAAGGGGCACGTGGTGCTGGCCACCGGAGCCGCGACGTACAGCCTGCAGATGCTGGTGATGGGAACGGCGCTGGAGCAGCGCAGTGATCAGGTGCCCCTGCGCCGGCGCATGGGTGCCCTTTGGGGCGAGCTGACCTGGGTGCTGGGTGAGGAGATGTTCAACAGCTCACCCTGCGAAGTCCTGATCACCTCAGAGGACGCAGAGGTCTGGGAGTGGGACTACGCCGTCCTGGATCGGCTTTGCAAAGGCAACGACCGGCTCTCCATCGCCCTCAAAGACGGCTTTGTGCGCTCCGCCAGCTTCAAACACGGGCTGCTTGCGCCTCGCCGTGACGATCAGGAGCCTCTTCTTGAGCCCCGGCGCCAAGCCGCGCCGAACTCAGCCGACGCAGCGCCCCGCGAGACGGGCCTCGTGGGCGGGTCCCATTCGCCAGCCTATGCGCAGTCGGCCGCAGGCAAGTGAATTCATGCGCAAGCCCTTGAAAAACCCGCTCGCACAGGCAGGATGAATTCAGGCGCCCACCCATCCACAGATACGCTTCCAGGAAACACAACCATGACCATCCACAAGATTGAGACCCCCACCGGCAGCGTGCTGCACACGCAGATCATTCGAGGCACCGTGATCTCGGTGGCCACACGCACAGAGTTCACCACAGTGCGTGATCGTGACACCCACCTGGGCAACGGCAAGATGCTCCCCGGTCAGGTCTACAACGAGGCAACCACCGTTCGGGACATCTGGCTCAAGACCGAGGACGGCAAAGAGACGAAACTGCCCTTTGGCGGCCTGGGATTGGCCATGCGGGATGGCCACGCCGTCGCGTTCATCTACGCCAAGGACGGCACTGGCGAGCCCAGATGCCTGGCCTCCAAGAACTTCACCACCGGTGAGAGCATTGTCTCGACCGACAACACGGTGCGCATGGCTGGGGAGACCGCAAGCAGGCCACCAAAGGTGTCGCTGGGGGCATGGGTACAGATTCCCACCATCTGCGTGATCAGCTACTTCATTGCCTTGATGGATCGCCCCGGCCGCTTCGCATTGGGTGTTTTCTTCGCCTGCATCCTCGCCGGGCTGTGTGTGATGGGCGCCATCTGGTTGATCCGGGTCAACGCGCGCAACAAGCAGGCGGGTGCCGAGGCGGTCGACATCCTGCGTGGGCGCCTCCAAAGCCTCTCGGTGCAGTGACAGGAGCACGCCTTGAGCAACATGGCCACAACAGGCGCCTTCCTTGATGAAGTGATCGTCCACAAGCTCGATGAGCAGCTCGCACACAGAGCTTTCACGATGGCGCATGCATCGCAACAGGATGCTCTGCTGCAGTCCTATCGCCTTCAACTGTGGGCCTTTGAGATTTCGGCGGTGCTGCTCATCTGTCCTTCATTCTTCCTCGCTCAGGCGGCCGGACTCTTGACGGCGGTTGGCGCGGTGGTGTGGTCCTGTGCAGTGATGTGGACGCATCGCCGGGTGGGCAATCGCTTCCGCGAGGCGATCAGCTACCGGCAGAAGGATGTCGACTGGGCTCAGCAGCAGCTGATCGTTGCGGAGGCACTTGTCATGCCGCACATGCGCACGTTCACCCGGTTCAAGCTCTACCAAAGCCGTAGCTCGCTGTCGTTGGCCGCTCGCGAAAGCCTGGAAGCGGTGTTCTTTTCCGAATCGTCCATCGCAAAGGAGGATGACGTTCAGGCCTACTTCTTCAGCCACAAGAGTCAAAGCAGAGGCAAGGCTGCCGAGATTCTGGACGCCGCAGCCCTGGGCGTTCGCGTGATCGGTGTCGCTGCGATCATTTTTGCTGGCGCCACCCTGCTCTAGATTCGCGCGAGCTCCAATAGAAAAGGCCCTCAGACGCACGTCCGAGGGCCTTCTGTTTTGGGGCTTCTCCTGCCAGCTGAGTGACCCTTTTACTCTGGAGCGTCCCAGCACCAGTACCCCGCGCCAATGGGATAAGCCTTAATGGTCTGCCCGTTGACCACGATGACCTGCCCGACGAACTCCAGTTCTTCTTCGTCGAGTTCTCGCGCGGTGTGGATGAACGCATCACGCGCCTCCACGTACTGCAAGTTCGGCATGAGGCTCGCCAGCTGTTTGCCCGCCTCGAGCGTGAAGTACGGCATGCCCCAGCCATTCCACCGACGGGTGTCGTGGTAGCAGGGCAGCTTCGTGTCGGTGTCCAGCCATTCCGCCGTTACCGTGGCGCTGCGGAGGTCTGGAAAGGGTGTTGCAGGAACCCGTGTGAGCGGATCTTGCGGCACGGGTGATGTCGGTTCTGTCATGGTGCATTTCCTGTGGAAAGCGGGCCGTGACCCCAGCGGGATGCGGCCCACTGGGTTGTTGAAGGCATGGAAAAATCCATGCGACTGCCGATGGCAGGGTGAGCGCAAATTCTCTGCGCCGCGGCTGGTCTTGGCAATCGATGCCGACCAGCTGCAATGAGGTCGTGCAGGCCTTGATTTCGCAGGGACTGGGGGTAGCATGAATCCATCCCGATGCGGCACCACCTCAACCGATGTGACCCCATCCCCGCCACAGGAGAACGACATGATGGTTTTTAACGAAACGCTCTCGATGAGCGCCGACGAGTGGGCAGATTTTCAGCGCCTTACCCACGCTCCCTGGAAGCCTCGCACCCGCGAGGAATTTGACGCCATGTGCGATCTTGGTGCAGCCCGTCACAAGGCCGACAATACGGACGGCTGTGGATGGATTCGTGCCACGGGCTGCAGCGCGATGAAGTTTGGTCCAGGGGGAGAGATGAACTTCCCTGCCGATCCCCGCCGCCTTGCCTATGTGAAGGTGTTCGGCACTATGCCGAACGATGAGCAGTTGCGTGAGTTCGAAAACGCCCCTCCACTTCGACCTGGACTCAAATCTGTGGACTGAGTCAATGGTTTGGCGATACAGTATCGCCGTGCGCTCCTGGTGCGCCTGCCGCTCACGTTGGCAAACCCGATGAACCAGTTGCAGTCTTCTGCATGCCTTCCTCGACCGCATGTTCCTTTTATGCGCCGTCGAAAGAGTGAGCCTTTCGGTAATCGGCGCCAAGGAGCATTGCATGTCCTCGGACTTCATTCACGCCCTTCATGTGATTGGCGTTTCCAACCAGTGGGCCGTCTGGGCCACGCTTCCTGATGTTCTCGGTAGAGACATCCTCGACACCTCCAAACGGGTAGCACGCTTCCTGCAGAAGGCTCACCCACCCATGACGCGCACAACGGCACTGGAGGCGGTTGCTCGTGGCGCGGGAATGACCAGCTGGCACAGGCTTCATTCGCTCGCACAGGCCCTCATTGACGACTTCAATCCGGACGTTCACTGGCCACGCCCAGATGGGGACGATGAGCGCGTGATGGCTTTGAAATCTGCCTTTCCAATGTTGGCCCGAGCGGACAAGGACTGCAGCCCTTCTCCCGAAGTGACCAACGGGATGAGCACTTTCGCGGCGCAACTCGCACCGGCTGCGAACATAAGCGTGGAACGGGCGCGTGACATCGTTGCCCAGCTCAATGGTGCGGATACCTGGGAGCAGCTTCTGCGGAGGCAACCTATGGATTCGCAAGAACCGTTGTACAGGTTCATCGTTGAGGAAGGTGACTTTGCCCGTGGCGGGCGCTTTGCACCGTCAGAAGCCTGTGCTGCGCTTATTGATGAGCTCGACCATTTGCGCGAAGGCCTCGTTGAAGAAGACCTGCCCGACGCTGGGCGCCTGGGTGAATGGTTGAAAGACGTTACCGCAAAGCGCCCCGACTTTCTCGATGGCCTGCAGGTGCAGGCCGAGGTGTGTCTACTTGGCTACGAGCAGCGCCGTACCAGAGCCAAAGCGTATGCCCATGCGCTTTCTCAAGCCATGGGACTCATCCCCAGTGGCTTCAAGGGTCAGATCCTTTGGGCATTCAGTGAGAACCGCTTTCTCCATCGCCTCTTGTTCGGGTACATGAGGGACAGCATTTTCTCTGGCAGTCGCAAGCGCTGTATCTCGCTCGCGCGTAAGCAGCTGCGCTGGAATCCCAATGACGAAATGGGTGTGCGCTACTTTTTACCAGTGTTGCTGGCATCCACCGGACAGATTGACTCTGCCATGCGTGCGCTGCGTAAAACTATGGAGAAGGGAGGTGAAGGAGACGTCAACGCTCATTTCACCTGGAGCCTTGTCAGCTTTGCCAAGGTCAATCCGGGAGGCGGAATCTTCTGCATGTTGAAAGCCCTCTTCCTTTTTCCAGCTCTGCGGGACGTCGTGGCCTCAGACAGCAGAGAGCCGTTGGGGCCAATTCCTGCCAGTCAGCGTCGCGTGACAGTGGTCGACAGGTGGACTCTCATTGAGCAATACGTCGCCCTTACGCCGCACTTGACAGCGTTGGAGGAATGGATGCCCGCATTGCTCAGCGACCCGTTGGTTCTTGACGCAGAACGCACTCTGCAAAGCACGTTTCTGAAGCGCGAGTATGACCCGTGGATGAAAGAGATCGACAGCATGGCGATGGCATTGGCAAGGGAGCTTTTGCCGCGGCTATCGCAGGAGCTGCCACCCTTTGAACTGCGCGCTGCCCCTCGCTAGGTGGTGACGGTGTCTGCCTCGCAAACGGAGACGGCCTGATACAGATTGCAAGAACCGCACACACGCACGACCTTCGGGGTGGTCGACCGAGCGGGACTCGTTCCTGTCATGCGTTGTGATGCGCTTCAAGCCAGCGAGTTGCGTCCTGCTGGTCCTTTGCAACGTACAGGACCTCCCCGTCGTCGTCCGGGCGTTGGGGCATGCGCATCAGCATGATTGAGCCCTTGCCCATGACCACTGTCGGCGCTGATCGACATTTCTGCCACGCGGCCAGCTTCCTCTGGCCTAGCAATCGGGCGGCTTCGACCGTCGCGGCCGAGCCATAGAAAGTCGCTCTGTCCCAGCTGCCGCCGTCCAGACACCTGACATCGAGGGTGCCATCGGCGCGAGTCTGGGCGAAGGGGCGATCCCACCAGGTGTCGAGATCCTCCGTTGAGCGCTCTTCGTTGGGCGTGTTGTCGAAGTCGGGTGGAAGCTCAGGGTCGACGGGCATATCGTCTTTCCTGTGGTGAGGGCGATTCAACGAGTCGCACGCATGCAGCATCTCATGCCAGCTGGAATAGCCGGCGTCTTCAGCAACGCGCTCCAGTGCCTGGGCGTGAGTCAAATCGGTGGTTTTAGCCAGTGTCTTCGCCGTCTTTTTAGACTTGGCGAGCAGCGTGGCGGTGGGCGTGGCGCGGGAACCTGAAGGCATCTCGATCTCCTCGGCGCCAAGTGTGCTGCCCGCTGGCACACCGCGCCGAAAGGTCGAGGTGGGGTGAATTGCGTCCATCGTGCCGAAGTACGTTTCCCGATGCGGGAGGGGAGCGCTGGATGGCGCGCTTCTGGAGTTTACACAAGCATTCACCGTGTCGATGGTTCGATTCCATCCCCTCAACATGCGGTGCGATTCGAGCCGACCGCATACCTTTTCCCTTGACGCACTTTGAATTCGCTTTGAATCAGAGAAATCTAAAGATGGCGTGGCCGCCGTTTCGGGCTTGCGAGTTATGCAACTGCATGGCACTCTGAAAACTCCAACAACAAGGTGAACTTCCATGCCACTCTCAATTGACGAAAAACTTCTGGCCACGCTTCGCAACTATTCCAAAGTCACTGTTCCCAAGGGAACACGCGTCTTTCATGGCTCACTGGCGACGGGCCCGCACATCGACGTGTCGAACAAGCGCCTGACTGGATCGCGAAAGTGGGTCAGCCAGGATCCGCAGTACGCAGTGGATTACGCTTACCTCGATGACCCGGGCGACAAGCACGCGAAACTGCTTTGGGTCTGCGAACTGAAACACGATTTGCCGGCGTTGGCGGGCTCCCAGTACGCGCTCAGCAGCACGGTAGCTTGGGGTGCCTCGTTCCCTTCGCGCTTTCCCAATGAGTTCGCGGATTACGCTCGACTGATCATCCCTGGCACAGGGCCGCGAGCACTCTGCGATCACCCGATGCCGTCCAAACCCATCGGCGCACCCATCTACCGCGAGATCCTCGTTTCTGATCCCCTGCATGCGCTCGAGGTGGTGACGATCATTGAACTGTCGGGAAGCAAAGATGCCGCCCGAGCGATGGCATCGCTCCGCTACCCGACCATCTGACCGGGCATTCGGCCTCAAATCATTTTGAGCTGATGGAAAGCGAAAAGGCCCCATCCCGTAAGGGATGAGGCCTTTCCATGTTCACGCTCAGTGGACGGTTTTCTTCGCGAACAAGGCAGCCACTTGGCGGCTCTGTCCGTAGAGGAAAACTTCCAGTTTCTCGCGCACCCAGCCCGGCAGGGATGGAGCATCGAGCGCCTGGACCAACACCATGCGGTGCCCCTTGTCCATCACGGCGTCAAACAGAGCCTGAACCGCCTCCTCACCACCGTGATGGATGGCGAGGTCGATGGCACGGCCCGGTTTTTCGGCCAGGGACTTCACGATGAAGTCCATGTGGTCGAGGGCAGAAGCGTAGTCGGTTTCGTATGCGGCGTTCAACATGTCAATCTCCATTAAAGGGAAAGAAAGACAGGTTCCACATACGGCCCCGAAGGGAACCAGTGGTTCCCGTCCGGGTGGGTGTTTGTCAGCAGTTGCTGACGCTTAGAGCAAAGCTCTGAGGTGATGCAATTTCAGCAGACTTCGTCGCCCTTGTCTGGTCAGGCGCACCAGTTCTGGCCAAGATATTTGCAACAAGCTGTGTCTGCGTGATTTTCAGCGCAGCAGCGGCGAAAGCTTCGGGCCCTTGCCGCTGAAAACCAGTCGGTGCACCTCGCTGCCGTGGGCGGCGCGGTCGTGTTCGACGGTCTGCGCAACCCAGCTCGCAATCTCAAGGCGCGAGAGTGTTGCCGCAGGATGCATGAGGAAGGCGGGGCGCAGGATAGGCTCCTGATGCTCAAAGCGATACATCACCGCAAGCCAGTGCCCTGTGGGGCGGCCGTAGGCCTTGCAGACATGCTCGAAGGTCATGGTACTGGCGAGGTAGCTCAGACACAGGTCGGCTGCGCTTGAAGGCAGCTGCAGCCCCGTTTGAGCGGGCATTGCACGGCCTTGGGCCTGCAGCGCCATCGTGGTGGTGACGAGTGTCCACGCGGCATCAACTGGATCCGGTGCGTTGTCCGCGGCGGCTTGAAAGGCCTCGCTCGCCGACGTGGCCTGTGCGCACCACCCGTTGGACGTGTCGTAGATGTAGAGGCGGACGGCAGTGTCGGCGGCCGATGCGCTGGGGTCGGTCACTCGCCGTCGACCTCGGGGCCTTTGATGCTGCCGCTCACGCGCGCACCGCTGTGAACGTCCAGGCGATCGTCGTAGCGCACGTCGCCTTTGATGCGCGAGGTGGGGGCGAGCTCAAGCGACTTGCGCGCATGCACGCTGCCCTTGATCGTGCCCTGCACGTAGATGATGTCGGCTTCCAACGCTTCGCAATCCACCACCGAGCCGGGGCCGATGTGGATCGCGCCGCCGGTGCCCAGGATGAGCTTGCCCTTGAACTCGCCGTCGATGCGCAGCGCCAGGTCAGATGAGGCCGACATTGCGCCTTCAAGCTTCGCGCCCTTGGGCACCACGGTCGTTGCGGCCTTGAAGGTGGCTTCGTCGATCATGCGCATACCGGCGATGGCGGCGGCTGCGGGCGAGGAGATTTGTGGATTGGTGGTCATGGTGTGTCCTTGCTTGGTGTTGGGGGGGGTCAGGCGACCTTCTTCATGGTGGCTTCGACTTCAGCGCCTTCGGCCATGGACATGCGCCCGTACTGGATCGAGCCGGTGCAGCGGGCGTTTTCGCCGAAGCTGACCAGGCCGCCGCTGGCGTCGATCTTCCCGTTGGCTTCACCGTCGATGCTGATGCTCTTGGCCACGATCTCGCCTTCGACCTTGCCGCCGGCGGCGATCACGAGCTTGGACTGCCCGGTCAGGGCGACCTTGCCTTTGATGCTGCCCATCACTGCGAAGTCGCAGGGGAAGGTGGCATCGCCCTCGAAGCTCAAACCTGCGGGAAAGGTGCAGAGCGCTGCTCCCGCTGTAGCCGGGGCTGCAGCCTTTGGCGCCACGCCAGTGCCGGCCTGAAGGTTCAGGGTGCGGACGGGCACATCGCGCGCTGGAGCACCGACGGGCGCGATGCTGACCACCGGGGCTGGTGTCACCGGCAGGCGCGAAAGGTCACTGCCTTGATCGCTGGAAGCCGAGTCGCTCGCGGCGTTCACGGTCAGGAAGTGGGGCACGGTGTTCGCAGGCGGAAACGGGGATTCGTCGACGGCGAGTAGGTTGGGGGTGTTCATCTGCATGGGACTCTCCTTTCAGGTGGAAAAACGCGGGCTGGGCCCGAACTGGTAATCGGCATCAGCACAGGTGCTGATCTCTTGCAAACGCCGCTGTGCTTCTTCGGTCGTCTGCTCATCTCTGGGGGGCAGCGCTGGCACGCGGCGCTCGGCCCAACTGCCACCAGGAACCCACGTCCAGGTGGGCACGCCCTTGGCTGCGAGGGATGCGGCCATGGCGTGGCGGGTCTGCAGGTATTCGGGTGAGCTGCCACGGTCCAGCACATCGAGCGCAGCGCGCGCCACGGTCTGACCGTTGGGGCCGACGACATGGCGAACCAGCCAATCGGGGGCGGTCTTCTTCATGGGCTGGACATCGGTGAGGATTCGCTGGAAGGCATGGCCGCTGTCCAGCAGCGCATCGACCAGCAACACCGCATTGGGGTTGTTCGCCGGGATGAAGCTGCGCGGGTGGACGTTCATCAACCAGGCGGCGCGGGCAAACACGCCGCCACGCGAGTTCACCTCGACGAGGAAGAAGCCCATGACCTCCGGGTTGCGCTTGCCATAGGGGATCGCGGCCTTGCCCTCGATCGCCTTGTTGATGCGCGCCTCGTTGTCGTTCGCCTGCAGCTGGCGCAGTGCGGTGCGGCAGTCGTTGCGCAGGAACTCCAAAGCCGCGTCCGACAGGCCTACCGGGTGGCGCAGGTGGCGCAGGTGCATGACCGGTGGCTGATTGGCTGGGACGCTGAAGCTGCGAACGGGTGCAGCCAGCAGGCGCAGCGGTCGGGTCGCATCTCGGCGCCCCATGCTCAGGCTGGCAACGAATCCCTGCCAGTCGGCGTTGAGCTGTTCGCGCGCACTCTCCCGAAAAGGACGCGGGACGAACAGAAGCTCCTCCATCGCAACGCCGTTGACTTCGAGCGTCTGCGCCACGCGCATGAGCTGGTAGCGGGCGCGGCCCCAGTCGCGGGTCCAGCTGGGGTGCCAGCGGCACAGGTCCGCTTCCTCCCACAAACCCATCGCAAGGTTCTTGAGGTTGAGGCGGCGGTCTGCCCCTTCGCTTATGGCGCGCTGCCCTGGAATGGCCAGTGCCAAGCTGCGGCGCTCGGTCGCGGGTGTGGCTAGGGCGCTCGGCTCAGAGTTGCCGTTCACGCGCGCCGATGGCGTGCGGGGCCGCAGCGTGGACTGGGATGCTGGCGTTGAGCGGCCGGTGGGGGAAGGCGCAGCGGCGACTGGGCGGTCGTTCGTTGCTTGAGACTGCGCACGTACCTGTTCTGGGGTACGGGGTGTGATGTTGGGGTTCGACCAGAGGTCATCGCGGAAGAACGCGCACTCCGAATCGTGGAGCGGGCCTTCGTGGGGCCACACGGCGAGGTGGAACTTCGATTCCCGCAGGCGAACCTGCAGCTTCAGAGGCTGGCGCCGGCACAGGCACAGTGCGTGGCCAAAGCGTTCGCGCGCGGCAACCATGGCCTGCTGGACTTCGGCGGCGTGCGCCTGATCATCGACTTCTCGTTGACCAAACACCCTTCCCCCGATCATGAGCCGGGCGGCCAGGGAGGAAGGTTGTGCGGTGGTGGTCATAACTTTGTGGCTCCGGCCACGGCGGTCTTGTTGCAGAAACTAAATTCTCAGACCGCATGCGCCCTTGGCTGGGTCGGTCAACGCAGGGACAACCCCGCGAAACCACCCGGAACATGCGGTTTGGCGTTACTTTTTCTGGAAATTTCCAAGATCGAAGACCGAATTGACGCGCGGGTGCTTGGCCTTGATCTCGCGAATCGCTCCCTTCACGCCCTCCCGGTCCGCTCCGTTGAGGTTCTCCACCCAGTACAGGTCGTTGCCTTTGATCGAGTCCTCTTCCTCGCAGATGGTCTCGTGAGCCACCTCCAGGCTGGTAGTTCTGGCCAGACTCATGCGGGCGTTCCATGCGCGGCGCATCCAGACCATGCCGGTCCAGGTGATGCTGATCACACTGAAGCCACCGACCACCTCATCACCTTCATCAAAGGCCTCGCCCTCTTCGTCGGGGAAGTTGACGATGGTGATGAGCCTGGACTTCTCCATGCTTCGCAGCACGCGGCGAAGCATGCGTTTGCGCATCGAAACGCTCTCCACGCCGTCCAGACGGTCAGCCAGATCGATGAAGGTGGCCACGCCGCGCTGCAGGTAGATCCACGTGAGGATGGTGGTGCGCCAGAACTTCGTTGCGGTCTTCGGCAACTGGCGCGTAAGGGCGTCGGGCTCGCTGTCCATCACCTCCCAGTGGGGGTGCGCGAGGAATTCCTCAAGGTCGATGCCTTCGAGGTCAATGTCTGTGCTGTTGGGGTTGTCCATGGCGGGTTCCTTCGGACCGCACCCGTCCCGGGCACGGGCCAAGGAACTGCCGGGAGCGGCATCCATGGATTTTTGGGGCGGGCCGGG
>QBMB01000019.1:37753-55814 GCA_003241965.1 Burkholderiales bacterium | reverse complement strand
TCAACCGGCGCTACATTGCGCATAGGCCGTGTCCGGAACTACAGGGGCAAGATCACATGTTTTTCGCGGATGGTTTGCTCGGTATGCAGAGCGAACTCTTCAAGGTCGCGAAATCGCTCCTCGACTTTGAACTGAATCATGCGACGCAGTAGCGCGGAGCGTATCTTTGGGATATCAGCCAACTATGAATTCTCCAGAAAACCGGCAACTTTAGCAGTCGAAGCACCGCAAAGGCATGCAGAGCGTCACGTCGCTCATGCAATGCGACAGCACCGTCAGCAGAACGAGGCCACAGAGGCCGATGGCCAGCGTCTTGGCGACGGTAGTAACCATGTGCTGAGCGATGACGAAGCGGTTATCGGAGGCCGCTGAAGCTGCTTCCGCTTTGGATGGGACTCTTTGGGGTTTTGACATTGAATGGCTCCTGGAGGCTGGTTGAACCGCCCCGGCCAGCCACAGGTCGTGAGTTAGCCACCACCTGATGGCAGGAGTCGCATAAGCCTCCAGGGAGGAGCCCCCGGAAAACGGCTCTCCGGCAGTTTGTCGTATCGACCTATGGGGATTTAGAGTGTGCGACGCGGATTAATGCAGTCACACCGCAGGTCCGCGGATGAGAACCCACGCCTTTGACGGTTGAAGGTCAGCAGCTTGTCGTAGCCGTACTCGCCGCAGAGCTGCGCAATTGTTAGAAGCGCAGGCGCGGAACCACGTCGCGTATCGAACTCCATGGATACGCCTTCGCGTCCGCATCCCCTTGGGCCTTGAAGCGCAACGAGGCCTGCTCGAAACCGTCGGGACAGTCAGTGGACGCGAGCGAGCCGCCATCGGGGCCGAGCGTCCATACGCGCGGCTTGCGCTTGCCGCCGTCGTCGCGCACCACGACCTTGTAGACGTCGTTCGGGCGAAAGATCTTGCCGGCGCCCGCGATGTAGCACGACCAGTATTCGCCAGGCTCGATGGTGCCGTAGACGATCCGCTCTGTCGCCTGTCCATCGTGGGTCGTCTCGATCAGGACGAGGGAATCCTCCTTCACTCGGATGGCGCGCTCCATATCGAGGCGAACGCCGTACCGCGTCACGCCCTCCAGCCGCGGATCGAACCGGCCGGTGGCGAGAACGCGCAGCTTAAGGGCCACCGGATGCTGCGGCACGCCAACGGCGCGCATCAGTGAGATAGTGTGGCTCACGAACGGAACCGCGAAAGAGGTCCCGGAAATGATGCGTGATTGACCCGCGGCATCGGTGATCCGGATCGCGCAGCCCGGGGCGAGGATATCGACATATTGGCCGATGTTCGAGAAGGATGCGCGCTTGCCTTCCCAATCGTGGGCGCCGACGACGATGAGTTTCTCGCGGCCTTGCGTCAGGCCGGGTGGATAGATCCGTAGCGTATCAACCCAGTCCGAGTGGTTGCCGGCGGCCGCAACGATGACAAAGGTCGCCGCGTTGAACGCCGCTCGCAGATTTTCGGTCGGCGCACCGATCACGACACTCAGGTTGACTACGTCGGCATCAATGAGGCGCGCATAGTTGAGCGCCGTGGGAACGGATTCAATGCCGATCCGGAAGGGCGACAAAGAGTCGTTCAGCTTGGCGATCGCGATCCACGTGCGAGCTGACAACGCGGCTTCGCGCGCGCCGGGCTCGACGATGATCCGCGCGATGTCGGCGCCATGCGTAGCGTAGGCATAACCGGGCGCCGGCGGCAGCAGCGCGTCGGCATCGCCGCTGCGGGCGACCATGCTGGCACCGTGCAGGTCGTTGCGATAGTTCGTGGGACTCGGATAGTCGTTGGCCACGTATTCGTTGACCCAGAACGACCCCTTGAGCTCCGGGTCCGCCACATCGACACCTGTGTCTGCGATGAGGATGAGCCCGGGCGACGGCGGCACACGCAGGCCCGCGCGCAGTGTCTCGACGGCCTGATGCACTGCTGCGATGTCGACCGGCCATGCGGCCGTGGAATCGGGCAAGAGGCATTCTGTCGCGGCGTCCTGGATGTCGACCGCGTTCGTCGCGACCAACTGGTATTCGTTGGGCGAGAGCTCGGGGCCTTTCGCCTTAGTGATCTTCTTCGTCTCAGGGGGTAACGCGTTGACGATCGGCGCGGCGACCGATGCTGCGCTCGCAGCACCCTCCAGGGGAATGTGCACGCGCTTCGCGATGTAAGGGAGCTTTAGACTGCCGTCGCGCATGGCAATGCCTTGGGTATCGAAGAGACCGGGGTTCAGCGCGCGCACCGACTCGAGCGTCTTGCCGCCGCTGGCGGCCATCAGCGTTTCAGTGACTACGGCGAGCGACTCGCCCGCGCGGATGTTCGTGGTCGGCGGCACGCCCGCGGCGCCGAAGTACCAGTAGGGACACGGAAAGAATCGCAGCCGCCGCTCCGAATCCTCGGGCGCGAGGCTCACGCCCGGGTTCAGCTTCGCCACCTGGCCGATCAGGTCCGCCGGCGCGCTGCCGCACTTCGCCCGCAAGGCGTCCTCGACGGTCTGGTCCTTGCTCACAGCCAGCGCGCCGTCCTGCGCTGACCTGGCCAGAGCTTTCCACAATTTAACGCGATCCGCCGCCTCCCGAAGCGGCTGGATAGAGACGGAAACCACGTACGGCTCGGGCGTCTGCGCCATAGCCGTCAGACTCCACGCGATGGCCGCGCAGATCGAAAGGCGGAAAATTCGCATGACTGTCTCCTAGTCCACGCTACGGCTTGAACGCCCTGCAATTCTCGGCGTCCTTGTGCAGTCCGCAGATCCGCTGGCCATTGTCCTTGGCCCATTGCTCGAAGAACCTCTTAGCACCCGAGGTACTCACGCTTGAGATGAAACTGCTCCCTGCCGCGATCGTGGTAGCCGAATTGACCCCGACCACGACACGGTGCGACCGGCTCTGCGTCTGATAGAAAAACGCGGGCCCACCGCTATCGCCCTCGCAAAGCAGATTGGGCGCGCGGCGAAGCTTCACCGTATGCGGCGTCGGTTGGACCGAGCCTGTCACGCGCGCATTGGGCGGTAGTTCCTCGACACGCGCGGATCCGATCTGGTAGTCCATCTCCACCGGGCCACCGGCGAATGAACAGCCGAACCCGCTGATCTCGAGCAGAGGAAGCGCGAGTAGTACTTCGGGCCTTGAGTTGAGCGCCTCGAAGCCGGGCGCTGGCGCGTCGGCCTCGCCCGGCGTGGGCGCGGGTGGGATCACGCGGCAGGCAGCCCAGTCCTGGCTGCTATCTTTCCAGTAGTCGGCGGAGATCGTGCACGTCGCCGAATGCTTGACATTGCCAATGGGTAGCTCGATCGTCGCAAGGGCGTCGTCGGGCGTTTCACCCGCTACGCAATGTGCAGCGCCCACGAGCGCGCCCGAAGCGACGAGGAACCACGTGCATCGGCGCCCGGGCTTGCCGGCACGGAACGAAGCTGGGTAATCGCGCGCGCTGGCCGGCTTGCCACCGACGATCATCGGCTTTCCCGCGAGGTCGAACTCAACTACGAAGGGCTGGGCGACGAGCACTTCGGCCCGTAGGGCGCCGAGGCATCCCGCGAGCACCGCTGCAACGAGGCAGTTGCGCATGATCACGTCTCCTGTTTTTATTTCTTCTTCGCAGCTTTGACGTTGTTTACCTGAGTGATGAGCGTTGTGAGGTAGGTGGCGATGTCGTTGCGGTTCTGGTTGTCGGCCTCGGTGATGCTTGCGCCACAAACGCTATTCATCTTCAGGGAGCCAGTCGCCGGCAACGTCATTGGTGTCACCGTCGTAGCGTCGGCGAACACGATGCGCATCGAACTAGCCGAGTCCGCCTTGACGGTCGCCACGCCGCCAGGGCATTCGGCGACTTCGACCACACCAGTGCTGCACGACGGCACAGGAAAGTCCACGGACTTCGATGTGCGGCTGCTAATGAACCTATCGATCGCGATGCCCTGTTCGACGCTTACGTCGCGCAGTCGCATGCAGTATTTCGGGTTGACGTCGTCGACGAACCAGTTGGAGTTCTTCACTTCCAGCGGATCGATGAGCGTGTCTTTGAACACGACCACACCCGCAACCCTCGCTTCGGACACGCCGCCGGCGATCAGCGGCGTGAGGGCCGAGGCAACGCTCCCAACCTTCTGGATCGTCTCGGCCACGTTGTCCTTGGTCGTAGTGGTGATCGTGTCGGGGAACTTGGTGTTGTCGAGGTACGAGACCTTCAACTGCGTCGTCGCGCGCCAGTCGACGAGGCCGGCCAACTTGTACATCGGCAGGTACTTGCCATCCGCATCTAGCTCGTACGGCGAAGCTTTAGCCGTGAAGATCTGAGCCTTGGCGTCGTACTGTACGAGGATGACCGACCGTCGGTGCCGGAACGGATAACCGAACTTCGCGGCTTCATCGCCTTCGGCCGCGTACGGAGCGTATGAGACCTGGGGGGGGATGATGCCGCAGCCGGCAAGCTGGATAGCAGCAACGGCAAGCGCGAGCGCGAGCAAGAGTTTCCTCATGGGCTTCTCCTTGTTGATGAATGAGTAACCCCCGGCAGATGGCCGGCGGTTCGATGCTGGCTCTGGGCCGCGAGCGGCGCCGATCGCGCAAGGACAGCTCTGCGCCATCGAGCGCCCGGTGGGACTTCGGGACTTTTCGCGCAGGCACCCGGCTCGGAAACATGCGCGCTCATGTTCTTCATCGCTACCCTCCTCGAACCGTTCTGTTTACGGTTACGCGCAATTTACAAGTCGACGCGACCCTTGTCATCATCCATTTGGGTGAGGCGCGCTTGCCTGTAGAGCTATTCCGGATCGTTCAGCCAGAGGGAACAGGCGTTGCCTTGCCGCTGCAATTTGCGCGCAACTTCCCTGAAGTTGAACTCTGCGCGTCTTCAACATTGACTTCGTTCACGCCAACTTGAACTTCACCGGCTCGCCGAGCCGCCCAATCCATCTCTTAGGCGCTGAGTCCTAGGAGATCCAAAAAAGGAGATCGCGCGGCTCACGGACATGCGCGGGCGGGTAGTCCAGGCCGTCACCAACCAACAAACGGCCGCGAGGGCAGGCTCCGAAGCGCTATCCGAGGCGAAGAAGAGAGCAGCTGCGGCGACGAAGAGCGCGCTGTCTCTGACCGACATTTTTACGGCGACCCAGATGGAGAAGGACATTCAGACGGTGAAATCGAGAGCAATTCAGCGACGCTCGGCCCTGACCACGTGGACGCCACTAGCCTCTCGTCGATCACGCTGAAGTCCAAAGGAGTTCACTTCAGTCTCATTGTCACAGTTGGATCGTAAACTTCAGGCAAGCTCACTTCCGAGGAATCTAGGAAGCACAATGCCATTAGCAATCAACTGCGCCTTTAGTGACACTGAAATATCAGTCGCGGACGCTTTGCTGCTGAGAGAGGATGCTCGCCTGGGTAGAAGGGCTAGTCCAGACTTCCGTTGTATCCAATGCGGCGAGGCTGTAAGACCCCACAGGAAGGGGAGCTTTGGTGCTGCCCATTTTGAACATCTCCGACGAAACCCGCTTTGCAAACTGAGCGATCCGGCCCGAGCATGACTGCGCATCACTTGTGCGAACGAGTTATCGACTCTGCGGACTACCTTGAGCGTCAGGGCATGACAGTCCAGCAGCTCCGGTCTATGCACCATCCGATGACGAGACTCGAGACGTACAGCGCGACCTACCGATACTTCGGAATCATCAAGGATCTGAAACGGTTAAACGCTGACTATGCTCATCGCCTTATTTTCGTGGCAGGACAGCATCGTTTGGGTTTGGGCGGTCTGTCAACACTTATCGAGAAGGCTCTAGTTCGTTGGCCAATCGCCCCTTCTACCTAGCTTGAGGCACGGGGTCTCACGCGTTGAATCCTCTCGTACCGGTGGGCTGCAAGGTGGAAACGTTTCCACCCAGCGCGGTCTGCTGAGCCCTCTGCGCACGTCGCCTCCGGTGGTGCGAGGTCGAGTCCATTTCAGAGAGTGGCAATATCGCCACCCTAACGAAATCAATCTTGGCGCACGGCTACGCTGGTAACACGAAATGAGCCGCTTCGTGTGACCAAGATGGTGACCAAGAAGGTGACCAAGACAGGTCACTGCAGACGCGACACGTTTTGCCTCCAGCACCTCATCGGCTGTCCTCAACGGCATCACCAAGGGAGTGGCATCGCCTACAAATCAGAGGGCATCGATGTGTTCTTCATTCTTCGACTACGCGAAGCTTGCTGCACGGCGGGATCGACCAGCAGCGTGCCCTTGATGTCCCCTTGATAGATTTCTTGCGGCGGTTTTCACGGTCAAGCATGCGCAAGAGCGCGGCGAGTAACGCGCTTGGCTGGCGCAGTTTTTGGCATCGACACCTTGCCGGCGGGCACCATGCCAGCCGTGCCTGCCATGTCAATCAGAGTGTCCAGCGAGAACAGGTTTACGTTGCCGCGCATCAGGTCTGATTTGCGCGGATGGGTCACGCCGAACAGCGTTGCTGCTTTGGCCTGAGTCATGCCTTGATGCCGGATGACTTCGGCGAGCTTCATCATCAGATCCGAGCGGGCACGCATGCTGGCGGCTTACGCCACCATTCGAAGCTTGCACGGCTCGGCCTTCGGGTCAAACGTCACACCGGCCAGCGCAAGAATGTGAGCCTCTATCTGGTCATGAAACGGGCGTAGAGCGTCCGTGCTGCGTGGGCGATAGCCCTCAGCGGTCGCGCTGGGCTTGTGACCCATGACCTGCGCGATGGCACCAGCGGGAGCGTCTGCAGCCTCTCCCAGCAGTGAAAACGAACGGCGCAGTCCATGGATGGTCAGCCCTTCGATGGAAGCACTTTTCAGTGCCTTCGCATGGCTAGCGCGGGTGTCTGCAATCCGGCCAGCCTTGCCAGTGCTTGCGAACACATGCTCATTGGTTCGCGGCAAGGTCGCCAGCAGTTGCGCAAGGTACGGCGTCAGTGGGATAGTGCGCGTATCCTCCACCTTGTCGGCGATAGTCATCTTGCGCCACTGGAAATCGACGTTCGCCCAAGTCAGGGCGGCCAGCTCTTCCCGGCGGGCGCCTGTCAGCAACAGAGCGCGCAGGTACACCGATGCGGTGCGATTGCTTAGTTGTTCTACCCCCGTCCACCAGCCAAGCACTTGGGCGGCCTCCAGGGCGTCAGTGCGGCGTGAATTGCTGGGCAGGCACTCGACAATCGCAGCAGCGCGGCCAGCCTCCCGGTCGGTTAGCTTGCGATATTCGGGGCGTGCGCTGCACCAGCGCAGGAAGCCCCGGAACATCATCAAGGCTCGGGTAGCTTGATGCTTTCCCTTCAAGGCTTCGCTGTCGAACCAGCTTTTCAGGCTGTCCTCGTTCACCCCGGCCAGTGGCAGTGCCAGCAGCGGGAACAACGGCCCCGGTCGGGTCAGTCCTTTGCCCCGTTTTTTCTCCACGCCACCCGGCGCGGCCATCGCCTCAAGGTCGGTACGGTATCGCGGCTTCCAAGCGTCCCTTCGCTTGGGCTTGCCAGTGGCGAGATAGAGTGGCCACACCTCTCCCACGGTCAGCGCCTGGGCAACAGCGGCGGCAACTGTCGCGGCAACTGCTGCGGCCTGCTCGCGCTCCAGTACCCGGGGGTCGGTGCCCTGCTCTGTCTGGCCGCGCAGTTGGTGCGCCTCGCTTCGGGCATCCGCGATTGAAATGGTGGGCCACTCTCCCAGCGCACGCGTGAAAAGCCTGCCACTGCGAAGGCGTGTCTCAAACTGCCAGTGTTTGCCCCCGGCCTTGGTGACGCGCAGTCGAAGCCCCTTTTTGTCGGCGTCCTTAACCAGCACGAATGGTCGGTCAGTCGGACAAGTAGCCCGGTCCAGCAGCCCGTGGGTCAGGTCGTGGGCGCGGGTGTAGTCGATTGCTGCGGTCTTGCTTGGACGTGCCACGGTGCGGCCCTTTGGATTTACAGACTTTTTACAGACTGAATTGCTCAATTTAGATGCATTTTAATCAACGCTACAGACTGTATATATGTCCAGCACTTCCTACATAAGCTGTTGATTTGTATTGATTATATAGCTGATCATCAACGCAGACAAATACCACCGCCCCGTCATTCGTAATGAGAAGGTCGGGTGTTCGATTCATCTCTCCGGCACCAACATTCAAAAGCCCTGATTCGCAAGACTCAGGGCTTTTCTCATGGGCTGGCGCGATGGTCTTCAGCGCCTACCCAAACCTCGCCGGCGAAAACGGCCGCACGTCCACCCGTGGTGCCGCACCGGTCATCATTGCGGCCAGTAGCTCTCCCGTCACCGGTCCCAGCGTGAAGCCCTGGTGGCCGTGCCCGAAGGCGCACCACAGGCCGAGGGCGCCCGGCACCGGGCCGAAGACGGGTTTCATGTCGGGCATGCAGGGGCGGGTGCCCATCCAGGGTTCGGGGTCCACGCGTTCGCCGAGCGGGAAGTTCTGCCGTGCAATCTTCTCGGCGGCGTCCAGCTGGTGGGGAGTTCTGGGTGCATCGACGTTGGCGAGTTCGGCGCCGGTGGTGAGGCGCAGGCCGTCTTTCATGGGGGCGATCACGTAGCCGTTTTCGGTGTCGATGATCGTGCTGTGCAATGGCCTGTCGGGCAGGCGCGCGTAGTGCATGTGGTAGCCGCGTTTGGGGATCACCGGGGCGGTGTAGCCGAAGCGCGCCGTGAGCTGCGTGGTCCACGGGCCCAATGCAACGACCACCTGGCTGGCTTCCAGCGTCTGCCCGTCGGCGGTATCCACCTGCCAGCCACCCGCATCGGTTGTGCGCAGTGTCGTGGCGTCGCCCAGGTGCACCACCCCGCCTCGCTGCTCGAAGAGACGCGCGTAAGCCTGCACCAGATCACTGGGACTGCTGATGGCCAAGGGGTCGGTCCAGCGCACGGCGCCTGCAAAGGAGCCCACCAGCGCGGGCTCGTCTCTGGCGACCTCGGCACCCGTGAGCTTGGTGTGGTTCACGCCGTCCCGGGCGCGCTCGTCGGCAACCGCGAAGATGCGCTGCAGCTCGCGCTCGGTACGGCACAGCATGAGGTAGCCCTGCCCCGCCACGAGGTCGTTGACGCCCGCCTCGTTCATCAGCTGTTGATGTGTTTCCAGTGAGAGTGCGATGAGGGTTTCGTACTCGCGGGAGATCTGTTTGTACCGGTCGGGTGCCGAGTTGCGGTGGTAGTCCCACAGCGGACCCAGCATGCGCGCGGCATCTAGCGCGTGATAGCGCACGTCCACACGCCGGTTGGTGGCGCCCGACAGCAAGAAGCCCAAGCCGCGCGGCAGCGCATAGGGTGCAATGGCTTCGCGCTGGATGAGGCCAGCGTTGCCGTGCGAGGTTTCAAGTCCGGGCGCACGCCGGTCCACCAGCGCAACCGATTGACCCCGCGCCTGCAGGTGGAGCGCGCACCCTACACCCACCATGCCGGCGCCGAGAACGAGGGTGTCGTGTTTCATGCTGTCAGTCCTTCTGGTTGCTATGCTTTTGATGGCGCTTTGATGACAGCCCTTGAGGGCCGTGGGGCCATCTGTTGTATCTCATGGCAAACCCGCTTGTGACGGTTGAGTGTCACAGAGTTTTCTCGGGAGTTCGGTTAAATAGAGGGTACTTCCTGCATGGTGCAAGAAGCAGGGGCCACAAGCCCTGTATTCCTTTTCTCGGAGCAAGCACATGAAAAAGAGCCTCATCGCTCTGGCCGTCCTGGCCACCACCGGCGCCGCCTTTGCGCAGTCCACCGTTACCCTTTACGGCCGCATCGACACGTCGATTGGTTCGTCCACCGTAGGCGCTCCAGGCGTGGCCAGCACCACCCAAATGTTCAGCGGTAATCTGGCATCCACCCGCTGGGGCCTGCGCGGCAGCGAAGACCTCGGCGGTGGCCTCAAGGCCATTTTTGGACTGGAGCAGGGGTTTGATTCCAGTGTCGGCACACAAGCCAACCTCAGCGCGTTTGACCGCCAATCCATCGTTGGCCTGAGCGGCGGTTTCGGCACTGTCAAGTTCGGCCGTCACGACACCTCGTTTGACGACATCCGTGATCTGTCAGTGAGCAACAACATCTTCAATGCGCCCGTCTTTGCCACCACCGAAGGCGTGGCCGGTACTTCGGGCTACGCGGGTGTTGGCCAACTGGCCGACTATGGCGATCGCGCCAGCAACCAGATCCGCTACGAGTCGCCCTCGTTCGGTGGTTTCTCGGCCGGTGTCAGCTACGGTCTTGACGAGCAGGCGGCGCCCGTGAAGAGCGACGTCACGGCGTTCAACCTGCGCTACAAAGCCGGCAACCTGGATGTCGGCTACGGCTACCAGGAAAACGCCAACCAGGCTGCCGTCAGCAACCTCGAGTACAACACCCTCGGCGCCGCCTACAACTTCGGCAGCTTCCGCATCTCTGGCGGCTGGAACCAGGCCAAGAACAAAACCGCGCGCAAGTCGGACGCCTACAGCATTGGCGCCATCGTGCCGGTCGGTGCCTTCGACTTTTCGCTGGGTTACAGCACCGCCAAGGCCAAGCAGGGCAGCGCCATTTTTGAAAAGGGTGATGCATTTGCTGCAGCCGTGGCCTACAACCTGTCCAAGCGCACCCGCCTGTACGGCGGCCTGACCACGGGCGACATCGAAAACGCAGCGGGCACCAAGGTGCGCGAGCGCGAGATCTACTCCATTGGTGTTGACCACGCCTTCTGATTCTCAAGCCCTCTCGAATCTCCAATGCTTGTTGAACCCACCGCCCGCCAGGGCGGTGGGTTTTTTTCATGGACGCGCGAAAACGCTCAGGCCGCCAGCCCCGGGTTGCCGTCCATGCCGATGATGCGCGGGGTGTTGATCTTCACGCCCTTGACGACCTTCTTCGCGCGCAGATAACCCGAGACCACGTCCCAGATCGGTTCGCCCTGCGCGCCTTCCTGCACCGAGGCCCAGCCGGCCACCTTGTAGGTCTTGTCGGCCTCCACCAGCTTGCCTTTGATGGTCATGTTGTTGATGCGCTGGCCCATGGCGGCGTTGGGTGTCATCGTGTACTGCATGCCCCCCACGCGCACCATGTCACCACCCTGCTGGTAATAAGGGTCGGGGTTGAAGATGTTGTCGGCCACATCTTCCAGGATGGTCTTGATCTGCTCGCCTGTGAAGGTGTTGAGCGTGGTGGCCGGGTAGGTCAGCGCCATCTGGTCCATCATGCGTTCGTAGGTGATGGAGTCTCCTGGCAGCAGTGAGGTGCCCCAGCGCACGCCGGGCGAAAACGCCATGTCGGCGCCCTTGTTTTCCATCAGCGCGTCGCAGATCACCTGGTCCCACGAGCCGTTGAAGTTGCCGCGGCGGTAGAGCAGGTCTTCGGTGACGGCGAGCTTTTCTTCGAGCTTGTCCTTGTAGGGCGCGCGCACCTTGTCGATGTGGGCCTGCATGGCGGCGTCAGCCGGCAGCAGGTTGGAGAAGATGGGCAGCAGCTTGTAGCGGAAGTCCTGCACCTTGCCACCGCGCACGTCGAAGTCGAGCACGCCGAGGAACTTGGTGTTGGAGCCGGCGTTGGTCACGAGCGTCTGGCCACCAGCGTTCTTCACCACGAAGGGCGCGGGCATGCCGTCGTGCGTGTGGCCACCCAGGATCGCGTCGATGCCGCGCACGCGAGCCGCCATCTTGATGTCCACGTCCATGCCGTTGTGCGAGAGCACCACCACCACCTGCGCGCCCTTGCTGCGTGCCTCGTCCACCATCTTCTGCATGTGCTCGTCCTGGATACCGAAGGTCCAGTCGGGCACCATGTAGCGCGGATTGGCGATCGGGGTGTAGGGGAAGGCCTGACCGATCACGGCGACCTGCACGCCGTTCATTTCGCGCATCGCATAGGGCTTGAAGACCATGTCTTCGAAGTCGGCGGTCTTGATGTTCTGCGCGAGGAATTCCATGTTCCCCTTCAGATCTTTTTCCACGATCTCCTGAACGCGTTTTGCGCCGAAGGTGTGCTCCCAGTGTGAGGTCATCATGTTCACGCCGAGCAGCTTGCAGGCGTCCACCATGTCTTGCCCGTTGGTCCACAGCGAGGTGGCCGAGCCCTGCCATGTGTCGCCGCCGTCGAGCAGCAGCGCGTTGGGCCGGCTGGCCTTGAGCTGCTTGACCAGCGTGGCCAGGTGCGAGAAGCCGCCGACCTTGCCGTAGGTTTTGGCGGCCTGGCTGAAGTCCAGGTACGAGAACGCGTGGGCCTGCGCAGAGCCGGGCTTGATGCCGAATTGTTTGAGCAGTTTTTCGCCCACGATGTGCGGCGGACGGCCCACGGCCTCGGCCACACCCAGGTTCACGCTGGGCTCGCGGAAATGGATGGGTGTGAGCTGCGCGTGGCAGTCGGTGAAGTGCAGGAAGCTCACGTTGCCGAACTTGGGCACGTCGTACAAGCGCTCACCGGCGCCCGGCGCAGCAGCCAGCACGTCGCTGTGGTTCAGCGCCATGCCGGTGGCGCTGGCCACCGCCAGCACCTGCATGAATTCGCGGCGGCTGAAGCTCATTTGTTGACGGGCGAAGCCGGGTCCAGCAGGAGCGCCATCACGTCCTGGATCTGCTTCTGGTTCAGGATGCCCATGTGGCCCACGCGCGGCATTTGTGAACACGCGTTGTAGGCGCGCGCGTTCCAGAGCTTGCCCCAGGTGTACTCAACGATGGGCTTGCTGCCCGCACTGTTGGGGTCGGTCACGCCGCGCAGCTTGCCGTAGTTGTAGAGGCTCGGGCCGAGCGTTCCGAAGGAAATCTCTTCCTTGCTGATCATGTGGCAGTTGTAGCAATTGCCACCGTTGGCTTCTCCGGCCTTGTCGGTCCAGGTGAGGCCACGACCGCTCTGGGCGATCTTCTCGCCCTCTTTCCAGTCGCCGAGAAACTGGCCGTCGGTGGGCCACTTCACGGTCTTCATGCTGGCCGCTTCGATGGCCTGGGTCATCTTCGCATCCAGCGGTTTTCCGGTGGCGTCGGCCACCGCGCATTCGGCGTTGGCCTGATCCTGGTTGAGGCGGTCCAGCGTGGCGATGCCGCGCGCCTGGAACGAATTCTTGAGCAGGTCGGCGGTGGCCTTGTTCACATCGGCTGGTGACGGCGCCGATGAGCAAGCCGACAACACGACGGCGACCACGGGGAGCAACACGAGGGAATGGATCTTTTTCATTTTTTGCGTCTCCAGATCAGCGCTTGATGGCCGGCACGATGGACTCGGCCGTCTTGGCGTTCACGCCCATGTAGACCGACAAGGCGATGGTGGCGTCGCTGCCGAACTTGGGCTCGGGCCAGCGCATCTGGCGGAAACAGTCGTTCAGGCGCAGTTGCATGCCCCACATCTGCGCGTTGGACACGCGGTAGGCCGGCCAGGCCGCAAAGCCGATGCCGTCCCCCGGGTTCTTGGTGAGGTTGGGCAGGTCTTGCAGGCGGATGCGTTTGTCGTCGCTGCCGTGGCAGGAAGCGCACGAAAAATCATGCGTGCCGCCGCGCGTGAAGAACAGCTGCTTGCCGGTCTCGAACATCATTTTTTCCTGCGCATGCGACTGCGACAGGTTGAAGCGCATGCCCTTGGAGGCCGTGGCCACATAGGTGGTGAGCGCCGTGAGGTTGGCCATCTCGCCGCGCCCAAACGGGGTCTTGGCAATGTCTTCACCCTTGAAGCCCTGCAGCGTTTCCATGCAGGTGATCAGACGTGTTTCCAGATCCTGCACACGCCCGGTGTCGGCGAAGAACTTGGGCAGTTCAACGAACGCGCCCTTGATGACACCGGGTCCCTTGCCCAGATCGCACAACTCCATCGAAGCGTTCTTCGGCCCCCGTTTCTGTTTCCAGAGCTCTTCGCCCTTCATCTCGAACAGCTCGGCCGGGTTGCCGTCCTGCAGCATCTCGCGGTACTTGGCAATGCCTTCGGCGGCCGTGCCTTGCGCTTGCGCTGCGCACGCAGCAGACAGCGCCACCAGCGCCATCAGTGATCGGGCCAGGGTCTTCTTCATGGGGGTGTCTCCTCTTGTTGTCGGGTCTCGAAAGAACGCAGCTCCGTTCAAGCGATCAGCGCTTCATCGGTGCGGGTGTCGTTCTTGTTGTCGGTCCATTTCACGACGACCTTGTCGCCTTTGGCGCCGCCCTTGAACTTGAAGGACAGGAAGGGGTTTTGCGCCACGGCGCCGCTGAAGGCGGCCTGCAGCACGACCTTGCCGTTGTGCGTGGCTTCCACATCCTTGATGAAGTGGCCGGGAATGAGGGCGCCAGCAGCGTCGCGGCGCGTGCCGGGTTCCATGATATGGGCCATGAGCACGCGGACGGTGGTTTCGTCACCAGCGACGGCGGCGCGAATGCGCATCGGATCAGCCATGTTGGACTCCTGAAATTCTGTGAAGGGTGGGTGAAGAGGTCGGGGGCGATCAGCCGCCGCAACCGCCGAGGGTGACCTTGGTTTCCTTGAAGGCCGAGAACAACTTTCCATCGGCCCGCACCACAGCAAACACGTTGGAGCTCTGGCCCATCTTCAAACGGGTCTGCACCTCGGCGGCCGTGCCGGCGGGAATCTGGAAACCGGCGGCCATGGGCGTGGGGTTCTTCTCGACGATCAGGTAGATCTCGGTGGTGTTGGGCAGCTTGCTGGTGGCACCCACGGGCACCACGGCGCCGTTCTCGGCGATGTCGGGTGCGACCACGGTGACCTGGTCGCTGTTGGCGGCAGTACCACCCAGGGCCTTGACCGCATCGGCCATGGTCTTGATGTCAAAACCGGCGCGGTCCATGGCGGCGTGCGCCTGGCTTTGCGTGACGATGCCCAACGACACCAGCGTGGCAAAGGCCCCGGTGGTCTTGAGGGCGACTCGGCGTGAGTTGTTCATGGAGGGCTCCTGTGAAATGAGGAAAGGGCAAAAGTGTACTGGCGGGGGTTACTGATCGGGTGCGCCGGCCAGGATCCACCCTGCCAGCAACTTGAGTTCGTCGTCCTTGAGCTGGGCCTGCGCGGGCATGGGCACGGGGCCGTAAATGCCGGAGCCGCCCGACTTGATGCGGGCCGACACCTTCTCCAGCGCATCGGCCTGGCCTGCGTGTTGGGCCGCCACTGCCTTGAAGGCCGGGCCCACCAACTTTCGATCCACCGCATGGCAAGCCATGCAGGCGTTTTTGGAAGCGAGGGCTTTGGCCGCCGCGGCGCTTTGAGCCAGCGCTGCTTCACCGAACAAGGTCAGCAGAGCGGCACTCAGCAACTGTGGGGCGGTCATGGTCATAGGTTAAGCACTCCTGGACAAAGGGAAAATGGGGAATACGAGTAAATGCAAATATTTAAGAAGGCAGGAAAACCGTCACTTCGCGCCCGCGGCGATCCATCGGGCAATGGCCGTGGCCTCGGTGGCACTCAGCTGCGGCTGGGGCGGCATCGGTATGGCACCGAACACGCCCACGCCCCCTTCGCGGATCTTGATCGCGAGGTACGACTCCAGACCTGCGTTGCCCTTGTGTTTGGCCGCAATGTCGCTGAACGCCGGGCCCACGATCTTCTGCTTCATGCCGTGGCAGGCCGTGCAGCTGTTGGCAGCGAGCAGGGCTTTCACATCACCGGCGGCGGGCGTGGCAACAGCCACGATCACCGGCACTGGTTTTGGACCGCTGCCCACTGGCGCGGTGGGAGCCGGCTTGGTGGTGTCGGCGCCGCGCACCGGCCCGATCACGCGGTTCTGCTCCTGGATGTTGCCGTGCGCGTCGCGCGCGAAGTCGGGCAGGAACGAGCGGATGGTGGTCTCCACCGGGCAGTCCTTCATGCAGGCCACGTTCTTCACGTCGCCTTTGCCGTCCGCTTTCCACAGCGGTTCGTAAAACACCATGCCGTTGCGGTTGGGCATGCGCTTCTGCACCTCGGCGATGTTCTGGTCGCTCAGGGTGAAGTCGGCAGGCACCACCTCGGAGAGGCTCAGGATGTAGGCCAGCACGCCGTACACCTCGTCGGGCTTGAGCGACTTCGGCGCGTTCCAGGGCATGGCGCGGTTGATGTAGTCCCACAGCGTGGACACGGTGGCCACCTTCATCATGGTGGTCTTCTGCGGGAAGGTGCTGCCCGGCTCCAGGTTCTTCACCCGGCCGCGCTCGATGTCGGCCTTGGTGGTACCGCCCACGATGGGCGTGAACACCTCGTTGCTCTCGCCAAAGCTGCCGTGGCAGGAGGCGCACTGCGCTTCCCACACCCGCTCACCCAGGGCCACGCTGCCCGCGCCCTTGGGCAGCCCTTTGAAATCGGGGCGCACGTCGATGTCCCAGGCCTGCACCTCGGCTTTGGTGGCGTTGCGGCCCAGGTCGTGCCAGGCCGGGGCCTGCGCAAAGGCGACCGTGCTGAAGAGCGCTGCGGCGAGAAGGGTCAGGGTTCGCATGGCGGGCCTCATCAATAGACTTGAACGTTCGAGACTTCGCCGTTCTCTGCAACGCGCCACGACTGGATGGCGTTCTGGTGATACACCGAACGCGTGCCGCGCACGGCGCGCAGCTGGTTGATCTTGGGCTGCACATAACCCGTGCTGTCGATGGCGCGGCTTTGCAGCACGGCGGGCTTGCCGTCCCACACCCAGTCGATGTTGAAACGCGTGAGCGCCTTGGGCAACACCGGGCCTTCGAGCCGTGCGGTGCGCCAGTTGCGCCCGCCGTCCACACTCACGTCCACCCGTTTCACCGTGCCCCGGCCCGACCAGGCCAGCCCCGTCACGTTGTAGTAACCCTTGTCCAGCAGCGTCTGGCTGCCCGAGGGTGTGGTGATGACGCTCTTGCATTCCTGGATGCCGGTGTACTGGCGGTGCGTTCCATCGGGCATGTGGTCGATGTAGTGCACCGCCTCGTCTTTCGCGGCCCACTTCATGTCGCCCACCTCGAGGCGACGCAGGTACTTCACCCAGCTGACGCCCTGCACGCCCGGCACCACGAGGCGCAGCGGGTAGCCGTTCTCCGGGCGCAGCATCTCGCCGTTCATGGCCCAGGCCACGAGGCAGTCGTCCATGGCGCGGTCGATGTCCAGCGTGCGCGTCATCGACGAGCCGTCGGCGCCTTCGGCCAGCACGTACTTGCCGTTCTTCTTGTCGTAGCCACACATCTCCAGCAGCGTGGAGAGCAGCACGCCGGTGTACTCGCAGCAGCTCACCATGCCGTGCGTGTACTGCACCGCCGGCAGGGCCACGTTGCCCCACTCGGGCGCAGAGTTGGCGCCGCATTCAATGAAGTGGATGCGCGAGACACTGGGCAGGCGCATCAGGTCGTCCATGGTGAACACACGTTCGCGCTTCACCAGGCCGTTGACCATGAGGCGGTGTTTCGAAGGATCGATGTCCCACCAGCCCTGGTGGTGGCGCTCGAAGTGCAAGCCACTGGGCGTGATGATGCCGAACAGGCCTTGCAAGGGCGTGAAGCTCACCGAGGCCTGCGGCACGCGCGTGAGGCCCGGGCTCTGACGGCGCTGCAGGTTGGCTTCCCACTGGCTGGGTTTGCCATAGCCCTCGGTGGCCACGCCCTGCCCCAGGCCGGTGGTGTGCGCCGGCAGTTTCAGGATGGCCTCTTCGCCCTCGGCCGCCACCGCGCGGGTGGTGGCGGTGGCACTGGCCGCCACGCCCGCGCCCATTGCCAAGGCCCGGCCCATGAAGCTGCGGCGCGCCTTGCGGGCGAGCTCCAGCTTCTCGGCGCTCAGGTGGTTTTCGGGTGCCGGGAGCACGCGTCCGATCACGTCATTCAGGTGGGGCGGCATGGGAAATTTTCCTTCTCTGGCGGTCGGGCCGCATCGATACGTGCAACTGTATTAGTGTTTGCTGATATTTGGATAGGTAAAAACCCCAAGCAGGGTTTCCATGTCTTGGCGCTTGAAAACATGCGCCGTTACGATGCGTCACACCCACGAGTGATCACATCCCCAACCCGTTGTGTTTCAAGTGGCTGCTACAGTTTTGGATGCAAATTCCTTCAACCACCCTTTGGAGACGACGATGGGGAAAACCATGAATTGGCTGGCGGCCGGTGTGCTGTGCGCCTCGGCGGCCGGGGCACATGCCCAGGCCCAGGTCAGCCAGACCCGTGTGTGGGCCGCCGCCTGCGCCAGCTGCCACGGCACCAACGGCCAGGCCCAGCCGGGCATGGCCTCGCTGGCCGGGCGCAGCC
>QBMB01000019.1:0-37743 GCA_003241965.1 Burkholderiales bacterium | reverse complement strand
CCCCGCCCCGCCACGCTGATGCACCAGATCTCCAAGGGTTACACCGACGAGCAGCTGGGCCAGATCGCTGGTTACTTCGCCGCCCAGAAACCTTGAGGAGCCCACCATGAAACGTCGTCAATTCGTACAAAGCATCGGCGCGGGTTCCGCACTCGCCGGCATGGGCCTCATGAGCGGTTGTGCCACCACCGGCAGCAGCGCCAAGGTGGTGGTGGTGGGCGGTGGCTTCGGTGGCGCCACCGCCGCCAAATACGTGCGCATGTTTTCCGACAACCGCATCGACGTGACGCTGATCGAGCCCAACGCGGCCTTCGTGTCCTGCCCCATGTCCAACCTGGTGCTCGGCGGTCACACGACCATGGCCGAGATCACCACGCCCTACAGCAACCTCACCCAACGCCACGGCATCAAGGTCGTGCGCGACATGGTCGACAGCATCGACCCGGTGAAACGCACAGTGAAACTGGCCAGCGGCGGCGAGTTGCCCTACGACCGCCTCATCCTCTCGCCCGGCATCGACTTCATGCCCACCCTGCCCGGCATGGCCAAGGCCGGCGCGGCCGAGAAGGTGCTGCACGCCTGGAAGGCCGGCCCACAAACCACCGCCCTGCGCCAGCAGCTCGAAGCCCTGCCCGACGGCGGCACCTACGCCCTCAGCATCCCGCTGGCGCCCTACCGCTGCCCACCCGGCCCGTACGAGCGCGCCTGCATGGTGGCCAGTTACTTCAAAGTGGCCAAGCCAAAAAGCAAGGTCGTGATCTTCGACGCCAACGACGACATCACTTCCAAGAAGGGCCTGTTCACCAAGGCCTGGGCCGACCACTACGCCGGTTTGATCGAGTACCGGCCCAAGCACAAGCTGGTGGACGTGGACGCCGCGACCAACACCCTGAAGTTCGAGTTCAACGACGACTTCAAGGCCGGCGTGGCCAACGTGCTGCCCGACATGCGCGCGGGTGCCATCGCGGTGAAGAGCGGCCTGGCCACGGCCAACGCGCGCTGGTGCGAGGTGGACTTCCTCACTTTCGAATCCAAGGCGCAGAAGAACATCCACGTGCTCGGCGACGCGATCCAGATTGCACCGGCCATGCCCAAGTCGGGCCACATGGCCAACCAGCACGGCAAGACCTGTGCTGCCGCTGTGGTGGCATTGCTGCAAGGCCAGGAGCCCCTGGCCAACCCGCTCTATGCCAACACCTGCTACAGCTTCGTGACCGCCAAGGACGCGGTGCACGTGGCCAGCGTGCACAAGTACGACGCCGAGAAAAAGACCATGGTCACGGTGCCGGGCTCGGGCGGTCTGTCGAGCGCGGCGAGTGAGCTGGAAGGGGCCTACGCGAAGGCTTGGGCGCGCAACATCTGGGCGGATTCGCTGGCTTGATGCCCACGATTTCAACCTAAAAAGCCCTGGCTATCCGGGGCTTTTTCGCGAACACATTCTTCACTGCGACCCCGCTGGAGAGCCATTCATGAAACGAAGAGCGTTTGCATCTCTGGCTCTGGGCATGCTGCCCCTGGCCACCCTGCCGGTCAGTGCCGCCGACCGCATCGGCGTGCTGATGCTGCATGGCAAGAACCCGGGTGGGCCACTGAGCCCGCAATACGCGCCGGTGAAGGCAGCCATGGAGAAACAGGGCTGGCTGGTGGCCCTGCCCGACATGCCGTGGTCGCGCAACCGCTACCTGCAGGGCCACTGGGACGGTGCCATGGCCGAGATCGCACAGCACGTCAAGACACTGCAGGACCAGGGCGCCGCGCGCATCGTGCTCATGGGGCACAGCATGGGCGTGCCGGCGGCCATGAGCCACGCGGCGCGTGGCGGCACAGCGCATGCGCTGGTGTTGCTGGCGCCAGGCCATGTGCCGCGCGGCTACTTCACAGCTCCCTCACTGGCGCCGGTGAAGGAAAGCATCGAAGCCGCGCGTGCCTTGGTGGCCGCGGGCAAGGGCGACGAGAACAACCGCTTCATGGACATCAACCAGGGGCGCCAACAACCGGTGGTGACCACCGCGAAGAACTTCCTCTCCTACTTCGATCCCGAGTCCGACGCCGACATGGGTGTGACCGCGCCCAGACTGCCGGCGAGCCTGCCGGTGCTCACAGCCATCGGCCAAGGGGATCCGATGTTCACGCGGGTGCGCGAGTACTACGTTGACAAGTTGCCCGCCAACCTTAAGACGCAGTTTCTGGAAGTGTCCGGAGGTCACCTGGACACGCCGCAGGTGGCGCTGGATCAGGTGATGGCCTGGATCCCTCAGGCTGCGGGCGCCTGAGCCTCAGGCGCAACCAAGACAGTCCTCCATACCTGGCTCAGTCGCCATCTTCGTTCTCCTGCGCCAGTTGTGACTTGAGGTGATAGGTGTTGATATCGAAGTCGGTGCTGTCCGAGACCGCTGTCAGCACCAGGGGTGCAATGCGTAGCCGCTCCTCCTCGGTCTCCAGGCTGGTGAAGCCAGCCGTGGCAGCCTCGGCGAACAAGTTCTCTGACAGTCGCCTGGCCCGCGCATCGTGGCTCTCGATGTCGGGATTGGCGCCGGGAGGGATGTGCTCTTCAATCCATGCCTCGGCCCACCTCAAAAAGCGCTTGCTCATGATGGTCCTCCCATATCCTGTGTTGAGTCCTCAGGCGTAGCGCGGGATCATCTTCTCCAGCGGCATCGGCACGATCTTGCCCGCCATGCCGGCACAACCAAAAGACTGAAAGCGGGCCTGGCAGATTTCCTTCGCTGCCACGGTCGCGTCTTTGAAGAACTTGCGCGGGTCGAACTCGCCCGGATTCTTCGCCATGGTGCGGCGCATGGCGCCGGTCATGGCCAGGCGGATGTCGGTGTCGATGTTGACCTTGCGCACACCGCTTTTGATGCCGCGCACGATCTCTTCCACCGGCACGCCGTAGGTTTCCTTGATGTCACCACCGTGCTCACGAATGATCGCCAGCCATTCCTGCGGCACGCTGCTCGATCCGTGCATCACCAGATGCGTGTTGGGGATGGCCTGGTGGATCGCAACAATGCGGTCCATGGCCAGGATGTCGCCGGTGGGTGGGCGGGTGAACTTGTAGGCGCCGTGGCTGGTGCCGATGGCAATGGCGAGCGCGTCCACGCCGGTCTGGGCCACGAAGTCCTTGGCCTGCTGCGGGTCGGTCAGCATCTGGTCGTGCGTGAGCTGGCCTTCGGCCCCCACACCGTCTTCCTCACCGGCCTCGCCGGTTTCCAGCGAACCCAGGCAACCCAGCTCACCTTCCACCGACACACCCACCGCGTGCGAGAACTTCACCACCTCGCGCGTCACCGCCACGTTGTAGTCGTAGCTCGCAGGCGTCTTGGCGTCTTCCATGAGCGAGCCGTCCATCATCACGCTGCTGAAGCCGCTTCGGATGGACTGCTGGCACACGGCGGGCGTGGCGCCGTGGTCCTGGTGCATGACGATGGGAATGTGCGGGTACATCTCGATGGCGGCCTCCACCATCTTGCGCAAAAAGGGCTCACCCGCGTACTTGCGCGCCCCGGCGCTGGCCTGCAGGATCACCGGTGCGTTGCTCGCGTCGGCGGCCTGCATGATGGCCTGGATCTGCTCCAGGTTGTTCACGTTGAACGCGGGCACGCCGTAGTGGTGTTCGGCGGCGTGGTCAAGCAGTTGGCGAAGCGCGATGAGGGCCATGGTGATTCCTTGAAACGGGTTTTCGGGTCAGACCAGAAGAGCAGAAAAATCGGCAATCACGCGGTCGGGGTTGCAGGCCTCGATGGGCTCACCCATGTTGTAGCCATAGGGCAGCGCCCACACGGTCACGCCCGCGTTGCGCGCAGTGGCCACATCGATGGACGAGTCACCCACGAAGAGCGCGCGCTCGGCCTTCACGTTGAAGCGCTTCAGGCAGTCGTGCACGGCGGCCGGGTTGGGCTTTTTCACCAGCAGCGTGTCGCCGCTGATCACGCGGTGAAACATCGGCGCGAGCTGGTGCGCGTCGAGCACGGTCTGGGTGTAACGGCCTTCCTTGTTGGTCACCACAGCCAGCTTCACACCCGCATCCCGCAGCACCTGCAATGTTTCGCGCACGTGCGGGTAGAGGTGGCTGCGCGTGCCGCAGCGCTGCTGGTAGTGGCCACCAAACGCGGCTTCGATGGTGGGAAAGTCGGCGCTGTGGCGCACCGCATCGGTGGTGGTGTTTCGGCGGTCGGCCAGGGCAGATATCAACAGCTCGCGCGTGCCGTGACCGATCCAGTCGTTCACCTGGGTTTGTGTCACCGCGTGCAGGCCAAACTGCGCCAGCGTGTCGTTGACCGCGTCGGCAATCTCGGGCGCAGTCTCGATCAACGTGCCGTCGAGGTCGAAGAGGATGAGGTCGAAGGCGCGCGTCATGCCAGCAAGCCTTTGACCTCATCGCACACCCGCTGTGTGGTGATGCCGAAGTGCGCGTACAGCGCCTTGGCCGGGGCCGATTCCCCGAAGCTGGCGATGCCCACCACCGCGCCGGAGCGGCCCACGTACTTGCGCCAGAAATCGGGGTGCGCGGCTTCCACCGCCACGGTGGGCAGGTTCAGCGGCAGCACGCTGTCCTGGTAGCTGCGGGGCTGGCGGTCAAACACGTTGGTACACGGCATGGAGACCACACGGGTGCTGATGCCCTCGGCCGCCAACGCCAGGTGCGCTTCCATGGCCAGCGACGTCTCGGAGCCGGTGGCCACGATGATGGCTTGGGGGTTGGTTCCTTCGGCCAGCACATAACCCCCTTGGCGAATGCGCTCCACCATGGACGCGTCGGTGAGGCGCGGCAGGTTCTGGCGCGAGAGGCACAGCGCGCTCGGGCCGTCCTGGCGCTGAATGGCGCTGGCCCAAGCCACGGCGGTCTCCAGCCCATCGGCCGGGCGCCACACATCGAGCTGCGGAATGATGCGCAGGCTCGGCACATGCTCCACCGACTGGTGCGTGGGCCCGTCTTCACCCAGACCGATGCTGTCGTGCGTGAACACATGGATCACGCGCAGCTTCATCAGCGCAGCCATGCGGATGGCGTTGCGGCTGTAGTCGCTGAACGTCAGGAAGGTACCGCCATACGGGATGTAGCCACCGTGCAGCGCAATGCCGTTCATGACCGCGGCCATGCCGAACTCGCGCACGCCGTAGCTCATGTGGTTGCCCCAGCGGTCGCGCCCGGCCTTCACGCAGCCCTTGAAGTTGGTGAGGTTGGAGCCGGTGAGGTCGGCGCTTCCACCGAAGAATTCGGGCACCAAGGTGTTGAGTGCGTCCAGCGCGTTCTGGCTGGCCTTGCGGGTGGCCACCGCGTCGGTCTTGGAAGCCACGCCCTCGAAAACACCCGGTAGCGCGGGTGCAAAGCCGGCATGCAGATCGCCAGCCATGCGGCGCTCGAATTCAGCCGCTTCCTTGGGGTACTCAGCGCGGTAGGCGTCAAAGCTCAGGCGCCAGTCGGCCTCCATGGCCTGGCCCCGGTCCACCGCGTGCCAGGCCAGTGCCACCTCGGTCGGCACCTCAAAAGGCGCAGCCGTCCAGCCCAGGGCGTCGCGCGTGGCCTGCACCTCGGCCGGGCCGAGCGCTGCGCCGTGCACGTCGTGCGTACCGGCCTTGTTGGGCGAGCCCTGGCCGATCACGGTCTGGCAGCAGATCAGCGTGGGCTTGCCATCAGGTCGGCGGCCCTGCTCTTTCGCGGCAATGACCGCGAGTTCCACCGCCTGCGGATCGTGACCGTTCACCTTCGGGATCACATACCAGCCGTAAGCCTCGAAGCGCTGCGGCGTGTCGTCGGTGAACCAGCCCTCCACATGGCCGTCGATGGAGATGCCGTTGTCGTCGTAGAAGGCCACCAGCTTCGACAGGCGCAAGGTACCGGCGAGCGAACACGCTTCGTGGCTGATGCCTTCCATCAAACAACCGTCGCCCAGAAACGCGTAGGTGAAGTGGTCCACCACCGCATGGCCGGGGCGGTTGAATTCGCTGCCCATCAGCTTCTCGGCCAGCGCCATGCCCACCGCGTTGCTGATGCCCTGGCCCAGTGGGCCGGTGGTGGTTTCCACGCCCGGGGTCACACCCACCTCAGGGTGGCCGGCGGTCTTGCTGTGCAACTGGCGAAACGCTTTCAGCTCGCTCATGGGCAGCGCGTAACCGGTGAGGTGCAGCAGCGCGTAGATCAGCATGGAGCCGTGGCCGTTGGAGAGCACGAAACGGTCGCGGTCGGGCCAGTGCGGGTTCGCCGGGTTGTGGCGCAGGTGGCGGTTCCACAGCACTTCGGCAATGTCGGCCATGCCCATGGGCGCGCCGGGGTGGCCGCTCTTGGCTTGCTCCACCGCGTCCACCGCGAGCATGCGGATCGCGTTGGCCATCTGGCGGGCGAGTTCGGGTGAAGGGTTCTTCATGTGCGTATTCCCTTCTTCTTCAGGCCAGACCCATCGCGCGCTTCTTGCGCTCGACCATGCGCCAGATGAAGGGCGTGAAGATCAGCTGCATCGCCAGTTCCATCTTGCCGCCGGGCACCACGATGGTGTTGGCACGGCTCATCATGGAGCCGTTGATCATGTTGAGCAGGTACTGGAAATCGATGCCCTTGGGCTTGGCAAAACGGATCACCACCATGCTCTCATCGGCGGTGGGCACATCGCGCGAGATGAAAGGGTTGCTGGTGTCCACGATGGGCACACGCTGGAAGTTCACATGGGTGTGCTGGAACTGCGGGCAGATGTAGTTCACGTAGTCGGGCATGCGGCGCAGGATGGTGTCGGTCACGGCGTCGGCGCTGTAGCCGCGCATGTTCTTGTCGCGCCAGAGTTTCTGGATCCACTCCAGGTTGATCACCGGCACCACACCCACCAGCAGGTCGGGGTACTGCGCCACGTCCACCTCGGGCGTGACCACCGCGCCGTGCAGGCCTTCGTAGAACAGCATGTCGGTCTTTTCAGGGAGCGGTTCCCAGGCGGTGAAGGTGCCTGGCTCTTGCTGGTAGGGTGCGGCTTCTTCAGTGTTGTGCAGGTACTTGCGGCTCTTGCCGGTGCCCGTCTTGCTGTAGGTCTTGAACAGGCTTTCGATCTCGTCGAACAGGTTGGATTCGGCGCCGAAATGGCTGAAGTTCAGGTTGCCCGCTTTCTCAGCCTCGGCCATCTTGACCTTCATTTCCTTGCGGTCGTAGCGGTGATAGCTGTCGCCTTCGATGATCGCGGCACTCACACCCTCGCGGCGAAAGATGTTCTGGAAGGTGCGCGTGACGGTGGAGGTGCCTGCGCCGCTGGAGCCAGTGATCGCGATGATGGGGTGGCGCTCTGACATGAAATCTCCTCGGTTGTTGTTGTGACTTCGCTCAATCGCGGAACAGACTTCGCTCGGCAAACAGCGGGTTGCTGTCGCCCTTGAAGGTCTGCGGCTCGGCGTGGTAGCGCTCAATGCGCTCCACTTCGTTCTTGGAGCCGAACACCAGGCCGATGCGCTGGTGCAGTTCGGTGGGTTTCACACCCAGCATGGGCTCGCGTCCGGTGCTGGCGCGGCCACCGGCCTGCTCCATGAGCATGCCCACCGGGTTGGCCTCGTAGAGCAGGCGCAGGCGGCCGGGTTTGCTGGTGTCCTTGGTGTCGCGCGGGTAGAGAAAGACGCCGCCACGCATGAGGATGCGGTGCGCCTCGGCCACCATGCTGGCGATCCAGCGCATGTTGAAGTCCTTGCCGCGCGGCCCGGTCTTGCCGGCCAGGCACTCGTCCACATAGCGCTTGACCGGCGCTTCCCAGAAGCGGCTGTTGGATGCGTTGATGGCGAACTCGTGCGTGTCTTCGGGAATGCGGATTTTGGGGTGCGTGAGCTTGAATTCGCCCAGGTTGGGGTCCAGCGTGAAACCGTGCACGCCGCTGCCCACGGTGAGCATGAACATGGTGGTGGGGCCATAGAGCGCATAGCCGGCGGCCACCTGCTGCGTGCCGGGTTGCAGGAAGTCCTGCACGGTCACGTCGCGGCCTGCATCGATCACGGCCTGCGGCGCGCGCAGCACGCTGAAGATGCTGCCCACCGACACGTTCACGTCGATGTTGCTCGACCCATCGAGCGGGTCGAACACCAGCAGGTACTTGCCGCGCGGGTACTCGCCGGGAATCGGGTAGGGCTGCTCCATTTCTTCCGAGGCCATGCCCGCGAGGTGCCCGCCCCACTCGTTGGCCTTGATGAACATGTCGTTGCTGATCACGTCGAGCTTCTTCTGTGTCTCGCCCTGCACGTTGACGCTGTCGCCACCGCCGTGGTTGCCCAGCATGTCGCCCAGCGCGCCAAAGGCCACGCTGCGCGCGATCGCCTTGCAGGCCAGCGCCACGTTGAGGATCAGTGCGTTGAAGTCGCCGCTGGCCTGCGGGAAGCGCCGCCGCTCCTCGATCAGGAACTGAGTGAGGGTGGAGCGTTTGGACAGGGGCATGGCGGCGGTCTCGTTGTTGTTGTGGGTCGGGTTCAGGCTTTGAGTGTGCTGGCCTCGCCATGCCATTCGCGCAGCCGCGCCAGCCCGACCGCGCCGAGGTCGGGCACCACGCGCAGCGCGCCCGTGAAGTCGTGGTGGGCAGTGAAGCTGTTGGGCGTGATGATGGTACGAAGACCCGCAGCCGTGGCGGCCTGCAGGCCGTTGGCAGAGTCCTCGAAGGCCAGGCACTGCGACGCCGGCAGGCGCATGTCGGCGAGCACCTGCAGGTACACCTGCGGGTGGGGCTTCTTGACCGGCGACGACGAGGCGTCTCCGATGGCCAGGAAGTGGCTGCGCCAGTCGGGCCCCACCGCAGCACGCAGCAGGGCAGCGATGTTGACCGGCGAGGTGGTGGTGGCGATGGCCAGCGACAGGCCCTGCTGCAGCGCCTCGTTCATCAGCGCCAGCACGCCGGGGCGCAGGCGCACCGCGCCGTTGCTCACCGCGTTTTCGTAGTGCGCCGTCTTGATCTCGTGCAGGCGGTTGATGGTGGCCTGCGTGGCCCCGGCCGTCACCTCTTTCATACCGGCGTTCACCGTGCGCCAGTGGTGCGCCATGCGCTCCTTGCCACCCGAGATCTCCAGCAGCCGGGTGTAGTGCGCGGTGTCCCAGTGCCAGCCCAGTCCCTCTTGTTCAAACGCGTGGTTGAACGCTTCGAGGTGAACCGCTTCGGTGTCGGCCAGGGTGCCGTCCACGTCGAATATCAGCGCTTTCAGCATGCAGGGTCCCCGGATGTGGCAGCACGCAAACTGCGGCTGTCAGACACTATAAATTTTTGATCAACTAAGGTAAATTCACGTTTCGTTCAATCTCGGTTAAGCAATGCCTGAATGAAAAACGCCACTTTTCGACAGCTCCGCGTCTTCAACGAGGTTGCGCGGCACCTCAGTTTTGCCCGGGCGGCCGAGGTGTTGCACCTCACGCCCCCGGCCGTGACCATGCAGGTCAAAGAGCTCGAAGGCCATGTGGGTCTGAAACTCTTTGAACGCCAGGGCCGCCAGGTCACGCTCACCACGGCGGGCGAGTACATGCTCGTTTATGCCCGCAAAGTGCTCGCCACGCTGAAGGATGCGGAAGACGCTGCGGCGCGGCTGCAACGGCTGGAGGTCGGCACGCTGACCATCGGCATGGTGAGCACGGCCAAGTACTTCCTGCCCAGCCTGCTGGCCGAGTTCCACCGCGAGCACCAGGGTGTGGAGCTCAAGCTGGCGGTGGGCAACCGCGAGCAGCTGGTGAAGATGCTGCAAGGCAACGAGGTGGACATCGCCATCATGGGCCGCCCCCCCACCGAAATGGCCACCCGCGCCGAACCGTTTGCAGCGCACCCACACGTGTTCGTGGCGGCGGTGGACCACCCGCTGCTCAAAAGCGGCCACCCCAGCGCCGAGGCGCTGCGGCAGTACGGGTTCATCACACGTGAACGCGGATCGGGCACGCGCGCGGCGATGGAAAAGTTCATGGAACAGGCGCGTGTGGAGCCGCATGTGGTGATGGAGATGTCGAGCAACGAGACCATCAAGCAGGCGGTGATGGCCGGCATGGGCATCAGCTTTCTTTCGCTGCACACCATCGGGCTGGAACTCGAACACGGACTGATCGCCATCGTCGATGTGGAGGGCACACCCATCGTGCGCGGCTGGAACGTGGTGCACACCCTGTCCAAGCTGCTCTCACCCGCGGCCGAGTCGTTCCGGTATTTCATGCTGGAGCGAGCCGAGGGTTATCTCGCCGACAAGTACGGCAGCTTCATGCACCTGACGCCTGCAGGCTAGGCAGGCAAGGCCCCCACGCTCCCCCGCTGCGCGTGGTCCGCTGCCCCCCGAGGGGGCTGATCCGGCTTGGGGCGGCCCGGCGCCGGATCTGCTGACCCCCACGCTCCCCCGCTGCGCGTGGTCCGCGCTCGTATACTCCACCCCGTGCCGCAAGGCACATCCGCTAGGGGTGTTGTGTCCGGGCTTTTTGCCCGGGTGCGACTGAGAAAGTCCCTTTGAACCTGATTGAGGTAATCCTCGCGCAGGGAAGCAGGCCGATACCTTCCACCACCGCCGTCTGCGCGCACGGTGGCTGCGGCCCAGCCCACCTGCCTCAACTTGCATGGAGCAATTGATGGCATCCGACCATTCCCACACCGCCACCACGCGCCCGGCCAACCTGGCCCTCACCCCCGTGCCGCAAGGTGATCGGGTCTTCCACTTCCACGAACACGCGGCGCTCTGGTTCAGCCTGGGCACCGGCCTGCTGGTCATGCAGATCGGCGCCTACCTGGTGCCGGCGGTGGGCACGCAAGATGCGCTCATCGCCATCGTGCTGGGTTCGCTCATCGGCGCCGGCCTGTTGGCCTGGACCGCGCGCCTGGGTTGCCAGACCGGCCTGGCCAGCGCCGGCCTGATGCACGCCACCTACGGCAGCGCATTCGCCCGCCTGCCGGTGCTGCTCAACATCGCACAACTCGTGGGCTGGACCACCTTCGAGCTGGTCATCATGCAGGAGGGCACGGTGGCCATCCTCAAGCAGGCACTGGGAAGCGCACCCGGGGGCGTGCTCGGCGGCACCACCGGCAAGCTGCTGGCCACCCTGCTCTGGGGCGGCGTGCTGATCGCACTCATGGCCGGCTCCATGCTCACGCTGGTGCGCAAGTTCGTCAGCCGCTTCGGCCTGCCGCTGGTGATCGCCTCGCTGGCCTGGCTCACCTGGCAGTTCGGCACGCGCCTGCAGGCGCAGGGGTTTGAAGCCTTCTGGAACCGCCCGGGCACCGGTGGCATGGGTCTGTTCTCGGCCATGGACCTGGTGATCGCCATGCCGGTCTCGTGGCTGCCACTGGTGGCCGACTACGCGCGCCACGGCAAACGCACCGCGACCACGCTGGGCGGCACCTGGCTGGGCTACGCGCTGGCCAACATCTGGTGTTACGCGCTGGGTGTGCTGGTGGTGAGCACGGTGGAGCCGGGCACGAATCTGGTGGGCGCCCTGCTGCTCGCGCAGGGTGGCCTGATTGCGCTGGGGCTGATCCTGCTCGACGAAATGGACAACGCCTACGGCGACGCGCATTCGGGTGCGGTCTCGGTGCACAGCCTGCGCCCGCGCTGGAGCATCAAGCGCGCCGGCCTTGCGTTTGCCGCCGTGTGCACGGTGCTCGCGCTGTTCCTGCCGATCCACGCGATCGAGCCCTTCCTGCTGATGCTGAGTTCGGTGTTCGTGCCGCTGTACGGTGTGATCCTGGGCCGTCTGGGCAGCGGCACGGCGCTGGCGTCAGCCCGTTCGGTGGACTGGAGCGCGGCCGCGCTGTGGGTGCTGGGCATTGCGTGTTACCACCTGCTCGCCAAGTTCGCGCCGCAGCTGGGCTCGGCCTTGCCGACCCTGGCCCTGACCTTCACGCTGGCCGCGCTCTCGCGACCCCGCAGCGCCGGTGGTCTTGCTCCGGCACGCGCCTGATGGTCAAGCCGCGCTGCGCTTCAAACCCGGGCGTTCTTGCGCTGGGACAGCGGCGCAAAGCCGTGGTTGAGCGGGCCGTGGCCGGCGCCGGTGTACACGTCCGCGCCCTGCTCGATGGCTTGCAGGATGTAGCTGCGCGCGAGCACAACCGCGCGCTCCAGCGGCTCACCCAGCGCGAGATAGGCCGCGATGGCCGACGAGAGCGTGCAGCCCGTGCCATGCGTGTTGCGGCTGTTGATGCGTGGCGAAGCGAGCCGCAGCGCGGGGCCCGGGCCACTCACCAGCAGATCGGCCACTTCCGTGCCCGGCAGGTGCCCGCCCTTGAGCAGCACGGCCAGAGCGCCCTTGGCGAGCAGGTCGCGCGCCGCCGCTTCGAGCTCGTGCGCCGCCTCGATCGGGCGGCTCAGCAACAAGGCGGCCTCGTCCAGGTTGGGTGTGATCACGGTGGCCAAGGGGAACAGTTCGTCCACCAGCACCTGCACCGTCATGGGGGTGATGAGCGCATCGCCGGAAGTGGCCACCATCACCGGGTCGAGCACGACCTGTTGCACGCGGTAGTGCTTCAAGGCCCAGGCCACCGTTCGCACGATGTCGGGCGCGTGCAGCATGCCGATCTTCACCGCGTCCACGCCGATGTCGTCGAACACCGCACACAGCTGGGCCTTGAGCATCTCGGGCGGCACGCCGTGAATGGCGCTGACGCCCAGGGTGTTCTGCGCGGTCAGCGCGGTGATGGCCGTCATGCCGTAGCAGCCCAGCGCTGCGAAGGTTTTCAGATCGGCCTGGATGCCCGCACCACCACCGCTGTCGGAGCCGGCGATGGACAGGACGCGCGTGTAGCGTTGGGGTTCGCTGTGGGGTTGGCTGTGGGGTTGGCTTTGCATGGCGAAGATTGTGACGCACCCCCCGCGCGGCTGCGCCGCACCCCCCTCTGCTGCGCGAGGGGGGCACACCCTGGGACCGGCGCAACCGGATCCTCGGGTGCCCTGGATGGGGACACCTCGCTCATGCGTCTTCGCTCCCTCTCCCTCTGGGAGAGGGTTGGGGTGAGGGCACGCGCGCCCAGGTGCATCGAACTCGAGATGAATTGACATGAACGCTTTGACAAGACCCACCGCCGTGGTGCTCGGCGCTGGCCTCATGGGCCGGCTGCTGGCCTGCGCGCTGGCGCAGCGCGGCCACCGGGTGGAGGTGTTCGACGCCGGTGGCCCGCTGGCCGAAAACGCTGCCGCGCGTGTGGCTGCGGCCATGCTCGCGCCGCTGGCCGAATCGGCGGTGAGCGAACTGCCGGTGGTGCGCATGGGCCAGCACGCGCTGGCGCGCTGGCCACAGCTGCTGGCCACGCTGGAGCAACCCGTGTTCTTTCAGCAGAGCGGCACCCTCGTGCTGTGGCACCGGCAGGACGCAGCCGAGGCCGAGCGCTTCGCCGGCCAGCTCGCGCGCACTTCGGCCGCCCTGCCCTCGCTGCCACTGGCCCAGCGCATGGACGCGGCCGGACTCAGCGAGCTGGAGCCTTCGCTCGAACACCGTTTTGCGCAAGGCCTGTACCTGCCCGATGAAGGCCAGCTCGACAACCGCGAATTGCTCGCTGCGCTCGCGCACCAGATGCGGGTCCTGGGCATCGCGGTGCACTGGAACACACCGCACACCCCCGATGAGGTGGACCCGGGCCCGGGCGCGTGGTTGTTCGACTGCCGCGGCCTCGGAGCCCAGCCGCAATGGAGCGCGCTGCGCGGTGTGCGCGGCGAGGTGGCGCGTGTGCATGCGCCGGGCGTGAGCCTGTCGCGCCCCACGCGCCTGGTGCATCCGCGTTACCCGCTCTACATCGCACCCAAGCCTGGCGGCATGTTCGTCATCGGCGCCACCGAAATCGAATCCGACGACCTCTCGCCCGCCAGCGTGCGCTCCACGCTGGAACTGCTGAGCGCGGCCTACACCGTGCACCCGGGCTTTGGCGAGGCACGCATCATCGAGATGGGCGTGCAGCTGCGCCCCACCCTGCCCGACAACCTGCCCGAGATCCGCCTGAGCGCACCGCGGCGCATGCAGATCAACGGCCTGTACCGCCATGGTTTTCTCATCGCGCCGGCCATGCTCGATGCCGCGCTGCAGGCCATGGACAATGGCACTTCAGCGCTGGCCGACCGATGGGGCTTGTCGCTGCAAAACACCGCCCAATGAACGCCACATGAACGTCTTCATCAACCACGAACCCTGCGATCTGCCCGCTGGCGCCACGCTGGCCGATGCGCTGCGCGTGTGCGATCCGCCGGCTGTGTTCGCGGCCGCGGTCAACCTGCAATTCGTGCCGCGCAGCAACTACGCGCAGCAGCTGTTGACCGAAGGCGACCGCATCGAAATCATCGCACCCATCACCGGAGGCTGAGGACCCACGCCATGGACATGACCACCCCCCACATGACCGCTCCCGTTTCACACGACGATCCACTGATCCTCTACGGCGAGGTCTTCCAGAGCCGCCTGATGCTGGGCACCTCGCGCTACCCCTCGCCCGCCTTGCTCGAAGCCGCCGCGCGCCGCGCACAGCCCGCCATGCTCACCGCCTCGCTGCGCCGCCAGGGCGCGGTGCAGCCCGAAGCCGGTGCGGCGTTCTGGAAGCTGCTGCAGGACCTGGCCGTGCCGGTGCTGCCCAACACCGCCGGCTGCCACAGCACGCAAGAGGTCATCACCACCGCGCAAATGGCGCGCGAGGTGTTCAACACGCCGTGGATCAAGCTCGAACTCATCGGCGACGACTACAGCCTGCAGCCCGACACGCTCAACCTCGTGGACTGCGCGCGCCAGCTGATCAACGACGGCTTCAAGGTGCTGCCCTACTGCACCGAAGACCTGGTGCTGTGCCAGCGCCTGGTGGACGTGGGCTGCCAGGCCGTGATGCCCTGGGCCGCGCCCATCGGCACCGGTCGCGGCCCGGTGAACCCCTACGCCATGCGCCTGCTGCGCGAGCGCCTGAAAGTGCCGCTGATCGTGGACGCCGGCCTGGGCCTGCCCTCGCACGCCTGCACCGTGATGGAGTGGGGCTTTGATGCCGTGCTGCTCAACACCGCCGTGGCGCTCGCCCAATCACCCGTGGACATGGCGGGCGCCTTTGCCGACGCGGTGCGCGCCGGTCGCGCCGCGTACCGCTCGGGCGCCATGCAGCCGCAGGACAGCGCCCAACCCAGCACACCCGTGCTCGGCACCCCTTTCTGGCACCACCCATGAACGCCGGCATGAACGTGATGGCGATGGCGCAATCCATCGTGCAGGCCCACGAAGCCACGCTGGGCTTGCCCGTGCAGCCCGATGCACAAGCCCTCAAAGGCGACGTGAACGACCTGGTGTTCGCAGCCGCCTTGCAGGCCGGACACCAGCTGGGCTTCGAGCCCGCCGATGCGCTGTGTCTGGCGCAAGCCTGGTCCTGCCAGTCGCTGAGAATCGGTGAATTTCACCCGCAGCAGTGGCCCACCGAAGCGGTGGATTTCGGCATGCTGCCGTGGCCGCGCAAGGACGCGTTTGCGCCCTGCCCGCAGCACCTGGGCCTGTACGCCGTGATGCCCGACGCGGCCTGGACCATCCGCATGGCCCGGGCGGGCGTGCCCACGGTGCAGTTGCGCTTCAAGTCCGGCGATGCGGCGGCCGTGCGTGCCGAGGTCATGGCCGCCGTGGCCGGCGTGCAGGGCACGGGCGCGCGCCTGTTCATCAACGACCACTGGCAGCTCGCCATCGAGGCCGGTGCCTACGGCGTGCACCTGGGCCAGGAAGACCTGCAGGCCATGAAACCTGCCAGCCTGAAAGCCATCAAGGACGCCGGTCTGCGCCTGGGCCTGAGCACCCACGGTTACGCCGAGATGGTGATCGCCGACCAGCTCAGCCCGAGCTACATCGCCATGGGTGCGGTGTTCCCCACCACCCTCAAGCAGATGGCCACCGCGCCCCAGGGTACCGGCCGGCTGGCCGTGTATTCCCAGCTGCTGCGCGACTACCCGCGCGTGGCCATTGGCGGCATCGACAAGGCTTCACTGCCCGCCGTGCTGGCCAGCGGTGTGGGTTCGGTGGGGGTGGTGCGCGCGCTCATGGGCGCGGCGGATCCAGAAGCCGAAGTGGCCACGTGGAACGCGGCCATACAACACGACTAACGCAGCCGACGATCCCACACGCCGTTCAACAACGGCTTCACGCTGATGCCATGCAGCACGATGGACAGCGCCACCACGATCAGTGTGAGCTGCATCAACTCGATCGACTGGCCTTGCGGCAGACCATGCTGGATCGCGTACATCAGGTAGTACAGCGAACCGATGCCACGCACGCCGAACCACGCGGTCATGCCGCGCACAGGCGCGACGCTGCGGCGGCCCAGCATTCCGATGCACACGCTCATCGGGCGGGCCACGAAGAACAGGAACAGTGCCAGGCCCACCGCCGGCCAGCTCCACGAATCCAGGTAAAGCGAGCCGCCGAGCAGCAGCACCAGCGTGAGCTCGGACATGCGTTCCAGCTGTTCCTTGAACACCAGCGAGCCCTGACTCACGGTGGGCAGCGCCTCGGTCGCGGGTTCGGTCGGGAGGCCGACCTGCACCGCTGCTTCCTGCCGGGCAGCCTTGCCGGCGAGCTTCATTTCGGTCTGGCGCAACGCAACCGCAGCGAAGAACACGGCGACAAAGCCCAACGCATGCAACTGCAAGCTCACGCCGTACACCAGCGCTATCAAACCCAGTCCGAGAAAGTCGTCGAGCAGGTGTTGCCTCTGTGGCGCTCCGCGCAGCCTCCAGCCCAGGCGTGCCAACGCCACACCCGCCGCCACACCGATGCCGACACCGCCCAGCGTTCCCCACAGCACATCCACCAGCGCCCAGCGCGCTCCACCTTCGCCGAGGTCGTGCAGCCCCAGCAACCCCAGACCAAGCATCACGAAGGGAAATGCGGTGCCGTCGTTCATGCCGGCTTCGCAGGTGAGCGTGAAGCGAAGCCGGTCGCGGTCTCCGGGGTGGCGGCTCTGCACATCGGTGGCCAGCACCGGGTCGGTGGGCGCCAAGATGGCGCCGAGCAGAACACCCGCGCCCATCGGCAAGTCCAGCACATGAACAGCGAAGACTGCCACCAGCCCCACGGTGATCGCCATCGACACCGTGGCCAACAACAGCGGCGCACGCCATTGGGAAAAGGTGAACGGCACCGGCATCTTCACGCCCGCGGAATACAACGAGATCAGCAGCGCCACTTCGGTCAGCACCTCGAGCAGCGGCGCTTCCGTGAGGGGGTTGAAGCGGAACGCGTCCACACCGGTGGGCCCCAGCATCAGGCCCACCCCGAGGTAGAGCATGGCCGGGGTGACCGGCAGGCGCTTGAGCAGGGTGGACGTCACGCCCATCACCAGCAACATCGCGCCGATGAGGGCGAACCATTGAGCGTTGCTCATGGAGCAGCCTGCTCACCACGCACCGGGGTGCGGGATGTGAGAAGCCGCCCGGCGCAGGTCACGCCAGAGTACGCACCGACTTCTCGCGCACCCACTGACGGGTGGATGCGGCCACCACAAACGCCTGGTGATCGTCTGCGTCAACCACACCGGCATCGGACTTGACGCTGGCCGCCTTCAGCAGCGCCTTCGCACCTGCATCCGCCGCAATCGCCTTGAGGTGACCGAACGCGTCGCGCACGAAATCCACCGCAGCGGCCTCGCGACACAGGGCCTTTCCCGCATCTTCCGAGAGCACCAGTGCCACCGCATCGAACATCACCGATGGCGTGCCCGCCAGCTGACCGTCAACCGCCAGGCGCTTGTCGTTGGCCAGCACCACATCGCCGATGCGGGGCGCGACGATTTTCACGCGAGCGCCTGCGGCCTGCACCGCCTTCTTGAGCGCGGCAACGGTCTTTCCGTCAGAACCGTCGGCCACCAGGATGCCGACACACCGGCCCTCCAGGGTGTCCTTGGCGTTGCCGATGATGCTCAACGCGGCGGAAGGCAACATCGACTGCACGGGTTGAGCGGGCGTCGCGGGCGCAGGCAGCTCTTCCAGGCCCAGGCCATCGGCCACCCGCTGCCCCAGCACCTCATCGATCACCAGCAGGTGCGACACCATGGCCTCGCGCACGTGCGGGTGCGCCACCTTGGAGAGCTCGAACACCAGCGCCGATGCGATGTGCGCCTGTTCGGGTTCGCTCTGGCTGATCCAGAACTGGCGCGCCTGGCTGTAGTGATCGGCAAAGCTCGCAGCCCGCACCCGGCCGCGCTCGCCGCCTTCGTCCAGCGCCACACTGACGAACCCGGTGGTGCGGTCCGCGCGAGGTGAGTCGGGCGACAACGAATTGGGCTCGTAGGCCACGCGCCCGGCAGGCTTGGCCATCTGCATGTGGCCATCGCGCTGCTGGTGGGCAAACGGGCACTTGGGCGCGTTGATCGGAATCTGCTCAAAGTTCACCGTGCCCAGGCGCGAGAGTTGTGTGTCCAGGTACGAGAACAGGCGGCCCTGCAGCAGCGGGTCGTTGGAGAAGTCAATGCCCGGCACCAGGTGCGACGGGCAGAACGCCACCTGCTCGGTCTCGGCAAAGAAGTTGTCGGGCCAGCGGTCGAGCACCAGACGGCCGATGACCTGCAAAGGCACCAACTCTTCGGGAATGAGCTTGGTCGCGTCCAGGTGGTTGAACGGAAACTTGTCGGCTTCAGCCTGCGTGAACAGCTGCACTGCAAATTCCCATTCGGCAACTTCTCCGGCGCTCAACACGTCGAACAGTTCACGCCGGTGAAAGTCCGGGTCGGCCCCGGCGATCTTCACCGTCTCGTCCCACACGGTGGATTGCAGGCCCAGCTTGGGTCGCCAGTGGAACTTCACGAAGGTTGAATGGCCTGCGGCATCGAGCAGGCGGAAGCTGTGCACGCCAAAGCCTTCGATCATGCGCAGCGATCGAGCCAGCGTTCGGTCCGACATGATCCACATCACCATGTGCATGGATTCGGGCGTGAGCGAGATGAAATCCCAGAACGTGTCGTGGGCCGACGCGGCTTGGGGGAAGCCCCGGTCGGGCTCCATCTTCACCGCGTGGATCAGGTCGGGGAACTTGATTGCATCCTGGATGAAGAACACCGGTACGTTGTTGCCCACGATGTCCCAGTTGCCTTGCGAGGTGTAGAACTTGATGGCGAAACCGCGCACATCGCGCGGCGTGTCCGACGAGCCCGAACCACCGGCCACGGTGGAGATGCGCGAGAACACCGGCGTTTTCACGCCCACCTCGGTGAGTACCTTGGCTGTGGTGTATTGCTCCAGCGAATGCGTGAGTTCGAAGAACCCGTGGGCTCCAGTGCCACGCGCGTGCACCACTCGCTCCGGGATGCGCTCGTGGTCGAAGTGGGTGATCTTCTCCCGCAGGATGAAGTCTTCCAGCAGCGTGGGACCCTGCGGGTGGGCGCGCAGTGAGTTCTGGTTGTCGGAGATCACCACCCCTTGCTGGGTGGTCAATGGCGGATGGTCGGCGTTCGTCTGCTGGTGCAGTTCACCACCAGTTCCAGGATGGCTGTCCTGCTTCTGCGCTTTCTTCATGGGCATGTTCTCGCGTCAGCTGGATTTGGCAGGCACCTGCGTCAGAAGATCAGCCAGCTCGTCGGCGTGTTCCTCTTCCACCGCGAGGATGGATTCAAGCAGGCGGCGGGTGGTCGGGTCGTCGTTGCCCAGGGACTCGATGGCATGGCGGTAGCTGTCGATCGCGATGCGCTCGGCCACCAGGTTCTCGCGAATCATGTCGGTCAGCGTGGCGCCTTCCACATACTCGGCGTGGCTGCGCTTCGTGAGCGAGTCGGGCGAAAAATCGGGCTCGCCGCCGAGCTGCACGATGCGCTCGGCCAGCTGGTCGGCGTGGCCCTGCTCTTCGTTGGAGTGCACCAGAAACTCGGCCGCCGTGGCGTGTGAATGGATGCCGCTGGCCATGAAGTGGTGGCGGCGGTAGCGCAGCACACACACAAGTTCGGTGGCCAGTGAATCGTTGAGCATGGCAATGACCGCCTTGCGATCAGCGCTGTAGCCGAGGGTGACAGCGCCCTCTTCCATGCGTTGGCGTGCGCTCTTGCGCAGTTCGGTGATATCCAGGGTCTGGGGTGTTGTGGTCATGGGGTTTTCTCAATGGGTGGGGAAATTCAGCGGGCCTTGATCTGGCCACTCTCATCAGAGAGCACGATCTCGACGCGGCGGTTGATCTGGCGGCCGGCGGCTGTGTCGTTGGGGCCCACCGGGAATGCCTTGCCGTACCCGCGCGAGGCCACCCGGGCGGACGCGATACCCCGCGCCATCAAGGCCACGCGCACCGCGTCGGCGCGCTCGGTGGACAGGGTCTGGTTGTAGGCATCGGCGCCGGTGCTGTCGGTGAAGCCTTCCACCAGCACCGTGCGCTGCGGATCGGCCTTGAGCACCTCCACCAACTGGTCCACCATGCGCAGGCCGGCGGGCTTGAGCGCCGAGCGGTCCACGTCGAACAACACATCACCCAGGGTGATCACCACGCCCCGCGGTGTCTGCTTGGCGTTGAGCTCGGCCATGCGCGCTTCCAGCAGGCGGTTGCGCTCCATTGCCAGGGCCGCCTGGCGCTGGGCCTCGGTCGCGTCGGTGCGGGCAGCGCCTGCATTGCGCTGGGCTTCTGCCGCAGCCCGCTGGGCGGCCTCGGCCTCCTGCGTGCGGGCCTGCAGTTGGGCGGCGGTGCGCGCAGTACCGGCGTTGGCCACGCTCAGCTCGGCGGTCTTGAAGTTCACCGTTTCGCGCACGATGGCTGCGCGCTGCGAGGCCAGATAGGCGAGGTGGTTCACGGTTTCAACATCGTCCCGGTTGCTTGATGCCGTGTTGGCCGCCGTGAGCGCGTCAGCGGCCTGTCGCAATTCGGCCGGCGCCTGGCCCTGCGAGCGGGGATCAGCCTGCACGGTGCGGAAGTCCTCGCGCGCCTGTTCAAGCCGGACGTTGGTGGGCGGCGTGGTGGTGCAACCGGCCACGATGGCCAGGGCGGTGAGGGAAAGTGCGAAGCGGGAAATGGTGTTCATGAGCGTGTCCTGTGGTGTTGTTATTGGGGCGCCGCGCGGTTGATTTCCTGGCGCAGCACGCGGCCGCCTTCGCGCAGTTCGTCGGCGGCCTTGTTGGCCCGGTTGCTGCGCGCCTTCGACTCGGCCAGCAGGGCGTCCACCTGGACTTCGTTGGCCAGCAAACGCGCGCGGTCGAACTGTTCCTGGCTCAGGGCGGTGTCGGCCATGGCCTGCTTCTGGCGGGCGATGTTCAGCTCGCTGGGTGCGAGCTCGGCGGCACCGGCGCGCACGGCGGTCTCGATCGCCGCACGCGACAGTGCGATCTCCTGCGTGGGTGCGGGACTGCGGGTGGCGCAGGCCATCATCGAAAGCGCAAACGCGCTGATCGCGGTGAGGCCAAGCAAGCGCACGGCGAGTTGGCGCGTGGGCGCAGGCAATGGGATGGCGCGGGGCGTGGTGGTGGTGTTCATGGGAGGTATTTCTCGTCAACAAGGCCATCGAGGCCGACGGCGCAAGCATGGCCGCGCGACCTGCTCGCGTCGGTGCTATGGCGCACAGACCTCCGTCACACCACCGCATAAAAACGCACAGGGCGGCCTGCACAACCGTGCTCATCGGAGCCGCCTCAACCAAAGGACATCACATGAACTGGGACACCATCCAAGGCAACTGGAAACAAATCACCGGCCGCGCCAAGCAGCAGTGGGGCAAGCTCACCGACGACGATCTGACCTTGGTGGCGGGCCACCGCGACCAGCTCGCCGGCAAGCTCCAGGAGCGCTACGGCATGGCCAAGGACGAAGCTGAAAATCAGCTGCAGGCCTGGGAGAAGAGCGCTGACGATTCGTGGCTGAACGCGTCAAGCGACGCTGCACACGCGCAGAAGCACCAACGCTGATGCTGTGACAGCTCCCGCGCCATGCGGGGGCTTGACCAGCGCAGAAAAACGTTCGACAACGAACAGACCTGCCCGGCACTCCACGATTGAATGGCGCTCGCGCGTCGCTGTGATCGGCGCTCGGAGTGCACCCATGCTGGCTGTGATCGTCCCTGCCAACAACGAAGAGGCCGTGATCGGTGAATGCCTGAGCTCGCTGTCACATGCGGCCCGCTGGCCTGCACTGGAGGGTGAAGCCGTGCTGGTGATCGTGGTGCTCGATACCTGCACCGACGGCACGTCAGACGTTGCGCGGCAAGCGGGCGCGTTGGTGACTTCCGTGCAAGTGCGCAACGTGGGCATTGCCCGGGCAGAAGGCGCTCAACTTGCGCTTTCGATGGGAGCGCGCTGGCTTGCGTTCACCGACGCCGACACCGTGGTGGCGGCCGACTGGCTGCACGTGCAGATGTCGCTGGACAGCGACGCGGTGTGCGGTACGGTCGGTGTGGCCGATTGGAGCGCCCACGGCGAGGCCATGCGCCACCACTTCCACACGACCTACACCGACGCCGACGGTCACCAGCACATCCACGGAGCAAACCTGGGCGTCAGTGCTCAGGCCTACCAGCGCGCCGGTGGTTTCCCACCATTGGCCAGCAGCGAAGATGTGGCGCTCGTGAGGGCGCTGGAAGCCATCGGCGCACGCATCGCCTGGTCCGCTGCTCCGAGGGTTGTGACCAGTGCACGCCGTGTGTTCCGGGCGCCGGGTGGATTCGGCGCCACGCTGCAGCGCGTGGGTGAATCACATGCTGACGCTGCGGGGGCGATGTCATGAAGCTCGATGCGCAAAACGGCGCATTGCTGGCCAACCTGCAGGCGACCCTGGCCGGGTTGGATCGGACCCAGACACCGGGCGTCTGGCTCGATGAGCTGATAGGTCGGGGTCTGGACGGGTTGCCCATGCCTGGGCGCGGTGCCACGCTGCAGCGCTGGCAAGCCTTGGGCCTGGTGGCTGGGCACGACCTGTCACTGGCCAAGCTCTACGAGGGACACACCGATGCGCTCGCCGTGATGGCCGAGGTTGCGCCATCGGCACCACCCGCGAAGGGCGCCACCTGGGGCATGTGGGCGGCGGAGGCTGCCCATGGGCGCGCTTTGGTGGACACCAGCGAGGCCGGTGGCGTGCGCCTCAACGGAGCCAAGCGTTGGTGTTCGGGCGCCGGCCAGGTGAGCCACGGTTTGCTCACGGCCTGGTGGCCCGATGGTCGGGGACCCCAACTGGTGCGTGTGGCGATGGACCAACCAGGCGTGAGCGTCTGTGCTGCCGGCTGGCATGCCGTGGGCATGGCAGCCAGTGCCAGCGTGGATGTCGCGTTCCGCGATGCCCGGGTCGAACTGGTGGGCGCCGAGGGCGCTTACCTGAACCGGCCAGGTTTCTGGCAGGGAGGCGCAGGCATTGCAGCCTGCTGGCACGGCGGCGCTCAGGCACTGGCCGCTGCGTTGCACCGGACCCTGGTGCAGGTGCCACCTGGCCACCGCAACGCCTTCCGGCTGGCTGCCTTGGGCAAGGTGGACGTGGCACTGCAGGCAACGGCCGCGCTGCTGCGCGAGGCAGCGCGATGGATCGACGAGCACCCGACGGAGGACGCGAGCGCGGCGGGCCTGCGCGTGCGCCTGGCTGTCGAAATTTGCGCAAAGCAGGTGCTCGATGAGGTGGGACAAGCGCTGGGGGCAGCACCGTTCTGCCGCGACGCGCCCTTCGCGCAGATGGCGGCAGACCTGCCGGTCTACCTGCGCCAGAGCCACGGCGAGCGCGACTTCGCGGCCCTGGGCGAGCGTCTGATGTCGCCAGGAGAAGCCTCGTGGGAGCTTTAGAACGCCCCGCGTTGATCGAGGGCGAGCCCACCGACGAAGGGGCGTGGCGACACTGGCTGGCCGGGCTGCGGTGCCACGAGCTGTCGCTGGAGGACTGGCTGCCGGCCACCGCACGGCTGGTGGTCGTTGCACCCCATCCCGACGACGAAATACTGGCCAGCGGTGGTCTGATCTCCACCCATGTGGCGCAAGGAGGCCGTGTGCAGATCGTGGCCGTCACGAACGGCGAAGCCAGCCACAACGGAACGCCGGCCGTCAACCCCGACGATCTCGCCTACCTTCGCCGCCACGAGCGGTGGCTCGGTCTGCGCCAGCTCGGCCTGGCGCAACCTTCGGTGGTGGCTCTGGCGCTGGAGGACGGACGCGTCCAGCAGCGTGGGGCCGATCTGCTGGCGCGGCTGATGCCGTTGCTGCGACCCGACGATGTGGTCGTGAGCACCTGGGAGAACGACGGGCATCCCGACCACGACATGACCGGGCAGATGGTGCGACGCGCGAGTGTGGCCATCGGTTGCACGCACCTCGCCGCACCGGTCTGGATGTGGCATTGGGCGACCCCGGGCGACACCCGCATTCCGTGGCTTCGTCTGCGAGCGGTCCCTTTGAGTGCCGAGGCTGGCTCGCGCAAGCAGACCGCGCTTGCAGCCCACCGATCCCAACTCGGCCCGCGCAGCGCCGACCTGGGCGCAGTGCTGGGCCCGGCCATCGTGGCGCGCGCGGCCTGGCGCACCGAGTACTACTTCGTTTGAAACATGGCTCACCCCCGCCTGCAGTCCCCAAACACATGACCCCTCAGACCCCCTCGCCGGAACGCTTCGACCAGCTGTTTCGCGACGACGACGATCCTTGGCGCTTCAAAACGCGGTGGTACGAAGCACGCAAGCGCGCACAGACGCTGGCATGCTTGCCCGCGCAGCGTTACGCGCACGGCTTTGAGCCCGGGTGCGCCAATGGCGAGCTCTCTGCCGAACTGGCTTCGCGCTGTGACCGGCTGCTGGTCTGCGATGGTTCCTTGCGCGCGGTGGAACTGGCGCGCGCGCGCCTGGCGCCCTGGAGCCATGCCCGCGTGGTGCAGGCGCAATTGCCTGCCGACTGGCCCGTGGGCATCTTCGATCTGATCGTGATCAGCGAACTGGGGTACTTTCTGGACCCGCCCGGTGTCGATGCTCTGGCCGACCAGACCAGCGCATCCCTGAGCGCAGGCGGGACCGTGCTGGCCTGCCATTGGCGTTGGCCCATCGAGGGTGGTGAGCTCGATGGCGACGCCGTGCACAGCCGCCTGGCGCAACGGCTGGGCATGGCGGTGTTGACCGAACTGCGCGAGGCCGATTTCATCCTGCATGTGTGGAGCAAGGACGGGCGCTCGGTGGCTCAGCGCGAAGGTTTTAGCTGGTAACACGGCCAGGCCGCAACCGAGTCGCGCTGGGTCGAAACAACGTTCGAAGGCGCACAGACTGTGCGGCGTTGCGCACTTACGGTTGCCCCCTCGCGAACGACAGCCGCACCGACTCTTTCGGCGTGGGTTTGGTGGTTTGACAACAGGAGCGAACATGGCATTTCCCAAGACCTTGAGCGGTGAAGACACCGGCCACCTGCGCAGTGGCGAATACGGCGGCAGCCCTGGTGAACGTCCGGCCGGATCCGCCAGCGCGGTGGCGTGGGGTGCCATCGCAGCGGGCGCAGCGGCCGCGGCGGCGCTTTCGCTGATCCTGCTCATCCTGGGGATGGGTCTGGGGTTGTCGTCGGTGTCTCCATGGGCCAACTCGGGCATCGGTGCAACCGCTCTGGGGGTCACCACCATCGTGTGGTTGACCGCCACCCAGCTTGTGGCCTCCGCCATGGGTGGTTACCTGGCCGGGCGCTTGCGTACCAAATGGACGGAAGTACATGTCGACGAGGTTTATTTCCGCGACACCGCGCATGGCTTTCTGGCCTGGGCTGTCTCCTCGCTGGCCACAGCTGCATTGCTCAGCTCGGTGATTGCTTCCATCGTGGGCGGTGGCGTGCAGGCCGGAGCATCGGTTGCAGGGGGCGCGGCCGTGGCTGCCGCAGGCCTGGCGCAAGACGAAGAAGGTGGCTCGATGGCTTATTTTGTAGACACCCTGTTTCGCCGCGAAGCCGGTACCGTTGCTGCGCCCACCACGGCGCCCACCACCCCGCCGGTTGCCGACATCGCCACCGGTACCGACCATGAACAGGAAGCGGCGGAGATCGCCCGCATCCTGATGTTCTCCAACTTGTCCAGACCCCTGGCGGAAGACGATTTGCGTCACGTCGGCCAACTGGTGGCCCGGCGCACCGGCATGACACCGGCAGACGCGCAAAAGCGGGTGACCGACACCTACGCACGGGCGCAGGCCCAGGTGCGCGAAGCAGCCACCGAGGCCCGCGAAGCGGCAGACAACGCGCGAAAGGCCTCTGCCTACGGGGCGCTGTGGCTTTTCGTGTCGCTGCTGATCGGGGCCTTCTTCGCCAGCCTCGCAGCCACCTTCGGCGGTCGTCAACGCGATGCCTGAAATCCATCCCCCTCTACTAGAAAGCCCGCCATGCGTTCACTCCTCCTGCTCTTTCTGGGCATCCCGATTCCGATCATCATCCTGATCGCGGTCCTCACCTGACCCACCCACACCTTCAGCGAATGGCCTGTGTTTTCATGACCATGAGTTCGTCGTGCAGCAACTTGTCTGACTCATAACAGCTGCATGCCGCGTGCTCCAGCGCCACCCGGTCGAGCACCTTGAGCTCGCCGCGGTGGTACTCGATGAGGCCCTTCTTCTGGAAGTCGCTCGCGGCCTTGGTCACGCCCACGCGCCGCACGCCCAGCATGAGTGAAATGAACTCCTGTGTGACGTGAAACTGGTCGGCCTGCGCACGGTCCTGGCTCATGAGGAGCCAGCGCGCCAGCCTGGGCCCGATGGGATGGAAGCGCTCGCAGGCCGACGCCAGTGCCTGCTGGTGCAGACGGACCATCAAGGTGCGCTGCAGCAAGGCCTGCAGTGCGGGCATGTCGGCGATGGCTTGCCGCAAGGCCTCGGCCCGGATGCGCCAGCAACTGCCCGCGCCTTGCACCACCGCGCGCCAGGGTGTCTTGGCCACACCCAGCACCAGCTCCGAACCCAGCATGGCCTCGCGTCCGACCATGCCCACCTCCAGGGCCGGGTGGCTGTCGATGTCGATCACCAGCGAGATGAAGCCCGATCGCGGAAAGTAGGCGTGGCTCAGATTCGTGCCGCGCACGCTGAGCTCGGCCGAGAGCACCAGCTCGAAGGGCTCGCACAGCGCGAGGAATTGTTTGCGAACCGCTTTGGGAAGCCGCTCGATGAGGTCGTTTTCGGTGGTTTTCATGAGGTCCGCTCGGTACACAAGCGAAACCCCTCCGAGGGCGAACTCATGCGGGTCGCCGGGCCCATTGCCCGGTGATCCCTGCCCCACTATGGACCTGTTCGGCCGCCCGCGCGGTACTCCACCACACAAAGCTCCCCGGTCGCCGGATCAGATCGCCACGAGATCGGGCAGCAGGCGGTCGTATTCCTTCTTCACCACGCGGTAGCACTCGCAGGTGCGGTGCTCCAGACCCGGGCGGTCCAGCACCGAAATGTGGCCCCGCGCATAGCGGATGAGGCCAGCGCCCTGCAGCTTGAGCGCGGCTTCCGTGACACCCTCGCGGCGCACGCCCAGCATGTTGGCGATCAGCTCCTGCGTCATCACCAGCTCGTTGCCGGGCAGGCGGTCCAGGCTGAGCAGCAGCCAGCGGCACAGCTGCTGGTCCAGCGAATGGTGGCGGTTGCACACCGCCGTCTGGCTCATCTGCGTGATAAGCGCCTGGGTGTAGCGCAGCATCAGGTGCATCACCGGGCTCGACCGTGCGAACTCGGCCTTGATGGCATCGGCGCGAAGCCGGTAGCCCATGCCGGCGCTCTGCACCACGGCGCGGCTGGGGGTGGAGCCACCGCCCATGAAGATGGAAATGCCCACCACGCCTTCAAAGCCCACCACGGCGATCTCCGCCGACGAGCCGTTTTCCAGCACGTACAGCAGCGAAACGATGGCGTTGGTGGGGAAATACACGTATTGCAGCGGCGCTCCGGACTCGTAGAGCACCTTGCCCAGCGGGAGATCGACCAGCTCAAGCTGGGGCTGCCACCGCTGCCACTCGGCGTCAGGCAGCGCGGCCAGCAGTTGGTTCTGGCGCGGGTTGTCGGGTTCGGTCAAACGGTATTCCTCCGGGGTGGCCTTTGTCGCTGGACGCAGATCGGCTTATGGGTTGTAGTCCACCGAGTCTTCCATGGATAGGACCGTCCATCCGTTCGGAAACGTACATAGTGGGGTATTCAACCGGGAGCCTCATCTGCGCCCGGATCTTCCAGCGAAATCACGAACACGGTGTTGGACGGGAGCACGGTCCATGCGAGGGGTTCGCCCACCGCCAGAAAGCCCACGCCCCGGCTGCCCCAGCTGGCGCGCACGGCAGCAGCGCTCTGGCGCACCAGCACAAAACGCATGGTCCGGCCGTCGCGCACCAGCGTCATTTCGGCCCGGGGCCAGTCGGTGGGCAGGCAGGGCGTGAAGCTCAGCTCGTGCGCCGTCATCTTCAGGCCCATGATCGACTCGATGGCCGCGCGCTGCAGCCAGCCCGCCGCGCCGGTGTACCAGCTCCAGCCACCGCGCCCCACATACGGCGGCTGGCTGTAGACATCGGCCGCCATGGCGTAGGGCTCCAGCCCATAAGCGGGACCCCACACCCGGCTCTGCGCGCGGTGCGCCGGGCTGAGATACGTGAAGTACCGGTACGGTGTGTCGCGGGTGTCCGATCCCGCCGGCTCGCGCATGGCCAGGGCCGCCATGGCCATGAGGCCCCACACACCGGCATGGGCGTACTGGCCGCCGTTTTCGCGCACACCCGGCGGATAGGCCTGGATGTAGCCCGCGCTGGGCTGGGCATGGGCCAGCGGCGGCGCGAGCAGCTGGATCAGGCCCGCCTCGGGGTTGATCAGCTGCGCATGGACCGCCTCCATGGCGCGGCGCTGGCGCTCCAGCGGTGCCTGCCCACTGAGCACCGACCAGGCCTGCGCGATCAGGTCGATGCGGGCCTCGGGCTGCGTGTGCGAGCCCAGCGGGCTGCCGTCGTCGAAGAAGGCGCGCCGGTACCAGTCGCCGTCCCAGGCATGGGTCTCCAGCGCCTCATCCCAGCCCTGCAGCGCGGCTTCCCAGCGATCAGCGCGCCCGTGTTCGCCGCGCTCGCGCGCCAGCGGGATCCAGTCGCGCACCACGGCGCACACAAACCACGCCACCCACACCGACTCGCCCCGCCCCTCATGGCCCACGCGGTTCATGCCGTCGTTCCAGTCCCCGCTGCCCATGAGCGGCAGGCCGTGCGCGCCCACTGGCAGGCTGCGGTCGATGGTGCGCGCGGCGTGTTCGAACACGCTGGCCGTGCTCTGGCTCACGCGTGGCGTGTCGTAAGCGTCTTCTGCGCCGGGGGGAATGGTCACGCCTTCGATGAAGGGCACGGTCTCGTCCAGCACCGTGGTGTCCCCGGTGGTCTTCAGGTAGTGCGCGCAGGCAAACGGCAACCACAGCAGGTCGTCCGAAAAATGCGTGCGCACGCCGGCACCACCCGGCGAGTGCCACCAGTGCTGCACATCGCCCTCGGCAAACTGGCGCGAGGCGCACAGCACGATCTGGTCGCGCAGCAGGCTGGGCGCAGCCCAGGTGAGGGCCATGGTGTCCTGCAGCTGGTCGCGGTAACCGGTGGCACCACCGGCCTGGTAGAAGCCGGCCTTGGCCCACAGCCGCGACGACACGGTTTGGTACAGCAGCCAGCGGTTGGTCATGGCATCGAACAGCGGGTCCGGCGTGACGACGGTGGTCGCGCCCAGCAGCGCGTCCCAGCGCGCCTTGGCGGTCTCCTCGCGTTCGTGCGGCAGCCGCTTCATGGCGCGCACCGCGAGCTCGTGCGCAGCAGCGGGTGATGCGGCGAACCCCAGCAGGTACACCTGCTCCAGCGTGGCGCCGGGACGCACCGTGACCGGGCGCGACAGCGCGGCACACGGGTCCAGGCCGTCGCCCTGGCGCTGCCCCAGGCGCTGCGGCAGGCGCAGCTGCCCCTGGGCGTCGAAGAACGCGGCACGGTCGCAGGTCCAGTCCAGGGCGCCGCTGCCACCGGACGTGCCTTGTGCCTCCACCAGAAAGGCGGTGCCCCCGCCCCAGCCTGCAGCGGCTTCGGTCTGGGTGCACATCAGGCCCACCAGGCCGACCGGTTCATCGGCCAGGCAGCGGCTGGTGTGCAGCGTGGCGCGGTCGCTGCGCTTTTCGCCCATGAGCCACTCCACCATGGCCACGGTGCGCAGATGCGCCATGTGGCGCCCCCGGTTGATGACCTCGATGCGCACCTGCTTCACCGCAGTCTCGGCATCCACACTCCAGTGCACCGCGATGTCGAGGTCACCGCGCTGGTGGCTGATGCTGGTGCGGCCCTGCGCATGCACCACGCGGTAGCGCGCGTCGGCGTCACCCCAGGCCGACGGAACAAGACTCCACACCGCGTGGGTGCGCCGGTCCTGCAGCAGGAACCACTCGGCCGGTGTGTCGGCCACCGGGTCGTTGGCCCAGGCGGTGAGCTGGTTCAGGCGGCTGTTGCCGGCCCAGGTGTTGCCCCCGCCACCCTCGGTGACGATGGTGCCGAAACCCGGGTTGGCCAGCACGTTGATCCACGGCCGCAGGGGCCGCTGCGCAGCCGACACCTCGAACGCAAAACGCCGCCCGCCCGCCTCGAACCCACCCACCGGCGGGCTGGGCTCCGCGGCCATCGCGTGCGTGGGAACCCGGTCGGCCGGCGTGCTGGTCTGCAGGGGTGCCTGCGCAGCATCAAAGCGTTCGCTCCAGGCCGTGATCTGGTCGGACCAGCTGCGTCCGTCGGCCCGCAGGTGGATGCGCGCCAGGGCATCCAGCGTGGCAATCTGCTCGGGCGACAAGGCATCGGGGCGCAGCAGGTGCAGCCCGCCGGTCGCGCCACCCAGGGGCGGTGCATGCAGCTGCTCGTGCAGCAAGGCCAGCTCGCGCTGCAGCGGCATCTGGTAAGAGTGCGCTTCGCTGCTGAGTACCACCACATCGCAGGCCACGCCGGCGCGCGACCATTCGCGCAGCGCCTGCACCACGCTGCGCAGCAGCCCCATGCCCTGTGGCGAGCCGGCACTCACCAGCACCAGCGGCCGATCGCCCGAGATGCCGAGCTGCCACAGCGAGCGACGATCGCAAACGCGCCGGGACCGTGTCTCCAGCACCGGCAGGTCGACCTTGGGCAGGGTCATCAGGAGCGCGGTGGTGAGCACCTGGAACGCGGGCAGGTAGTCCATGCGCGGGCGCCCGGGCGCCACCTGGATGCTCGCCAGCGTGGCCGACATGACCGAGGAGCGCTCCACCGAGCTGGGCTGGCGGTACTTGTCCACGATGGCCAGCAACTGCGCGGGGTGGTCGCTGGCGGCGGTGGCAAAGGTCACACAGGCCTGCGCACCGGGCAGCAGCCGCAGCATCACGCCCAGCGCGGCCACCGGGTCCAGCCCCGTGTCCAGCGCGGTGGATTCGGCGGGCACGGGCGCCATGTGCGCCAGTGGCCGGTCGGGGCTGTGGTTGCGCCCGAGCCACGGGCCCCGGTCGGTCTGGCAGCGCAGGCCCAGCACCTCGCCCTGCACGCCGGCCACGAAGTGCGCGGCCTGCAGGGTGCTCTCGGTCTGCAGCCGAGGCGTGCGCACGAAGCGAAGGGCATGCTGGTCGGCGAGCCAGTCGGCTTTGATGAAGAAGTTGGAAAAAGCGGGATGCGCCTCGTCGGCTGCGGCGCGGGTCAGCGTCACGTCCAGCGCAGAGATCAGCTCCAGCTCCATCACCGCGTCGCTGCGGTTGGTGAGCACCACACGCTTGAGCTCGATGTCGTCCTCCGGGCTCACCCACACCGTGGTCTGCACGCTCAGCTGGGGCCACAGCGCCTCCAGCACCACGCGGTCGGTGTGAAAGGTGCTCTGGTAACTCGCGGCCGGGTCGGGGGCCGGGTGGCTGCTCACCGACACCGGTGTGGCACCTTGCGCCAGCCGCACGTACACGAAGCTGCCGCACGCATCGCGCAGGGCATCGTCGCGCCAGCGCGTGATGCCGGTGGCACCCCACTGGCTCCAGCCCGCGCCATTGGCGCGCAGGCTCACGCTGTAGCGCCCGTTGGACAGCAGGTGCGTGGGCTCCAGCGCCTGGGCACCGGGCACCACCGTGCGCACATGGTCCTGCGCGCGGCGTTGCAGGGCGTTGAGCGGCAGGCCCGGCATCTGGCGGTGCACCAGCGCCGACAGGGCGCGCGGCGCACGCTCGTGCAGCAGCGAGGCCACCGCCTCCAGGTTCGGGTGCGCCATGCCCCAGCGCTGCGCGATGCCCCCGCGCAGCACGTTGGTGAGTGCCACGATGGTCATGCCCTGGTGGTGGGCCATGTAGGTGCCCACGGGCGTGCAGGTGCCGCCTTGCGTCTGGCGCGCAGCGGTGAAATCGAGCGCCTCGATGAAGCCGTAGCGACCGCGCGCAGACCAGTGCGTGAGGTGGCTCATGTTCTGGCAGGCCAGGCGTGGGTTGACCTGGGTGGCCAGCGCGGTGGCGTAAGGCGCAATCACCTGCTCGTCCAGCGGCGTGCGGCGCAGCGCCAGCCGGGGCACGCCCTGCGGTGCGTACTGGTAGGCCAGCGTGTGGTCGCGCCCGGCGTAGGCACTCTCCGAGATGCCCCACGGCATGGGCTTGCCCTGGGCATGCGCGATCTGCTCCAGCATCGCCGAGCAGCCGGCCTCGCGCAGCACGCTGCCGTGCGGCTCGGCCATGAGCAACGTGGGCATGAGGTACTCGAACATCGAACCCGACCACGAGCGCAGCACCGCGTGGCGCCCGTTGGCAAAGAGGGGCCGGCCCAGCGCGGCCCAGTGCTTCATGGGCACGTCGCCCTTCGCAATGGCCAGCAAGCTGGTGCTGCGCGACTCGGAGGCCAGCAGGTCGTAGAAGGACGCGTCCAGCGCCTGGTCGTCGAGCCGAAAGCCGATGTGCAGCAGGTGGCGTTTGGGGTGGTACAGAAAGCCGAACTCGGGCGCCCACGCGAGCTGCTCCAGTGCATCGGCCAACGCCAGCAGGCGGCGTGTGGCGCGCGGGCCCCCGCCCTCGGCCGCCGCGCTGCGGTCCTGGCTGATCGAGCGCAACGTGGCCAAGTGGTCGCCCAGCAGGGCGTGCAGGCTGTCGTGGTCGCGCGCGACCTCATCGGCAACGCCGGACCGGGTGGTCAGCGGGTCCGGGCGCGGGTGGGGAATGCGCTCCAGCTCTTGCGTGGCGTCTTCCAGTAGGCTGGCAAACCCGGCGCTCGCCTCGGTGTCGGAAGGGTCGGGCAAGGGGGTCTGCAGCACCTGGCCCAGCGCGGTCTGGTGCAGTGCCTGGTGCAGCGCGGTTTCCAGCCAGGGCCGCTGGTGTTGCAGAGCGGGGGCCAGCCGCTCCTGGCTGCGCTGCAGCGCCTGCGCCGTGGCCTGCGTGGCGTGGGGATCGCGCGCCAGCAGACGGCACGCCTGGGCCACCGCGAGCAGGTGCACGCTGAGGTTGCCGCTGTCCACGGTGGACACGTAGCGCGGCAGCAGCGGGTGCAGGGTTTCGGTGTCGTACCAGTTGAGGAAATGGCCGCGGTGGCGCTCCATCTGCTGCAGGCTGCCCAGCGTGGCCTCCATGCGTTGCAGCAGGTCTTGCGTGCCGATCCATCCGGCCTCGCGCGCGCACGCAGTGCTCAACAGGTACAGGCCGATGTTGGTCGGCGAGGTCCGGTGGGCCACCATGTCGAACGGCAGGATCTGCAGGTTGTCGGGCGGGAGGAAATGGTTCTGTTCATCGACGCAGCGCTCAAACAGACGCCAGGTGTCGCGCGCCAGATCGTCCAGCAGTGCGCGGTCGGCGTCGGTGAGCGGGCGCGGACCGCTGCCGGGCCAGGGCTGGTGGGCCAACCAGGAAACGACGGGCGCCAGCGCCCACAGCACCAGCAGCAGCACCGCCAGCACGTCGGGCTGTGCGCTGGTCAGCCACAACGCCACGAGCAGCGGCAAGGCCACCACGGTCTCCAGCGCATGGCGCCTGAGCGAGGGCCACAGGCCCGGGCGCAGGGCCGCGCTGGCGGCGTCGGCGGTGGTCCAGGCCAGCAGCTGGCGCCGGGACACCGCCATGCGCCAGGCAGTGCGCAGCACGGCGTCGCTCGCGCGCAGCGCCTGCTGCAGCAGCTGCACGGTGTGCCACACCCCCCCGAGCAGCGCACGTGCCACGTCGGCTGCGGCTGCGCGGGCAAAGCGCTCGCCCACCAGGCTGGCACGGTGCGGCCCCCAACCGGCCAGCGCGCCCAAGAGCGGCGCGGCGGCCTGCGCGGCCACCACCAGCCCCAGGGCCGCGCCCAGGCTCAGCCCGACACCCCACATGGACAGCAGCAACAGCAACAACGACGCCGGCGTCACCAACGAGCGGCGCAGGTTGTCCAGCAGCTTCAGGCGGTTCAGGGGTGAGAGTTGCCAGCGCCGAGGCTGCAGCAGGAAAGGCAGCAATTGCCAGTCGCCACGGGTCCAGCGGTGCAGTCGCGAAGCGGCCACGTCGGCGTGTTCCGGGTCGGGCTCGATCAGGGTGATGTCGGTCACCACGGCGCAGCGGGCCAGCGCACCTTCGAGCAGGTCGTGGCTGAGCACCCGGTCTTCGGGCAGGCGGTCGCCCAGCACGGCGTGCATGGTGGCCACGTGCAGCAAGCCCTTGCCGGTGAAGCTGCCTTCGCCGAACACGTCCTGGTACACGTCGGAGCTCATGGCGCTGTAGGGGTCGAGCCCGCGCTGGCCGGCGCTCATCCACTGCCAGGGCGAGGTGCGGGATGTCTCGGGCAGCGGCGGCACCACACGCGGCTGCAGGATGCCGTAGCCCTGCACCACGCGCCGCCCGCTGGCGTCCAGGCGGGGCTGGTTGTCCGGGTGCTCGGCCACGCCCACCAGCGCGCGCAGGCGGCCCGGGGGGAGTTGGGTGTCGCTGTCCAGTGTGAGCAGGTAGCGTGTGCCGCTGGCCATGCGCGAGAGTCCACCCAGGACCATGAACGGCCCGGGCGCATCGCTGGTGAGTGCGGCCACCAGCTGTTCAAGCTTGCCGCGCTTGCGCTCCCAGCCGATCCAGCGGCCCTGGGTTTTGCTGAAGGTGCGCGCGCGGTGCAGCAGCAGAAAACGCGGCGCTTCACCCGGGCCCACCGGGTGGCGCGCATTGAGCGCGAGGATGCGGGACACCGCTTCGGCCAGCACCGCACCGTCGGCCGGCAGGTGCGGGCTGTCGGCATCGGCGAAGTCGCTGAGCAGCGCGAACTGCACCTGGGCTTCGGGGTTGGCCAGCCAGTGCAGGTGCAGGCGGTGCACCAGCGGCGCCACCGCCTGCACGCTGCCCAGCAGCGCCGGCATCACAACCATCGTGCGCGCCTCGGGCGGCAAACCATCGGCCAGCAAAAAACGCGGCAGGTGCGCGGGCCGCGCCGATTCGGTGATGAGCCGGTTGACCACCGCCACCACCGCCTCGGAGGCCGGAAACACCATGAGCAGCAGCACCAGCGCCGCCAGGCCGTGGCCCAGCCAGCCTTCCACCGGCACCGCGGCCAGTGCGTAAACGGCCGCCACAAGCCCCAGCGAGCCCGCCAGCATGACGGTGAGGTAGGTCGGCACGCGCGCCAGACGCACCACCAGCCGCCCCAGGCCCCGGGCGCGGCGCCGAAGGCCCAGCCGCTGCTCCAGTGCCTCGCGCCCGCCCCCGGCCAGCCAATGGCCGGCGAGCGCCCGGTGGTCGCTTTGCCCCTCCATCAGCGCCAGCAGCGCGTGGGCCACCGCGGTTTCGCTGCGCTGGCTCTGCACGGCCAGGCGCTCGATGCGGTGCAGCGTGGTGCTGCGGGTGGCGTCGTCCTCGGCGGCGAACACACTGGACTGCATCATGGCTTGCGTCACCCGGCTGGTGCGCGCCACGACCTCGGCCCAGTCGGCCGCGCCGATCAGGCGCAGCGCGGTCACCGCGTTGCCCACACTCAGGTGGTCGGCCGCCTGGTCGGCGTGGTGCTGGGCCTGCAGCGCTGCCAGGTCGGGCACGGTTTCATGCAGCCATGGGAGCACCTGGTTGACAAACACGCTCCCGGTGGGCGGGCGGTGGCCCGCGAGGTTTTGCCCCAGGTGGAACAGGAACACGCGGCTGACGCCACGCCGCTCGGCCATGGCGTGCAGCTCGCGCACGGTGGAGAGTTCCAGAGCGTCGATGCGGTGCGCGATCAGGCCTGCGAGCTCACGCGCGGCCTTGTGGCTGGCAATGCGGTCGGCCAGGCGGCGCAGGTTCTCCACCTGCACCACCCGCAGCGTGGTGGGCAGCGCCCAGAGTTCGCCATGGCTGAGCTCGTGCACCTCCTGGTAGGCGTTCAGAAAGTGGGTGAGCAGCGTTTCGTCAAATGCGCCATCGGTGTGCGCCACAAACGCCCAGGCGATGCTGTAGATGCGCGGCAGTCCCTGCAGCGGCGCGTCCTGCAACACGGGCAGCGTGCGGTAGTAACGCCCGGGTAGACCCTCATGAATCTCGCGCAGCTGGTCTTCGATCAGGTGGAAGTTGTCGAACAGCCATTCGGCACCCGGGCTGATGTCGTGCCCGCTGTGGGCGTGGCTGGCGATGTGTTCGTAGGACGTTCGCAGACTGTGGATGTTGCTCTGCAGGCGCGGGTAGAAGGTGGCGCGACCGAACACCGCGCGCGCAGCGCGGTGCGACGCGGCCAGGCTGCGGCCGTGCTGCTCGAAGCGGGCATGGCCAAAGATTTCAGCCCGGATCGGCTCCAGCGCAGGACCGAGCGCAGCGTCCAGCATGCGCCGCACCGGCTGTGGTACCCAGTCGTGCTGACCGGGTTGTTCGCTGCCCACCATGGCCTACGCTGCAAGCCATGTGGTGCCCGCAATCAATGCGATGAAAAACACCGTGGTGACCAACCGGGGCGCGACGAAACCACGCACCACACCCGCGCCGTTGCGCAGGAACTGCAGAGGATCCCGTGCGCGGCTGCACAGGGTGAGGTGTTCACCCAGGGCCAGACTCTCCAGCGCCGACATGTCGGCCGGGTGTCCGAACGAGGAGGTGTCCCAGCTGGGGGCAAAGTGGGTGGATTTCGGCATGGGCAACTCCTGATTCAAGCGACACGCAAAGGCTGCGAAAGATCGAAGAGGGTTGTATGCCTGGGGCTGGGTGGGAGTCTGTTCGCTGTCGTACCCATTGGCCAAAAAGCTTGCAAGAACTGCTCACGTTCTTTACCGACGGGACACCGTTCATGAGCGGTAACGAACAGACCGGGCGCGCACCATGGAACATCCTTCAACCCATCGGCCATCACACCCACCACTGGCCTCCCCCACTCGGCTGTCACACCCAGGAAATCACCATGAACCCCAACAACAAACGCTCATCGCCCCTGCTGCGCCTCACGGCCCTGGCCACCTTGGCCCTGGCAGGCCTGGCGGGTTGTGCCGCGCCCTATCCGGTGTACGAACCCCCCATGTCGCAGGGACCGGCGCCGGTCTACCAGTACCCCGGCCAATACCCACAAGCCCAGCAGCAGCAACCCGACCGGCGCGACTACCGCCGCCGCAACCAGGAACGCCTGTTTGAAGCGGACGTGACCTCGGCGCGCGCAGTGGTGGGCCCCAACAGTGGCCAACGCTGCTGGATTGAACGCGAAGAGGTGGTGCAGCAACCCCGGCGCAATGTGCCCGGCGCCATCGCCGGTGCGGTGATCGGCGGCATCCTGGGCCACCAGATCGGCAACGGCACTGGCCGCGACATCGCCACCGTGGGCGGCGCCGTGGCGGGCGCTGCCGTGGGCTCCAACGTGGGTCGCAACGGCTACGGCAACGAGCCACAGATGCAGGACGTGCAACGCTGCACACAGGCCAACAACGGCCAGCCCGACTACTGGGACGTGACCTACAACTTCAACGGCATCGGGCACCGCGTGCAGATGACCTCGCAGCCTGGCCGCACCATCCTGGTCAACGCCAACGGCGAACCGCGCATCTGACCTCCCAGAACTTTTTTCCC
>QBMB01000018.1:79910-81115 GCA_003241965.1 Burkholderiales bacterium | reverse complement strand
GCCCCTGCGCTGCGGCAGCGAGGGTTGACCATGGGCCGCACGATCACGCCTTTGCGCGTTGCCCTGGTTGTGTTGCTGGCGGGCCTGGGCGCGCTGGCGCTGGCGGTGGTGCTGCAACTGCGCGGCGCACCGCTGCAAGACAGCACACCGCCTGTGGCCAGCACGCCGCAGCTGGTGGAGCGCGGCGCCTACCTGGCGCGCGCCGGCAACTGCATGGCCTGCCACACCGAGCGCGGTGGTGTGCCGTACGCGGGTGGTCGCGCCGTGCCCACGCCGTTTGGTGCGGTGGTCTCGACCAACCTCACGCCCGATGCAGCCACCGGCATTGGCGCCTGGAGCGCGGCGGAGTTCTGGCGCGCCATGCACCACGGCCAGTCGAAAGACGGCCGCCTGCTCTACCCGGCTTTTCCGTACACCAGCTTCACGCTGGTCACGCGCGAGGACAGCGACGCGCTCTTTGCCTTCCTGCAAAGCCAGCCCGCTGTCGAACAAGCCAACCGGGCGCACGGGCTGCGTTTTCCGTACAACACCCAGGCCGCCCTCGCCGTGTGGCGCGCGCTCTATTTCGAGCCCGCCACCTTCAAGCCCGAGCCCGCACAAGACGCCGAATGGAACCGGGGCGCTTACCTCGCTCGCGGGCTGGCGCACTGCGCCGCTTGCCACACCGAGCGCGACCCCTTGGGCGGCAGCAGCGAGGCGCAGGCCTTCCGTGGCGGGCTCATGCCCGCGCAGGACTGGTATGCACCGTCGCTGCGCTCGGCGAGCGAAGGGGGCGTGGCCACTTGGACCACGCAGCAGGTGGTGGCATTGCTCAAGACCGGCGTGGCCGAGGGCGCCTCGGTGGCCGGGCCGATGGCTGAGGTGGTGCTGCACAGCACGCAGCACCTGAGCGACGCCGACCTGCGCGCCATGGCGCTGTTCGTGCAAGACCTGCCACCGCACGCCGACAAGGCCGTGGCCTTCAAGGCCGCCGACCCTCAGCAAATGGCACGCGGTGAGAAGCTGTATGCGCAGCAGTGCGCGCAGTGCCACGGCGACAGCGGTGAAGGCGCTGCCGGCGTGTACCCGGGCCTGGCCGGCAACCGCGCCGTCACGCTGGCCTCTGCCGTGAACCCGGTGCAGGCCATCCTGGGCGGCGGTTTTGCCCCCGCCACCGCCGGCCAGGATGGCCTGCACCGGGTTCACGGCAGAGGCCAGCGTGACGG
>QBMB01000018.1:60873-79900 GCA_003241965.1 Burkholderiales bacterium | reverse complement strand
CCGCGGCCACCCCCGGCCCTACGGCATGCCGCCCTACCGCACGCTGCTCACCGACGAGGAGGTGGCCGCGGTGACCACTTTCGTGCGCCAGTCGTGGGGCAACCAGGCCGGCGCGGTGTCCAGTCTGGCGGTGCAGCGGATTCGATAGCTTCACGTCAAAGGAGTCATCTCATGTCCAAACGATCCTGGCCCGTCGTCTCCGTCATGGCGCTGGCCGCGGCCGCCGCCCTGCTCGTCACCTCCGGCTGCGCTGCATGGCGCATTGGCAAAGCGGCCGAGCTGGCACGCCAGAGCACCCCTTACCAGCAGAGCCCGCCCGACGCCGTGCTGAGTCTGTTGATCGTGGGCGACAGCACCGGTGTGGGCACCGGCGCGAGCACGCCCCAGGCCAGCCTGGCCGGCCTGCTGGGCCGCGCGCATCCGCGCTTGCGCATCGAGAACCGCGCGCGCGACGGTGCCACCTTTGCCGACGTGGTGCGCCAGTTCGAAGGTGCCCAGCGCCACGACCTCGTGCTGATCCAGGCCGGTGGCAACGACGTGATCCGCCTGCGTGCCGACGACGACGTGCGCGCCGACATCGACCGCGTCACGGCGCTGGCCCGCGAGCGCGCCGAACGTGTGGTGCTGATGCCGGCGGGCAACGTGGGCAACGCACCGTTCTTTTTTCCGCCCGCCTCATGGCTCATGACGGACCGCGCCCGCCGCCTGCACGGCTTCGTGCGCGAGTCCGCCGCTCGGCACGGTGCCGCGTACGTGAACCTCTTCAAGGACAAGGCCGAGGACCCGTTTGCGCAGACGCCGGGGCTCAACGCGGCAGACGGCTTGCACCCCAGCGACGCCGGGTACCGCGTGTGGCGGGACGAGTTGATGGCCCAAAGCGGCTGGGCCGAAGTGCTGGCCGCTGCCCGGGCGCGGTGAAACCCGAAAAGTGTCGGGAAAAATGACACTTCGTCAGCACCCGTGGGGGTACCGCCTTTCAGATCAACACCTTAACTGCGTGGCCCGACTTTTGCTCCACTTATTGAAGCAAGCTTTCCAATAACGGCAGGCCTTTCCAGAGTGTGATGTAAGTCACGCACTGTTCAATCCCAGGTACCCCATGACCCGTCTCCTCTCCCGCTTCGCAGCCCCATTCGCCATCGCAGCCCTCATGGCCGCCGCTCCCGCCGCGCAGGCCGGTGTGATCTTCAGCGACAACTTCGACACCCAGGGCAACGCCAATGCCCTGAGCTTCAACGGCTTCACGAACTGGACCGTCACCAGCGGCACCGTTGACTACATCCGCAGTGGTGTCGCATACGGCATCAACTGCACGGGCAACACCGGTGGCTGCGTCGACCTCGACGGCAGCACGAACGACGCCGGCGTGATGTCGAGCAAGTCGGTCTACAACCTGCTCGCCGGCTCGACCTACCTGTTCTCGCTGGACCTCTCCGGCAACCAGGTGCGTAGTGAAAACAACGCGGTCAGTTTTGGCTTCGCCCTGGCCAACGACCTCGGTTCTTTCCTGGCCTCCGATTTGGTCACGCTGGCCCGCACCAACCCGTTCGGCACCTACACCGTGGCCTACACCCCCGGCAGCAACGTGAGCGCCCGTCTCGTGATCAGCAACGCCGGTGGCGACAACGTCGGCCTGATCCTGGACAACACCCGCCTGCAAGTACCCGAGCCGGGCACGCTGGCGTTGCTGGGCCTCGGCCTGGCTGCGCTGGGCCTGCGCCGCCGCCGCGCCGTCTGAGCGATCAGCCTTCCCCAATGAAAAAACCCCCGCTGGCAACAGCGGGGGTTTTTTCATGCGCGATACACCAGCAGTGCGGTCAGACCCCCGCCACCACCCCGTCGCTTCGCGGATCGACCGCGCCTTCGATCACGCCGTTGGGGTGGCGCACCAGCGCACCCGCGTGGCCCATGGTGTCGCTGAAGGGTTCGCTGAACACTTCCACTTCGTGCCCGGCGGCTTTGAGCGCCGCGACCAGTGCCGGGTCGAAGCGGCTCTCCAGTTTCAGCGACGTGGTCACGCCGCCCCAGGTGCGCCCGAGCAGCCAGCGTGGGGCGGTCACAGCGGCTTGCAGCCCCTGGCCGAAACGCGCGTAACGCGTGAACACCGCCGCCTGTGTTTGTGGCTGGCCTTCGCCGCCCATGGTGCCGTAGGGCATCACGCGGCCGTCGTCGAACAAGGCCAGCGCCGGGTTGAGCGTGTGGAAGGGGCGGTGGCCGGGCTTGAGCACGTTGAGCGCCTTCGGGTCGAGTGAAAAACTCGTGCCCCGGTTCTGCCAGACGATGCCGGTGTCCTGCAGCACCACGCCCGATCCGAACTCCCAGTACACGCTTTGAATGAAGCTCACCGCGCGGCCCTGTGCGTCGATGCAGCCCATCCAGATGGTGTCGCCGGGTGCGGCCACATCGGGCCAGGGCAGGGCTTTTTCGCGGTCGATGTCGGCGGCCAGATCGGTGAGTGCGGCGGGCTTGAGGAAGCTGCGGGGATCGGCCGGCAAGCGCTGCGGATCGGTCACCACGCGATCGCGCACGCGAAAGGCGCGCTTGGTCGCTTCCACCAGCCCGTGCACGTGTGCAAAGCCTTCGCCCTCGGTCACTCCCAGGCGTTCGAACAGGCCCAGGATCATCAGGGCCGAGAGGCCCTGCGTGGGCGGCGGCAGGTTGAAGACCGTGCTGTCGTTCAGCCGCACCGAGAGGGGTTCGACAATCTGCGCCTGGTAAGCCGCGAGGTCGCTGGTTCGCAGCGGGCTGCCCACGCGCTCCAGCTCGGCGCCGATGCGTGCGGCGAGTTCACCGCGGTAAAAATCGTCCAGACCACGTTCGGCCAGTTGCTCCAGCGTGCGGCCCAGCGTGGGTTGCTTGAGGACATGGCCCACTTCGGGTGGCTGGCCGTTGACCAGGTGCGTCTGCGCGAAGCCGGGCGCGTCCTTCAAGCCGTCGAACTTCTCGCGCGTGAGCCCGGCCTGGCTCTCTGTGACGGCGATGCCGTTGTGCGCGTGGCGGATACCGTCGGCCAGCAGGCGCGACAAGGGCAGGGCAGGGCCCCAGGGTGCCGCCACTTCGAGCGCCTTGGCCCAGCCGCCGATGGTGCCGGCCACCGTGAGGGCAGCCTTGGGGCCGCGCGAGGGAATGGTGTCGTGCCCGGCGTAAAAATCCAGGTCGGCCAGCGCTGCGGCGGGGCCGCAGGCGCTGATGGCCACCGGCGCTTTGCCGGGTTCGTGAATGAGCCAGAAGCCGTCACCACCGATGGCGTTCATGTGCGGATAGACCACGGCAATGGCGGCGGCTGCGGCCACCATGGCTTCGACAGCATTGCCACCGTCGCGCAGCACGTCGCGCCCGGCCTGCGCGGCCAGGTGGTGCGGCGCGACAAACATGCCGCCCAGGGCGGTGAGGGTGTGGATCATCAAGGGTCTCCGTGTTGTTGTTCAGGCGATCAAGTTGGGGGCCTCGATCGACGGCGCGAGTGTCGCATCCCGACCGTGCAGCGGCCGCGTTACCAGCCAATGGCCTTGGGCAACCACAGCGCGATCTGCGGGAAGAGAAACACCAGGCCGAGGGTGAACAGCTGCAGCAAGATGAAAGGCACCACGCCCTTGTAGATGTCCTTGATGTTCACCTCCGGCGGTGCCACGCCCTTCAGGTAGAACAGCGCCCAGCCAAACGGTGGCGTGAGGAAGCTCGACTGAAGGTTCACCGTGATCAGCATCGCCAGCCAGACCGGGTCCACGCCCAGGTTGAGCAGGATCGGCAGGAACAGCGGCACCGCGATGTAGCTGATCTCGATCCACTCGATGAAGAAGCCGAGCACAAAGATGATGAGCATCATGAACCAGATGGCGGTGTTGGTGCCGCCCGGCAGCGCCTCGAACATCCCGGCGATCAGGTCTTCGCCATGCAGGCCACGGAACGACAGCGCGAACACCTGTGCGGTCATGAGGATGAACATCATGATGGCGGTGATCTTGCTGGTGTCCAGCGCGGTGGCCTTGAGCGTGGCCCAGGTGAAGCGTCCCGACAGCGCGGTGATGATCACCGCACCCACGGCGCCCATGCTGGCCGCCTCGGTGGGGGCCGCGATGCCGCCCACGATGGAGCCCAACACGGCCACCACCAGCATGACCGGGGGCACCAATACCTTGAAGAAGCGCACCCACAGCTGGCGGCGCGAGACCGCGTCGCGCTCGGCGATCGGAATCGGCGGCATGGTCTCCGGCTTGAGCCAGCCCATGATCACCAGGTAGACGATGTAGACCGCGGCCAGCAGCAAGCCCGGCCCCACGGCGGCGGCGAACAGCGTGCCCACCGAGAGCTGCATGATGTCCGACAGCAGGATCAGGATCAGGCTGGGCGGGATGATCTGGCCCAACGTACCGGAGGCGCAGATGACGCCGCAAGCCACGCTTTTGTCGTAGCCACGCCGGATCAGCGTGGGCAGCGTGAGCAGGCCCAGCGTGATGATGGTGGCACCCACGATGCCGGTGGTGGCGCCCATGAGCACGCCGAACAGCACGATGCCGATGGCCATGCCACCTTTGAGGCCGCCGGCGATGTGGCCCATGACATCGAGCAGGTCATCGGCCAGGCGCGATTTCTCAAGCATCACGCCCATGAAGACGAACAGCGGAATGGCCATCCATTGGTAGCCGGCGACCACACCGTAAAAGCGCGCGGGCAGCAGGTTGAACAGCACCTCGCCAAAGCCCAGCCAGCCGAACACAAAGCCGCTGACCGCCAGGCTGATGGCCACCGGGATGCCGATCATCAGCATCACGAAAAAGCCGACCAGCATCAGCACGGCGTAGGTGGACGGCTCAAACATGGGTCGACTCCCCGGTGTGGGTGGCGGGCGCATCGAACAGGCGCACCAGTTGCGCAAGCTGCTGCAGCACCAGCAGGCCATAGCCCAGCGGAATCAGCGACTTCACCAACCAGCGGTACGGAATGCCACCCGGGTCAGCCGACGCTTCCATGATGGAGCGCGACTGCTCCACATACCCCAGCGACAACCAGATGAAGGCCAGACTCACGGTGATGAGCAGCAGCGCAGAAATCACGTCGACGACGCGCTTGAGCGCCGGAGAGAAGCGCGCGTAGAACACGTCCACGCGCACGTTCTCGCCGCGCTGCAGCGCGTAACTCATGCCCAACAGGATGAGGGCGGCCAGCAGGTGCCATTCGAGTTCCTGCGCCCAGACCGAGCCGAAGCTGAAGCTGTAGCGCAGGACCACGTTGGTGGCGACCAGACCGATCATGACCAGCGCGATCCAGGCGGTGAGTCCGCCGATCCGGTCGATCAATCCCTCGATGAATGCGGCCAGCGGCCGCAGTGCCTTGAGCATGATGCCGTTCCTTGGGTTAGCCGCGAACCTTGAGGTGGTAAGCCTCTTCGCTGATCTCGCTCCAGCGGTCGTACTTGGCCTTGAAGGCGAAGTAAGAGTCGTGCACCTTCTTGGTCAGCGGGTCCTTGATGGCATCGGCCAGTACTTTGTCGGTTTCGACCTTCAACGCCTTGATGACGTCGTCGGGCAGCGGACGGGCGATCACGCCCTGGTTCTTGATCAGGTCTTCCATGGCCTCCGAGTTGGCCTTCTGGCACCAGCCTTCGCTGATCACGTTGCAGGCGGCCGAGGCGTTGCTCACGATGGCCTTGAGGTCGGCGGGCAGCTTGTCCCAAGCGGCTTTGTTGATCAGCAGTTCCGACACGGTGGACGACTCGTGCCAGCCGGTGGTGTAGTAGTACTTGGCGGCTTTCTGCAGGCCCAGGCGGCGGTCCTGGAACGGGCCCACAAACTCGGCCGCGTCGATCACGCCGCGCTCCAGCGCGGGGAAGATCTCGCCGCCCGGCAGCACCTTCACGTCCACGCCGAGGTTGGCGTAGACCTTGCCAGCCAGACCCGGGATGCGCATCTTCAGGCCCTTCAAGTCGGCCACGGTTTTGATCTCTTTCTTGAACCAGCCCGTCATCTGCACGCCGGTGTTGCCGCAGGGCATGGCCACCATGCCGAAGGGCGCGTAGACCTCGTTCCACAGGTCGATGCCGCCACCGTCGTACAGCCATCCGTTCATGCCCTGGAAGTTCATGCCGAAAGGCACGGCGGTGAAGTACTGGGCAGCGGCGGTCTTGCCGGTCCAGAAGTAGGCGTTGGCGTGGTTCATCTCCACCGTGCCGGCGCGCACGGCGTCAAAGCCTTCAAAGGCAGGGATCAGTTCACCGGCGCCGAACACCTGGATGTTCAGGCGGCCGTCGGACATCTCGCGGATGCGTTTGGCCAGATCGGTCGCGCTGCCCGGGCCGTCCATGTAGAACGGCGAGCCTTTGCCGTAGGCGCTGGTCATCTTCCAGTTGAATTTGGCCGACTGGGCGCTGGCGATGGCGGGGGCACCGAGCACGCTGCCGGCGACGGCGGCGCGGGTAAGAAACTGGCGGCGGATCAAGGACATGGCGGTACTCCTGGTGAGTGAATGAAAAACGAAAGACAACAGGGCGCCTGGCCGCGACCCGGTCGTGGCTTCAGCGTGGGGAACAGGGGGATCAGAAAACCTTCAGGGGCCGTGCACCAATGGCATGTGCCTCATCAGGTCGGGCACCGTGGCGAGCACGTGCTCGCGCATGGCTTGTTCACAGGCGTTGGCATCGCCCGCGCGAATCGCGTCGAGCAGTTGTTCGTGGTGTTCGCGCGTGCCCACCTGGCGGTCTTCCATCGAGGCCCACATGCGCATGTGCGGCTCCACCACCGCGTGCAGCGCGGAGATCTGGCGCTGCAGGCGCGGGCAATCGCTCTTGGCGCACAGCGCTTCATGAAAGTGGCGGTGCGCGGTGGTCCAGTCGGCCTGCAGTTCCGAGCGCGGCTCCATGGCTTCGAGCAACTGTTCCAGCTCCCGGATGTCGGCGGCCGTGAGGTTGGGCACGGCCAGGCGCACGGCCAGACCTTCGAGCACGGCGCGCATCTCGAACACCTCGCGCATTTCCTTGACGTTGGGCGCGTTCACCGTCACGCCCCGGTTCGCGCGCATGGTCACCAGGCCCTCGGCGGCCAGGCGGCGCAGCGCTTCTCTCACCGGCATGCGGCTGGTGCCGATCTCGCAGGCGATCGTCTCGGCGATCAGCCGCTCACCGGCCACGTACCGGCCCAGGCGCAGCGCGCGCAGGATGTGCGTGTACGCCTCGTCGTGCGCGGCCACCAGCGAAGGATCGAAGTCGGCGAGAGCGGAAGATCTCATCGGTGTTTCCGGGCTGCGTTGAAAGGGTCGGCACTCTTCATCTGGATCTTTGGATCCACGGATACGTGTGTCCATCCCAATGCAGCATCCGTGCCAGGTTGAAACCGGGTGTGCGGTGCGCAACGGGTAATTCGAAAGCATCGATTCGACACCGGCAGGCGATCCGCTGGTGCCCCGAAATCGCCCCGGCGCACCAAGGTGGTGGGCCTGCGTGGTGCGCCGGACTGGTGTGTTGGCCACAACAGGAGTACAACCGTTCTCAGGAAACGGTATGAACGGTATGTCTCGTTTTTTTCAAGTGGTTGGCCTCGCTTGGGCAGGGCTGCTGTGGGCTGCACCGGCGCATGCCCAGAGCGCGTGCGTGGACGACCCGGTGCGCGCACACGAGCTGAGGGTGCTCGACGAAATCCAGATCACCGAGCTGATGGAGCGCTTTGAAGTGGTGGCCGCGCCGCAACGGCTTCACCTCATGCTGGCCAGCCTGGTGGCCGCCGCGCCCAGGCTGCGCAGCGGTCCGGCCGTGCACCTGCTGGCTTATGAAGATGCTGACCTCAACGCCTACGCCGCCGACCACGGCATGGTGATCCTCACCAGCGCGATGTGGAGCATGAAGGAAAATCTCTCGGACGACGAACTGGCTGCGGTGATGGCGCACGAGCTCGCGCACATCGAGGGCCATGATTCACTGGTGGAGGCCTGCACCAACCTGCAGCGTCTGAAGCCGCAGCCGCTGCGCATCGAGGAAGCGCGTGACCGCATGGCACTGGAAATGTTCAACCCCCGCTCACCTCTGGCCCGTGCGGCTCAGCAAATGCTGCACGCCCAAGAGCACGCGGCCGACATCCGCGCCATCGAGCTGCTGCGCTCCGTGGGGCGCAACCCACAAGCCATGGTGAGCGTGCTGGCCAAGATTCACGGCACCGCCCCGTCGGCTCTTAATTTGCTGATGGGCACCACACACCCGGAGCTGCGCGCGCGGTTGGAGAAGGCGCAGGCGGCGGCGGATGCGGTGCCGGGGCCCGACCCATTCAGTCCGTGAAGTGAGCCACCAAAGCTTCGCCCCATTCCCACGGCCCGGTGAGTGTCAACGTCACGGTGGTCCAGTCGCCCTCGGTCTGCACCAGCTGGTCAGCGTCCCACGTGCCGCCATCGTCCAGCGGGCCACGGGGTCCAGGGCTGTGGGTTTCGGCCCAGACGAGCACGGCCTGTACTTCCTTCATCACCTCGGGCAGCTGTGCAGCCCGCACGCTGGCCATGGCGTCCCAGGTGCCCGTGCCTTCGCCGTCGTCGCTGGGGTCGAAGAGAAAGTATTGGAGGTGCATGGTTGGCTCGCTGAAAGCCCTCACCCCAGCCCTCTCCCAGAGGGAGAGGGAGTGGATGCGGAGATCAGGCGGCGGCCTTCACTTTCAGGCGCCACGCATGCAACAGCGGCTCGGTGTATCCACTCGGCTGTGCCTTGCCCTTGAACACCAGGTCCAGGGCCGCCTGGTAGGCCATGCTGGTCTTGAAGTTGCCGGCCATCTTCTGGTACAGCTCGTCGCCCGCGTTCTGGCCGTCCACCACCGCGGCCATGCGCTCGAAGGTCTGGGTCACAAGCGCTTCGGTCACCACGCCGTGGAGCAGCCAGTTGGCGATGTGCTGGCTGCTGATGCGCAGCGTGGCGCGGTCCTCCATCAGGCCCACGTTGTGGATGTCGGGCACCTTGGAGCAGCCCACGCCCTGGTCGATCCAGCGCACCACATAACCCAGGATGCCCTGCACGTTGTTGTCCAGCTCGGCCTGAATCTCGGCCCGGGTCCAGAAGGGCACCAATGCCACCGGGATCTGCAGGATCGCGTTCAGCAGGTTGTCTTCCATCGCCAGCGACTTGTGCTCGTTGACGAAGACCTCCATGTCCTTGGCCAGCGAGGCCACGTCGACCTGCAGGTAGTGCAGGGCGTGCAGTGTGGCGGCCGTGGGTGAGGGCACCCAGGCGGTGTTCGCGCCCGACTGCGGCTGCGCGATCTTTTGCTTCATCATCTCCGCCATCAGGTCGGGCATGGCCCACATGCCCTTGCCGATCTGGGCGCGGCCGCGCAGCCCGCAGGCCAGGCCGATCTGCACGTTGCTCATCTCGTAGGCGCGCAGCCAGTTGGCGTTCTTCATGAGCGGCTTGCGCATCATGGCGCCGGAGTACATGGCGGTGTGGATCTCGTCGCCCGTGCGGTCCAGGAAGCCGGTGTTGATGAAGGCCACCCGTGGCGCCGCTTCCGCGATGCAGGCTTTGAGGTTGACGCTGGTGCGGCGCTCTTCGTCCATGATGCCCAGCTTGACGGTGTTCGCTGGCAGGCCCAGAAGCGTCTCGACCCGGCTGAACAGCAGCGAGGCGAACGCCACTTCTGCCGGCCCGTGCATCTTGGGTTTGACGATGTAGACCGAGCCCTTGCGCGAGTTGCGGATGCTGCCGGCCTGGTCCTTGCGCTTCAGGTCATGCATGGCGATGGTGCTGGTCACCACCGCGTCGAGGATGCCCTCGGGGATTTCCTTGCCGCCATCAAACAGGATGGCGGGGTTGGTCATCAAGTGACCGACGTTGCGCACGAACATGAGCGAACGCCCGTGCAGCGCGAGCTTGCCGCCGGCAGGCGTGGTGTATTCGCGGTCGGGGTTGAGGCCGCGGGTGAAAGACTTGCCGTTCTTGGTCACTTCTTCGGTCAGCGTGCCCTGCAGGATGCCCAGCCAGTTGCTGTAGGCCGCCACCTTGTCGTCCGCGTCCACCACGGCGACAGAATCTTCCAGATCCATGATGGTCGACAGTGCCGATTCCAGCACCACATCGCTGATGCCGGCCGGATCGTCCTTGCCGATGGGCGTGCCGCGGTCGATGCGGATGTCGAGGTGGTTGCCGTTGTGGCGCAGCAGCACCGACGACGGCGCTTCGGCCTGGCCCTGGTAGCCCACGAACTGGGCCGGATCGGCCAGCGCGGTGGTCTGGCCGTTCTTCAAAGTCACCTGCAATTGGCCGCTGATGACCGCGTAGAAAGTCGCGTCTGTGTGCGACGCGCCTGCCAGCGGCACCGCCTGGTCCAGCACGTTGCGGGCGTAGGCAATGACCTTGGCGCCGCGCGCGGGGTTGTAGCCCCTGGTTTTCTCGAAGCCCTCGGTCTCCGGGATCACGTCGGTGCCGTAGAGCGCGTCGTAGAGCGACCCCCACCGGGCGTTGGCTGCGTTCAGCGCATAGCGGGCGTTGAGCACAGGCACCACCAGCTGCGGGCCGGCCTGCAGCGCCAGTTCGTCGTCGACGTTGGTGGCGGAGGCGCGAACTTCGGCCGGTACCGGCACGAGGTAGCCGATCCCTTCCAGGAACTTGCGGTAGGCCGGCATGTCGTTGATCGGGCCGGGGTGCGCCGCGTGCCAGCGGTCCAGCTCCAACTGCAGGCGGTCGCGCTCGGCCAGCAGTGCGGCGTTCTTGGGTGCGAGCTCGGTCACGATCGCATCAAAGCCTTTCCAGAACGCGTCGGGCGCGACGCCGGTGCCGGGCAGCACTTGCTGGTTGATGAAGTCGGCAAGAACGGTGGCGACTTGCAAGCCGTGGATCTGGGTGCGTTGTGTCATGGGGGGCTCTTTGGAAAAAGGAAATCAGTCAAAAAAGGCGAGCACGTCGCTCAGCTGGCTGCCGGTGCGGTGCGGTTGTGTGCCGAGTTCTTCAAACGGGAGATTTTGCCGGTTCACCCACAGCGTGCGGTAGCCGTACCAGGTGGCGGCCAGCGCGTCCCAGGCGTTGCTGCTCACGAAGACGATCTGGCCGCGAGTGAGGCCGGTAGCCTGCTCGCCGAGCGCATAAGCCTCGGGGTGGGTCTTGTACTTGCGGATCGGGTCCACACTGATCACGTGATCCAGCAGACCCTCAAGCCCCGCGCTGCGCACCGCAATGCCCAGCATGTCGGGGTCGCCATTGCTCAGGATGCCGGTGGCCACGCCGCGCTCGCGCAACGCCTGCAGCACAGCGCGGTTTTCGGGGAATGCAGAGAGGTGGCGGTACTGGTTCATGAGCCGCGAGGCGCGCTCTTCAAAGGCGGGCCAGTCGTGGCGCGCCTCAGGTGCGATGGTCTTGATGGCGTAGGCCAGCGCGTTTTGCGTGAGCGTCCAGAACGGCCGGTAGTGCGCGCCGTGATCGCTGGTGGTCACCAGCCGCGTGTATTCAATCTGCTTGTCGCGCCACAGGGTGGCCAAGCGCGCGCCCTGCCCGGGAAACAGCTGCTCGGCGAGCAGCCCCACGCTGTACACGTCGAACAGCGTGCCGTAGGCGTCGAAGAGGACTGCGCGTGGTTTTTGCATTCCTTCACTGTATTGCAAACTTTTCAGGGCATTGCTGATCGACTTTGATGGAGATCCATGACATTTATGCCCGCAATGTGCTGGCTGGGGCACACTTTGCGCATGTCTGAAGCGCCCGAATCGCATTTGCTGGTGGTCTGCATCTGCGCAGACTGGTGCGGCACTTGCCGCGACTACCACCCTGTGTTGCAAGGCGTGGTGGACGATCTGCCGGGCGCTCGCGCCCTGTGGGTGGACATTGAAGACCACGCCGAGGTGCTGGGTGACACCGACGTGCAGGACTTCCCCACCTTGCTGCTGCTGCGCGACGGCAAGCCCTTGTTTTACGGCCCGCTGCTGCCGCACCGTGCGACGCTGGCGCGTCTGGTGCAGCAGGCCTTGACCGGGCGCTTGTCACCCCTCATGCCCGACAGTGAGTTGCGGACGCTGGCCCTGCGGATGATGGTTTTTGCGCGGCAGACAGGCTGAACGCCGGTATCAAACAACGGTCTGTTTCGAGAGAGGTGAAAGGGCTGACAGAATGCAGGCCACCGCCTGGTGGTCTCCGTACTCACATGCACAACACCCCCGAAGTCCTCATCAGCGAAGTCGGCCCGCGCGACGGGCTGCAGTCCGTGCAGGCCACCATGCCCACGGCCCACAAGCTGCGCTGGATCGACGCGCTCGTGGCCGCCGGCCTGCGCGAGATCGAGGTCGGCTCTTTCGTGCCGCCCAAACTGTTGCCGCAGATGGCCGACGTGGTGGCCGTGGTTCACCACACCTTGCGGCACCCCGGCATCACCGTGATGGCGCTGGTGCCCAACTTGCGCGGCGCCGAAGCCGCGCTGGCCGCGGGCGTGCACAAGATCACCCTGCCGGTCTCGGTGAGCGAGGCGCATTCGCTGGCCAATGTGCGCAAGTCACCAGCGCAGATGCTCGACGAACTGCGCGATGTGCACGCGCTGCGCCTCGACACCGCGCCGGGTGTGTTGATGGAGGTCGGTTTGTCCACCGCCTTTGGTTGCACGCTGCAGGGCCCCGTGGATGAAGACGACGTGATCCGCTTGGCAGTGGCCTGCGCGAACGCGGGCGCCGACGAGGTCGGCCTGTCCGACACCACCGGCATGGCCAACCCGGCGCAGGTTCGCCGCCTGTTCACGCGGCTGCGCGCCGAGCTGGGCGAACGTGCGGGCGCGGCCCACATGCACAACACGCGGGGGCTGGGCCTGGCCAACTGCCTGGCCGCGTATGACGTGGGCGTGCGCACGTTTGACGCCTCGCTCGGTGGCTTGGGCGGCTGCCCGTACGCGCCCGGCGCCTCGGGCAACGTGGTCACCGAAGACCTGGTTTTCATGTTCGAGGCCATGGGCGTGCGCACCGGCATCGACATCGAAAAACTCATTGCGGCACGCGAGCCGCTGAAAGCCGGCCTGCCCGGTGAACCGGTGTACGGCATGACGCCCGAAGCCGGTTTGCCCCAGGGCTGGCAGCCCAATATGTCCCGTTCGGGCTGAGCCTGTCGAAGCCTTCTGACCTTCTCCGCAACATGAAAAAACTCCCCTTTGAGGGCATCCGTGTCGTCGAATTCACCCACATGGTCATGGGGCCCACCTGCGGCATGGTGCTGGCCGATCTGGGCGCCGAAGTCATCAAGGTGGAGCCGCCCGCCGGCGACAACACGCGCCGCCTGCTGGGCTCGGGCGCGGGCTTTTACCCGCTGTTCAACCGCAACAAGAAGAGCCTGGTGCTCGACCTGCAAAAGCCCGAAGGCAAGGAGGCGGTGCTCAAGCTCATCACCACCGCCGACGTGGTGAGCGAGAACTTCAAGCCCGAGACCATGAAGAAGCTGGGCCTGGACTACCAGAGTCTGAAGACGCTGAACCCGCGCCTCATCCACGTCAGCCACAAGGGGTTTTTGCCCGGCCCGTATGACCACCGCACCGCGCTGGACGAGGTGGTGCAGATGATGGGCGGCCTGGCCTACATGACCGGGCGCCCGGGCGATCCGCTGCGCGCGGGTTCGTCGGTGAACGACATCATGGGCGGGCTGTTCGGCGCCATCGGCGTCATGGCAGCGCTGAGTGCACGCGAACACACCGGGCAGGGCGCCGAGGTACAGAGCGCGCTGTTCGAAAACAACATCTTTCTCGTCGCGCAACACATGATGCAGTTCGCCGTGACCGGCAAACCCGCCGCGCCCATGCCCGACCGCATCTCACCCTGGGGCATTTACGACGTGTTCCGCGTGAAGGACGAGGAACAGATCTTCCTGGCTGTGGTGAGCGACACGCAGTGGGCCATCTTCTGCGAGGCCATGGCCTACGCCGACTTTCAGGCCGACGAGCGCCTGCACACCAACAACGGGCGCGTGCGCTCGCGTGAGTGGCTCATTCCGCAACTTCGCGCACGCCTGGCCGAGCACAGCAAGGCCGGGCTGGCGGCGGTGTTCGAACGCCACGGCCTGCCGTTCGCCCCCATCACCAAACCCCACGAACTGCTGGACGACCCGCACCTGCTGGCCACGGGCGGGCTCGCACCGATCACCCTCACCGACGGTGCCACCGCCGGCCAGACCGCGCAGACGGTGCTGCTGCCGCTGGCGCTGGATGGTGAGCGCCTGGGTGTGCGACAAGGCCCGCCCCGGCTGGGCGAACACAGCGCCGAGTTGCTGGCCGAGCTGGGTTACTCGGCAGAAGCCGCCACCCGCTTGAGCCAGACCGTGGTGAAAGCCGGCTGAGAAGTCATCAATCCAGGCGTATCCGGCATTGTTCCGTCACGGTTCGTGGGGTAATCTGCCCCGGTGGACAAACTCAAACAACTCGAAACCTATGCCTCGGTGGCCACGCGCGGCAGCCTGACAGCAGCCGCCAAAGCCGAGGGCGTGGCCCCGGCCATCATCGGCCGGCGGCTCGATGCGCTGGAAGCCCGCCTGGGTGTGAAGCTCATGGTGCGCACCACGCGGCGCATCACACTCACCCACGAAGGCAGCGCCTTCCTCGAAGACTGCAACCGCTTGCTGACGGACCTGGCCAACGCCGAAGCCAGCGTGAGCGCCGGCGGTGTGAAAGCCAGCGGGCACCTGCGCATCACCGCGCCGGCCGGCTTTGGCCGCCGCCATGTGGCGCCACTCGTTCCCCACTTTCGCGAGCTGCACCCTGAGGTGACGATCTCGCTCAATCTGAGTGACCGCGTGGTCGATGTGGCGGGGGAGGGCTACGACTGCGCGGTGCGCGTGGGCGACCTTCCCGACTCTTCGCTGGTGAGCGTGCGCCTGGCCGAGAACCGCCGCCTGTGCGTGGCCACGCCGCGCTACCTGCAGCACCACGGCAAACCCCAGACGCCGGCCGACCTGGTGCGCTTCGATTGCCTCACGCTGTCCAGCGACGCCTCACAAACCCGCGGCTGGGCCTTCGCCGTGCCCGGCGACAACGGCGAAACCACCATCACCCACCTGCGCCCGGGCGGCCCGCTGGACTGCACCGATGGCCAGGTGTTGCACGAGTGGTGCCTGGCAGGCTATGGCATTGCGTGGCGCAGCACCTGGGAGGTGGAGGCGGACATCGCGCAAGGGCGGCTGGTGAGCGTGCTCGACGACTTCGCCGCGCCACCCAACGGCATCTTCGCGCTCTTCCCTCAGCGCAAACACCTGGCGCTGCGCGTGCGCCTGTGGATCGACTTCCTCAAGCACGAGTACGCGCGCCCGGAGTTCTGGAAGAGCTGATCAGGCAATCAGCCCCGCGCCATGGTTCGCAGCGACAACCAGGCGAACGCCCAACCCACCAGCGCACCAGCGACCACATCAAGAAACACATGCTGGCGGATCGCCATCGTGGACCACAGGATCACGGCGCATTGCAGCACGCTCAGCCAGCGCAGCAGTGAGGGCGCACCGACCTGCATGAAGATGCGGTGCAGCCAGAAGGCGGAGTACACCGCCGAGGCCACGTGCAGCGACGGGCAGGCGTTGCCTGCAGCGTCCAGGCTTTTCATGAACGCCAGTTCGGGGTGCAGTGACCAGTCGATGTTGGACACCGGGGTCTGGGTAGGGAAGCTCCAGAACAGCAGCAGGCAGAAGGCGCACAGGGAGGCGGTCCACAGTCCGTGGATCAGCAGCTCGCGCAGCCGGGGCTGCAGGGCAGCAGGCAGCGACACGTAAACCCAGAGCGAGATGTAGGCCAGAAAGCCGGCCGGGGTGAAGGGCACCCAGTCGTCAATGGCCAACGTGGGCATCATGAAGGGCTCGCCCAGCGGGTTGCGTTGCACCCAGAAGTAGGCCTGGAAGAACAGCACCATGAAAGCCATGGTGCCGAATGACTTGAGGTACCACAGTGCGGCGATCCTGGACAGGAGAAGTCGGTGCCAGGCACGGTGGGGGGTGGTGGTCATGCAGTGGGTGTTGGGCTACCGACGGCGGCGCCGCGCTAATGTACGCCACGCGGGCCACCCATCGGATCGAAATTAAGCACTTTGTATAATCCGGCGCCCTGAGCGTTGGGGACAAGGCGTGCCTGCCCCCAGGTCGCTTGAGAACTACAAGATGGCCTTTGCGCTGGAGGAGCTTTCCATGTTCGTTGTTGTGCTGTGGCCTGAGACCACGCCGTTCTTTGCCGGCCCTGTTCGCAGGTGTTTTTCATGAGTTCTGCCGAACTGATCCGCACCTTCCTCACCGACCGCCTGGGCGTGGAGCCCGGGCAGGTCCAGCCGGTCGCCCTGCTGGCCGATCTGGGGGTCGACTCGCTGATGCTGGCCGAGCTCATGTTCGAAGCCGAAGACCGCCTGGGCATCGAGATTCCGTCCGACTTGAAGCCGCCACGCACCGTGGCCGACATGCAGGCGGCTCTGGACGCGCTGACATCTGTGAAAACCGGCTGAGCGATGCAGGCTCGCCGCGTCGCGATCACCGGCATCGGGGTGATCAGTCCCTATGGTGGGGACCTGAACCAATTTTTCGAACGTTTGCTCACTGGTGAGTCGGCGGTCAGCCACTTGTTGACCGAGGACCTGCCGCGCCCGCTGTCCACACCGTTCGTGAGCTGCCGGGGGTTTGACGCGGAAGCGGCGCTGGGCAAACCGCTGGCACTCATGATGGAGCGTTTCGCCCAGCTCGGCACGGCGGCCGCCTTTCTCGCGTGGGAGCAGGCCGGGCTGGCACGGCAACCCGCAGCCGATGACGGCGAATCGCGCGACGAGTGGGGTTGCATCTGGGGCACGGCGCTGGGCGGCCTGTCGGCGCACGAGCGCGGCAGCCGCGAGCTGTGGCTCAAGGGTCGCGAGCGGCTCTCGCCCCTGTCGGTGGTGCAGGGCATGAACAACGCGGTCAACGCGCACATCTCCATCCAGCTGGGTCTTGGCGGTGTGAGCACCAGCCACACCGCGGCGTGCGCTTCGTCGGGCATCGCCATTGGCGAGGCGTTCCGGCGCGTGCGCAGCGGTGACGCCGACGTGATGCTCACCGGGGGCTCCGACGTCTGCCAGTCCTATGGCGTGGTGCGCGCCTGGGAGGCCATGCGTGTGCTGGCGCCGGGCGACGCGCTGAGCGCGCCGTCGGCCTGCCGCCCGTTCGCCGGCGACCGCGCCGGTCTGGTGCTCGGCGAAGGAGGTGCTGCCCTGGTGCTGGAGGCCTGGGACCACGCCCTCGCCCGAGGCGCCCGCATCCATGGTGAAATCGTCGGTTATGGAACCAGTTGTGATCACAGCCACCTGGTCCGCCCTAGCCGCCAGGGACAGGTCAGGGCCCTGCGAGCCGCACTGGCCCAGGCGGGTCTGGGCCCGGCCGATATCGACTACGTCAACGCCCACGGAACGGCCACGGTCGAAGGCGATCTGGTGGAAATTGCGGCCTTGCGCGAAGTGTTCGGCAGCAGTGCACAGGCACTGGCCGTGAGCGCCACCAAGTCCATGCATGGCCACCTGCTCGGCGCTGCGGGCGCCATGGAAGCGGTGGTCACCACCCTGGCCCTGCGCGAGCAGGCCATGCCACCCACAGCCCATCTGGCCGGGCGCATCGACCCCGCCTGCGAAGGCGTGGACCATGTGCTGCATGGCCGGCGCGGTGTGCCGTTGCGTGCGGCGCTGTCGAACTCCTTTGCCTTTGGCGGCAGCAATGCCGTGCTGGCGTTCCGGGCGCCGCCCGCCGAACAAACCACTTTTTGAATGAATGCCATGACCGAACCCCTGTCTCCCGCCGCCGTCGACGCCCTCTGGCCCGAGGTCGTCGCGCTGATCATCGAAGCGCTCAACATGGAGCTTGAAGCCGGCGACGTGGACCCCGACGGCCCCCTGTACGGCGAGGGCATGGGGCTGGACTCCATCGACATGCTGGAGATCTCGCTCGTGATCTCCAAGCGCTACGGTTTCCAGATGCGCTCCGACAACGCCGACAACGAGAAGATCTTTGCCTCGCCGCGCGCCTTGACGGCCCACATCGCCAGCCAGCGCACGCTGTGAGATGAGCGCAGCCCCCAGCACGAAGGCCTGTCAGTGAGCGCCACCACGGTGCTGCGAAACCTCGGCGTGCTGCTCCTGATGGCCGCCTGGGTGGTGGCCGCCCACGTGGGCAGCGCCGGCTGGGGCAACGCCGATTTCAACGCCGTGGTCGCCGTGGTGCCGATCGCCGCCGCCCTGCTCATGGCTCTGTGGCGCGTGCCGCAGGTGGGGCTGCGTGCGCTCGGCGTGCTGGCCATTCTCGTGTTGCTGGCCTGGGGCTGGCCACAGCTGCGCCACAACGTGCCGCTCCTGTATTACCTGCAGCACCTGGGCATCCATGTGGCGCTGGGCGTGCTGTTCGGCAAGTCGCTGCTGGGCCCGGGCGACGCGCTCATCACCCGCATGGCGCGGCGCATCTTTGCCCACGAACTCTCGGCGCGCAAGGTGCGCTACACGCGCAACGTCACGCTGGCCTGGACCGTGTTCTTCTTCGTCAACGCACTGGTCTCCACCGGTCTGTTCATCTGGGCGCCCGCAGCGGTCTGGTCGGTGCACGCCAACCTGCTCACTGGGCCGCTGGTCGGCGCCATGTTTCTGGTCGAGCACGTCTGGCGCCTGTGTGTGCTGCCGCCGCACGAGCGCCCCGGCATCGCCGACATCGTGCGCGCCTACCGCAGCGAATCCGCGCGGCGCCGCGCGGATCCTTCGCAACCATGAGCGCCTTGCCGTTGATCAGCGATCGAGGCCTGGACGACGTGCTCGCCTGGCGCGCCCACGGCCCGGTGCGGGTGCGCGAATTCCTCGCCCACGCGCAGGCACTCGCCGCCGTGTTGCCCCCGGGGGGTTGGCTGCTCAACATGTGCGAGGACCGCTACCACTTCGCCGTTGGTTTCGCGGCCGGCCTGCTGGCCGGCAAGGTCAGCCTGCAGCCATCGTCACAGTCGCCCGAGACGCTGCAGCGTCTCGCCGGCGAACACCCCGGCACCACGTGGCTCGGCGAGAAGCCGGTCGATGTGCCCGGCCTGCCTGGCACCGTGTTTCCCGACCTGACCACGCTGGCGCTGCCCGCCGTGCAAGCCATGCC
>QBMB01000018.1:25202-60863 GCA_003241965.1 Burkholderiales bacterium | reverse complement strand
GTCCTGCGGATAAAAGGGCTTGGCAGCCACGAACTGGCAGCCGCCGTGCAGGCCATGCCGGTGATCGATGCCGACCGGCTCGTCGCCATCCTGTTCACCTCCGGCTCCACCGGCCTGCCGCAACCGCACCGCAAGACCTGGGGCAAGCTGGTGCAGAACGGCCGCGCCGAAGCCGCAGCGCTGGGCTTGCTGCAGCGCCCGCAGGCCATCGTCGGCACCGTGCCCACGCAGCACAGCTACGGGTTTGAATCCACCTTCCTCGTGGCCCTGCACGGCGGCTGCCAGTTCGTGGCTGCCAAGCCCTTTTATCCGCAGGACATCGTGGCCGCGCTGCAGGCCATGCCGCGCCCGCGCATGCTGGTCACCACACCGTTCCACCTCTCGGCTTTGCTCGCGTCCGACTTGCCGGTGCCGCCGTTGGACCTCGTGCTCTCGGCCACCGCGCCGCTCAGCCCCGAGCTCGCACGCCGTGCGGAGGAGCGCTGTGGCGCTCCGGTGCACGAGATCTACGGTTCTACCGAATCGTCCGCGCTGGCCAGCCGGCGCACGCTCGACGGCGCGGCCTGGCACCCGCTGCAGGCGGTGCGGCTAGAACACGAGGGCGACACCACCTGGGCCAGCGGCGGGCACGTCGAAGGCCGCGTGCCGCTGGCCGATGTGATCGAGTCCTGCGCCGACGGCACCTTCCTGCTGCACGGGCGCCACGCCGACCTCGTCAACATCGCGGGCAAACGCACCTCGCTGGCCTATCTCAACCACCAGATCGGGGCCTTGCCGGGGGTGGTGGACGCAGCGTTTTTCCTGCCCGACGACTCCGACGACTCCGACGAATCCGATGGTGTGACGCGCCTGACCGCCTTTGTGGTGGCGCCCTCGATGGACGTGCGCACCGTCATGGCCGGCCTGCGCCAACGGCTTGATGCCATCTTTCTGCCGCGCCCGCTGGTGCTGGTAGAGGCTCTGCCGCGCAACGCCACCGGCAAGCTCACGCGCCAGGCGCTTCAAGGGCTGTATGCCGAAAAGGTGCTGCATGGAAACGGCTGAGTTCGTCTGGGCTGTGCCGCCCGACCACCCTGCGTTGGCCGGCCACTTTCCGGCGCGGCCCATCGTGCCCGGTGTGGTGCTGCTCGACCATGCGCTGCTGTTCGCCGCGCAGATGCGCGGTGAAGTACCCAGCGGTGGCTGGCAGGTTGCGCAGGCCAAGTTCTTCGTGCCGGTCGTCCCCCTGCAGGTGTTGCGCTTCGCGCTGCAGACCACGTCGCGTGGCGCCATCGCCTTCAGCGTGCGCTGCGAGGGCATCGAAGTGGCCGCGGGCAGCCTGTTGCCACCGACGCAGCCCCCGGTGCCATGACCGCCGGACCCACGCCCGACTGGATGCTCCAGCGCGAGCGCAGCCACCTGGGCGCGCTGCGGCTGATGGTCTGGATCTCGTTGCGGTTGGGGCGCCCCGTCGGGCGCTTGGTGCTGCGCGGCATCGCGCTGTACTTCGTGCTGTTCTCGCCAGGCGCGCGTCGCCATGGGCGGGCCTACCTGGAGCGTGCGCTCGGCCGGACGCCCACCTGGCGCGACGGCTACCGACACGTGCTCACCTTCGCCAGCACGGTGCACGACCGGGTGTACCTGCTCAACGACCGCTTTGACCTGTTCGACATCCGCATCACCGGCGGCGAAGCGGTGCAACAAGCGCTGGACCGCCAGCCCGGTGCTTTCCTGGTGGGCGCGCACCTGGGCAGCTTCGAGGTGCTGCGCGCCATGGCCCACCAGCACGCGCGCACGCCGGTGGCGATGCTCATGTATGAGGCCAACGCGCGCAAGCTCAACGCCATCCTGCACGCCATCAACCCGCGCGCGCAGCAAGACGTGGTGGCCCTGGGCCACCCGGACTCGATGCTGCGCGCGCGCGACAAGCTGGACGCAGGCTTCCTGGTGGGCATGCTGGCCGACCGGTCATTGGCCAACGACGCGACGGCAGAATGCCTCTTCCTCGGCGCACCGGCCCGCTTTCCGCTGGGACCGTGGCGCATGGCGGCCATGTTGCGCCGCCCGGTGTTCTTCATGTCCGGCCTGTACCTCGGTAGCAACCGCTACGAGCTGCACTTCGAGTTGCTGGCCGACTTTTCAACCGTTGAGCGCAGCGAGCGCGAAGCCGCGATGGCGCAGGCCATGCAGGCCTATGCTGACCGGCTGGGCGATGTCTGTCGCCGAGCCCCCTACAACTGGTTCAACTTCTTCGACTTCTGGCAACGCACATGATCCGACGACTTCTCACTGCCTTCGCGCTCCTGGGCTTCACCGCACTGGCCCACGCGGCTTTCGACATCGACCAGCTCATGACCGAGCTGGCGCGCAACCCGGGCGGGCAGGCGAAGTTTGTCGAGAAGCGCCACCTCGCGCTGCTGGACCGGCCGGTGGTGGCCACCGGCGAGATGACCTACACCGCGCCCGACCGGCTGGAAAAACGCACGCTCACGCCCAAGCCGGAGACCATGGTGCTCGACAAGGACACGCTGAGCCTGGAGCGCGACCGCCGCAAGATGTCGATCCAGCTCAGCCAGCGGCCGGAGGTGGCGGCTTTTGTGGAGAGCATCCGCAGCACGCTGCAGGGCAACCGCGCTTCGCTGGAGCGCAACTACACGCTTTTGCTGGCAGGCCACAGAGACGCCTGGGTGCTGACCCTGGTGCCGACCGAATCGCGCATCGCCACGCTGCTGCAGCGCATCACGCTCAGCGGTGTGCGCGAGCAGGTGCTGGTCATCGAATACCTGCAGGCCGACGGGGACCGCACCGAAATGACCATCGAGCCGGTGAAAGCCCCATGAGCGCGGCGCAGCGCACGGAGGTTGTCGAATGACCCGCAGCGTCTGGCGAGCCCTGCTGATCTGGCTGGCGGCGATGGCGCTGGGCGTGGTGCTGCTCTTGAACACCCGCTTCTCGGCCGATGTCTCATTCTTCCTGCCTTCCAAACCCACGCCTGAGCAGTCGGTGATGGTGGATCAGCTGCGCGAAGGTGCGGTGTCGCGCTTGCTGATGGTGGCCATTGGCGGGGGTGACGCGAAGCAGCGGGCCGATGCGTCGCGTGCCCTGCACGCTTCGCTGGCGGGCAACGAGGCGTTTGCCACGGTGCAGAACGGCGAAGCCGAAGCGATGGACACCGCGCGCGACTTCCTGCTGGACCACCGTTACCAGCTGAGCACCGCCATCACGCCCGAGCGCTTCAGCGTGGAAGGCCTCAAGGGCGCGGTCAACAACAGCATCGACCTGCTCAGCTCGTCGGCCGGCCTGCTGTTCAAACCCTACCTCGCGCGCGGATCAGGTCGATGGCAGCCGATTGCCCGTCGGTGTCGGAGCCCAGCGNTCGACCTGCTCAGCTCGTCGGCCGGCCTGCTGTTCAAACCCTACCTCGCGCGCGACCCCCCGGGCGAGCTGGTCGAGCTGGTCTCGGGCCTGGGCGGCGGTGTGCAGCCCAACGAGGTGGAGGGCGTCTGGGCCTCGCGCGATGGCGAGCGCGCCATGCTGCTGGTGCAGACACACGCGCTGGGCTCCGACACCGACGGGCAATCGGCTGCCATCGACCTGATCCGCGCGCGTTTTGCATCCGCCACGCAGCAGCCGGGGCTGAGCGGCCTGAGCATGGAGATGTCGGGCCCGGGCCTGTTCGCGGTGCGCGCGCGCGCCACCATCCAGCAAGAGGTCACGCGCCTGTCGATCATGAGCACCGTGATCATCGCGGTATTGCTGGGCTTCGTGTACCGCCGCGCGCGCCTCATGCTGCTCACCCTGGTGCCGGTGCTCAGCGGCACGCTGGCCGCCATCGTCACGGTCGGGCTGGTGCACGGCACCGTGTTCGGCATCACGGTCGGCTTTGGTGCCGCGCTCATCGGCGAGGCGGTCGACTACGCCATCTACTACTTCGTGCAGTCCGGGCGCATGGGCGCGGTGTCCTGGCGCGAGCAGTACTGGCCCACCATCCGCCTGGGCGTGCTCACCTCGCTGCTGGGTTTTGGTGCGCTGCTGTTCTCGGGCTTCCCCGGTCTGGCGCAGCTGGGCCTGTACGCCATCAGCGGTGTGCTCACCGCTGCGCTGGTCACGCGCTATCTCCTGCCCCACCTGGCAGGCCCCGGCGTGCATCTGGCCGACGGTGCGCGCCAGGGCCGCGTGTTGCGCCCGTTGGTGGCACACGCCGGCGTGTTGCGCTGGCCTTTGCTGGCCCTGGTGCTCGTGGCGGGCGTGTACCTGGCCCAGAACCGCAACGAACTCTGGTACCCCAATCTGTCCGCGCTGTCCACGGTGACCGAGGCCGAAGGTGAGCTGGACGCCCGCTTGCGCGCCGACCTCGGTGCGCCCGATGCGCGCTACATGGCCGTGATCACCGCGCCCGACCGGGAGAGCGCACTGCAGGCGGCCGAGCGCGCGGGCGCACAGCTGCGCCGCCTGGTGGACGAAGGATTCATCGGCGGCTTCGACACCCCGGCGCGTTTCCTGCCCAGCGAGGCGATGCAGAACGCACGCCGCGCCAGCCTGCCACCACCCGACGAGCTCGCCACGCGCCTGCGGGTGGCGCTGGCCGATGCACCGATTTCGGCCGAGCGCCTGCAACCTTTTCTGGAGGATGTGCAGGCCGCGCGCAGCGCGGCCAACCTCTCGCGCCAGGACCTCGAAGGCACCGGCCTGGGCCTGGCGGTGGACGCGCTGCTGCTGCAACGCGCCAGTGGCTGGAGCGTGCTGTTGCCGCTGCGCCCGGCACCGGGCGCGGTGGGCGCGGAGATTCCGGTGGAGGCCGTGCGCGCTGCGCTGGCGGGCAGCGGCGCGATCTTCATCGACCTCAAGGGTGAGTTCGACACCCTGTATGGCGAGTACATCGATGAGGCGGTTCTGCTGTCGATGGCCGGTTTCCTGGCCATCGTGGTGGTGCTGGCCTTCGTGCTGCGCAGCCCGGCGCGGCTGGCGGGCGTGATGCTGCCGCTGGTGATGGCGGTGATGGTGGTGATCGCGGGTTTGCATGTCTTCGGCGTGCGCCTGCACCTGCTGCACCTGGTGGGTGTGTTGCTCACCGTGGCCGTGGGCTCCAACTACGCGCTGTTCTTCGACCGCCTCTCGCTCGGTGAAGCCCTGGACGACGAAACCCTGCTGTCCATCGGCGTGGCCAGCGCCACCACCGCCATCGGCTTTGGCGTGCTGGCCTTCTCCTCCGTGCCGGTGCTGCAGGCGATCGGCGTGACGGTGGGGCCGGGTGCCATGCTCGCACTGGTGCTGTCGGCTGCATTCGCCGCGCGAAAGCCCATGCCGTGACGACCTCGTTGCGCACCGTGGGCCGCTTGAGCGCTGCACCGAACCTGCTGGTGATGCTGCCCGGTGTGGGCATGCGCCCCGAGGCCCTGTTCGACGCCGGCTTTGCCCGCGCCATCGAGCACCGCCGCCTGCCGCTGGACCTGCTTTCGGTGGACATCGGCGGGCTCGGGCTCGATGCGGTGGACACCTGGGATGCCTTGCAGAAAGACATCGTCCTGCCGGCGCGCGAGCGCGGTGCCCGCGTGTGGCTCGGCGGTATCTCGCTGGGCGGCATGGTGGCCATGGCGCATGTGGCCGCGCGACCCGGAGTGGCCGATGGTCTCTGCCTGCTCGCGCCGTATCCGGGCAGCCGCCCCAGCGTCAACGTGGTTGAGCGTGCGGGCGGGCCGGACCACTGGCAGCCCAACGAAGACGATCTGCGCGACCCCGAGCTGCGCGTGTGGCAGTGGCTGCAGCGCCCGCCCCCCGAGCTTCCCGGGTTCATCGGCCACGGTACCGAAGACCGGTTCGCTGCGCGCATCCAGCGCGTGGCCGAGCGTTTCCCGCCCGCGTCGCGCCACACGGTGCCGGGTGGGCACGACTGGGCCGCCTGGTCGCCGCTGTGGGAGCAGTTCCTCGATGCCGGTCACTTCCCCGCCTGACATGTCCTCGCGCTGGACCCCAACCCCCTTCTTGAGCGCGAGCGCCGCGGTGCACGGCGCGGCCCTGTTGGGCACGCTCGCCGTGCCCGCCGTCTGGCCCTGGGCGGTGGGAGCCCTGGTGGCCAACCACGCGCTGCTGGCCGGCGCCGGGCTGTGGCCGAGCTCGCGCCTGCTCGGCCCCAACCTCACCCGCCTGCCCGAGGCGGCCGCGCAGCGGCGCGAAATCGCGCTCACCATCGACGACGGGCCCGACCCCGATGTGACGCCGCGTGTGCTCGACCTGCTGGACGCTGCGAACGTGCGCGCCAGCTTCTTCTGCATCGGCCGCATCGCGCAGCAACACCCCGCGCTGTGCCGCAGCATCGTGCAGCGCGGCCACCGCGTGGAGAACCACGGCTTTGCGCACAGCAACGCTTTTTCGCTGTGGGGGCCGGGGGCCATGCGCCGCGACATCGTGCGTGCGCAGGCCACGTTGAGCGACATCACCGGCCAGGCACCGCAGTTCTTTCGCGCCACCGCCGGCCTGCGCAACCCGTTTCTGGACCCGGTGCTGCACGGCCTGGGCCTGCAGCTCGCCACCTGGACGCGCCGCGCCTTTGATACCCGCACCGGCGACCCGCAGCGGGTGCACCAGCGCCTGGCGCAGCACCTGGGCGCTGGCGACATCGTGCTCATGCACGACGGCCACGCCGCCCGCACCCCCGCTGGTGAACCGGTGATCCTCGCGGTGCTGCCGCGCCTGCTGCAGACCATCACCGAGCGCCAGTTGCACCCTGTCACGCTGACCCAAGCCCTTTCATGAGCCGACCCTTCGTCAAATCCCTGGTGAACGAAGCCAGCCAGACCTTCCGCGCCAGCGGGCGTTTTGCCTACCACTATGCGCGCGGCAAGCTCGGTTACGACAGCATCTTTCACGAGCTGCTGCGCCGCGGCCTGCTGCCCGAAGGCGGCCACTACCTGGACCTGGGCTGTGGTCAGGGCAGCCTGTTCGCCTGGCTGTTGGCCGCGCGCCGGCTGCACGAGCAGGGCCACTGGCCCGCCGGCTGGACGCCGCCACCGGTGCCCAGGGAACTGCGTGGCGTGGAGCTGATGCAGCGCGACGTGGAGCGCGCCGTGCGCGCCTTCGGCCCGCAGCACCCGGTGGTGCGGGTGGAGCAAGGCGACATGAACACGGTCGACTTCGGCCGGCCCGACGCCATCCTGATCCTGGATGCGCTGCACTACTTCAGCTTTGAGGCGCAGCGCGCCGTGCTCACGCGCATCCGCCAGGCGCTGGTCCCCGGCGGTGTGTTCCTCACCCGCATCGGCGACGCCGGCGCAGGCCTGACCTACCGCATCTGCAACGGGGTGGACCGCCTCGTCACCTACACACGCGGCCACCGCCTGCCGCGCCTGTACTGCCGCACGCTGGCCGACTGGGTGACCGAGCTGCAGCACCTGGGCTTCGTGGTCGAGGCCGAGCCCATGAGCGGGCGCAAACCCTTTGCCAACGTGATGCTGGTGTGTCGGGTACCGTACTGAGCCTGCTTCAGCCCATCTGAGACAATGCCCGACCCCATGTCCAGCGTCCTGCCGTGAAGCCCCTGCTGCTGTCCGCCTTTACCGCCACCACCTGCCTGGGTGTGGGGCTCAATGCCCACCGGGCCGCCCTGCGCGAGGACCGCAGTGGTCTGCAGCCTTGCACCTTCGAGACGGTGGACCTGCCCACCTGGGTGGGTGAGGTCCCCGGGGTGGACGCGCACCCGCTGCCCACGGCTCTGGCTGCCTACGAATGCCGCAACCACCGGCTGGCCCTGTGGGCCCTGAAGGCCGACGGTTTCGAGGCGCGTGCGCGCGCCGCCATTGAACGTTTTGGTGCGGGCCGCGTGGGCGTCTTCATGGGCACCAGCACCTCCGGCATCCTGCAGACCGAGCTGGCCTACCGAGCGCGCGACCCCGCCACCGGCGCACTGCCCGCCGCCTTCAGCTACGGCCACACGCACAACCCGTACGCATTGGCCGAGTTGCTGCGTGAGCACCTCGGCATCACCGGCATGGCCACCACCATCTCCACTGCCTGTTCGTCCAGCGCCAAGGTGTTCGCCGCCGCAGCGCGCCAGCTGGAGCTGGGCACCATCGACGCAGCGCTGGTGGGCGGTGTGGATTCGCTGTGCCTGACGACGCTGTACGGTTTTGCCTCGCTCGAACTCACCTCTGCCGAGCCCTGCCGGCCTTGCGACGCGGGCCGCAACGGCATCTCCATCGGCGAAGGCGCGGCCTATGCGCTGCTGGAGCGCGCCGACCCCGATGCCCCGTCCTTGCCCGCCGACGCGGTGTGGCTGCTGGGTGCGGGCGAGTCCAGCGACGCGTACCACATGTCCGCGCCCCATCCCGAGGGTCTGGGCGCGCAGATGGCCATGCAGGCTGCGTTGCGCTCGGCCTCGCTGGGGGCTGACGCCATCGACTACATCAACCTGCACGGCACGGCCACGCCGGCCAACGACAGCGCCGAAGGCAAGGCTGTGTTGGCGGTCTTCGGCGAGCGGGTGCCGTGTTCGTCCACCAAAGGCGCCACCGGCCACACCCTGGGCGCGGCCGGTGCGGTGGAAGCTGTTTTGTGTGCGCTCGCGCTGGTCGACGGCCTCATACCCGGCAGCCCGGGCACGCGCGCGCTGGACCCCGCTTTGCAGATGAACTACCAGTTGCGCGGAGCACCTGCCACGCTGCGCCACACGCTCACCAATTCGTTCGGTTTTGGCGGCAGCAACTGCAGCCTGGTGTTCGGCAAGGTGAGAACATGAGCCCCCACGCTCCACCGCTGCACGGGTCGCTGCCCCCCGAGGGGGCTGATCCGGCTTGTGGCGGCCCGACGCCGGATCGCTTCAACCCTCCTGCGCCCTTGAGTGCCTGGATCTCCGGTATCGGCCTGATCGCACCCGGCCTGCCCGACTGGCCGAGCGCACGCGCCGTGCTGCGCGGCGAAGAGGCCTGGGTGTCGGCGCCTTCCGTGTTGCCAGCGCCTGTGATCCTGCCGCCCGCCGAGCGCCGCCGCGCCAGCCGCGTCATCAAACTCACGCTGGGCATCGGCCTGGAGGCGGCGGCCGGCGCCGACGTGGCCACCCTGGCCACCGTGTTCAGCTCGTCGGGTTCGGATGGCCACAACTGCCACGCGCTGTGCGAACAACTCGCCACCGATGACCGCCATGTCTCGCCCACGCGCTTTCACAACTCGGTGCACAACGCGCCGGCAGGCTACTGGGGCATCGCCACGAAATCCATGGCGCCCTGCCAGGTGATGTGCGCGTTCGACGGCAGCTTCGGTGCAGGCCTGATCGACGCGCTGGGCCAGGTGGTGCTGGACCAGCAGGCCACCCTGCTGCTGGCCTACGACAGCGAATACCCCGAACCGTTGCTCGCCAAACGTTCGGTGCCTGACTGCGCGGGTGTGGCGCTGCGGCTGGAGCCCACGCGCACGGCGCAGGCGCTGGCGCGCATCACCGTGCAGACCACTGAAGCGCCTGTGTTGCCGCTGCAGCAGCCCACGCTGGAAGCGCTGCGTGCCACCATTCCCGCCCTGCGCTCACTCCCCTTGCTGGAGTGCCTGGCGCAGGGCCGCAGCGGCGATGTGTGCCTGGACTACCTGCCTGGCCTGCAGCTCGCGGTCCGGATCGAGCCAGCATGATTCCAGCCGTCTTGAACCACGACGGCATCGCCGCGCGCATTCCGCACCAGGGCACCATGTGCCTGCTCGACGCGGTCACCGAGTGGTCGGCCGATCACATCGTCTGCCGCGCCGTGGGCCACACCGACCCGGCGCACCCGCTGCGCGCAGCAGGTCGCCTGGGCGCGGCCAACGGCATCGAATACGCCGCACAGGCCATGGCGGTGCACGGCGCGCTGGTGGCCGGCGCCCACGCCGCACCTCGCCAGGGTTACCTCACCAGCGTGCGCAGCGTCACCCTGCACGCCGAGCGGCTCGACGATCTGCAAGGCCCGCTGAGCGTGCGTGCCGAACGTGTGTCGAGCGACGTGAACAACGTGCTCTACCGCTTCTCGCTCCACCACGGCGAACGCTGCCTGGTGGAAGGGCGCGCCGCCGTGGTGCTCGACGCCGACCAGCTTGCAACAAGGACACCCCCATGAAACGAGCCCTCGTCACCGGCGGCAGCGGCGGCATCGGCGCTGCCATCTGCCAGCGCCTGGCCGCCGACGGCCACCATGTCATCGTGCACGCCCACCGCGCGCTCGACAAAGCCCAGGCCACCGCGCTAGCCATTCGTGAGGCAGGCGGCAGCGCCGAAGCCGTGGCGTTTGACGTGACCGATCGCGCCGCCACCGCCACCGCGCTCGCCGCATTGACCGAGGCCGGCGCGGTGCAGATTCTCGTGAACAACGCCGGCATCCACGACGACGCCGTGTTCCCCGGCATGCGCGGCGAACAGTGGGACCGCGTGCTCGATGTGTCGCTCAACGGCTTCTACAACGTGACGCAGCCGCTCACGCTACCGATGATCCGCACCCGCTGGGGCCGCATCATCAGCATCTCGTCGGTGGCCGGCGTCATGGGCAACCGCGGCCAGGTGAACTACGCCGCTGCCAAGGGCGCGCTGCACGCGGCCAGCAAGTCACTCGCCCTGGAGCTCGCCAGCCGCGGCATCACCGTCAACGCGGTGGCCCCCGGCATCATCGAAACCGACATGATCGAAGGCGCATTCGATGCCGAGGCCATCAAGCGCCTGGTGCCGATGCAGCGCGCAGGGCGTGTTGATGAGGTGGCCGAGCTTGTGGCGTTTCTGGCGTCGGACAAGGCGGCCTATGTGAGCGGGCAGGTCATCTCCATCAATGGGGCGATGGCCTGACCTCGACAGGGTTCTCGCTGCGGCCCTGACGCAGCCGCGGCGCCACCATCGGCACCGTCAGCATCGTGCTGGCCACCGCCATCAGCAGAAGCGCAGTGAACGTCTCGTTGGTGATGACCTGTTTGTCCAGCAGGATGTTGGCGAAGATGATCATGATCAGGGCCTTGGTCTGCAGCAGCCAGCCGATGATGGAGGCTTCGCCCGGGGGCCATTTCAGCCAGCGCCCGGCGGCGTGCACGCCCAGCAGCTTGCCGCTGACGGATGCCACCAGCAGCAGGGCCGCTGCGCCGAACACCGCCGCGCCGCCCACCGCCCATTCGGTGCGCAGGCCAGTGGAGAGGAAGAACACCGGCATCAGCACCAGCAGCACGTGGTGGCGGAGCAGGTCGAGCTTCTCCTGATCGAACCACTCCGCGTCCATCACCACGCCGGCGAGGAACGCGCCCACCATGTAGTGCAGGCCGCACCAGTCGGCACCGAAGGCGCACAGCGCGAGCCAGATCAGGCTCACGGCCCAGCGGTCGGGCTCGGGGAGGCGGCGCATCAGGTGGCGGAAGGCCCAGCTCAGCACGACGAAGGCGAGGATGAACGTCGCCTGTTTGCCCACGCGCTGCCAGTCCATCAGGATCAGCGCGAGCACGCCCCAGATGGCGATGTCGTCCAGGCTGGCATAGCGCAGGATGCGCTGGCCCAGCGGCTGGCGCAGCACATGCATCTTCTCCATCAGCAAGATGAGGATGGGCAGGGCGGTGACCGCGCAGGCCATGCCCACGCCCAGCACGAACTGCCAGGGCCGCGCGTTGCTGCCGACCCAGCCGGACTGGCTCAGCAACACCAGCGCAGCGGCGCAGCCCAGCAGCAGCGGCGTGCCCAGCGCCAGGCCGGCGGTGATGCTGCTGTCGCGCCGGTCTTTCCAGGCTTGGCGCAAATCCAGCTCCACGCCCGCGATCATCACGAACAGCATCACCGCCCACCACGCAATGCCGCTCAGCGACTGGATGACGGTGGGATTGAACACGAACCGGTAGGCCTCGGGCCAGGCTTGGCCGAGCACCCCCGGCCCCAGCAGGATGCCGGTGATGATCTGCACCACCACCAGCGGGGCCCAGTAGTCGGTGCGCGCCACGCGCCAGATGAGCCAGGGCACGGTGAAGATGATCACTATCGCGATCAGGAAAATTTCGGTCGTGTTCATGGTGGGTTCAGTCCTTCAGTCGTCGCCACGCCAGCAGCGGCAGTCGCCAGAGGAAACCGATGAAGAGGCGCGTGTGCATCCAGGTCAGCAACACGTTGTCGCGCAGGTATTTGAAGTGCGACACGCCGCCTTCCTGCGCCGAAAAATAGCGCACCGGGGCGGCGAGGTTGATCGGGCGCACGCCAGCCCAGCACAGGCGCACCACGGCCTCGGGGTCGAAGTCGAAGCGGCGCATGAAACGCGTGCTGCGCATCACTTTCATGAGCGGCGTGATGGGGTAGACGCGAAAGCCGTAGAGCGAGTCGCCGATGCCCATGCCCAGCGTTTCCAGGTTGGCCCAGGCGTTGGAGACCTTGCGCCCGTTCACGCGCAGCGCGGGCGCCTCGGCCCCGAACACCGGCTTGCCCAGCACCATGGCACCCGGCGCGGCTTGCGATGCCGCCATGAAGTCGGGAATCAAGGTCTCCGGGTGCTGGCCGTCGGAGTCCATGGTGAGCGCGTGGGTGAAGCCGGCCTGCGCCGCCAGCGTGATGCCGTGCAGCACGGCCGAGCCCTTGCCCTGGTTCTGCGGCAACACCAGCACGCGCAGGCCCGGGTCGGCGGTGGCCTCGGTGCTCAGCCAGTCGGCCGAGCCGTCGGTGCTGCCGTCCACCACCACCCACACCGGCGTCCACTGCGCGCGCGCGGCGCGCACCGTGGCCAGCACCTTGCGGCCGGGGTTGTAGCTCGGTATGAGAACCAGGTGGGTGGTGCTGGGTGGGGTCATGGGCTTGTGGGTTGTGCGAGCTCGGCACGCAAGTAGGCTTCGAGCTCGGTGGTGAAGGCCCGCGCATCGCGGGGCGCTTCGAAACGTTTGCCCAGGCGCACGCTGCAGGTCAGCGGCAGGGTGGGCTTGCGCCACAGGGGCCAGCCCTTGCCCAGGTAGGGGCTGGAGAATTCGATGATCAGGGTCTGCACCGGCACGGCGGCGCTGATGGCGATCAGCGCGGTCGAGCGCGACAGCGCGTTGAGCGGGTTGGCCGGGTAGCCCAGCGTGCGCGTGCCTTCAGGGAAGATCACCAGCTGCGCGCCTTGTCGCAGCTCGCGCCGGCATCTCAGCACGGCGCCCAGCAGGTTGTCGTTGCGCACATACCGCGCCATGCGCGCGCCCGCGCCGAACAAGGGGTTGTCCATCAGGCTGGCCTTCATGATGCAGACCGCGTTGGGCAGGCGCGAGGTGATCAGCACCGCGTCGAGCAGGGAAGGGTGGTTGGCCGCGATGACCATCGGCCCCTGGTCGCGCAGCGCGTCGATGGCGCTGAGGTCGAAGCGGCAGGCGCACAGCAGGCGCAGCACGCCCAGATACAAGCGAAAGCCCCGCATGACCACCTGGCGGCCCAGCCAGCGGCCCATGGCGCCTGGCAGCACCGGGTACAGCGCCAGCGCCAGGGGCAACCAGCTCAGGCACAGCACCGCCAGCGTGCCCAGGCCCACGACCATTGCAACGTGTTCGTACACCTTCCACAGCAGCGAGGTCGGCCGGTTCACAGCGCTCATGCCGGGTCCAGCGGGTGGAGGGCCTGGGACTCGATCTCCACCAGCAGATCGGCCCGGCAGATGTCGCCCTGCACGCACACGAACGGCGCACCGCGCAGCAGCGGTTGCAGCGTGCGCCGCACGGTGCCGGCGTCACCCGCGTGCCGCACGTAGACGCGGTGGCTGAGCCCGGCGAGTGAAAACGGCTGGGCCGAGCGGGCCACGCGGTTGGCCTCCCGGACGATGCATTCGAGATTGCGCACGGTCTCGTGGCACTGCGCGGCCACATCGCCGGGGTGCACCGTTTCGTGCCCGACGATGCTGGCCGTGCCCGAGACGAACAACACCTCTTGTCCGCGCGGGTAGGCCAGCGCCGCGCGGGAGAAAGAGGGAGCACGTGGCCCATGTTGCGCGGGGTAGTTCCAGGCGCTGACCTGGCGCGGGTTCTCCAGCGGCACCAGCGGCGAAGTGCCGGCCAGAAAAGCCACCGACAGCGGACCCCCCGCCACGCCGATGGCGCAGGCCGCGGGAACCTGTCCGCCGGTGTCGCGCTGCGCCTGCACAAAGGCGGTGTACCGACCCTGGTTGAACTGCCGGTACCGCTCCAGCCCATGCGATTCACCGTTGATGTCGGCCAGGTAGTTCCACACCCGCCACAGGTGGGGCGTACCCTGCGCGCGCAGCAGGGCGAACACACGCTCGTACACGAGCTGGCTGGCCGCCTGCAGCGGCGTGTCGTTGCCTGCGTCTTCCGGCAGCTCGATCACACCCATCAGCACATCGGCGCTGCGCCGCCATTGGATGCCTTCGCTGTGGCCTGACGCCACGGGTTCGTCGGTGCGCCACACCTCGTGCAGGCTGGCCGCGCCGGCAGAGAGCAATGGCGCGCGCAGGTGCTGCAGCGGCCAATCCACAGCAGGCTTTGAGGGAACATCACCGATGGCCACGCCCCCCAGCAGGTTGCCGGGGGCGCCCGGTGCTGGCCAGGCCGTGTGGTGCAGCGTCACGGAGTCTGGGCCAGGGCCGAGTCGTCCACCGGACGGATGTTGGCACGCCGGTTGCGCCAGGCGGCGAACGCGCGCCGGGGCTGCATGACGTTGGCGGCGAAGTACAGGGCCTTGAACGCGAGCAGCGAACGCCCGATCGGCGCGCCGCCGAACACGTCGCCGGCCAGGGTGGAGAGCAGCGCCTCCTTCACGCGGAAGATGTTGCGCGGACCCATGAAGAAGTCCCGCATGATCGGATTCGTGACGCGGTAGATGAACCACGAAAAGGCCCTGGGCCCATGGCGGCTCTGGCGGTCAAAGCGCTTGAGCGCACCGCGTGCCTGACCGGGGTGGCGCAGGCAGGTGTCGATGGTCTGCGCGCCGAGTTCGCCACCGCTCATGGCCAGCCACACGCCTGAGGAAAACACTGGGTCGATGAAGGTGTAGGCGTCGCCCAGCATCAGGTAGTTGGTGCCGTGGTTGCGCTGGGCGGCGTAGGAGAAGTTGCCCGTGGCTTCCACCGGTGTCACCAGGTGGGCGTCCTTCAGCCGATCGGCCAGGCCTGCGCAGGTGGCCACGTTGTCCATCAGGAACTGCTCCACGCTGCGCCCGGCGCGCGTTTTCATATGGTACGGCCAGGTCACCATGCCCACGCTGGTGGCGCCGTCGTTCAGCGGGATGAACCAGAACCAGCCGTGGTCGAACCAGAAGATGGTGATGTTGCCCGCGGCCTCGCCTTCGTTGCGGCGCGCGTTGGAAAAGTGGCCGTACACAGCGGCGCTGTTGTGGCGCGGGTTGCGCTCCTTGATCTTGAAGCGCGAGGCCAGAAAGGTGTCGCGCCCCGAGGCGTCCACCAGGAACTTCGCGTCCCACACGGTGGTGCGGCCATCGTCGTGTTCGGCGTGCACGCGCACACCGCCCTCGGGCAGGAACTCTACCGAGCGCGCCTTGCAGCCCTCGTGGACTTCAACGCCCTTGCTCTGCGCGTTCCGGATCAGGATCTCGTCGAAGTCGGCTCGCTTCACCTGGTAGGCAAATGGCATGGACTTGTCCCAGGCATCGGCGAACTCGAAGGTCTGCGTGTGTTCGTGGTGGGGTGAGACGAATTCAGCGCCTGGCTTGTGTTGTCCGATGGCGCGCACCGCGTCGGCCACGCCCAGGCGCTCAAGCAAGGGCAGGTTGGCTGGGAGCAGTGATTCGCCAATGTGGAATCGCGGGTGGTGGGCCTTCTCCAGCAGCACCACGCGGTGGCCCTTCTCGGCCAGCAGGGGCGAGACGGTGGAGCCGGCGGGCCCACCGCCGATCACGAGAACGTCGCACGCATGTCGTTCGGGTGCCGGGTTGTCGTTGTTCATGGGGATGCACCGTCAGCGCCTGCTCATGCAGGCCCTGGGGTGTTGGAGCAGTGGACGGGTGAAAATTGTAGCGGGGTAATTCGAAGGTGCTAACGGCCGCGCCATCGGCGGGCGCACCAGAGGGCCTGGCCGGGTCGGAACTTCGCACGAGCGCGCCGCATCCCACAGGCTTCTTCATCCTCGGGAAACAAGGCATGCCGACTCCTCAGCCGCCCAGGCCCAACCGCCGCCGTTGGCTGGCCGCCGCCACCGCATCGCTGGCACCGCTCGCCTGGCCCGCGCTGGCGCAGCCGAACACAGCCGCATCGGTGTTGGTGCGCCGCATTCCGTCCAGCGGCGAGGCCATTCCGGCGGTAGGTCTGGGCACCTGGATCACGTTCAACGTGGGCAACGACCCGAAAGCGCGCGACGCCTGTGCCGAGGTGGTGCGCGCCTTCTTCGCTGCCGGCGGGCGTCTGATCGACAGCTCGCCCATGTACGGCTCGTCCCAGCCGGTCATCGGCCATGCGCTGGCGAAGTTGGGCCGCCCGGCCGCGCTTTTGTCGGCCGACAAGGTGTGGGTCGGAGACGTCTCGCGTGGCATTGCGCAGATGGAGGCCTCGCGCGCTTTTTGGGGCGTGCCGCGCTTCGACCTGATGCAGGTGCACAACCTGCTCGCGTGGGAAGAACACCTGCCCCGCCTGCTGGAGATGAAAGCGGCCGGGCGCCTGCGCTACGTGGGCATCAGCACCTCGGAAGGTCGGCGTCACGCAGAGCTGGAGCGCATCATGCGCACGCAAAAAATCGACTTCGTGCAGCTCACCCACAACCTGCTCGATCGCGAGGCCGAGCAGCGGCTGCTGCTGCTGGCGCAGGAGCGCGGTATCGCCGTGCTGGTGAACCGGCCCTTTCGCCAGGGGGCCCTGCTGGACCAGCTCGCGCGCCACCCGCTGCCCGGTTGGGCGAGCGAGATCGGCTGCGACAGCTGGGCGCAGGTGGCGCTCAAGTTCGTGGTGTCGCACCCCGCCGTGACCTGTGCCATCCCGGCCACCAGCCAGGTGGCGCACCTGCGGCAGAACATGGGCGCGGCCCTGGGGCCCATGCCCGATGCGGCGCTGCGCGAGCGCATGGCGCGTGACGTGGCTGCGCTGTGACCGATCCCGGTTTTTCAACATGAGCGAATGGTGGACTTACCGGCCCGAAGACTTTCTGATGTTCGCGCCGCGCACGTACTGGCGGCGGTTCGAGTTGCACAACCAGGCGTGGTGGCCGGCGCAGGTGCTGGCCGTTGTGGCGGGGCTGGCCATTGCCGTGGGTCTGTGGCGAGGCAAGCCCGGCACGCTGCGGTTCGCCGCCACGGTGCTGGCCTTGAGTTGCGCCTTTGTGGCGTGGGCGTTCCTGTGGCAACGCTACGCGGCGATCAACTGGGCGGCTGAGGGCTTGGCCTGGGCCTTCGGTGCGCTGGCGAGTGGCTTGCTGGTGCTGTCCACGCGCTCTTCGTTGGCGTTGACAACGGGGCGAGTGCGCCTCCGGGTGGGGCTGGGTCTGCTGCTCTGGGCGGTGTTTGTGCACCCGCTGCTGGCCCTGGCCACGGGCCGACCGTGGGTGCAGGCCGAAGTGTTGGGATTGGCGCCGGACCCCACCGCCATCGCCACGCTGGGCGTGCTCTTGTGTGCCGATGCTGGCACCCGCGCCACCCGGGTTCTGTTGGGGATGTTGCGAGGGGGTGCGCTGGCCTGGTGTGCGGTGAGCGCGGCGACGCTGGCCACCATGGGGTCGGCGCAGGGCTGGGTGATGTTGGGTGCGGTGCTGGTGGCGGCAGCGGGGCTGGGGTTCGGCCGCGCTCGCGATTGAGCGTTCAGTACAGGTCGATTCGCCGGTCGCCCAGCGGGCTGCTGGCGCGCGCGGTGTGCAGCGCGGTGCGCGTCAACGTGCCGAGCACCAGTTGTTCGTCGCGTCCGGCTTGCGTGAGCACTTCACCCATCGGCGCGCACACGGTGCTGAGACCTCCGTAGGTGGTGTCGCCTTCCTGCCCGCAGGCGTTGGCGTAGACCACGAACACACGGTTCTCCAACGCGCGGGCGGGCAGCAGCACGCGCTGCACCTCGTCGAACGCCAGCATGTTGGCTGTGGGCACGAGGATGGCGTCGGCGCCTTGCAGCGCAAGCCCGCGCGCGGGCTCGGGGAATTCGATGTCGTAGCAGACCAGCAGGCCCAGGCGCCAGCCGTTCCAGTCGAAGACCGCAGGCGCTTGCGGGCCGGGGCTGAACTGGGTGCGGTCGATGCCGCCGAACAAGTGGGTCTTGCGGTAGTTCGCGATGCGCTGGCCGTCGGCGCTGATCAACTGCGTGGCGTTGAACGGCCGGCCTTGCGGGTTGTGTTCGGGGTAGCCGTAGACGATGGCGATGCCGTGGCGCTGCGCGAGGGTTGCCACGGCTTGCGCCATCGCGCCCTCCGCCGGCTCGGCCAGCGTGGCCACAGCAGCGGCGCCGATCTGGTAACCGGTGAGCGACATCTCGGGGCAGACCAGCAGCTCGGCACCTTGCGCACGGGCTTGCGCGGCGGTGGCGTCGAGCCGCGCCAGGGCGTCGGCCGTGTTGGCTGCGTAGGGGCTCTGCCAGAGTGCGAGGGTGAGGCTGTCGGTGGGCATGGTGGTCAGCCCGCGAGACCGGCCACGAGCCGTGCCACACCCGCCAGCGCGGCCTCTTTCACCGCGCTGCTGGCCGTGCTCTCGGCGAGGTAGGCGGTGATGATCAGTGGTGCTCGACCGTTGGCGGGCCAGACGATGCCGATGTCGTTGGCATCGGTGGCGTTGGTGCCGGTTTTTTCGCCCACCCGCCAGCCCTTGGGCAGGCCGGCGCGCAGGCGTTTGTCGCCCGTGGTGTTGGCCACCAGCCAGCGCTGCAGTTGCTGGCGCGAGGCGGGTGAGAGTGCGTTGCCGAGCAGCAGTTTCTGCAGGGTGAGCGCCATGGCGCGCGGGGTGGTGGTGTCGAGCAGGGCGGCGGCGGTGCCGGTGTTGAGCTCGGTCTCGCGGCGGTCCAGGCGCGTGGTGTCGTCGCCCAGTTCGCGCGCAAAGCGAGTGAGCGCCACCGGGCCGCCGAAGCTGTCCAGGATGAAGTTGGCGGCGCTGTTGTCGCTGGTGGTGAGGGTGGCTTCGCACAGGCCGCCCAGGCTCATGCCCTCGGCGGTGCCAGCAAAACGTTCGGTCACGGGCGAGTAAGTGACGAGATCGGTCTTGGCAAAGGTGATGCGCCGCTCCAGCGATTCCTGGCCTCGGTCCACCCGCGCCAGCACGAAGGCGCTGGCAACCAGCTTGAAAGAGCTGAGCATCATGAAGCGCTCGTCCATCCGGTGGCCATGGCTCAGGCCCGTGGCGGTGTCGATGATGTGGACACCCAGGCGGCCCTGAGCGGTGGCTTCGAGTTGCTGCAGTTGGGTCTGCAGGCTGGACGCGGTGTGGCCGCGCGTGGAGAAGAGCGCGATGGGGCTGGCGAGGGCCAGCGAGGTGGCGGCGGTGAAATGGCGTCGTTGGATCATGTTGAACACTCTACCGGGGCTTCGACCCTTCGACAGGCTCAGGGTGAACGGCTTGTGATGCGTCAGTCCGGCAACGCCACCGGTCCGAGCTCGGCAAACACGTCGCCCGGCCCGGGGTTGTCGGCAAAGGACTTGCCACCGAGGTGGTGCACGATGCCCCACACCGCGTTGAGCGAGGTCTGCACCGCACCCTCCACCCACGCGGGTGTGAACGACACGTCGTCGCCGGCGATGAAGATGCCGCGTTCGGCGCTCGCGAAGCCGCCTTGCATGAAGTGGCTGTACATGCGGTGGTTGTAGCGGTAGTGGCCGGGCAGCGCGCCCTTGAAGGCACCGAGAAAGTGTGGGTCGGCCTCCCACGAGACGCTGATCGGGTCGCCAATGATGTGGCTGGCGATGTCCACATCGGGGTAGATCTTGGCCAGCGCCGAGAGCGCGAGCTGCACCCGCTTTTCGGTGCCGTGCGGCAGCATTTTGAGCGCGTCGCCCATCCAGGCGTAGCTCAGGCAGATCACGCCGGGCTGGTCCAGCCCGTTGTCGAACAGGTAGGTGCCGCGCGTGAGCCGGTCGGTGAGCGTCATGCCCAGGGTCGGCCAGCCGTCGGCCTTCAGGTCGTTCCAGAACGGGCGGTCCACCATCACGAAGGTTTTGGACGACTGCATGTATCGCGTGCGGTCCAGCGCCATCCAGTGCTTTTGTGAAAACAGCGACTCCTCCACCGCGATCTGCGTGGTGAGCAGCCAGCTCTGGCAGGTGGTGAGCACGGCGGGGTAGGTGCCCGTATTACCCCAGGTGTCGGTGACGGCCAGCTGGTTGCCCGCCGCGCGGCTGATGGCAGTGACGCCCGCGCGCGGTGCGCCGTTGTGCAGGCTGGCCAGCGTGGTGCCGGCGGGCCAGTGGCGCATTTCATCGGCAGCAGGCGCGTGCTGCCACAGGCCCAGCGGCACCTGCTGCACGCCGCCCTCGATCAGGTGCTGGTCCTCATCACAACCGGTGAGCACCACGCGCAGGATTTCCAGCATGGAGTTGGGAAAGTCCGAGTCCCAGCCGCCGGTGCCGAAACCGACCTGGCCGAACACCTCGCGGTGGTGGAACGACAGCTTCGCGAAGGCCTCGGACGTGGCCACAAAGTCGTAGAAGGTGCGGTCGTCCCAGAGCGGCACGAGCCGGTCCCACAGGGCCTTGAGCGTGGGCACATCGCGCTCGCGCAGCGCCTGCTGCAGGCCGGTGAAGCCCGCGCCCTCTTCGAGCGCTTGCGCCCAGGCCTGCGCCACCTCGGTGAACAGCGGCGGCAGATCGGCGAGTTCGCGCGCCCAGTGCGTCTGGCCTTCCAGATCAATCACCGTGCAGCCGGCGGCCGCGGTCAGGGGGTTGGGAAATGGCCGGGTCTTCAGGCCCAGGCGGCTCACGTAGTGAAAGAAGGCCGTGCCCGAGGCCGGGAAGCGCATGCCGCCCAGTTCGGCCACCACGCCCTGCGTGCCCTCGAAAGCCTGCGAGCGCAACCGCCCGCCCATGCGTGAGGCCTCGTAAAGCACGGGCTTGAGGCCCAGCTTCATCAGCTCGTAGGCCGCCACCATGCCGGCCATGCCGGCGCCCACGATGGCCACCTCCTGCCCCAGGCGCTCGGCGGGCAGTTCACCCAGGCCTTTCGGGTGGGAGATCCAGTCGTCGAAGGCGAAGGGAAAGTCGGGACCGAAAACGGTCACGGGCGCATCGGCGTCGCGCGGTGCAGTGGACATGGAAGACCTCAGGGGTTCAGACCAGGCTGGTCAGGAGCCAGATGGCCGTGCCCCACATCATGAGCGCAACCAGGCCGTCCAGCGCACGCCACACATGCAACGAATTGAGCCGGCGGCCAAGCCAGAAGGCGGCCACGCCCAGCGCCAGAAACCACACCACCGAACCAGCCGCCGCGCCCAGGCCAAACACCTTGCTGCCCTGGCCATAGGCCAGCGAGGCGGTGCCGATCAGCACCGCGGTGTCGAGCCAGGCGTGCGGGTTGAGCCACGAGAAAGCCAGTGCCGAGAGCACGGCCTGGCGGCGCGAGACCGGCTCGGCCACCACGGTGGCGTTGTCTTCGAGCTGGAGCACACGCGGGTGCAGGAAACGCTGGAACGCCTGCCAGCCGTAGACGCCGAGGAACAGCACGCCCGCACCCACCAGCGCACCGAGCAACTTGTCGGACAGGCCGCCAAGCTGCGCCAGACCCATCACACCCAGCCCGATGAGCACCACGTCGGCCAGCGCACAGGTGATCACGGTGAGCCCGAGGTGCTGGCGCTGCAGGCCCATGCGCAGCACATGCGCGTTTTGCGGGCCGATGGCCATGATCAGCGAGATGCTCAGCACCATGCCGGCGGTGAAGGTGGGGGAGAGGAAGGCGAGTGTCATGACGAGCTGCTCCGGGAACCGTGGATGCTCGCGAAGGCGAGACGGGTGAATGGAGGCAGTGTGCCTGTTCAGCCCGGAGAATTAAACTGAATCAATCAAAACTATATTTGATCAAGTAAAAATTGAGTCAAGGGATGCTCGACGATTCCTTCGGGTTGCACGCAGGGCGGGGTGTGCAGCGGGGGCGCGAAAAAAAGAGCGCCCCCCGGACCACAGGTCTCGGGGGGCGCGCAGGGCGACGAAACGGGCGCGTCAGTGAAGGTCTGTGCGAGCGACAGACCTGGTCATCGACGTGCTTGCCTTCACTTGGTCATGGGGGTGGAGCCGACAGGTGGGGGCGTCTGGTTGGCTGCGGCTGGTGCTGGCGTGGAGGGCGAGCTGGAGGTGTTGCTGCCGGTCGTGCGTGGGGGCGTGCGGTCGGGCATGGCGACGCTGCCGGTCGAACTCGTCATGGGGGTGGAGCCGACGGCGGGTGGAGCCTGGTTGGCTGCAGCCGGTGCTGGCGTGGAGGGCGAGCTGGAGGTGTTGTTGCCTTCTGCGCGAGGGGCGGCTTTGCGCTGGGCTTTGGTCTTGGTGCGGGGCTTGGTTTCCATGGGTTTCGAGCCGACGGCGGGCGGTTGCTGATTGGCTGCCGCCGGTGCAGGCGTGGAAGGCGAGCTCGAGGTGTTCGATTGGGCGAATGCCAAACCGGCACTGCCAGCGATGACCAGGGCCGTGATGGAAGCGGTGATGGCGCGCGAAACGTTCATGAGAAACCTTCGAAGTTGCTGCACGGGGCAGCGTTGGGGGATTGCAGCCATGTTGATGGGCTGGACCCGAGGTTAGGGACTTGGTGGGGGTGGGTCTGTTCGAAGCCGCACCAAGTTTTCAGAACGTCGCCTCGCCGAGGCGCCTGTAACCCTTCAACCTTGCTGCCGCGTCTGCGAAGGCGTTTCGCCAAACAGCGCCTTGTAGTCCTGCGAGAAGTGGCCCATGTGCCAGAAGCCCCAGCGGGCTGCGGTGTCGGCGATGGTGGCCGGGGCATCGCCCTCGCGCAGGGCGCGGCGCACGGCGTTGAGCCGCACGGTGCGCAGGTAGGTGGCGGGGCTGGTGCCCAACGCTTCTTGAAAGCCGTTTTGCAGCGTGCGCCGGGTCACGTGCAGGCGCGTGCACAGCTCGGCCACGCTCAGGGGCTGCTCCGGGTGTTCGAACACCAGCTCGCGCACCCGGTGCACCAGCTCCTGGCGGCGCAGCTGGCGCGGGCTCACGGCTTCGCTCAAGGTTTGCGGCACCACCACGTCGCACAGCACGGTCAACAGGGCTTCGCGCAGGGTGCGGCGGCTGGCGTCGTGGTTCAGGGCTTCGGGCTGTTCCTGCAGGCAGCGCAGCACCTCGCGCAGCATGCCCGCGAGCCGGTAGCGCTGCAGGGCGGTGATGGCCTGCACGCGCGGCACGCCGGCGCGGTGCTCGGGCCAGGGCTGCTGGTGCAGGGCTTGAACGTGGTGGGCCAGTTGCGCTTCTTCAAGCACCATGCCATAGAGGCCGTGGCCGGCGGGTACCTGCAGATCGAAGGGTTCGTCGCCGCCGGCCAGCATGAGCTGCAGGCCATGCGAGGGGCGGCCCATGAAGCGCAGGCCGCCATCGGTTTCCGGCACGGCCAGCCCGATCCACACGCCGCCGCGCCAGGGCCGGCAGCGCTGGCTGGTGGCGCAACTGGCGACTTCTTCGAAGACCTGCAGGTCGTGGTCGAGCAGTTCGCGCACCTCACCGCAAAAGTTGCCGCGTGACGTTTGCTCGTAGTGTTGCTCCCACGACGCGAGGTTGCGGGCATGGATGTCCACGTTCTGCGTTCGCTTGACGCGAAAGCAAGCAGCGGCAGCGTCTGGCTGCACCATCATGGCGCTCTCCTTCCCGGCGGTTTTCCCAACGCGAGGTGTACATCAAGTTTCATGCCACCGCCTGCTGATTCCAGGTGCGCGCTATCCCAAATCGGAAAAAGTGCTCCCGCCCGTGTGCCGCTTGCCCAAACGGGATACCGACTCGCGAGCCGCCCCGCACAAGATGCCAGCGGGCTGCCCGAGCCGTTTCGGGTGACAGATGCGAGCAACAACATGTCAACAACTCCCAAGCAGGTGTCGCGGGATCTCAAGCCCGTGCTGGGCGCTTTTTCCCTGTGGGGCATTGCCGTGGGCCTGGTGATCTCGGGCGAATACTTCGGCTGGAGCTACGGCTGGGCCAGCGCCGGCACGCTGGGCTTTCTGGTGGCCACGATCTTCGTGGCATTGATGTACACCACCTTCATTTTCAGCTTCACCGAGCTGTCCACCTCCATCCCCCACGCGGGTGGCCCGTTCGCCTACGCGCGGCGGGCTTTTGGGCCCACTGGCGGTTTCATCGCTGGCTACGCCACGTTGGTGGAGTTCGTGTTCGCACCACCCGCCATCTCGCTGGCCATCGGCGCTTACCTGGGTCTGCAGTTTCCATCGCTCGACCCGAAGGTGGCGGCCCTGGGCGCCTACGTGATCTTCATCACCCTCAATGCGCTGGGCGTGGGCATCGCCGCCATGTTCGAGCTGGTGGTGACCCTGCTGGCGGTGGGCGAGTTGCTGGTGTTTGCCGGCGTGGTGGCGCCCGGCTGGTCGCTGGCCAACTTCACCGCCAATGGCTGGGCCGGCTCCGACACCTTCACCATGGGCACCTGGGCCGGCATCTTCGCGTCCATCCCGTTTGCCATCTGGTTCTTCCTGGCCATCGAAGGCGCGGCCATGGCCGCCGAAGAAGCCAAGGACCCGCGCCGCACCATCCCCATTGCGTACATCACCGGCATCCTCACCCTGGTCGTGCTGGCCTTCCTGGTGATGATCATGGCCGGTGGCGTGGGCGACTGGACCAAGCTCTCCAACCTCAACGACCCGTTGCCCCAGGCCATGAAGATGGTGGTGGGCGAGTCCAGCGGCTGGCTGCACATGCTGATCTGGATCGGTCTGTTCGGGTTGGTCGCCTCCTTCCACGGGATCATCCTGGGCTACTCTCGCCAGATGTTTGCACTCGCCCGCGCTGGCTACTTGCCAGCCTACTTTGCCGTGGTGCACCCGCGCTTCAAGACGCCGGTGCGCGCGCTCATCGGCGGCGGTGTGGTCGGTGTGATCGCCGTGTTCAGCGACCAGTGGGTCACTTTCGGCGGCCTGCCGCTCACCGCCAACATCGTCACCATGGCCGTGCTCGGCGCGCTGGTGATGTACATCGTGTCCATGGCTTCGCTGTTCAAGCTGCGCATGAGCGAGCCCCAGCTGGATCGCCCCTACCGCGCGCCGTTCTACCCGGTGTTCCCGGCCATCGCGCTGTTTTGCGGCGTGGTTTGCCTGGTGGCGGTGGTCTACTTCAACGCCATGATCACCGTGCTCTTCCTGGCGCTCATGGCGTTGGCCTACTTGTACTTCTACTTGACCAGCGGGCAGCGCGACGCAGCGCCCATGGACGCCATGCTCGGCACTGTGGAATGAACCTGAGCGCCACGCTGGGAGGACGCAGCCACCGGTTCGCCAACTTGCGCGAGGTGATGGCCAAGGCCACGCCGCTGCGCTCAGGCGACTGCCTGGCCGGCGTGGCCGCGGCCACCGAGCAGGAGCGGGTGGCCGCACGCTGGGTGCTGGCCGATGTGCCCCTGTCCGAGTTCCTCAGCGAGGCGCTCATTCCCTACGAAGAAGACGAAGTCACGCGGCTCATCATCGACAGCCACGACGCACTGGCCTTTGCACCCGTGGCCTCGCTCACCGTGGGCGCCTTTCGCGACTGGCTGCTCTCGCCTCGGGCCACGCCCGAGGTGCTGCGCGCGCTGGCGCCCGGCCTCACGCCCGAAATGGTGGCCGCGGTGAGCAAGCTCATGCGCAACCAGGACCTGATGCTGGTGGCCAAACGCTGCGAGGTGATCACGCGGTTTCGCAACACGCAGGGCCTGCGCGGCCACCTCTCGGTGCGCCTGCAGCCCAACCACCCGACCGACGACCCCGCCGGCATCGTGGCCAGCATGATCGACGGCCTGATGCACGGCGCAGGAGATGCGGTGGTGGGCATCAACCCGGTGTCCGACAGCGTGCCCGACCTGGTGCGCCTGAACCACATCCTGGCCGACGTGCTGGCGCGCGGCGAAATCCCCACGCAGACCTGTGTGCTCACCCACGTGACCAACAGCATGCAGGCCATGGCGCAAGGCGCGCCGGTGGACCTGGTGTTCCAGTCCATTGCCGGAACGCAGGCGACGAATGCTTCGTTCGGCATCGACCTCGCGCTGCTTGACGAGGCCCATGCCATGGCGCAGGCGCTGGGACGCGGCACGGTGGGCCAGAACGTCATGTATTTCGAAACCGGCCAGGGCAGCGCGCTCTCGGCCAACGCCCACCATGGCGTGGACCAGCAGACCTGCGAGGCGCGCGCCTACGCGGTGGCGCGGCGCTACAAGCCGTTGCTGGTCAACACCGTGGTCGGCTTCATCGGGCCCGAGTATTTGTACGACGGCAAGCAGATCACCCGGGCCGGGCTCGAAGACCACTTCTGCGGCAAGCTGCTGGGCCTGCCCATGGGCTGCGACATCTGCTACACCAACCACGCCGAAGCCGACAGCGACGACATGGACAACCTCATGGTGCTGCTGGCCACCGCGGGGCTGAACTTCCTGATCGGCGTGCCCGGCGCCGACGACATCATGCTGAACTACCAGAGCACTTCGTTCCACGACGCGCTGGTGCTGCGCGAGCTGCTGGGCCTCAAACGCGCGCCCGAGTTCGAGGCCTGGCTGCAGCGCGTGGGCCTCACGGGTGCGCAGGGGCAGCTGCTGCCCGCGCCCCGCCAGCCGGCACTGCCCCATTCGCTCTGGACCTTGCCCAAAGCCGCATGACCACACCCGCCCGCGACCTCTGGGCGCACCTGCGCCAGCACACCACCGCGCGCATCGCACTCGGGCGCACCGGCGTGAGCCTGCCCACACGCGAGCTGCTTGATTTCTCACTCGCCCACGCGCAAGCGCGCGACGCGATCCACCTGCCGCTGGACACCGAAGCCTTGTGCGCCGAGCTTGAGCAACAAGGCTGGCCCGCGCCGCTGCTGCTGCACAGCCAGGCGCGTGACCGCCATGAGTACCTGCTGCGGCCCGACCTCGGGCGGCGGCTCGACGACGCGAGCGTGCAGCGGCTCGGCTCGGCGCCTGCCAAGAGCCCCGATCTCGTGCTCGTGCTCGGGGACGGCCTCTCGGCGCTGGGCATCCAGCAACACGGTGCAGCGCTGTTGGGCGCGATCCGCCGAGCGCTTGACCCTGCGCTGCGATTGGGGCCGCTGTTGGTCGTGCGCCAGGCGCGCGTGGCCGTGGCCGACGAGGTGGGCGAGCGCCTGGGAGCGAAGGCGGTGGCGATGGTCGTGGGCGAACGCCCGGGCCTGAGCTCGCCCGACAGCGTAGGCATCTACCTCACCCACGCGCCGCGCGTGGGCTGCAGCGATGCCCAGCGCAACTGCATTTCCAACGTGCGCCCCGCCGGGCAGGACCTGGACACCGCCGCACGCCGCCTGGCCTGGTTGTTGGGCGAGAGCCGCCGCCTGGGCCTCACCGGCGTGGGCCTCAAGGACAACAGCGGCCTTCCACTGACGGGGCTGCCCACCGCCCCGAGGAGCCCTCCCGGCTTAAACTGAACCCGACCAAACCCCGTCGGGTTGAGTTTTCCTCAAGCATGCTGGACGCCCGCCAACTCGAAGCCCTCAACGCTGTCATTGAACACGGCGGTTTCGGCCCGGCCGCCAAGGCCCTTTCCATCACGCTGGCAGCGGTCTCGCTGCGCATCAAATCGCTCGAAGACACGCTGGGTCAGCGCCTCTTGGTGCGCGGCAAGCAGGTGCGCGCCACGCCGGCCGGGCAGGCGTTGCTGGGCCATGTGAAACAGGTGCGGCTGATGGAGGCCGATCTGCTCGACGGCTTGCACGGCGGCGCGCAGCCCAGGGGCGGCGTGCGCTGGCAAACCCTGGGCGTGGCGATCAATGCCGACTCGGTGGCCAGCTGGTTTTTGCCCGGTGTGGCGGCCTTGCTGCAGCGCCACCACCTGTTGCTGGAGATCCTGATCGACGACCAGGACCACACGCACGATGCGCTCAAAAGCGGCGACGTGACCGGCTGCGTGACCACACTCACCACCGCCATGCGTGGCTGTGTGTCCGAGCCGCTGGGCGTGATGCGCTACCGCTGCGTGGCCGCACCCGCCGTGGCGCAGCGCTGCCGCACGCCGCGCGGCGCCGTGTCGATCCACAAAATGCTGGCGCAGCCGGCGGTGATCTTCAACCGCAAGGATGCACTGCAGGACGCGTTTCTGGAGCAACACTTTGGTCTGCGCCAGCCCAACTACCCACGCCACTTCGCGCCCGCCGTGGAGGCGTTCGAGACCGCCATCGAGCTCGGCCTGGGCTGGGGCATGGTGCCCGAGCAGCACCTGGCCGCCCGCCCCGGCCTGCAGGAAATCCTGCCCGACGCCACCGTGGACGTGGTGCTGTACTGGCAGCACTGGGCACACGAGTCGCTCTCGGCCCAGCGGCTCACGGCGGCGGTGAAGGCGGCGGCTGCGCAGCACCTGCGCCCCGTTCCACCATGAGGGCGGGTGTGGCCGCCTAAAATTCAGCCCATGCTCAAGATCAAACAGGAACTGCTCGACGGCCTTGCCGCCGAGCTCGACACACTTTTGCCCGGCGCCGGTGCGCGCGCGGCGTTCGAGTCGCCCAAGGTGGCGGCGCACGGCGATTTCGCCAGCACTGCGGCCATGCAGCTGGCCAAACCGCTCAAGCTCAACCCGCGCCAGGTGGCCGAAACCCTGCGTGCCGCACTGCTGGCCCGCCCCGAATACGCGCAGTGGGTGTCCGACATCGACATCGCCGGCCCCGGCTTCATCAACATCCGGCTCAAACCGTCGGCCAAGCAGCAGATCGTGCGCGAGGTGCTGGGTGCCGGCGTGCGCTTCGGCATTGCCGAGCCCAACGGCCAGAAGCTGATGGTGGAATTTGTCTCGGCCAACCCCACTGGCCCGCTGCACGTGGGCCACGGCCGCCAGGCTGCGCTGGGTGATGCGATCTGCAGCCTGTTCCAGACCCAGGGCTGGAGCGTGCACCGCGAGTTCTATTACAACGACGCTGGCGTGCAGATCGCCACGCTGGGCACCTCCACCCACCTGCGCGCACAGGGTTTCAAGCCGGGCGATCCGCAGTGGCCCGAAGCCGCCTACAACGGCACCTACATCGCCGACATCGCGGCCGACTTCCTGGCCAAGAAGACCGTGAAGGCCGATGACCGCACGTTCACCGCCAGCGGGGACATCAACGACCTCGACGGCATGCGCCAGTTCGCCGTGGCCTACCTGCGCCACGAACAAGACCTGGATCTGCAGGCCTTCGCGGTGAAGTTCGACCACTATTACCTGGAGTCCAGCCTGTACACCAGCGGGCGCGTCGAGGCCACGGTACAGAAACTGATCGACGCGGGCAAGACCTACGAGCAGGACGGCGCGCTCTGGCTCAGGAGCACCGACTACGGCGACGACAAGGACCGCGTGATGCGCAAGTCCGACGGCTCGTTCACCTACTTCGTGCCCGATGTGGCGTACCACATCAGCAAATGGGAGCGCGGCTTCACCAAGGTCATCAACATCCAGGGCACCGACCACCACGGCACCATTGCCCGCGTGCGCGCCGGCCTTCAGGCGGCCAACGTGGGCATCCCCGCTGGCTACCCCGACTACGTGCTGCACACCATGGTGCGCGTGGTCAAGGGTGGCGAAGAGGTCAAGATCAGCAAACGCGCCGGCAGCTATGTGACGCTGCGCGACCTGATCGAGTGGACCAGCAAGGACGCGGTGCGCTTTTTCCTGCTCAGCCGCAAGCCCGACACCGAGTACACCTTCGACGTGGACCTGGCGGTTCAGAAGAACAACGACAACCCGGTTTATTACGTGCAGTACGCACACGCGCGCATCTGCTCGGTGCTGGCCAGCTGGGGCGGTGATGTGGCCACGCTGAAAGACGCCGACCTCTCGGCGCTGGACAGCGCACCGGCCCAGGCCCTGATGCTGCTGCTGGCCAAATACCCCGAGATGCTCAGCGACGCCGCGCGCGACCTGGCGCCGCACGACGTGACCTTCTACCTGCGCGAGTTGGCAGCCAGTTACCACAGCTATTACGACGCCGAGCGCATCCTCGTGGACGATCTGGCGGTGAAGACGGCGCGGCTTGCTTTGGTCGCGGCCACCGCACAGGTGTTGCACAATGGTTTGGCAGTGCTGGGCGTCGGTGCCCCGCAGAAAATGTGATGACAAAACAAGCGATGAAAAAGAAACCTGCAAAGTCCCGGAGTTCGCTCGGCGGCACCCTGATCGGCCTCGTGGTGGGCCTGCTGGTCGGCCTGGGCATTGCACTTGCCGTGGCGGTCTACGTCACGCGCGTGCCGATCCCGTTTGTCGACCGCAACGTGTCGCGCAACGCCGGCCAGGACGCGCTCGAAGCCGAACGCAACAAAGGCTGGAACCCCAACAAGGTGCTCAACGGCGATGCGGCGACCGCTCCCGCCCCAGCCGCCGTTGTTGCGCCTGAGAGCGCTGGCGCCATCGTGGTGCCGCCAGCCGACGGCAAAGGTTTGCCGCCAGTACCGGCGGCGGGCAGCAAACCGGCGGCCGATCCGCTGGGTGAGCTGGTGCAGTCCCGGCTCGGGCAGCCACAGGCCGGCGCAGCCGCCGCACCTGCCGCCGCCAGTGCACCTGCTGCGGCGCCTGGCGCCGATCCATTCACCTATTTCGTGCAGGCCGGAGCCTTCCGCACGCCCGAAGACGCCGAGGCCCAACGCGCCAAACTGGCCATGCTGGGCATCAATGCCGACGTGAGTGAGCGCGAACAAGCGGGTCGAACCGTGTACCGCGTGCGGGTGGGGCCGTTCAACCAGAAAGCCCTGGCCGATCTCACGCAGGAGCAGCTGCAGACCAACGGTGTCGAAGCAGCGTTGGTGCGCGTGCAGCGCTGAACTGTCGAGATGGTCCGGCGGGAACTTAAAGCGCCGGTGTCAGCCCCAATCAAGTCCAACCAAGGAGTCTGAATCCATGCAACGTCGCGATTTTTCCCGGTCCCTGCTGGCGGCAGGCACCACCGCCCTGGCCGCCACAGGCGCCCTGACGCTCACGCCCGCGCTGGCCCAGCGCGTGGGACCGAAAGAAGGCACCGACTTCGTCCGCCTGAGCCGTCCGGCACCGGTGGAGAGTCCGGCCAGCCAGGTCGAGGTGGTCGAGTTTTTCGCCTACAGCTGCATCCACTGTTTCAATTTCGAGCCGATCTTTGACGAGTGGATGAAGAAGAAGCCGGCCAACGTGAACGTGCGCCGCATGCCGGTGGCCTTCAGCCCGACCATGCAGCCGATGCAGCGCCTGTACTTCACGCTCGAAGCCATGAAGCTGGTCGACAAGCTGCATGCCAAGGTGTTCCAGGCGATCCATGTGGACCGCCAGCCGCTCACCACACAGGCCGCCATCACCGCCTGGATCGACAAACAGGGCGGTGTGGACATGGCCCGTTTCAACGAGTTCTTCAACGGCGCAGCCGGGCCGCTGGCGGCCAAGGCCACCCAGTTGCAGGATGCCTACAGCGTTGAAGGCACGCCCTCACTGGGTGTCGCAGGTCGTTTCTACGTCAATGGCCAGGGGCCTCGCACCCTGGTGGTGGCCGACGCCCTGATCGCCGAAGCCCGCAAGGTCTGACATCTGCACCCCCAAAGACAAAGCCCGCCTCTGGCGGGCTTTGTCTTTGGGGCAACTTCTTGCTGTGATTCAAGAAAAGTCCCGGTAAAGCGGGCTTTTGACCCTTGCGGGTCGCATCACGTGGCTACAATGAATGCAAGTTTCGTGCCCTCAAACACCATGCATTTCAACACCCCTGCGCATCCCCGCCGCCCATCGTTCTGGCCAGGCATCTGCCTGTTGGCCGGCCTGTTGTTGGCCGGTGCGGCGCAGGCCGAAAAGGCCGATCGCAGCCTGCCACTCAACGCCGAGGCCGATGCGCTGCGTTACGACGACGCGCGCCAGACCAGCATCTTCACCGGCAACGTGGTCATCACCAAGGGCACCATCGTGATCCGCGGTGCCCGGGTCGAAGTCCGGCAGGACGCCCAAGGCAACCAGTTCGGCACCGTCAACGGCAGCCCGGGCTTTTTCCGCCAGAAGCGCGACTTGGTGGACGAGTTCATCGAAGGCACCGCCCAGCGCATCGAGTACGACAGCCAGGCCGACACCGTGCGCTTCGTGGGAGACGCGGTGCTCAAACGTTTCAAGGGCACCCAGCTCAACGACGAAACCACCGGCAGCGTGATCGTCTACAACAACACCACCGATGTCTTCACGGTGGACGGTGGCGTGGCCAACCGCACCGCCAACAACCCCACCGGCCGCGTGCGCGCCATGCTCACCCCCGTGCCGAAGGACGGTGCCCCTGCCCCCACGCCGGCACCACCGGCCAATCTTCGACCCAGCAACCAGCTCGGTGAGGGCAAGCAGTGACGGCAACGTCGTCGGAGCCGGTGCGCAGGCCGGCCAAGCGCGCCGCCACCCAGCCCGAGATCAGCCGGCTGGAAGCCCAGGGCCTGCAGAAGGCATACGGCAGCCGCAAGGTGGTCAAGGACGTGTCGCTGGCGGTCTTCAAAGGTGAAGTCGTCGGTCTCCTGGGTCCCAACGGCGCGGGCAAGACCACTTCCTTCTACATGCTGGTCGGTCTGCTGCGCTCTGACGCCGGGACGATCCTGCTCGACGGCCAGCCCATCCAGGACCTGCCCATCCACCGCCGCGCGCGCCTGGGCCTGGGCTACCTGCCGCAGGAGGCATCGATCTTTCGCAAGCTCAATGTGGCCGACAACGTGCGCGCCGTGCTGGAACTCCAGCAGGACGAGGCCGGCAAGGCGCTGGGCAAGGCGGCCATCGAGGCCCGGCTGGACGAGTTGCTCAAGGACCTGCACGTGGATCACCTGCGCGATTCGCCCGCACCCGCGCTCTCGGGCGGCGAGCGCCGCCGGGTCGAGATCGCCCGGGCGCTCGCCACCAACCCGCGTTTCATCCTGCTCGATGAGCCCTTCGCCGGCATCGACCCGATCGCCGTGATCGAGATCCAGCGGATCATCGGTTTCCTCAAGTCGCGCGGCATCGGCGTGCTCATCACCGACCACAACGTGCGCGAGACCCTGGGCATCTGCGACCGCGCCTACATCATCAACGACGGCCACGTGCTCACCAGCGGCACGCCGGCCGAAATCGTGGAAAACGCAGATGTCCGCCGGGTGTACCTCGGCGAACATTTCCGGATGTGATGAAAACCAGCCACCGGTTGCACTGCTGTGCAATTTCACCGGCGCGAGGTGCCCCATCAAGGGCTCCCGCGGATCCGGCTTTGCCGGTCCCAGGGTGCGCCCCCCTGGGGGGGACGCGCGCAGCGCGGCGGGGGGGAGGCCTGTGAAACAAGGCCTGTCGTTGCGCGTCTCGCAGCACCTGGCGCTCACGCCCCAGTTGCAGCAATCCATCCGCCTGCTGCAGCTCTCCACGCTGGAGATGGCGCAGGAGGTCGAGCAGATGCTCGACGAGAACCCGTTTCTGGAACGCTCCGAAGACGCGGCCGACCGCGAGACCTTCGGGCTGGAGCAGACCGATGTGCCGGTGAGTGCGGGCGAGCAGATCGCCGAAGCCTCGGTGGCGCCCGACTTGCCCGAGGCGCCCGGCCCGATGCTCTCCAGCAGCGAATCGAGCAGCAGCACCAGCAGCGAGTCCAGCGAGGGCGATGCGCTTGAAGGCAAGCTCGATGGCGCCACGCCGGTGGAAGAGAGCTGGGAGGGCGACGGCACCGTGGAGATGGCGCCGGACGACAGCGAATGGGGCGGCGACGCGCCCGCACGCAACAACAATTCGTCGGGCGACGACGACACCGCCAGCGCCGCCGATCTGGCCCGCGCGCACATCAGCCTGCAAGATCATTTGCACGACCAGGCGCGCTGCCTGCGCCTGTCCGAAGAAGACCGCGCTGCGTTGTACTTCCTGATCGAATCGCTCAGCGATGACGGCTACATCGAAGACACGCTGGCCGAGCTGGCCGCGGCCTGGCAAGCCCTCTCGGGCCGCATGGAAACCGACAACCCCAACGAAGGGCTGGAAGAACGCGAAGCACTCGAACAGCGCCTGGCCATGGCCCTGCAGCTGCTGCAGCACATGGAGCCCGCCGGTGTGGGCGCACGCAACCTCGCCGAGTGCCTGCGCCTGCAGATTCTGGAGATGCGCAACACGCCCCAGGCCCGCGCAGCGCTGGCCATTTGCGGGCAGGCCATGGAGCTGGTGGCCAAGCGCGATGTGAAGCGCCTGTGCAACCTGTGCGGACTGGACGACGAAACCGTGCGCGCCGCGCTCGGCCTGATTGCCCGGCTGGAGCCCAAGCCGGGCCGCCGCTTCGTGGACGTGGAGCGCAACGTGGTCGTGCCCGATGTGCTGGTGACGCGCGCCGGCCGAGGCTTCAAGGTGCTGCTCAACCCCGAGGTGATGCCGCGTCTGCGCGTGCACGACGTGTACGCCAGCGCCATGCGCCAGAACCGCGGCGGGCGCGACAACGGCGGCGAAGCCGGCCACGCCGCCATGCAGCAGCGCCTGCAAGAGGCGCGCTGGTTCATCAAAAACATCCAGCAGCGCTTCGACACCATCCTGCGCGTGTCCAGCGCCATCGTGGAACGCCAGCGCAATTTCTTCATGCACGGCGAACTCGCCATGCGCCCGCTGGTGCTGCGCGAGATTGCCGACGAGCTCGGCCTGCACGAGTCCACCATCAGCCGCGTGACCACCGCCAAGTACATGTCCACGCCCTTCGGCACCTACGAACTCAAGTACTTCTTCGGCTCGTCGCTCGGTACCGAAACCGGTGGCAACGCATCGAGCACGGCCGTGCGTGCGCTGCTCAAACAATTCATCGCCGCCGAAGAAGCCGCCAAGCCGCTGTCGGACAACCAGCTGTCCGATTTGCTGCGCGAGCAGGGCATCGAGTGCGCGCGCCGCACCGTGGCCAAGTACCGCGAGGCGCTGCGTATCGCGCCCGCCAATCTCAGAAAAACACTTTGAACCAGCTCCAGATATTTCTCCCCTGCGCCGCCGGCGTGGAGGACATGCTCGCCGCCGAGGTGAAACGCATCACCGGCGTGGACGCGCCGCACAAGGCGCGCGGCGGTGTGGCTTTGAATGCTTCGTGGCGCGACGCCATGCGCCTGAACCTGCACAGCCGCCTCACGCAGCGTGTGCTGGTGCAGCTCTGGCACGGTGAGTACCGCAGCGAACAAGACCTCTACCACGCCGCCAGCGACGTGGCCTGGGAGATCTGGTTCACGCCGGCGCAGACCATCAAGGTCGAGATCACCGCGCAGCACAGCCCGCTGACTTCTCTGAACTTCGCTGCGCTCAAGGTGAAGGACGCCATCTGCGACCGCTTCCGCGAGAAGCGCGGCGAGCGACCCAGCGTGAACACCACCTGGCCCGACGTGCGCATCTACGTGCACCTGACCACCGACACGGTGAGCCTGTACATCGACACTTCGGGCGAGCCGCTGTTCAAACGCGGCTGGCGAGAAGACAAGGGCGACGCGCCGCTGAAGGAAACCCTGGCTGCGGCCATGATCGCCGCCACCGGCTGGGACGCGTGTGTCGACCAGCCGCTGGACGCCATCGTGCCGCTGTACGACCCCTGCTGCGGCAGCGGCACGGTGGTGATCGAGGCCGCGCAAATCGCGCTCAACATCGCTCCTGGCCTGCTGCGCCGCTTCGCGTTCGAGAAGCTGTTGCCATTCCAGTCGCACGTGTGGATACCGCTTCTGGAAGACGCCGAGCGTCAGCAGCGCGACTGGCCGGAAGGCCACCCACCCATCGTCTTCGGCAGCGACGTGTC